>DFTB01000012.1 GCA_002382975.1 Fibrobacter sp. UBA4223
GGCTCCGCCGCTCCGGAATAATCAAATTTCCTATAAAAAAACAAATCACTATAATTAAAATCACCAAATCTTTTGAATTATCCATAGTTTCCCTCCATCTTGTTTTGAAGTAAAAAGGTTTCAAAAAAAATTCTATCTTTTAAAATACATTCTTTTTCTTATTTTCAGCAAATTTTTTGTCATTTTTGTCAAGCCGTATTTGCTAATTTCTAGCCAACGGCTGTTCATTCGGCTTTGTTGTCGGGAATTCCGACCTTTCCCATATCCCCCGACAGGGGCCCGCAGGGGGCTTGCGTTCCATAGGATAAGGCTATGGATATACCGAAATTTTTGGAAATTATCGCAGTTTTTGCGGTAATTATTGGTAAATACGTTTACTTTTTACACGAAATTATATATATTATCGTTATCAAAGTAAATATATACCGGGATATTCCTATGAAGGACTGCGTATTCAAAGCAATCAAAAGACATGGAAACCTTCTGACTACCGATATGGCTATACGCAGCGGCGTTTCCAAAACAATGCTTGCGAGGTATGTAGATAAGGGAGAATTGGTCCATGTTCGCCATGGACTTTACGCTCTACCCGATTCAATAATCGACAGCATGTACGCGATTCATCTTCAGAATCCAAGTATTATCTTCTCGCACGAAAGTGCACTATTTTTGAATGGCTTTGCCGAAAGGACCCCCTTCAAACATTCAATAACCATCCGTTCTGACAAGGTCGTTCCCCAGTCCATCAAAGAACAATGCTCTATTTTTTATGTAAAGCCAGAATTCTTGAAAATAGGTTTAAGCCAACGCAAAACAACTTTTGGCAACCTGGTCCCATGTTACGATGCCGAACGGACTCTTTGTGATATTTTGAGAAGCCGTCGACGGATCGACGACGAAACAGCTATTGCCGCTATTAAGAATTACGCAAAAATGGCGCAAAAGAACTTGTTCAACCTCTACGATTATGCAACAAGGCTTTCCGTCATTTCAACGGTTCAACAATACATGGAGGTGCTTGTTTGAAACAAAGAACACCCAACGCAACACGCTTAAAAGCTCGGATTAACGCCTATGCAAAATACAATGCCATACCAGCACAGGTCGTTTTGCAGAATTTCATGTTTGAGCGGTTCGTCGAAAGAATAGCCCGTTCTAGATTTGCGTCGAATTTCATTCTAAAGGGCGGATTACTACTATCCTCTATGCTAGGGCTCGACAAGCGCTCTACAATGGATATGGATACAACTGTTGTCGATTTCCCGCTAACAGAAGATAAAATCAACGAAGCCATACAGGATATTATAAGCGAGCCATTAGGGGACAATGTCACATTTGAAATTATTTCATCGACCTCAATTAGAAAGGACGATGCCTATGGCGGTTTTTGCCTCAAACTAAATGCTGTATACGAATCTGTGATTACGCCTATTTTCATTGACATAACTACAGGCGATTCCATTGTTCCAGGCCCCGTTAAGTTTGGATATCGTAAAATCTTCGATGACGAACTTTTTCTTGTATATTCATACCCCATAGAAACAATTCTAGCAGAAAAACTTGAAACAATTGTAACAAGAGGAATATTCAATAAACGCCCCCGTGACTACTACGATGTCTATATGCTCATAAAGTCAGTCCAGTTCGACATCCCTACTTTGAGTCGAGCATTACTTTCGACAGCGGAGCACCGCAAGACCGCAGACGTGGTGACGCAGGAATACGCACAGCGGATGGACATTATCGAACATAGCGACGACATACGCCGCCAATGGGAAAAATACAGCAAGACCTTCAGTTATGCGAAAGGTATCCCGTTTGAAACAGTTGTTGGATCAGTACGAAATCTGCTTGAAAAGGTTCTTGCCTAGCCTTCTCAACAGAAAATCCCTCGGCTAAGCCGAGGGACAAACTTTATCGGAGATCCCCGCCTTCGCGGGGATGACATTTTGTCAATTACGTGTGAGCGAAAAACGACCGGTATTAACCGGTCGTGTTCGCGGGAGTGAGCGCCAGCCCTACACTTGTATGCTAGAGTCTAGCGCGAACGGTCAGGTATGTGCGTCGACCCATTCGGCGTTCTTCTTGCAAGCCTCAACAGACTTCGCGAAGGCAGCCTTTTCTTCGTCGCTCATCTTGACTTCGAGAATCTTCTCGACACCGTTTGCACCGACGACAACCGGCACGCCGCAGTAGAGGCCCTTCACGCCGTATTCGCCGTTCAGCTTGGCTGCGCAAGAGAACACGCTCTTCTTGTCGAGCAGGTAGGCTTCGGCCATGTGGATGGCGGAAGTAGCCGGGCTATAGAAGGCAGAGCCGCGACCCAGGAGGTTCACGATTTCGCCACCGGCACCGGCGGTACGCTTGGCGAGTTCGGCAAACTTTTCCTTGCTCATGAGCTGAGAAACCGGGATACCGCCAACAGACACGCATTCCATGATGGAAACCATGGTGTCGCCGTGGCCACCCATCACGAGGGCCTTCACGTCTTCGACAGACACGCCCAGTTCGTCGGCCACAAAGCAAGCGAGACGGGCAGAGTCAAGCACGCCAGCCATACCGATAACCTTGTTGGCCGGGAGGCCGGACTGCTTCTGCATGTTGTAAACCATGGCGTCCAGCGGGTTGGTGATCACGATGACGAATGCATCCGGAGCGTTTTCCTTGATGGCTTCGGCAACGGTCTTGATAACGCCGCAGTTCTTGTCCAGGAGGTCGTCACGGCTCATGCCCGGCATACGCGGGAAACCGGCGGTCACGATCACAACGTCTGCGCCCTTGATGGCGGAGTAATCGGTAGAGCCCTGAAGATCCACAGAAGAGTTGATGACAGAGCGGCCTTCCATGATATCGAGAGCCTTGCCCTTCGGCATGCCCTGAGTCTGCGGAATATCGATAAGGACCACGTCGCCAAGATTCTTCTGGGCGAGCACGAGAGCCATTGTACCACCGATCTGACCAGCACCAACGAGTGCAATCTTCTTTCTAGCCATGATTTAACCTTCCTTTTAAGGTAATTAGATTTTTACGCATCAAATATAGCATTTTTTCGTGTTTCAGACAATGAAAAAACGCCCCAAAAAGCCGAAAAACGGAAAAAATAAGCATGGTTCGTCTTAAAACAAGTCCAGCGTGCTGTCGAGGTAGATTTCTTCGCGGACCTTGAGCTGGAATTCGGGTTTGGTCATGTAATAGAGCAGAAATTCCAGGATGACGGCGCTGCCGAGGCTGCGGCCTTCGATTTTAAAGTGGCGGAATCCTTGCGGGGCGTATACGTTTTGAATATCGTCGATTCCGATAAAGCCGGGATTTTTCATGGCGTCAGAGAAGCGGTAGCCACGCCCTGCGTTCGGCGAGGCACAAACGTGGTCTTCTTGAGTTTCGCCGAGGTTTTTCTGGCTCACGTTCTCGTAGCACTTTTTGCGATCTTGGCAGCCGAACCAGCAGCATTCATTGCACAGGAACTCGACTTTATGCTTTTGCGCAGCCGATAGTGCGTTGAGTTTGGCGAATTGCTTGTTGAGCCTGAAATCCGGCACCACGTAACTAAATTCGTCGCGGTTCAGTTCTGCTTCGAAGCGGCTAAATTCCATCAGCACCTTCGTGGTCGAAGAAACGAAATAGAATCCCGGATACTTCGCCTTGATGTAATCGAGCAACAAATCCGAATGAACAATAACGCCGCTCGGAGCCGCTCCATTTTTTTCGAACAGGGCGCACAAATCATTACATTTCTTGTCAGAAAGATGCTCTTCCCGGAGAAGCGAATTGCTGAAGGTCAAGCGCGCCGAGATGCCATATTCCTTGGTGAGCGCAGCAACGGACTCGGGGTCTGCATCGCCAAATCCGACGCGGCCTCCACCCCACAGGCAATCGCTGGGCGCACCGTAAATAGAACCGATTTCGCACCACTCGTAAAAGTATTCCCGATGCTCGCGGAACAGAGGCAAAAACGCCTTGTATAGGTCGTAAAATTCGAACAGGCCGGGAAGGTGGTAGAAAACGCTCATCACGTCAAATATACCTATTTCTATTTCGCCCACCTACCCTATTTTAACTATATTACAATCATCTCCGAACTCCGAAATTCGAATTCTGAATTATCCTATGCGCACTTTAGTTCTTTCTGATATTCACGGTTCTGCGTTCGCCTGCAAGATGGCGCTTTCTTACCTCGACAAGCTCAAATGCGACCGCATTTTCCTTTTGGGCGACCTACTTTATCACGGGCCCCGAAACCCGCTGCCCGGCGGACACGACCCGCAAGGCGTTGTCGAGCTCTTGAGCCCGCTTAAGGACAAGATTACCGCCGTCCGCGGCAACTGTGACGCCGAAGTGGACCAGATGGTGCTGGGATTCCCCTGCCTTGCCGACTTTGCCGAAATCGAAGAAAACGGACTGCGTCTGTTTTTGAGCCACGGTCACCTTTACGACCCATACCTATTCAGCCACTACAAGGCCGACGTCTATTTTTCGGGACACACGCACATTTTTACCGCCGAAAAGAACGCCGATGGCGTCTACTGCCTGAACCCAGGCTCCACGAGCCTGCCCAAGGGCGGAAACCCGCCGACCTTCGGACTTTACGAGAGCGCCGCCCCCGGCCGTGCGGCCCGTTTCAGCGTGCATCACCTGGAAACCGGTGCGGAACTGACCGCTATTGAGATTGTGCGAGAGTAAATAGAATTATCACTTGCATTACCCCCAACGAAAGACTATATTTAATACCAAATTCAGTCTTGTGCGAGGTTTTATGTCAGCCTATAAAAACATCAAGCCAATTTCCTACATTAAGGCAAACGCTGCAAAAGTTCTAGACCATGTAAACGACACTCGTGCTCCCTACATTGTCACACAAAACGGCGAGGCTCGCGGCGTAATCCTCGATACCGAGACATTCCAAATGATGCAGGACGGCTTAAAGTTGTTTAAGCTTTTCGCTCAAAGCGAAGCCGAATTTTCAAAAGGAAAAACAATCCATCAAAAGGACCTCTTTGATTCCTTGGAGAAAGAACTGAATGCCCTCTAAGAGAATCACTGTAGAATGGTCCGAATCGGCATCTCTCGACCTGAAGTCCATCATCATGCATATCGCAGCGAGCAGCCCTAAAAACGCCAAGGATGTTCTTGCAAGAATAAAGAAGGAATGTCAGATACTTGAAAAGTTTCCTGATTTGGGCAGACTTCCTGTGGAATTAGAATACTTGCAAATCAACGGTTTCCGAGAACTCGTAGTAAGCCCCTGGAGAATCTTTTACCGCAAAGAAGAAAACCGCGTCAAAGTCTTGGCCGTTGTTGATTCCAGACGCGATCTAGACGACGCCCTCTGGACACGCATGATGTTTCCGATTATATAATACTCACGGCAAATTAATAAAGTCACTCACGGCGGGACTCACAAAGCACTTCGTGCTTTGTAGCCTCTGCTTCGATTTAGCTTCTCACGGCGGGAGGCTGCTTCGCTTTGCGAAGCAGTTCCGGCTTCGGCTCGGATATGCAAGTATAATTCACGGCGGGACTCACAAAGCACTTCGTGCTTTGTAGCCTCTGCTTCGGCTCAGCATTGCCCGAGCGAGCTCGGTCACTGCGTTCGCCTTACGCAGAGGTCGAACCCTTCGGGTTCGCCCCCTCCTTAAAAATAAATAGTCTGGACACCAATGGTGTCCAGACTATTTATACTCACGGCGGGAGTCGAACCCACGACCCGCTGCTTAGAAGGCAGCTGCTCTATCCAACTGAGCTACGCGAGCAAAGCGGGCTCTAATATAGAAAAATTATCCTATTCTGTAAAACCCTAAAAGAACTGGTCGATAAATTCCGAATCGTACCCCGGCGTATCGCCAAAGGGCTTATCCGGACTGCGGCGATTTCCCTTATCGGCAAGGCAGTCCTGGGCAAAGGCTTCCATGTGTCCGGCCTTGCTCATACGGGAGGGGCCAAAGGTACCGTCTTCGTTTTTCATGTGGATGGCAAAGTCCAACCTGTGGAAACACAACGAATCCGAATATACGTAGTACATATCGTCAAAGGCTTTACTGAGGGCGTCGCACTGCTCCTCGTCGTCTTTCGTAGATACGAAATGCTCCACAAAGAGCACGCTGTCTTGGTCAAGATAGTGCACTATGTTGAACGTCCCCTGACCGTCCGCGTAGCCGTATTCCCAGAACTTGGCATCTACATCAAACTTGCAGTCAGGAGCCTTGGAAGAAGACGAGGACAGGTCCTCCGCCGACGAAGAAGAATCATCGCCACAGGCAGACAGCCCCACAGCCAGGCCCGCGGTCAGGCAGAACGGCAACAAAAAGCAAAAAAGACGTTTCATGCCCGACAATATAGCATAATCCGTTGCCATTACCGCCGGCTTTTTATATATTTATGCGTATATTAAAATATTTGCATAAGTAAATCCCGCCACCCGAAGTGTGGCACGGAGTGAGTATGAAGATTATCGACATCCTCAAGCAAGACAAGATGAGCCTCTCCTTCGAGGTGTTCCCACCCAAAAAAGAAACCAGCTTCGAGAGCGTCAAGGCGGCAACCGAATCCATCGCGGCCCTCGGCCCCGCCTTCATGAGCGTCACCTACGGCGCAGGCGGCGGCGTAAGCCACTTCACCCTGGACATCGCAAAGAACCTCAAGGAAAAATACAACATCCCCATGCTGGCTCACCTCACCTGCGTGTCCAGCAGCAAGGAGACGGTCCGCCAGCGCATTGCCGACATGAAGGCCGCAGGCATCAAGAACGTGATGGCCCTCCGCGGCGACCTCACTCCGGAGCTCATCGAAAAGGGCCGGGAAGGTTGCGACTACCACTACGCCGTAGAACTCATCCAGGAACTCAAGGCCGCCGACGCAGACTTCTGCATCGGAGCGGCCTGCTACCCCGAAAAGCACCCCGAAAGCAAGACACAGGCCGAAGACATCAAGCACCTCAAAGAAAAGGTGGACGCCGGCGCCGACTTCTTAACCACCCAGATGGTATTCGACAACAACCTGTTCCTGAACTTCATGTACAAGCTCCGGGAAGCAGGAGTCACCTGCCCCGTACTCCCCGGCATCATGCCCATCACCAACGCCAACCAGGTGGAGCGGGCCGTCAAGCTTTCGGGCTCCTTCATGCCCCAGCGGTTCAAGTCCCTGGTGGACAAGTTCGGAAGCGATCCCGAGGCCATGAAGCAGGCGGGCATCATCTACGCCAGCGACCAGATTATCGACCTGTACGCCAACGGCATCACCAACGTGCACGTCTATTCCATGAACAAGCCCGACGTAGCCGAAGGCATCCTGAAGAACGTCTCTGCCATTTTGGGCAAGACGCTCTAATCACGAAAAAAAATCAAATTCAAAAAAATTAGGGAACCGCGTCACTGCGGTTCCCATTTTTCAAAATCTCTACAGTATGGAGATCTTTTTACTTCTTTTCGTCAGGAGTATCTACCGGAGCACTGCTGGCCTTGGGGCCCTGGCCCTGTTCCATCATCTCCTTCATGCGCAGCAGCGTCCTCTGAATATTGAACATCAGCAGCAACAATGCAATTAGGATAACAACCGCCGCACCAATCAGAACGGCCCAGCCACCAACGCTCATGATACCGACCTTGACAGCCTTCTTTGCCGCAGCTTCAGCTTCGGCTTCAGCCTTTTTCTGATTATACTCGGCAACACGTTTAGCATTCTCCTCGACCTGCAGTTTCATCATGTCGATATAAAGCTTATAGTAATTCTTCAGGTTGCAATCGATTTCGTTTCCGGAATGGAGATTGCTCATAGAAAGGAACTGGTCTGTAGCGCGTGTCCAGTCAGAAATCGGAGTCATCTGGAGCTGGCCATCAGCATCGTAGGTGTTGTAAATCTTTATGATTTCACCGTAGCTGGCACGGGAGACAAGCCACACATCCATCCGCTTCAGGCCATGGGCGATATTCACCACTTCCATCGCCTTCTTCATCATCTCGG
Source organism: Fibrobacter sp. UBA4223 (assembly GCA_002382975.1). GTDB lineage: Bacteria > Fibrobacterota > Fibrobacteria > Fibrobacterales > Fibrobacteraceae > Fibrobacter. Next base: position 7,957 of record DFTB01000012.1, read on the forward strand.
CTCCGTTCACCGGATTTTTCTCCATAAAGTCTTCCAACTGGGAGAACAGGCCTTCCACCTGCACCGTTATGGAGGCGTCATCCGCGTTTCCGATAACCTTATCAACGACAGACCACAATTCAAAGGTCGCCTTCACCTCATCCAAAGTTTTCAGACGGTCCAACCACCTGAAAGAAATCTTCATGATGGTTCCACGAGAAGATTCCTGGTAGAACTGCAGGTGTGTGCCCATCTCGTTGGCAACCATCTGCTGGTTTACAGAGTCGCAGGGGAAATAGCCATTCAGCACCTTCCTGATTTCCAGGGCAAAGTAGGTATCCACTTCACCTGACACGAAGCACCTGTCGGGGAACTTGCGCTTGACTTCCCATTCCTCATAGTAGTCATTCCAGACCTTGACCTCTTCCGCTTCACTAGCATCGCAAATATTCTGGGGTTTCTTCAAGTTCTGCGTGAACTTTTCCTTGGGGAAAGCCTTGACAAAGGCGTCCAGAGACACCCTAGGCATCGCACACTTCTCTTCTTCCACTATCTGGATTTCCGATGTCTTTTTCTTGACAACGCATTTGGGCATCTGAGAGACGTCAACCGCCTGGCGTTCCGCAAGATTCGGCTTTTCCACATTCCGCTTCATCACAGGAGTCAAGCCGTACAGAACAGCAATCAAGCCAAGAACGGCCCCGATAACACCTAGAATCGTAAGTATGTGCCAAAAAATTCTTGATACGGGGAAATTAAAGGCGTTTTCGACATTGTCCATCCTGGACATTGCCCGTTCCCTGTATTTGGACCACATTTCTGCAAACTTGGACCATATCTTTTTCATTCGTACTCCTTGGTTTATGTTAATTTCTTTATAAATGTAAATAAAAACTAACAGACTGTACAAGTGCTCAAAAGCACACCATACATTCCAAAAAAGAGCAAATAAAACAAAAACGTGACACTTTTCCCGGCACATTATATATATTGGGGGTATGGCGCAAGTCGCCCAAAATTCTACACTCAAAAAGGAACATTATGCTCTCTTACCAAGAAGCCTACAAAATTGCCGCCGAGGTCCACAAAGGTCAAAAGGACAAGGCCGGCGGACCCTACATCGACTTTCTGCAGAACGTGGCGGACTACCTCAAGAACAAGGGCGAGTCCGAAGAGGTGCAGACCCTCGCCATCCTGCAGGACCTCATCACGGCTTCTACCAAGAAGACTCCCGAAGACGTCATCGCCATGGGCGTACCCGCCGACATGGTGGAACTCATCCAGAAGATGACCTACCACAAGAACCAGGGCTGGATCGACGAATACAGCTGCAACCTCATGGCCCAAGGCATGCCCGCCGAACAGGCCACCTACGAGGCCCGCGAAAAGGAATTCGTGAAATTCGTGGAGACCCTCAAGGACAACCCCGTTGCCGCCAAGGCAAAGGCCGCCATCTTGACCATGCTCATGGACGACAAGTACATCCAGCGCCAGGAACGCCGGGAACTCAAGACCAAGTTCCGCCTCCACAAGTACAAGGCCGCCATCGAGGCCCTGGGCGTGTAACGTCTGCGGATCAGAACGATACTAAAGAAAAATCCCGACCTTCACACAGGTCGGGATTTTTTCTCAAGAGAAGAGAATCTGGTTAGGTCAGCAGATGCCCAAATGCGGTAGGGCTACTATTGCATACATTCTGAATCAGATAATACATCACACTCGAGACTAGCCTCCTGACTAGCCTCCTGCAGTAAATTTCCCCTACAAAAGAGTTCCACCTCCTCCATCTCGGGCGTTACATAGTCCTTCTTCTGTGTCATTTCGATATTCATGAGTTTTTCTCCTATTTAATAATCTTTTTCTTGCCATAGTAGACACCGCGAGCGGTGGGCTTACCGTTAAGCTTGCGTCCCTTCAGGTCGTAGTCCTGCATCATCTTGAACTCGCCGGTGCGGGTATTGATGCCGCCGATAACCGTCTTGCTCTCCTCACCTGTGGCGCCACGGCTCACGACCACCACATCCATGTAATCGGGAAGCGGTTCGGCACTGACATAAGCATGGCCGGCAGACTTACCAGCGGAGTTGCCTTCATTGTATATCATGTAGGCCCTGAACGGATTAATCCAAGCACCCTTGCCAGCCTTTACAAACTGGCCTATACGCACATTATTCGCCTCCTTGGCAGAGAATCCATAGACACGGCCCAGGTCAGGATGCTTCTCATCCCAGACTATCTTGCTGAGTGTTCCACGGAATTCCCAGCCGTCATCACCCTGGACAACGGTATTGGCCCCCTCCGTCGGTTGGATTACCATGGAGTTGCCATGGAACACGAGGCTTCCTTCGCTACTCAGTTCCACCATGTAGGGCTTATAGGCACTGAGTTCACCGTTAACCTCTTCCATCTCGACCTGTTTCTTCCCGTTCTCATCGTAACCAATGCCAGTGAACGTCAGGACCTTCGATACCCCTTCAATAGCATTTCTGTTAATGCTGAAGGGCAGCGTGATGGTAGAATATCCACTGGCCGAGAAGGTGCGGTTGAAGACTACGGTATCGACGTCTATAGACGCCGGGATATTCACTACATCCCCATCCGTATAAGAACCCTCGATAGTAGCCGTCTTCTTCCCGTCAATGACGCTAATGGCAATAGCGCCATAGTGGGCGGTAGAGTCGTAGGTCGCCTTGTAGATGGCCTCGCCTGTCACGGTAGTGACTGCAGGGTTCCAGTCGCGGAACTCGTAGGTATATATACCAGCAGCATCCCTAGTAGGATCGTCCGGGACCTCGACCGTCGCGCCGTAGGTATAGAACGTGGCAGGCTTGAGCACCGTATTGTCGTAGTCTACGAATGCAACAGCATACATACGGTCAAACTCGTTGAACACAGCCTTGAGGGTCGTATTTCCCTCCAATTCTGCATCTTCGGCAATGGATTGTCCGTCAAGCGTTACCCAACGGGCGAATTCAAATGTCTTTGCATTCGTTGCAGTCTTGGTCGGTTCATCGGGAAGCATATCGTTTATCAAGGTTCCATAGTCCCTAGTCACCGTGGCAACAAGTGTGGTCCCGTCATCCATCACGAAGGTGATGCTGTACTTGTTCGGGACCACCGTGCACTGGGCCGTATAGGCCTTGTCTCCGGTCACAACCGCTTCACCCAGGATTACGGGGTTCCAGCCGGTAAAGAGGCAGGATTCTCCAGCAGTTGACCAGACAGCATCTCCAGCAGAAAGGTTGGGAGCGATTGTCTGGACCTGGGTTCCATAGGGATATGACGAAGTAGCGATTATTTCTTCTCCCTGATTATCCATGAAAGCAACTTCATAGGCGTTTACCGCCGCACTATAGGTCGCCGTATATACGGCATCCCCTGTCACGTCGGTTACGGCAGGTGTCCAGCCCGTAAAGTCATAGGAATACTGTGCCGTTGCAGGCTTGGTGGGGTCTTCCCCATAATCGGGAATTTCGCCGGCATCGTGGTAGTCATACCTCAACACGGAGCCATCGTCATCCTTCCAGGTAATGATAAACTTTTGGGTATAGGTGGCTCTGTAGGTCACATCTTCTGTAACGGTTGCAGGGTTCGGGGTCCATCCGGCAAACCTCCATCCACCATTGTCAGAAACGGTAGGAGCATCGATTTCGTCAAACGGGGTACCGTAATCATAAAGCGTAGCAGCCTTTAACACGGTCTCGTCATCGACATCCACAAAGGCGATGGAATACTGTTTCTTGGTTGCTCCAAAGGAGGCCACGTAGAACATGTCGCCCGTAACAACGGCATCCGTCACGGATGGGCTCCAACTGTTAAACGTATAGGTATATTCGTCGGTAGCATCCTTAGCGGGGTTCTCCGGCAAAATGTCCTGAACAGGAGTATCGTATTCTGCATTCGCAGTCGCATACTCCGTTTCCCCGTCGTCCATCAGGAAGGTGACTGTATAGGTACGGATCTCGGAGTCAAATTCGGCCTGATAAACCGCATTTGCCGTAACCTTCACAGGTTCCCAATACATGTCCAATAGGGAGGGGGTCCACCCGGTGAACGTGTAGGTAAACTGCGGGTCAGGAGCCCTCACAGGAGTAAGTCCAGGATCATACGTGTTGGAACCTTCTGCCCAACTCTTTTCCAAGAGGGTTTCTTCGCCATTCTTGAAAGTCACCGTATAGTACCGGGTTTCGGCAAGACCTATGCAACGGATGTTATCAATGGAAAGGGTTCCTGTTTCTGTGGACATCCTGTCTTCCGCTTCGACACGCCAGTCAAAGCCGTTCGCATATTGCATGGCTATTTCGATTGGCACTTCCTTGCCCCATTCTTGCCGCAGGGAGGCCAAGGGAATGGAAACGGTCTGCCATGTAGCGCTGGGATGGTCTACCGTGTAGGTATGGAAGCCCCATCCCATCTCGAGCAAGTTGTTGACATTTTCGCTCACTTTTATGCGGAACTTATGGGCGGAACCCTTGTAGTCATACTGGATGGCGCTGCACTGCGAAAGATTCAGATTGCCAAAGTCGTTGGTAGATATGGTAGCAAACGGATTATACGCATATTTACCCACGTCATAGGCATAGGTCAACTGGAGAACCTTTCCGCCGTTTCCTGGCACAACATCCAATTGCGCAGTCGTATTTCCTCCATTGTCGCCCCTATCAGATTCAGCCCAGTAATTTCCGACACTCCACAGCGGGAACATATCGCCATCCTCGAAATCGTCGAACAGTTCCGTGTGGGTGGTGGGAGCCGCAACGACCGGGAGTTTGATGCTGGAGCTGCTTGCAGGTTCGTCACCGCTGGAACTGCTGCTGGAGGGAACAGCGCAACGGACGTTATTGACGTAGAGGTTCCCGTTTCCCGTACCAGCGAGTTGCCACTTGATATCAAGTCCACTTTGCAGGTCTATTCCAGACAGAGCCGACATGTCAAGGGAGAAAGTCTCCCATGCGTCGGTGGCAGGAATGCCGTATTCCGCAATCACGTCGTCGCCATCAGGCGTATTGGCAAGGGCCAGGTTGTGGGAAAGCCCCTTGTAGTCATACTGCAAGAGTTGGCAGCCGTCCAGGTCACTCACGTTCATGCCAATGCCCGCCCAGCCGGCCTCATCTTCGGCGACTACACCCTTAAGGCCAATGACTGACCTGCCCGTTTCTTCATCAATCACTTCGGCGACAAGACCAAATTCGCCCTCTTCGTTTGCAATCGTCCATCCGCCACCCGCATACACATAGGTGTAATTCGGCGAAACATCATAGGCCAAAGCATTGCCGCTGGAACTGCTGCCAAAACTGCTACTGGAAGCAGGTACATAGTCATCACAGGCCGTGTAAGTGGCGGGCAAATCGTTAAAGACGTTTGCGTTGACCCACTGGCCACTGCGGGAATAAGTCCAATTATCGGGAGCGTTGTCGGGATCGAAATTGAATCCAAAGTATTCAGAACCGGATTCACTGCTGGGATCGTCGCTTTTCCCGACATTCCAGTTTGCCGAAGAAATTTTCCGGGAATTCATCCAAATTTGCCACTGCGGATTCAACGCGGTACTCGGCACACCGCCACCATTGTAGCCGACCGTTCCCCATTCGCTCACGAAAACCGACAGGCCCCTTTGCATTGCCTTGTCCGCATTGGAACTCAAAGAAAAGCTATGGGCCGCAGAGCCATCATCTCGCCCCGCATAATAATGGAACGCATAGGCGATATTGTCATTTTCTAGAGGGTCTTCAACCCGATAATTAATCGCCTGATTCGGGTACTGGTCCCACATCGGCGTCCCCACAATAATCAGGTTGTCGGAATACTCACGGATCACCGAAACCACCTGGTCGGCATAGGTTTTGATACCGTCCATGCCAATGAACCCGCCATATTCACTACAATCGCTATTGTCACCCACGGAACCCGAAGCGCAAATCGGCTCGTTGAACACCTCAAAAATCACGTTGTCATATTTGCCCCATTTTTCCGCCTGAATCCTGAAAAAGGACTTCGCGTTCTCGACACTGTCCGCCGCCACATGGGAATGGAAGTCGATAATCACGTAGATATCGTTCTCTATCGCAGCCTCCACGGCCTCATCCAGCATGGCCTGGTAGAAAACGGGCTTTGTAAAATAGTGACCATCAGCCCACTCGCCCATGTCGTCTACCGCCATGGCGGCGCGGATCAGCTGGATATTCTGCCGTTCCACAAGCCCCGTAATGATATCCTTTTTCCAGTACCGCTGCTGATTTGCAGCACAACTCCAGAAAAGGCTCATGCCCTTCACCTGGACTTCGTTTCCGCTGGAACGGAAATGTTCACAGCTGCCGTAGATCCTGCCCTCGCCGGCATTGTTCGTGCCCGCCTGCAGCTGGCCGTACTGGCTCACGGGGCCAACACGCAAGGGAGCGATTTCGGCGTAGGCGGTGGAGAAAAGGCCCAGGGCAAATGTGCCCAGGGCTACCAGTTTGGGGAGGCGGAGTTTTAGCATAGAACCTCGCGAATATCTGTGTTACTGCAAAAACCGTTCTCGTTGTGAGAACTTTATAAGAATAAATATAAATTCACCGCGGCAGGACCGCATACCTCTCCCATAATAAATTTAAGTTTACAATTGATGAAAGTCGCTTTTCAAACTTTTATAGCAGTTTCTTGTAATCCAAATTGGAATAATCGTACAAATGAAAAAAAATGCAGACAAGTTTATACAAAAAAAAAGACGTTTTTTTTTGTCATCCTGAGTGGCACGCACTCTGCGTCATCCTGAGTGTCCTGTAAGGGGCCGAAGGATCCAGGCCCCAACGCCATACCATCCGAAGCAGGTTACAAGATTCAGGACTGGATTCTTCCCCTATCGCACTTCGTGCTCCAGGGTCAGAATGACGAGAGAAATGAAAAATCCCGGATGAACCGGGATTTTTTTTGTGGATCCTATCAGCCCCCTTGGGGCTTCCGGGATGACAGTCTACTGCTAACGCACCATTACACGCATGTTCTTGACGGTGCTGCCGCGGACCACACGCACAATGTAGTTACCCCGCTTGAGTTGCGAGAGGGACACCACATGGTCGCCGGCGGAACTGCCCAGGTAATTCTGCTGCAGGTTACCCTGCATATCGAACACCTGGACCTTGACTGGGGCAGAACCCTGCACCGTCACCGTAAGCTGGTTGTGGGCAAAAACCATGTTCACACTGCCCACCGTCGGGTAGAGTCCGTCGGGCTTGGCGCTAGAACTAGACTTAGCATCGGAACTACTGGAGCTATCGTCCTCACTTGCGCTAGATTTCGGCTTGTCGGCAGAGCTAGAACTGGAGCTAGCGTCGTCATCGCGACTTGAACTGAGCGGTGCCGAAGTTGAACTCGAAGAGTTCGCGGCAATCTCTGTACTGCTACTAGAGGCCGGTTTCTCAGAACTACTGCTGGCTACAGGCGTTTCGCTGGAGCTGGAGACAACCGGCGTTTCACTAGAACTGGATTCAATCGGTTCTTCGCTAGAGCTAGAAACCACCGGCGTTTCGCTACTGCTGGACTCTTCTTCGCCACCGCTACTGGCGGGCAACGGCGTTGGCGTATAGGTGGCCGTGTAGGTGGCCTCCCCCGTCACGATTGCAACAGCGGGGCTCCAGCCCGCGAAGGTGTAAGAGTATTGCTCGTCGCTTTCCCTGGTGGGGGCGCTAGGCGTTATGTCTGTTGCCGACGTACCATATTCGTAGTCGTCAGAAGCAATCTCCGAGCCGTCCCAATCTACGAAGGTGATGGTGTACTGACGAACAACCCGAATAAATTCCGCAATCAATTGGATATTCTCATTCACAGTTTCCCCAGTGAAACTCCACTCGACAAATTCATAGGTATACTGTTCCGTTTCATCGAAGCTAATCTTTGGATTTTCCGCCGGAATCACTGACGATATCGGGGTTCCTTCTGCCACAGTTATTTGATACGGGATATTGCGAAGCCAACAATTTATAAGAGGTGCCAAACGGCACTCATACGTCACCGTGAACATCTGCACGCTGCTGCTGGACTCTTCCGCACTGCTGCTAGATATCTCGGGCTCTTCGCTAGAACTGGAGACCACAGTCTCGGAACTACTAGATTCGGCAGTTTCTTCGCTAGAACTGGATTCTTCTTCGCTGCTGCTAGACGCTTCGGAACTGCTAGATTCCTGAGAACTACTAGATTCCGCGGAACTGCTGCTTACCACAGCACTGCTAGAGGAACTGGTAATGGGCCTACCAGCGAACCGAGCCGTGTAGGTAACTTCTCCAGTTACATCGGACAATTCAGGACTCCAACCCACAAAGGTATAGACATTGGTCTCCGTAGAGGGTTTTGTCGGGTTTTCCGGGACTTCGATATCGGCAACAACCGTGCCATATTCGTACATGGTTTCAAGCAACAAGGTCTCGTCGTAGTTTACGAACCGAACAAGGTACTCGCGTTTCGTGCCTGTGTAGGCCGCCACGTACTCCCTATCTCCCGCCTCCGATTCTGCGGACAGGGTCCAGCCTGCAAATTCGTAACTGTACTCATCCGTAGATTCCTTGACAGGGGTTTCACCTCCATAAACAGGCGTTTCCCCACTTGAATAGGTTCCCTCGTAAAGAAGCGTGCCATCGTCATTACGCCAGGTAATCACAAACTTGTTGTCATCCACATACTGTGCCACATATTCTGCAGTTCCATCCACGTCAGACACCTCGGGATTCCAGCCTACAAACCTGCGATTCGCCTTGAATGGCGCATCCGGCAGCACAATCGCAGATGCCGCCGTTCCGTATGCGTATTCCGCAGATGCAATAGGCGAATCATCCTCATCCACAAAGGATACCGTGTACATTCTAGGCGAAGGAGTAAACGACGCCACGTAAGTTATACTCCCAGTCACATCGGAAACATCCCAGCCCGCAAAGGCAAACGTTTCGGCAACAGTGGGTTCCTTAGTAGGAGTCTCGTCCGGAAGTTCTATTGCCGAAGCAAGAGTTCCATATTCATACTCAACGGCTTCCTTCAGAACAGTGCCGTCTTCGTCAACAAATTTCACGGCATACTTTCTGAGGGAACTGTCTAGTTTCGCCTTATAGGTGACAGATCCGGTAACCGGAACCATTTCTACATCCCATTGTTCGTTCCAACGATAATCCCACTGGACAGTAGGGGCTTTCACAAATCGGGCATAGTTATCCTTTATATCCCAATAGAATTCGTCAGCAATGTCGGTTCCATATGCAAACCATTCACTTAGGACAGTAACATCGTCATAATTATTGAGATTCACCTTGTATTTAATATTGGCCATATAGACCCTGTCTCTAGTCACGGCATCCAAGCCGCCACACCAAGCACGTTCATACGTCTTTTTCACACATTCATATTCGTCATCATATTCTTCACAATCTTCGTATGTACCGCACCAATCCGGGTCATACCTAAATTCGCCAGTCTTTCCAGCAGTCACCTGGGTTTCTGTCGGGGCATCAGTTATGGTGGACCCGTATTCGTATGTATTGCGGTAGAGTTCGGTGCCATCGTCATTGATAAACACCACCTCATAACTTCTAGGTTGTGGCGTGAACTTGGCCGTATAGACAACGGGGCCTGTCACAGCAGCAAGGGGCTTATCCCAGCCATCCGCTTCATCCCACGTGTAGGTGAACTGTTCCGTTGGCCATTTCGTGGGTGTTTCGCCTTCATACACAGGAACTTCATTTTCGGCATATTCCGCCGTATACAGGATATTATTGTCTCCATCGACAAAAGTAATAGTATATGTCCCTGCGGTAGAAGTATAGGTAGCGACAAACGTGAGCGCACCAGTTACGGTCCCCTCTTCAATGGACGGCGACCAACCCGCAAAGGTGTACTCCACGTCACCCTCAGGGTCTCTAGAGGGAGTTTCAGGTCTTTCAATGCTACTGAACGGGGTTCCGTATTCATAATATATTTCATACTCGTCGTCCACGTAGATTGTTGTCCCATCGTAATCCGCAAACCTCACAGGATAACTGCGAACATGGGGTTCAAACATTGCCGTATAGGTTGCAGGTCCAAAGACCATCTCCAATCCTGGTTTCCACCCTATGAATTCATACTCATATTCATCCGTAGGGGCCTTCTCCGGCCAATATGAGCCTAACCATGAGCCGGCCTCATACTCGCCAGATTTCGGCAGCACGTTACCCTCGTCATCCAGGAAGGTAATAGTATAGGTGACCTTATCTACGCACTCAAAATTAGCTCTATACTCTCTATCACCCGTTACCGATGTTATACCATAGGATTGTCCACACATACCATATTCATCACAGGACCAATAGGACCAATCTGTAAATGCCCACTCTCTACAATCGTCCTCCGGATCGCGTTTAGGTGTAGGTCCGTCATATTCAGGTGTTTCGCCATACTCATATTCATAATAGTGCCAATCATCTCCATCATAGAATTCAACACGATATGTTCTTACACTAGAAGCATATACCAATGTGTAGTCCACATTTGCCGCAGCTGCCACCAATTCCGGAGTCCAGCTCACCACGTATGCGGTTTGTTCATCACCCATGTTATTTGCGATTTGCCACAAGTCCTTGGAACCGCGATACATAGGAGTTTCCCCTTCCACGAACTCGGCGCTATCCAGCAGCGTTGCGCCATCTTCGTCATAGAATCGGATTACATAACTAGGCTTGTTCAAGCACTTGACGTTATCTATTTCTAAGGATTCCCCATCATAATCCAGGTCCCAAATAAACTGAGTCGCACGGCTGCGGACTACATCAATAGACAAATCCATGTAATAGTTTTCAAATTCACTCCAGTAAAGCGTGACGGTAGTCCATTCATCGCTGGCCGCCACCCATCTGTGGTAGTGTCGGTCATCTACCCCGTAAGGGCTTTCTACCCTAAATTTGTGCGTCCCTCCCCGGTAGTCATACTGGATGGCACTGCACTGCGAAAGGTTCAGCGCGCCAGTAGCAGCAAGCGGCAGGCCTATACCAGCCCAATCATCAATGACATATCCAACGTGCAAGACATTGCCGTGCTCCACGTCTTCCACCACCTGCTGGGAAATCGTAGACTCGCCATACCGTTCACAATACCCCTTGTAATCATAAAGACAGACGCCATTATCGCTATAGACATACCAACTTGTGCCCAAATTGCTAGCCACATCACCATCTTCAAAGTCGTCGATTACAAAGCCTTCCCCTTCTGCAATTTCCAAAACGGGGCTAGAGGGCACGGGAACAGGCACATACATCGCCATGTATGTCGTAGGTTCCGTTGCTGGTGCAAAATCCTTGTCCCAGCCCACAAACTCATAGGAATAATCTACCGTAGGCTCCTTATAAGGAGTAACATACGAGGGGAGGCCGGGGACAGCGCCAGGCATGAGATAGTCATAATACAAGTCCGTAAGATCGTCATTTACAAATTTGACTTTGTACTTGTACACCGCCACATAAACGGTCCTTTCGATTATGGGTTTCCAGTCATCAAACTTCCAGTCAAACTCTGGAACGGGATCCCCTTCAAGAATCCAACCCGCCAACTCGTAGTCGTCCGACATGGTTGCCTTGGTCGCCAAATCAAGATATGGCCGGCTATCCCCGTAACAAGTCTCCGCAGAATCTAACTCGGTGCCGTCGTCATCCTTGTACACAACCATGTACTTTTTGCAACTTTCTGCCCAGACCGGCTTGTAGACCGTATTCTTGTAGACTTCATCAATACCGTCATTGTATTTATCATCAACATAATCCGCATCATAAGTCCATCTATCATAATAATCCACATCGCCCCAGAACGCAAATGTGTACACGTGACTTACGGTAGACTCCCGTGTAGGATTTTCACCATTAAACACCGGAACATCTCCGTACTCGTATTCCCCAGTCTGCAAGACTTCAGTGCCATTCATAAAGGTAACGATATATTTTCCGCTAGGTGCCGTATAGCTTGCAATGTAGGTCATGTTGCCCGTCACACGTTCCACATACGGTTTCCAGCCATCAAAAACGTATCCGCCGGCCCTTGAAGGATCGTCTGGAATAGTAATGCTATTGGAATTCGTGCCATAGTCATAGACATTTTCGCTAAGGATGGTGCCGTCGTAATCCGCAAACGTGACCGTATACTGCCTGAGGGTAGAGTCAAACACAGGATAATAACTCATGCTTTCTGTTACAGGCAGAATCTCGGTCAATTCATAGGAGCAAACGTAATCCTCGTACTCGTACCCATCAGGACATTCTCCAGTTTCATCGTCATACCACCAGCACTCGTGAACATAGCCACAAGTCTTTTTGCCCCAACCCTTGAAAGTGTAGGTATAGCCCTCGGTTGCACCCCTAACCGGTGTGCTGCCCGTATATTCAGGCATGGCCCCGTATGGCAAGAATTGCGATTGACCACCATAACCATAAGGGTCTTCAAAGTAGATGCTATAGGTACGAAGGGTACTGTCCAAAACGGCAACGTAATCGGCATCGGCCGTCACCACGGCTAGCCTCGGTTCCCACCCCAAAATTTCATATTCATACTCATTGGTTTCAAACTCCCATTTATAAGGATATTCGGGATATTCTCCCTCGAGAAATTCTCCGCTGTAAAGAAGGTTTTCCCCATAGTAGAAACTGATGGTATGGGTCGAGGGATCTACACATTCCACATTGTCAATATAAAGGGAGCCGTCATAATCCGCCTTGAACTTCAGCATTCTAACCAGGGGCATTTCCAAATCAACATAAGTCCCGCCCCCAAATGGCTGCTTCATTTTACTTACATCTATAAGGACATGCCTCCAATCCTTACTCTGTTTCTCGTAATACCGGTGCTGGGCCCAATTCGTTAATTTGCCTTCTTCATCCCCCGCCATTTGCAAGGCCAGGTAATGGGAAATTCCCTTGTAATCGTAAGAGATGTATTTGCAGCCTTCCAACCCACCAACGGACACCTGTATTTCGGCACCATCGCCACAATCGTCGCAAACGTTGGTAGCGTTCTGCATCACGGCACCCTTGGTACCCGACATGCCAGCACCCTCAACAACAATGCCCGCCGTTTCCTGGTAACTCCCTTCGTGGTCAATGGTGCCTTCACCATACGAGTACACACCCACATCGATCGCTATTCCGTTCCCGTCAAAGTCTGCAACCAGGTATGCCTGGGCGTCGTCAGCGTTGGCGGTGGTAAAAAGGCCCAGGGCAAAGGTCCCCAGAGCAAGGAGTTTGGAAAGACGGAATTGTGACATAACACCTCGCATAATGGCGTAGTTTTACTTTGTAACAAATTTGTATATTTAATATAATTTCAAACAAACTCATTGTACCTCTCCATTTGTAAATTTTTATTTACAAGAAAGTTCGGTATACCGCATTTCTCCATTTTTGGGGCAAGGACGTTCCAAGTTGGAATAATCACTCTGGTGAAAAACTCCCGTGAACTCATTTTTCTAGATTTGGCAACGCAAAAATCTATAGGGACCACCCTCAAAAAAGGAACGAATCATGGCAAACAAAGTCTATAACTTTAGCGCAGGCCCGTCTGTCCTGCCCGAACAAGCACTCAAGGAAGCCTCGGCTGCCTGCATCGATTACGCCAACAGCGGCATCAGTATCCTTTCCATGAGTCACCGTTCAAAGCCCATCGAAAGCATGTTCGAAGAAACCGAACAGTTCCTCCGCGACCTCATGGGCATTCCCGAGAACTACGACATCGTGTTCCTGGGCGGCGGATGCTCCCTGCTGTTCTGCATGCTCCCCATGAACTTCTTGGACCAGAACGCCACCGCCGACTACGCGCTGACCGGCGTGTGGGCCAACAAGGCCTGCAAAGAGGCCAAGCTGTTCGGTAACGTGAACGTGGCCTGCGACACCAAGTCCGAAACTTACAGCCGCATTGACAAGAACCTGAAGATGAGCGACAACGCCACCTACCTGCACATCACCGCCAACAACACCATCTACGGTACGGAATGGCACAACATCCCGAAGCCGAAGTCTGGATTCCTCATGGCCGACGTGAGCTCCGACTTCCTCGCCCGTAAGATCAACGTGTCTGACTTCGGCGTTGTCTATGGCGGCGCCCAGAAGAACATCAGCTGCGCAGGCGTGACCGTGACCATCATCCGCAAGGACCTGCTGGGCAAGGTGAACCGCACAATCCCCACCATGCTGAACTTCCAGACCCACATCGACGCGAAGAACATGTTCAACACTCCGCCGGTATTTGCGGTCTATGTGATGAACCGCACCCTCAAGTGGCTCAAGGATTTCGGCGGCGTGGAAGCCATCGAAAAGGTGAACCGCTCCAAGGCCGCTCTCCTCTACAGCGCTCTCGACAACTCCAAGGTGTTCGTCGGTACCGCTGCCAAGGAAGACCGCTCCATCATGAACGTGCCCTTCGTGTTCAACAAGGACGTTGTGGCCGCCGACAAGGCTGACGACCTGGCCAAGGAATTCCTGGAATTCGCCAAGGCTCGCGGTCTGCAGCAGCTCAAGGGTCACCGCTCCGTGGGTGGCTTCCGCGCATCCATCTACAACGCTATGCCGGTGGAAGGCGTGCAGGCCCTCGTAGACTGTCTCGGCGACTTCGAGAAGAAAGTCTTGGGGTAGCCCAACGTTCGAAGGGTTATCGCCTCAAGCCAACAGTAAATTAGAGAGGTCTCCGCGAATGCGGAGACCTTTTCTGTTTTAAAAGGAGATCCCCGGTCAAGCCGGGGATGACAAATTAAGCGTCTTCGCTCTTCTTGAACTTGTTCACCACGTCGGGAACGATATCCATGACCTTGGACACCAGTGAGCTATCCTTGCTAATGGGCATTACGCGCACGTCGTCGCCCTTGATGACCAAGAACGCTACCGGTTCAACAGAAGCCCCACCGCCAGAGGCAGAGGTATCGCCCTTGCCGGCATGACCGCCAAAGCCGAAACCCACGGACACGCGACTCACGGGAACCACCGTAGATTCGCCCGCCTGGATAGGCTGACCGATGACTGTTTCCGCCTGGGTAATAAAGCGGAGTTTTTCCAAAAGAGTTTCTGCAAGTTTTTCAATAGCCATGGCTTGAATATAGTAATTAGGAATTCGGAGTTCGGAATTCAGAGTCGAAATAAACGCGGCGAAGCCGCCAAACCAAACAATTCCTAATTCATAATTCCGAAATCTGAACTAATATCGTGCTTCAAAAATCCGGTCGCCTGCCACCAGGAACTTTTGGTTCAGGTCAGGCCAGTCCATGTATCCCCAAACCACCACCACGCGTCCACCGGACAGCTGGGTCGCCATCCCTCGGGCGCCATCTCCTGCCGTGAAATAGCAGACATCTTCGTCCGGTTCGATATTCCGGGGATTCGCCCGCTTCAACTGCTTTACCCACTCCAGGTAGCGGGATTCCTCCACCAGGTCCCAACTGCGGGCCACGTTCCAGGCCAGATTGTCGTCGGAATAGCTCTGCTCCAGCACAGGGAAAAAAGACTTTACTCCCAAGAAATTTTTGGTCTGGATGGTAGTCCTACCCGTCTCCCGATGTTCGAAGGGCAGACTCAAGAATTCCTGAGGGAAGCCGATGCGCACCCCCGGCACCGAACGGACGAAGTTTTCCAGGGTGCGCCGTTCGTAACGCCTGAAACTGTCATGCCGGAATACGAAAATACGGTAGTCGGCGCGAATGCTCTGCTCCAGATATTTTCCGCGCAAAATGGAATGGGCCCCCTGGAACCGCCCACTGTTGGTGTAGTAGTCCAACGCATAGACGTCGCCCTTAAACTCCAGCACAGAGACGTTTAGCGTATCACCCCACTGGGTCGCATACCGCAAGTCCACCTCACGCACAAAGCCGTTCCCCTGCACCTTGGCGGAATCCACCGAAACCCGCATAGGTTTACGGCCCTCGAACCGGAGCTTGGAATAGTCCACCTTGACATGCTCTTCGGAGCAGCCCCACAGCACAAACAAAATAACAGCAAGCAAGGCTCGCATCATGATTCCCGTACCCCGTAATCACAGAACTCGTAAATCGGGCAGTTGGCACAACCCGCCTGACACTCACGGCACATAAAGGAATTTTCCCCTTCTTCCAAATAGAACTGCAGCGAATGGGCCACGGCATAGGGATTCTCGGGATACAGAGCCACGCAAAAGTCGTTCATCATCTTCTGCTTCTGCTCAGGCGAAAGGTCTGCAAAGCCGCATTCCCGGCCAGGCCCCATGATGGAGAGGAATCGTCTCGCCCCCATGGTCAAGGGCAGGTCTGGCCAACGGAAACGTTTGAGCCCGCGCCCTACCCCATAGCCAAGACCAGCGGGAGACTTTCCGCACAGGCGGTAAATGGCGGCGCAGGCCTTGGGCCGCGCGCCACGCTTTCCCATAAAATAAATCTCTCCCAAGTCTCGCCACATCTCTTCGGGAGTGGAACTTGCAATCCAATTTTTCAAGTCTCCATGCCGGCGAACAAAAAAGCCCACGCTCCAAAAGATTCCCGCCACGTTCTTGAACAAAGACCAGTCCCGGTTTCCAAGGGCGGACTCCACAACAGCCTCAATATCGCCACCCTTGGGCACAGGCAAAGTCCAGAGTTTGTCTCCGGGGAACTTGCGACAAAGCGCCACAAGCAGTGCGGCAATTTCGTCCATACGCAGGTCTTGATACAGGGCCGTTCCAAGCAGAGTCCAGGCGATTTTTTCGTCGTCTGTTTTTGCATAAGCCGACACCTGCAAAACCGGATCGTCCAGATTGGCAAAGCGTTCTACAAACAGGCGAAGCGCCCTGCCAAGGACAGGTTCGTCTTGCAGAAATCGCTTTGCAGAGACCATAGGGGCGTCACCAACGATTCAGGCCTTAAAGCGCCTCGCCCATCTTGACGGCAGAGCCCAGCCTGGACTTGAACAGGTCCGGATGGCGTTCCCGGATCTTCTTGTCCACTACGAGAATGACGGTGCTGCCCATCTCGAAGCGTCCCAGCTCCCCGCCTTTTTCCACGCGGATTTCGCCGGAGGGTTTCCAGTCGTAACGCTTGCAGTCCCTAGGGAGCTTGCCCGCATTTACCAGAAGCTCATCGGTGTAGGCCACACCGATACGGCCCACATTGGTAGCCCCGACTTTAACGACAAGCATCTCCGATCCGTCGTCCAGGCGGATATGGCTGGTAAGGCGTTCGTTGATGCAGAACAGTCCCTCCACACGTTCCACGCTGCCCACATTTACCGGCCAGAGAGTTCCCGGGCAGTAGCTGGCCCCCACCACCGTTCCTGCAGCAGGACTGTGAATGCGGTGGTAGTTGAAAGGCGCCAGATAAATCGTCGCAAAGGCGCCGCCTTCAAACCGCTTGGCCATTTCGTCATCGCGGAGCAGGTCCTTCAACGTGTAAGTCTTGCCTTTCGCCTGAATCAGTTCCTGCTTTTCGTCGAATGAGGCCGTCTGGGAAAGCACGCCATCTACCGGAGAAACAATTTCAGAGTCCGCAATCGGGCGTACTCCGGGTTTCAAGTGCCGAATGAACAGCTCACCGATGTTCCTGTAATGCTCCAGCGGGTATTCCGACTCTTCCATGTTCAGCTTGTAATAGGCGGCAAAAGCATTGCGGGCCACCTTCGAAATCACAGGTAGACGGAGGCGGGTCAAAGCACCAAAGGCACGGCTTGCGGCATTCTTCGGCAGGAGTTTCATGAAAATGTAGAAGGAAGTGTTCATTTTAGGGGATAGGGGTTAGAGGCTAGGATCTAGGGGCTAGGGGTTTGAGGGTCGGGTTTCGAGGGGCGGGGCTTGAGGCACGAGGTTCGAGGTCGCTGGTACCTAGACTTTTCATACCTACGCCTGTATAAAGCAGTATGGCTCCTCCTTCGGAGGATGACAACCCACAACTCACAACTCGCAACTCACAACCCATAACTCGCAACTCATTACTTAATGATTCTCTATACTTTTCAAATTCGTAGAAAACATCTTCCAGAGGCGCGGGGCAAACGGTACGGCCCACTCCTTTTCGGGGGCAACGCGGCTGGTTGTCTCAGCGGTAAATTCAGAATAGACCAGGAACACAAGCTCGCCGTATCGGGCATCCCAAAGACTCCAGAGAATCTTCCAGGTGTAACCGCCACTGCTCCCCAGGTCCGGGTCCATATACACGTCCAGCCGCACCGGCATAGAGACATAACGCAGCTCGTACCGGCTGGCCAGTTCGTTCAGCAAGTTCCGCAGGGCCAGGGGCGGCTCGCGGACCAGCTTCTGCTCCACGCTATCTCGCTCCTGCCATGGCGTAAAATCTTCCAGCTTTTTGCCGTCGGTAAATTCCGTCTGCAAAAGCAGGGCCGAAAGGCTGTCCATGTACAGGGTGTCCGATTCCGGCAGGCGCATGCCGGGCAGCAACAACTCCCGACGCATCTTCGGGAATGCCTTCACGAACAAGGAATCCTCAATGCGGGCCAGGTCAAAGTCCAGGGCGTCGGCACTATAGCTGTGACACATGCGGCAAGTTTCCGGACGGCCAGCCGTCACCTTCAAGGTGGGCAACACGCCGACCACGGCAGTGGAATCCAGGCGACCGTAGGCAGCCTCGTTCCATTCCCGATAGAACTTTTCCTTGGAAATTTTCAGCTTGATTTCGCCCCGTTCCCCGCATTCGGTGCAGGGAGCATCGCCCATGCCGGAATCACCTGCAGAGCCACCCTCACCGCCACCGGAGCCCGCACAGGCCAACAAAAGCACAGGCAAGCAGGCCATCAGCAAAACAGCAAGCCAATTATTCAATCTGGAAGTCATGAGCTAAATATACTTTTTTCTAGGAGATCCCCGCCGGAGCCTGCCCTGTGGCTCGACTGGCTCGCCAACCGAAATAAGGTCCCCGAGCTTGCCGAGGGGTCGAATGGGCAGGGATGACAAAAAAGGCCCGGGCATAAGCCCAGGCCTAAATTCACTTATAAAGCAACCAATTACGGTTCTTCTTCATCTTCAGAAGAAGTCGGAACGATGTCTTCTGAAGATGTCGGAACAACGGCAACGGAGGAAGAAGAAGCTGGCTTAGAACCAATGGTAAACTTTGCAGCCGTAGCCTTGGTCACATCAGCTTCAACAGGCTTGCCCGATGTTCCGTTAACATAGGGGAGCAAGATGAAGGAAATTTCCTTGGCTGTTGTGGGAACGTAGATGTCGTAGTCCGTTTCGATAGTGGCCTTCGTTGCCGATGCAGAATAGCTTTCAGCATACTCATAGTCGGCCATCAGGTCAGTCTTGTAATA
This sequence comes from Fibrobacter sp. UBA4223, assembly GCA_002382975.1. Lineage (GTDB taxonomy): Bacteria > Fibrobacterota > Fibrobacteria > Fibrobacterales > Fibrobacteraceae > Fibrobacter. The sequence continues at coordinate 27,162 of DFTB01000012.1, forward strand.
GAGCCTATAACCAGCGATTTTAACCTTAGGGGCAGTCCAAGACAGATCCACTTCGTCGCTATAGTCGCCTGCAACAGCCTTAAAGTTGGTAACATTGTCCGGAGCCTTAACGCCACCGTTGGAACCCACCGTAAAGGAGAGAGAGGAGACATTGAGCTTTGCACCATCGGTAGAGTAGACCGTTCCAGAAACAGTGTAGGTAGAACCCTTTTCCCACTTGCCGCTAACGGGCTTGACGGTAACAGTCTTCTTGTCCACGGTGGCGTTCACCAGCACGGAACCACTGTTAACGGCCCATGTTGTCTTGGAGGAATCGGCCAGTTCGGTAGAGAAGGTAAACGTGAGGCTTGTGGTGGTGTCAATCTTGTCCAGGTTGTTGGACACGGCCTGCAGCTGGGCGGCAACCTTAGACATCGTCATGATGTCCACATTAACAACATCACCTGCTCTATAGGTTGGGCCACCAACAGTTTCATCGCCAACGAGAGCGTAGTTCTTCTTGTCAAATTCCTTCTGGCCCACAGAAATGTTGATAACGGTACCTTCCGGAAGATCCTTGAAGGTGTACTCACCATTCTTGTCGGTCTTGGTAGAAAGTTCCGAAGGAACAAAATTAGCAGGGAGCGTTGCAAAGACCGTCACTTCGGAGGCTGCGTTCTTATTACCCTTGTCATCGGTATAGAGAACAGTGCCCTTGGCGGTCACACCGGTCTTATACATGGCGACGGTAGCAATAGCGTCACCTACGCGAGCCACGTTGCCCTGGCCCTGCTCGTCCAAAGTCACCTTAGTGAGGACAGTAGCATAGCCTTCCTTAGAAACCTGGAAAGCGTGGTCACCGATGACCTGCTTTTTCCACACAGAAAGGCCGAATTCATTTGTCTTTACCGTCTTGTCGTCCACAATGGAGTACACTTCTGCTTCTTCGATAGCAGAACCATCATGGTTGTCCATCACCTTGAGGGTGATGGTAGCCTTGTCCTTGGCTTCGTCATTGACGTTGACGACTTCGTCAGCACCGCAAGCGGCCAGGAAAGTTCCAGCTGCGAGCAGGGCGAAAACGGATTTCAAATTCATAGAAAACTCCTTTGGTTTTTAGTTGCCTTAAAAATAATAAAAAATGCGCAAAACAAACCAAGACACAATATATTTTTTTCTAACAAAAGAAACAAATGCAATTAGGGAACGTTTAGAGAACACTTTCCAAGGAATTTTAGCCAGTGTAATTTTTTATTTACACAAGAGGCTGAATCTTAGCAGATAGAAATTCTCGATGAACCTGTTTATCCCCGTATTTATCCTCGGCCCCAATTTTCAGTTCTTCGTCCGTATAGCCACTGCTAATTTGTTGTAAAACAACCTTGTTGGCGGCTTCGTCATAGCAAAAATGAATTCGGAAGGTGCGGTAGGCAAGCACACCGGTTTTTGCAATTTCATCGATGGTCAGGCGGCGGCGCGAACTGTCAAAAACATCTTTGGAGAAATTCCCATGGGAAAGCTGCACACGGGCAAAACTTTCCAAATCAAAGTCACTGTGTTCCGCAATCCAGCGGGACTGGGCTGCAAATGTTTCGGACATTTCGACGGTCCAAAGGTCGCCTTCCTGTTCCTCCACCCAGCCCGCCTTGGCATCGGGAAAGGCATCCGCCATGGGGATGTAGGGTTTGATGTCGAGCACCGGAGTGCCGTTCAGCAGGTCAGCCTCGTCTACATACAAAGTAAGACCATTGATTTTGAGCAGACGCACGCAACTGAGCCCGATAGGGTTCGGACGGTAAGGGCTACGGCTCGCAAAGGTGCCCACGCGATCCTTCCCCTTGGGCGGCACCGGCGGGCGCGTCGTCGGACGCCAACCGTCGTTTTTGTGGAACTGGAATATGACCCAGATGCGTTCGAAACCTTCCAGGTCTCGGAGCGCCATCTCAAAGTTCTGCCCCGGCTTCAGTTCGATACGGCCCGGATGCCCCACAAAGAGCCTCCCCTGCCGAGGAGCGTCGTACTTATAAACTGCATCGCCGTAGAATGTGCCGATTGGGGTCATCTGCATAGAGGACAATATAGAATTTACCGTCCTTTTTTCTACATTTGTGCCCGATGAAAGACAAGGCAAAAAAACTCATTGAAAAGTACGAGGAACTGGAATCGGAACTGGGGAACCCGGAGGTTCTCGCCGACCAGGCCCGTTACAACAAGATCCACAAGCAGTACAAGGGTATCGAAAAGGCCGTGGCAAAGGCCAAGGAATACCTGCAGATGCTGAGCGACCAAGAAGAATGGAAGGCAGCCCTTGGCGATTCCGACCCCGAAATGGTGGCCATGGCCAAGTCCGAACTTTCGGACATCGAAAAGAAACTGCCCGGCGTCACCGACGAACTGCAGATTTTGATGGTCCCCAAAGACCCCTGGGATTACCGCAATGCCACGCTGGAAATCCGTGGCGGTACCGGTGGCGACGAGTCGGCCCTCTTTGCAGGCGACCTGTTCCGCATGTACCAAGGCTATTGCAGCCGCATGGGCTGGAAGATGACCATCCAAGACGCCAGCGAAGGTACCGTGGGCGGCTACAAGGAAATCCGGGTGTTCATCGAAGGCGACAGCGTCTATGGTACTTTGAAATTCGAAAGCGGCGTACACCGCGTACAACGCGTACCCGAAACCGAAGCCCAGGGCCGCGTACATACCTCCGCTGCGACGGTAGCTGTTCTCCCCGAAGCCGAAGAAGTGGACGTGGAAATCCGCGAAGCGGACATCCACATGGATACCTACCGTTCTTCGGGTGCTGGCGGTCAGTACATCAACAAGACGGATTCCGCCGTCCGCCTGACCCATATTCCCACAGGCGTGGTGGTGAGCTGCCAGACGGAACGCAGCCAGCTGCAGAACCGTTTGCACGCCATGGAAATGCTCCGTTCCAAGATTCTGGACGCGGTCATCGCGAAGAAGGAACAGGAAGAAGCGGCCAGCCGCAAGGCCCTGGTGGGTACCGGCGACCGTAGCGCCAAAATCCGCACCTACAATTTTCCGCAGAACCGCGTCACCGACCACCGCATAGGCCTTACGCTCTATAACCTGGACAAGGTCATCACCGGCGATTTGGACGAAATCATCAACGGACTCCAGATGGCCAACGCACAGGAGAAACTGGGGAAGTTTAATGCTTAATTGTCATCCCCGTGGAGACGGGGATCTCCTTTTTTGCAGGACGGGAAACTGGATTCCGGGTCAAGCCCGGAATGACGATTGAGGAAGAGAGAATCTTATGCCGCAGATGACAGTGCTTGAAATCTTGAACCGCACCAAGGCCTTCTTCGAAAAGAAGGGCGTGCCCGACCCGCTGCTGGACGCTCAGTACATTATCAGCCACGGTCTCAAGATGAAGAACCGCATGGACCTGTACCTGAATTTCGAGAAGCCCCTGACCCCTGCGGAACTGGATACTTTGCGCCCGCTAGTGGCCCGCCGCGGAAACCGGGAACCACTGCAGCACATTATCGGCGATACCAGTTTTCGCGGGTTTGTCATCAAGTGCGACCCTCGGGCTCTGATTCCCCGCCCGGAGACCGAATCTCTGGTAGATATGGCGAAAGACGCCCTGAAAGGAATCGAGAATCCTTTTGTCGTGGAAATCGGGACAGGAACAGGCGCTATCTCAATTGCCTGCGCTAAAGAAATCGAAGGCGCAAAGGTTCTTGCCACCGACATTTCCGATGACGCCCTGGCCCTGGCCCGTGAAAACGCACAGACCAACGGACTGGGGGACGACACAAAAGTCACTTCGGCGAGCTCAGCGACCTTGTCCTTCGCACAGGGCGACCTGCTGGACGCCGTTACACTCGAGGCAATCAAGAAGGCCACCGGCGATGTGTTCGGCGAAGCCTCCACAAAGATAGACTGCCTGATAGCGAACCTCCCCTACATTCCCGACGGAGAAAAGGGCAAGCTCCAGCCAGAGGTGGACAAGTTCGATCCGGCGCTGGCACTGTACGGCGGAGCCGACGGCCTTGACCTGGTGCGCAAGCTGCTGTCCCAGACCGAAGGTAAGATGAACACTGGCGCAAGCATTCTTCTGGAAATCGGTTCAGAACAGGCCGACGTCCTGAAAAGCGAAGCCACAAACTACCCCTGGCTGGAATGGACTGGCGCCCACAAGGATTATTGCGACAACATCCGCTTTGTAAGCTACAAGGCCAAATAGATTTTTGTTCTATCTTTCCAGGAAGTGTAGGGGTACATGAGAAAGATTTGGCATACAATTCTTTTTGCTATGGCGATAATTCTCGTCAGCGGTACTGCTTTTGCCCAGGACACCGTTTATGTGATTCAGGTGGTGACTCCTGCGCAGGCGGAGGCTCTGCAAGCCCAAGACAATCCCGACCAATCTGCAAAGGAAAAACGCCAAAAAAGGCGGAGCAGTTTCTACCTGAACGGCGGCCTGGGATTTGATTACTCCTACATCTATTACGATCACCGCTATTACGATGAACACACCCAGTATGACGGTAACGGGGCGGGTATCGCAGGAGAACTTTCGTTAGGCTTTCTCTTCAAGGAGCTTATCGCCGTCCATGGAATTTTCGACTTTTCCATAACCAACGGAGAGTACGATTTGGAAAACGGGATTCGGGAGCGACCCGTACTCAACGGCGGATACTACCAGAGAAGCGGAAACGATAACGACGCCTTTGGTAACGACCTTGAAACAACAACTATCTTGGGTGGTGCAGGAATCACGTTCTTCCCTTGGCTGCACAGCAAGCCAAATTCCTTTATGGGCGGGACATTCATCAATGCCGACCTACTGATGGGAATCATTTTACTGGACGACCCTTACTACTTTGACATTCGCGACAATAGCCAAAGCAAGGACTGGTTCGCCTTCGCCATGAATCTCGAAATCGGAAAGGACTGGAGGGTTTCGGAAAGGACCTATGTCGGTTTCGCCCTGAAATGGCAAATCCTCGGCATTGCCTCCGGAGATGACATGGAAGGCGAAGAGGACTACGAAAACTACTACCATCACAATCACGTGATGAATTCATTCCAGCTGCTGTTCCGCGTAAACCGGAAGTAATCACACCCCTACAGGGCAACCGAGGGCGCCCAGCACATATATTTCGCTTTCACCAGCGCGATAAAAGGGCAAAAGCATATCGTCATCTACAAAACTGCTATCTACCCCGCCCAGCTGGAGCTGTTCGTTGATACGGCGGCGGAATATGGAGAAACCACTATCCCAGGGGCTTTTTTCGGGGAGTTCAACAGAGTGGGTTTTATTTTCACCACGATACTTGCGATTCATACAGACCTCTTTTTTTGGTCACCTCTAAAAATTCATTTTCAAAAATTTGGCTACAACACATCGTGCAGTTTCGTCACTCAAAGTGGCAAAGACCTCCAGTATTCGCCACTTTTCGTTCCTGCCTGCACTCGGTTTCGCTCAAATTTTCTTAACCAAAGCATTTTTTAGAGGTCCCCTTTAGAAAGACACACAAACAAGAAAGTGTCTTTCTGTGCAGGTAAATATAGAATCTATCGTATGTCAAAAAGTGACAAAAAGAACGCATATAGATCCTCGCCTTCGCGAGGATGACGAAAAAAAATCGCGAGGATGACGAGAACAAGGCTTTATTCAATCACCGTGGCAGTGACCTTGGCATGACCCACCTTGTCAAGGCCGATATCCTTGCCGGCGGCCACACTCAAGTCTAAAATTCGACCGTCCACATAGGGTCCACGGTCATTGACCCGTACCACTACCGAGGCCCCCGTATCGTCCCGAACCACCTTCAGTTTTGTGCCGAAGGGCAGGGACTTGTGGGCACAAGTGTAATCGTTCTGGTTAAAAATTTCGCCGCTGGCAGTCTTTTTTCCATGGAATCCCGGGCCGTAATAGCTAGCTTCGCCTTGAAGTTTGGTTCCGATTTCCGCTTTTTCCTTGGAGGCGTAATGTTTTTCAGGAAATCGGACATAGCCCTTTCGGGAAGCAATTTTCGCATTGGCAGCCGCACAGCCCGACAAAACAAACGCAAGTCCGACACCAATTACCCACAGCGTCAGTCGCGGCCCTATACCCAACTTACTCGAAGTCATACATGCTGTTGTAGGTGTTCTCAAGGATTTCATCTTCCTTGCTCTTGACCTCAGCCTTCTTTTCTTTGGGCTTCTTGTTAATTGACTCGTGATACTGGGCAGACATCTGGTCAATGTGTTCTATACTCTGCTGCACACGCCTGCGAAGCCGCTCAATTTCGGAATCGGTAATGGCAAGCCTATGGTCCAGAACCTTGGCTGCGTATTTTCCCCAAGGGGTATCCCTGTGTTTTGAACGTAATTCATTCAAGACAACACCGACACTGTCTCCTCGCTCCGGATCCATCTGGAAATACACGAACTTCATGTAAAGGGCCTGAACACCCGATTCGGTGTCGGGATAATCCCTGTACAAGCTGTCAAACGCGGCAAAGGCCGTAGCGTATGCCGAATCCACCTGTTCCATCTGGTCCAGCGGCACTTCCGACGCCACCGTCCACAGGCTTTCCGCCTGCAAATACCGTTCCTTTGCCTCGTCGTCACGGGTCTTAATAGTCACCCGCATACCCAGGTTCGCCTGAGCTTGCTTGGCATATTCCGTACCCGGATATTTTTCGATGATTTCCTTGTAAAGTTCTTCGGCGGTATCTTCGTCACCCTTGTACTCGTCGTAAATAAATGCCCGAGCGTACGTGGCAAGCATCACCCGCGCGGAGTCATTGGAATTCTCAATGATACCCGTCAGCCTATTTACCGCACTATCCACTTGGTCAAGCTTAAACAAGAAAAGCTCCGCTATTTGAAATTCCGTTCCAAAGAAATTATCCAAATTGGGAACAGAATCCTTCTTCAGCGAATCGTTCATATTTCGCATGGCAATCAGGCGCTTAAGCGCTTCGCTTAAAGTCCGGCTTTTTTGAGCCCAATCACAGTAATTCAGGGAACTATAGCTACTATCGTAATAAACTACAGCCTGCTCATAATTCAAGGTTTTCTGTTGCTCGTAATCACCCATATTGTAGTAGCTACGGGCCGCATACTGCGTTTTGGGATAATCCGAATTTACCTTGCGCAATATAATGAAGGCGTCGGGGTAGCGCTCCGCCATCAGGGTCACCTCCCCCAGGCGGACCAAATACTCCGGCTGTTTCTGCTCGTAATCGGGATTCTTGAAAAGAGCCTTGTATTCGTCGGCGGCCTTCAGGTATTCTTTCTGGTTTACTAAGCACTCCGCCGCCTGCTCAGCGGCAGTCTGCCGTTCCCGAACATTCAGTTCCTGGATTTCTTTGGCCGTATAGTGTTCCCTAGATTTCGCCCAATCTTCTTTCTTGAAATAAAGACCGGCCAGACGGAAATGAGCCTTACCCCGCATGAAGGGCGTTCCTGCCGTATCAGCAAGCACCGCCTCCAGTGCGGCAATGGCCTGGTCCGGGAATTCCGACTGTTCGTCCAACAAAGAAAGTAGATTCAGCCCCTGAAAATAATAAGGGTGGTTCTTGCTTGCAATCACCGGCTCCAGCGCAAAGCGGCTGATGTTGTATTCATGGTTACGATAGAGACAGTAAGCCCGTTGGTATTCCACAGCCCGCATAGAGTCGTAATCGGCAAAATACCTTTCATACTCATCGTACTTGACTATGGCCTTTCCCCATTCTCCCTTGTGGCGAAACGATTCACCAATCAAGAAAACCGCCTCGGCAGTACGCTTCTTGTTGTTGGGGAAACGCTCCAAAACTCTGGAACCTTTCTCGATAATTTTGTCGTATTTCTGGCGTTCTTCGGTTCCGGGGCTGGAATTAGTTTCATCGGGAATGCTGTCTAGCCGAGCTTCCCGAAGTTCACCCGCCTCATCGTAAAGGCGTTCCGCATTGAACATGTGGTTCAAGTAAGCACAGCAGGTGCAGCCCTCGAGGGCGAAGGCCAGCAGAACTATTGCCATGTAGCGGAAGCGGAGCATAGGAGTAAAGATACAAAAATAGATGAGAAGAAGGGGAAAACTGGCTAGTTATCAGTCATCAGTTTTCAGTCCTGAGAGTTGTTGGCTCCAAGAAGTTCCTTTCTAATGTCTCATTACCCGCAACTCAGAACTCACAACTCAGAACTCTTTCAAGTATGCGCTGTAGTCGCAGAGTTTGAGGCCAGCCGGGAGAACGGACTTGTCGAAACGCACCATACGGATTTCTTTAGGCGTCCCGACAAATCGAGCAAGAATTTCAAAGTTGTCCTGAGTTTCCCAGACCGCAGCATCAATCACCAGGTCTTCCCCGCAATCCGTCTCACCGGTACTGTTTCCGATGCCAGAAATCCTTGAATTCTGCTTGAGGAACCTGGTGAAAACCTCTGGCGCAAGCCCTAAATGATTAGACGTGTTGGAAGAATCGTAAACGACCACATGAACCTCACGGAAACGATTCAAGGAATCGAACACCACCGTATAGGTGTGCTTGTAGGGTGCGTCGTAGAAGGATTCCTGCCAAACATTTTTCTTCACTGGCCTAAAATTCTTGATGTCGTATTTTTTGAAGAACTCAGCCGGAGTCGCGCCATAACGCACAAGATAATGTCCGAGCATCGTAGAGAAATCGTGCGCAGAAGTCGGAGCCATAGATTCACGAAGGCTGTCCACCGCACGATTCAAATCTTCGGCGAGGCCACTGGACTGAACCGGCAACGTCGGCCGAGTCACGTTGCATTCCTGAATGCGCTGTTGGATATCCGGATACTCCGGATCCCTGTTCTGTATCTCGCGGAACTGGATGCGGGCACGATCATAGTCGCGACCTTTCAAATAAGCAAGCCCAAGAGCCTCTCTCAACGGCATGTTTTCAGGATACTTTTCAACCAAGGGCTCAAGAATTTCCCATGCCAGCTGGGAGCGATCCATAGGAGAAATTTTACCACCACCTGCTCCAGGAGCCGTCTTTTCGCCAACTGTAGAAAGGGCAAGTGCAGCCCCTTCGAAATCAGGCCTAAAGGCCAGAATTCGCTGGTAAATCCTTTCTGCATCATCGTAACGACCCTGGTACTCCCACAGGTACCCCCGCAAAAGCATAAGTTCTGCATCCAAGGGGTACTGAGTTAAACCATAGTCCAGCAGCGACGAACAACTGTCCAGATTTCCCTGATCGTGGAAAAGCCTAGCCAGAATTTCATAACCCCGAGGTTCGTTCCCTGCCGAAAGGCTTATAGACGTTCGAGCTTCTTCTATTGCCTGAGGCAAACGATTATTCTCCTTCAACAGGCGAGCAAACCACAAACGAGCCTCCACTAAAGCTGGAGCCTGATCCACGGCAATCTTTGCCATTTCAAGGGACACCGTCTTGTTGCCCGACTTGTAGGTCTTGCGGCTTTCCAGGTACTTGGAAAGCCCAGACTCCGGATATTTGCCCTGCAGCTTTCCTACCAATAAATTCAACCGGTTGCTTTCCAAATCAGTCAACGAATCCATTTCAAATAAAGTATTCGTTTCGTTCCACAGGGAAACCACCGATTCAGGATACAACAGCGACACGGCATTGAAAATTTCGTTTGCCTGGGCATAAGCCCCACTACGAAACAGTTCGGTCGCCCGGCGGATTTCACCTTGAGTCTGGATAGGAAGCGAAGCCAGTTCCTCACGCATGTCGGGAGAATCACCCTTGAAAAATTCAGTACCGGACTTGATTCCAAAAGGAACTTCCGGCACCACCACCTTCGCAGGCGCCATATTCAAATAAAGATGGTAACCGCCCAAGCCTAAAGCGGCCAGACAGCAAAGTATCAGGAATAAGTATGCCGCTTTCCGCGATGTATCGGACGCTAAAGGCATTACAACTCCAAGAAGTCGGAGAGTTTTTCTTTGTGTTCCTTGCTTTTTTGCAAACGCCTAAGGGTCTTGTTCTTAATCTGGCGCACCCTTTCGCGGCTCAAACGTAAATCTTCACCGATATCCTTGAGAGTGGTGTCCTCCGTAGTATCCAGACCATAGAACATCTTCAGGATTTCTTCTTCTCTACGGGGGAGCGAGGCCAAGGTTTCGTCAATCATCTTGCGACGCTCTTCTCGCTCCATTTCCTCTTCTTGCTTACCGTCATTGCCAAGAACATCCATCAGGGTACTGACAGAATCCGCACCGGAACTACTGCCAGGATCATCACCGATAGGGGCATCCAGGGAGATGTCCACAATCTTTTCCATGACCTCGATGATGTCCTTCTCGAAAGGAGCAAACTCTTCCATGGCCATGGTCTTGGCGTAATCGCCACCGTTCAGCATCAGGGCTCGCTTAAAGCGGTTCACCAGAGCTAGCTTGTTGGGCGGAATTCGCACGGACCCCACCTGTTCAAAAAGGGCTTTCTGGATAGACTGGCGTATCCACCAGACAGCATACGAGATGAACTTGACATCCTTGTTCATGTCAAAACGCTTGGCCGCCTTGTAAAGACCGATATTGCCTTCATTAATCAAATCCAGCAAAGCCAATCCTCGCCCTTGATACTTTCGAGCGACAGAGACCACAAATCGAAGGTTACCCCGAATGAGCCGTTGGAGGGCCGATTTACGAATTTCCTCCGTTTCGCCGGTCCGGATAATCGTCAACAAAGCCTCTTCCTCCTGTTGAGAAAGAGTCGGGTAACGATTCAAATCGCGAAAATAAAGTGATTCGTTAAACTCGCTCATGATTTTTCCAAAATATTCGGAGTAAATATTGTTTTTTACACGTTTTTCGTCAATTCCTTCAGTTTATCGTAGGGGTAAATTCCCGAACGGTGACCATCGCTAAAGGACAGGCCTGCGGCATAGCGTCCGATGGATTGAACCCTCTCCAGTTTAATATCGTCGGGAACAGTAGAATTGTCAAGCAATTTTTCACCGGTGTGTTCATCTACACACAGGGCGCAGGGGCAGGCCAGACGGAGTTCCCTGGCCGAACAAGCTCCACGAGTTCCGTCGTTCCACACAAAGCCTAGCTTACCATCTCTTGTCCTGAAGACTTTCTTGGGCTGGATCATACATCCTCCTCCGGAAGTTCATCAAAGGCATAGTTGAAGTTCTTGAGTACGCCATCTCCGACCGACTTGAATACCGAAAGTGTTCTCACGACTGCATCTGCCGCCTGCAAAAAGGCCTTTGCCGATTCTGAATTCGGGTAACGGAGCACCGCAGGAACCCCCTCGTCTCCGCAATCGGCAACCGCAGGTTCAAGAGGAATCTTCGCAATTAACGGCACTCCCCAATTTTTCGCAATCCGTTCGCCGCCGCCTTGACGGAAAATGCTATGATGCTTTCCGCACCCGTCGCAGATGAAATAGCTCATGTTCTCCACGACACCCACTACAGGCACGCCGACGGAATCGAACATGGCAAGCCCCTTGCGGCAGTCGGCAAGTGCCACCTCTTGCGGGGTGGTCACCACCACGGCTCCTGCCATAGGACAGTTCTGAGTCAGCGTCAGCTGGATATCCCCCGTTCCAGGAGGGAAATCCACCAGCAGGTAGTCCAGTTTGCCCCAGCGCACCCGGTTCAAGAAATGCTGGATCATCTGGCTTGCCATAGGGCCTCGCCAGATAGTGGCCTTCTCGGAACCGGCAAACATGCACATGGACACGATGGAAATGCCGCCCTTGGCTTCTACCGGGGCGATGGTATTGTCTTCGAAAACCTGGGGGTCCTTGTCGATACCGAACATGAGGCCCATGCTGGGGCCGTAAATATCTGCGTCCAGAATCCCCACGCGGGCACCGGACAGGCTCAGCGCCATAGCGAGGTTCGCCGTCACCGTGGACTTGCCTACCCCGCCCTTGCCAGAGGCTACCCCTACGATGTGAGAAACTTCGCCAAGGAAAGAAACCTGGGGCTGTTCGGGAGCATCGCCTACGCGGCCGGCATTGGAGGTAAGGGTCACCTCCACCTCAGAAGCGCCCAGCCCCTTCACAATAGAAATACACTGGTCCTTGAAACGGTCGCGGATGGGGCATGCCGGAGTCGTGAGCACCAGGTCAAAGGCAACCTTGGTCCCTTCGATTTTCAGATTCTGTACAAAGTTCAGCTCCACGATGTTCTTGTGCAGATCGGGATCCAGGACGGCCTTGAGGGCGCTTAGAATATTTTGTTCATTCAACTGCATATCTTTCATTTTTAAACGTCATTCAGAGCCCAGCAGGGGCGAAGAATCCAGTTCCGAATTAATCAAGCCTGGATGCTTCGTCGCTACACTCCTCAGCATGACTTGTATCATTTACACATCTAAGAAAATCTCGGCATGCGAAGAAGGTGGGTCATACAAGGCGGCCATTCCTCTTCGTAGTGGCTCACCAGAATAATAGTCGTTTCTTTAGAGAGCAAGTCCAGCAGGTGGAAGAACTTGTCCCGATAGCCCTTCTCCAGCCCCTGGGAGGGTTCATCCAGCAAAAGCACCTGGGGCGGGCGGATAGCGGCTCGGGCCATAAGAATCACCCGCTTGTCTATGGGCGAAAGCTTGCGGACATTTTCTTCGGGGTCTTCAAAGCCCAGGTAGGCAAGCCATTCCTTCGCCTTGGCCCGTTCTTCCCAGGTGGTGTTGTCCGCCTTGCAGAGGTTCGGCGTAAAGCCTGTGCAGAGCACCTCCAAGAGGCTCAGGTCTTCGCGGTACTGGAGCGCCAGTTCTGGAGAGAAGAACCCCAGTTTCGCCTTGTGGTCCCAGATGTTCAGGCCATGCCCCGGACGCTCGCCCAGGAGTGTAATGTCGTTTCCGTAAATCTGGGGGTGGTCCGCCGTCAAGAGCCCGAGCAACGTACTCTTGCCTGCGCCGTTCTCCCCCATGACCACCCAGTGTTCGCCCTTGCGGACCTGCCAGTTCAAATTCCTGATAACCGTCGTTTCACCGAAGCGGACGTTGACATTTCTTAGATCGAAAAGGACTTCCCCTTTATTGTCATCCCCGCTGTCATTCTGGAGCCACGTAGTGGCGATAGAATCACGGGGATCTCCAAGCCTACACTTCAGGTCCACAACCTCGTAGTCCGTCAGTTCCGCCTTGCGGAATTTCGGCTGGACCGCCACATCGGGCAACGAACCGGCGTATTCCTTGAACACCTTGTTCTCGAATACAAAGGCGGGAATCTCCGGAATCAGTTCGTCTTCACGGGCAAGACGTACCACCACATTCAAGTTTTGCCGCTTGGCAAGACCGGCCACACAGCCAGCCAGGTGCACACGGTACTCCGGGTCCAGACCGCCGAACAGGTCGTTGAAATAAACCCACTCCGGCTTTTCCATCCACATACGGGCCAGCAGCACCCGGCGGAGTTCCCCGTTAGACAAGCTCAGAAGCTTTCTCTCCAGAATGTCCATCGGCAAGTCCGCGATGACCATGGCCTCGTCAAGCTTCGCAGGATCCGTTTCCGGAAACGGCACGTCGTCGATATAGCGGTCCGTCTGCAAAAAGAACTTCTTGTTCAAGAGCAGGTTCTTGACCAGCGGAGCCTCCGAATCGTGCAAGCTGATAAAACGTTGCTGCCAAAATGGCGCCAAGGCCTGCTGGATTTTCCGCTGCATGAATTCGGACATAGTAGAGACATTCTTGCGCTGGTTCAAGAAATGGGTAATGACCCGGTCCAGATCCGCACCGTCGGTGCTAAAGATCTGCACCTGAGGGAACTTTTCAATCAACGCTTCAAAACGCCCGAATTCCATAAGCCACACCAATCTAGATTATTAAAAGAACATGGGCCAGAGGCCGTCTATAAAAAGCACCGTGCAGCAGGCCACCAGGGCAACGCCCACCAGCCCAAACCGGAACAAGGACGCCACCACGGCCGTTACAAGGGCAAGCACTCCCGACAGCATGGAATCCGTAGAATAGAAGATGGCAGGCACCGTCATGGCGGCAAGTACCGTGCAGGGGATGTAGGCCAAGAAAGACTTGACAAAGGGATTGCTCAGCTTCCCTTTCAAAAGCACAAAGGGGACTGCCCGCAAAAGGAAGGTCACCCCCGCCATAACCATCAAGAAGGCAAAGTATTCCCTAAGGTTCATCGTCTGACTCCTTGACCGGGAAGAACATGGCCCCAAAGAGAGAAGCTACTACCGCACAGATGATGATGGAAAAACCATAAGAGACGCCCTGCAGCACAGGGACATACTTGAACGCAAGACTCAAGGCGATGGCCACCAGCACCACAATCAATGTGGACAGATGTTTTTTGCAGGGGGGCACCACAATGGCCACAAACATGCCATACAAGGCGACTCCCAAGGCGTTGGTAATCCAGGAAGGTAGAATCTCTCCAGACACGGCCCCTGTAAGCGTCCCCAGGGACCAGCCGATATAGGGCAGCACCATCAGGCCAAAGAAATAGCGGGGGGTCACGCGGTTTTGCTGGGCCATGGACACGGCGAAAATTTCGTCGGTGATTCCCGTGGCCAAAAGCAGGCGGTAAGGCGTCGTAAAATCAGACGAGACCTTCTGGGAAAGGGTGATGGCCATCAGGGAATAGCGCAGGTTGATAAAGAAGGTGGCGATAGCCATCTCCAAAAAAGTGCCGGCGGCATCCACCATGATGTTAAGACCCGCAAACTGCCCCGCCGAAGTCAAGTTGGTCATGGAGATGAAGGTCACCAAGAACCAAGACATGAACTTGGATCCGGCTATGCCGAAAGAGAAGGACACCGCAAAATAGCCGATGCCTATGGGTAACCCGTCTTTCACGCCCTTCAGAAACATACGGGCCAAAGATAGTAAATAGTGATTAGGGGTTAGGGGTTAGGGGCTAGGATCTAGGGGTTAGGGGAATGTGGAATGTGAGATTAGTAATGAGTAGTCAGTTATGAGTTGTGGGGTTCGGGGCACGAGGAATGTCATCCTCACGAAAGTGAGGATCCGTTTGAGATTTTAGTGATTAGGTGTTAGGGCCGATAGAAACAAGAAGATTTAACGTGGGAAATGGAATGTGAGATGACAAATTGGGAATTATTCATTTCTCACTACACACTCCACATTACACACTTGAAAGCTCCAGTCACCGTCGGCAAAAGGCTTACCGTATATTGATACGGCTGGTCTTTGCAGAACTTCCGGTCACAACGCGGACCATGTAACTGCCCTGCGGGAGTCCCTGGAGCGACACTTCCCTGGTCCCTGCGAAGCTATCCTGGAATGACTTCACCCGGTTGCCCAGCATATCGAACACCTGTACGCGAACTAAAGATTCTCTAGGCGCATAAATCGCAAGGCTGCTGTGAGCGAAGGAAACCTTTAATTGCGACTGCAGTTCCGCTACGAACGCTTCTGGGCTACTTGCACTAGAACTGCTAGACACAATGGTTGTTGCAGAACTGGAGCCGGGAGGAACAAAGTCAAGGCAAGAGGTTTCCACCCACCATTCCCTATTTGCAGCATCCGTATTCATCCACTGAAAACTTCCTGGACGTGTGGGGGAAATAGTGTAGCATGTTTCCGCAGTCATATTGTTCAAACCAGAATTATAGCAGTGTTCCGCATAGCCCCCGACACCGTTCACAAAGGCAATGCAGGGGCTTTCTTCGACAGAACTACTAGATTCTGCCCCGCTGCTTGAACTTTCCTCGGAACTGCTGGATTCTTCAACCACTTCGCTGGAGGAGGACTCTGCTTCAGAGCTGCTGGACTCCACAACTTCGCTGGAGGAAGACTGTTCTTCGGAGCTGCTAGACTCCTCAACCGTTTCGCTGGAGGAAGACTGTTCTTCGGAGCTGCTGGACTCCTCAACCGTTTCGCTGGAGGAGGACTCTTCTTCAGAGCTGCTAGACTCCTCAACCGTTTCGCTGGAGGAGGACTCTTCTTCAGAGCTGCTAGACTCCTCAACAGAACTGCTAGAAGGAATTACAACGGCTTCCTCGCGGAACACCGCCATATAAGAAACATCTTCCGTCACAGACTCTATGCCCGGAGTCCAGTAGTCAAAGAAATAGTTGTAGGTAGCAGTGGAGGGTTTGACCGGAGTCTCACCCATGTACTCAGGCATTTCGCCGTAAGCCACCTTGGAACTTTGCAGTTTAGAATTATCGTAGTTCAAGAAGGTCACTGTGTACTGATTCACAGTTGCCTTGAAGGTCGCCGTGTAGGTGGCCTCTCCCGTAACTTTAGCCAAGGTCGGGTTCCAGCCTGCGAAGGCATAGGTGTACTGGGCCGAGGCCTTCTTGGTGGGATTTTCAGCAAGCTGAAGGCTCTTGGCCGGAGTGCCATATTCGTATTCCGCCTTCGTGAAGACTGATCCGTCTTCGTTCAGGTAGGTAATGGTGTATTTGCGCTTGAATTCCTTGTAGGTGGCGGTATATGTGGCGTTGCCCGTAACATTTTCAATCTTCGGACTCCAGCCGCTAAATTCGTAAGTGTATTCTTCGGTAGCGGGCTTTTCGGGTGTCCGAGGCTTTACAATGTCGGCCGCGATGGTACCGTAGGGATACGCGACAGCGGAAAGAGGCGTGCCATCGTCATTCACAAATGTTACGGTGTAACTATTAGTAGAAGAGGTATAGGTGGCGGTATAAACGACGTCTTCCGTTACCGCAGTCAGGGCCGGAGTCCAGCCCGCAAAGGCGAAGGTCTCACCCGCAGTCCCCTGTTTGACAGGGTCAGCGGGCTTTGCGATGTCCGCAGGAGCCGTGCCGTAATCGTACTCTGTCGCAGCCAGCAGCACCGTGCCGTCTTCGTCCTCGAAAGTTACAGTGTACTTGTTCAGCGAACTGTCCACCACGGCGGTATAGGTTGCCACACCTGTCACAGCCGCAATTTCAGAATCCCAACCTACAAACGTATAAGTGTACTGGGCCGTGTTGGCCGGGGTCTTGCCTTCGGGGGCCACAGGCACCGTACCATACTCCACTTCTGCCAAGGTCTCTGTACCATCACCGTTCACAAAGGTGATAGTGTACTTGTTCTTGGTAGACGTGTAGGTGGCCGTGTAGGTTGCCTCCCCCGTCACCATAGCAATCTCAGGATTCCAACCCGCAAAGGTATAAGTGTATTCTGCCGTGGCCTGCTTTGTAGGATCGGAAGGCTTTTCGATGTCAGCGGGTCTCGTACCGTAATCATACTCTGCCGCAGCCAGCAGCACCGTGCCGTCTTCGTCCTTGAAGGTTACGCTATACTTGTTCACCATATGGTTCACTACAGCAGTATAGGTGGCGTTGCCAGCGACCGGAACAATTTCCGGAGTCCAGCCCGCGAATCTATAGGTGTACTGGGCATCGTTGGCGGGTGTCTTGCCCGCAGGTGCGACAGGCGTTTCGCCGTATTCCACCTGGCTACTGCTGGATGTACCATCACCATTCACGAAGGTCACAGTATATTTTTTCTTAGTTCCCTTGAACTTGGCCGTGTAATCCACATCTCCCGTAACGGCGACAATCTCCGGATTCCAACCGTCGAATGCGTAAGTGTAAGCGACATCCGCATCCTTGGTGGGCGTCGCACCGGAATATACAGGTATTGTTCCGTAGGCCACAGATTGCGTGGCCAACACGGTTCCGTCATTCAGGAACCTGATGGAGTAGTAATTTGTCACCTCGCTAAAGACAGCCTGATATGTCGCATTTCCTGTCGCTGCAGCCAATGTCGGATTCCAGCCCTGGAATGTATAGGTGTACTGGTCCGTTGCCGCCTTTGTCGGTTCAGCTCCGGTATACACAGGGATAGTACCCTTTTCCGCTTCTACCGTCTGCAAAGTGACATTGCCGTTCTTGAAGGTAATGGTAAATGTGACAGGCACGACGTTGGCCGCAAAGGAGAAATTGGAAATAGTTATCGATTCCCAACGGCTACCGGGCATACCAAGAGTAAGCGCCAAGTACTCCGAAGCATTGGCGGTAAAGGAACAGGTAACATGAGTCGTATTGCCACCTGTCATCGTCGCAATATCGTTGCAATAGCTCCCGACAACCACCGTCATATTCATTTCCTGGCCACCTGAACCCTCCGTAGCATCAAAGGACAACGTGTAAGATTCTCCGGAAACAACGTTGCCCAGACCCTTGGTCACAACACGGGCGGCAGCATACTCGTTGGACTGACCGATAGTCACACTACCATTGTTATT
Organism: Fibrobacter sp. UBA4223; assembly: GCA_002382975.1. Taxonomy (GTDB): domain Bacteria; phylum Fibrobacterota; class Fibrobacteria; order Fibrobacterales; family Fibrobacteraceae; genus Fibrobacter. The sequence goes on from DFTB01000012.1 coordinate 45,227, forward strand.
GATGGTCAACTCGGTGTTGGAATTCCATTCCTCCCCAACGGAACTAGAAGACGCCGCTGAGCTGCTGGATACACTTGAAGACGAGACGGAACTGGACGAAACGCTGGAACTGGACTTTGCCGAAGAACTGCTGGAATTACCGCCACCGCCGAGAGAAATGGGATGGTCCTTCGCAAAGGTGTAAAAAGCATCCCTCGGAGCCTTGATCGATATCCCTATAACGCCATCCGCAATGCGGGCATTCAGATTGTCCACGTTCATCCAATCGTCATAATTTTCCTCGGCACCTCCACCAACTCCGTATCCATCGTCTGCAATAATCTTCTTGCCTCCCATGGCAGCACTGGCTCCGGCCCAGGTCAACAGGTTATTGTTATCACTACGAATTCGGGTCTGGCCGCCCTGGGTTCGACCGCCGGAGGTAAAAAGGTAGTCTACCTTGCTCTGGTCAAAATTGGCATACCACGTAACAATTCCCTCGTTTAGCCACGGAGAAATATCCACTGCGATTTTAGCATTGGGTAAAGCAGCCTTAATTGTCGCCACAATGTCATTGAAATAGTTTCCGCATAGCTCAGCATCGGGAATACCCCCATTTAATTGACTAAAGCGAGTTTCATGGTTATCACCAGAAACCGAATATTGGAAAAAGTCAGGCTCTATCAGCCAAATAGTCGTTCCGGAAGTTCCGAAATCATTCGCTACACCTTGAGCTAAATAGCGATAACGAGCAATAATTTTATCCCATTCATTACGAATGGTTTCCGCACCATTCGTACAATGGTTCGGATTACCAACGTCACAATCTTCATATCCTTTTTTCTTATCATACTCTGCGATAACATAAGCGTAGAATACCGGAGTCAAATTATTTTTTCTACATGCACGCACCATGGCTCCTTCCCACCACTGATCATAACTATCTTTTCTATGATCCCCTAACCAAATGGTCAAGTGAGTAAGGCCCGTACCTGCAAAACTGGTATTTTCATTAAACGAATCATGCCATTCCCGCCCATAATTGAAATGACTTTCGTCAAAGGCGGCGAACGCAAACGCTGCCAAAAGCGACAGCGCCAAAGCAAAAGCTTTCTTCATAATAACACCCGTGTATTTCCCATGTATATTCGTATAAAAAATAATTTCAAAACTCTTTTTTTCCTTGTAAAAAAATGTAAAAGCCCCTAGTCGCAAGGACCAGGGGCAACGACATCTTTTAGGCAAAAACGCTTAATTTAGCGTGATTTTGCGGTTTTGCACCCGAGTGCCGGACTTGACCCGCAGGATATAGCTACCGGCATTGAACTTTGTAAGCTCTACGGCGCCGGATACCTGGATGAAGCGAGCCAGCGGACGGCCCTGAAGGTCGAACACCTCAACAGTAGCCTGGCCTCCAGCCACCTGGAGTATGCGTCCATTCAGGCTCACGGAAACAGGGAACTTCGCCGCACTGTGCAGGGCAAGCGTTGAGGAGCCGTTGGAAACCGGAGTCACGCTGCCGTTAGAAGCGGGAACCACGCTACCGTTGGACGCCGGCACCACATTGCCATTGGACGAAACCGGAGTCTCATTACTATTACAAGAGGCAATGTCATAGCCCCTGGAGCTAGAACTCGGACGACTTTCGCTAGAATTAGATGTTTCATTGGAACTGGAGCTAGAGGCCGCAAAGGATTCCGGCTCCACCACAGTCACCTGGATTTCATACGTGGTCCCGTTGACATTTATCTTTTCGTTCCAATCACCGGCCTGCAGCCACTGTGTCGACTGAGAATTGCTGATGGTGAGTGTATTGCCCACGTAATCATAAGAAAGCCACCAAATGTAGTACGTCTCCTTGGTAAACGAAGTCACATTCGTAAACGTAACCGTCTCAAATTCGGCACCCTTGACCACATTTTGCGTAAGGTCTCCGATGACAACGACTCCAGTAGAAGCGCTGGAAGCAACAGACGAACTGCTCGTTTCGGTACTGCTGCTGGACACCTGAACAGAACTTGAACTTTCGCTCAAGGGGATTTCGTTATAGGTAGCAGTGTAAGAAGCCTTGCCCACAACTTTTTTCAGTTCGGGATTCCAGCCCTTGAATTCATAACGGTAGGACTTACTAGGTTCACGAGTCGGCTCAGGTCCGCCATACACAGGAACCTTTCCATAGTTCACTTCGGCCCACCACAGTTCCGAATTGTCGTAATTGAGGAAGGTAATCTTGTAGGCATTGATTGTCTGAACGATATTGGCCGTGTAGGTGGCCGGGCCTGTAACGGCAACAATCTCCGGAGTCCAACCGCCAAAGCTGTAACTGTACTGAGCATCATTCTTGGGCAGTTCTACGCTTGTGGGAGCCTCGGGAATTTCACCTTCTGCCACCTTGATTGTCTGGATAACTTTTCCGTTTACGACAAACTTGATATCGTACTTTACTACTGCCGCTGAAGAACTAGAAGGTGCTACAGAAGAACTGGACAGCACCTCGTGACCATCAGCCAACTTCAGGGAAAGGTTTGAAATGGTCACCGGTTCCCAGCGGGAGCCAGGCATGGTCAAGGTCAGCACCACGTTTTCGTTCTTGGTAGCCTTGAAGGTACAAGTATAGGCCTGAGCACCTTCGTTTGCATCCAATTCTACCATGCCACTGCAATAAGAATTCAACGAAACGGCCATATCCATAGTGTTCTGCTGGATAGAGGCATCAAAGCTCAGCGTATAGGATTTGTTCTTCTCAACTTCGCCCAATCCCTTAGTTACTACGCGCTCGGGAGTCCATCCATTCGACTGACCAATAACCACATCACCATTGGTATTGACCGTAAGCTGGGTGTTGGACTGCCAATCGTTGCTCACGGAAGCGGAACTTGCTGCTGCAGAACTTGCTGGAGTCTGCGAAGAAGAACTGACAGATGACGAACTCTGGACAGAACTACTGGAGATGTCGTTTACGGTCAGCACCATTGTGTAGGCCGTTCCGTTCACCGTAAAGTTTTCACGGAAGGTTCCCAAGTTCGCACTTGTGGGAACAACAGCGTCCAAAGTAAGTACATTGCCGGAACGAGTCATATTCAGGTAATAGACATTCTGAGAATTCCTCTGGAAACTATTGACATTTGTAAAGATTACGGGGCTTATAGATCCGCCACGGGTTACCGTCTGCGTCAAGTTTCCGGTAATCACCAGCTTGGCGCTGCTGGAAGAAGCTACGGAGCTAGAAGATGGTTTTACACTAGAAGAAGACTGTACGGAACTAGAAGACGGTTTCACGCTAGAAGAAGACTGGGCTACACTTGATGAACTGGCCTCCTTAAGGCCCAGGCACTTCACGTTATCTATCTGCAGGGTGCCGGTAGTACCTGAGGTTCCTTGGAACTGCCAGCTGAAAGCGGTAACGGCTTTACGCACATTGGAAATATCCGCCGGCGTGCCCCAACCCGTTTCCTGAGCCAAGTCGTCCCAATAAACAGTCTTGGTTTTCCAACCGGAGCTTGCATTTGCCGCAGACTTGTGATAATTGAATTCTACATCAATAGTGGATTGGACTCTAAAGTCATGTGCATCACCCTTGTAATCGTACTGGATCGCCGTACAAGCCGATAAATCTTCTGGAGTCACTTCATCAGCATTGGCCGAAACCACAAGGCCCGCAAATGGGCTATATGCATAATTAGCCTTACTTAAAGAATAATTCACTTTGATGGCCTTGGAAGAGCTATTGCCTGCAGCCATGGAGGTATCTATAGTAGAGCGACCGCCGTCCTTATTGTCGTTGTAGGTGGTCCAAGGGCTGTTCCAAAGAGAGGTGTAGTTGCCGTCTTCAAAATTGTCCACCAGCAAAGGCTTGTTGGTACCGCCCTGAGAAGCGGAAGAATTCGAATTGCTCGCCGAAGACGTGGGATTGGAGTTGCTGGAAGCGGGTGCGTTTCCGCACTTCGAATAAGACTTGGGGAGCTTGGAGAAAATGTTGGTGTTTACCCACTGACCGCTATTGGAATAGTTCCAGGCACTTCCGCTAAAGTAAGAGGCTCCTTCGTTCTTGTTGGAAACGGACCAGTTGGCACCAGAAAGTTTGTTGTTGTTCATCCAGGTAAGCCAGCTGGAGGAATTACCGCTGACTCCGCCACCACCGTCGGCATTCACCGTGCCCCATTCAGAAACGAACACAGAAAGGCCCGCGTTCATGGCTCGGTCGGCATTCGCGCCTTCGCCACCCACAGAGTGGGATCCCGCATAGAAGTGGAAAGTATAGGCCACGTTGTTCTTGGAATCACGAACCGTACTGCCAATGGCGTAATCCGGATGCTGGTCCCAATCAGGGTTACCCACAAGGACCAGATTGTCTGAATATTGACGAATGGTTTCGATAACGGACTCCGCATAAGTCTTGATGGTGCCCCAGGACTGGCTGGTGGGTTCGTTGAACACCTCAAAAATCACGTTGTCGTAGCCGCCCCACTTCTGGGCCATGTAACTAAAGAATGTCTTTGCGTTGTTTACATTGTCGCTGGCCTTGTGGCTATGGTAGTCGATAATCACGTAGATGTCGTTATCGATAGCCGCCTGCACCACCGCATTCATCAAGCTCTGATACTTGTTCATGTCGCTGAAGTAGTTGCCAGAGCCCCAGTTTTCATCTACACCCATAGGAGCTCGGATAATCTGGATATTCTGCTTCTCTACCAGGCCACTCACAATGCTGGATGTCCAAAAGGGGGAACCCACGTCGCTAGAGATGGCCCAGAAAAGGCTCATGCCCTGCACGGCCACTTCGGCACCGCTCTTGACGCCCTCACAGGAACCGTAAATCTGGCCCTTGCTGCCGGCCTTACCGGCTTGTAACTGACCGTACTGGCTTACCGGGCCCACGCGCCCGAAGGAAAGGGAAACAAGGCACAAGGCCAGAAGGAGGAAAAGAGTCCTTTTCATACAATACCCATCTCTAGATTTGTGATATACCTCCCTAAAAATAATTTCAGAACAGGATCCGTCAAAGACAAATTTTGGTAACAAACTGTTGCCGATGTATACAAAAAAGGCGGGATTTACCCGCCCTGCAGCTCCGTTTGTAAAATTCTGTTTACTTAATCTGCGTACGGAAGATTTTTTCCTGAGAACCACTGCTAACCCGCAACACGTAGGCACCGGGATTCAAGCCTTCCAAGTTCATGGACCCAGAAACACGACCATTCAAAACAACCCTGCCCTGCATGTCAAAGATGCTTACTGTTGCCGTTTTCACCCCGGAAACAAGAAGCGTTTTTCCAGAAACCTGGACCCCCATCGGCATGGTGTTTCCCGCAACAATAGCAGAAACATCTTCATTTGCGCCATTTCCATCATTTCCTTCGCTGCTACCATTCCCACCATTGCTGCCGCCATCAGCGCAAGCGGTGTAAGACGTCGGGTTACTGGCCAGGTAGCCCTTGACCATGTTACCCGAAGTGGTAAACTGCAGGGAATTTCTGGAAGATCCACTTGAAAAGGCTGCCGTACCCTCTTCAACTTTGGAAGCAGACCAGTTTGCCCAAGAGAGCTGGTTCTTGTTCATCCAGTCTTGCCAGCTGGTGTTGCGGCTCACGTCCGGATTACCACCACCATCAGAATTGCCGGTTCCCCATTCCGACACGAATACGGAAAGACCCGCGTTAATTGCCTGCTGGGCGTTATCCCCTTCGCATTGCGTTCCCCATTCAGTCTGACCATTCCAGCAATGGGAGTTTGCGTAATAGTGGAAGGTGTAGGCTATATTATCTCCAGAAACCGTATTGCCGATGGCGTATTGCGGATTCTGGTCCCACATGGGGTTACCCACAAGAATCAGGTTGTCAGAATACTGCCGGATAACAGGAACAATTTTTTCGGCGTAGCTTTTAACGGTACTCCACTCAATTTCTTTCGGCTCGTTAAAAAGTTCAAAGATGACATGGTCGTACTTGCCCCACTTCTGGGCCATTTCGGTAAAGAACTTGGTGGCATTAGCGACCTCTTCGTGAGCCTGGTGGGAGTGCCAGTCAATAATCACGTAGATGTCGTTATCAATGGCCGCCTGCACCACGGTGTTCATGAGGTTCGTCTGGAATTCGGCATCGGTAGCATAGCCGGTGATGTGTTTCGACTTGTCGTCACCACAGCTTTCCGAACCGTCTTTGCAGCCCCACCAGTCATCGCTTGTGGTCCCCATGGCAGCACGCACAATCTGGATGTTCATATCGCGGACCATTGTTGAAATACCTTCGGCCGTCCAGAACTCAGTGCCACGAGGAACCATGCTCCAGTAAAGGCTCATGCCGCGCACCTGGACTTCGGAACCAGCTTTAACACCTTCACAACTGCCGTAAATGCGCCCCTGCCCTTGAGCATTTTTTCCGGTCATCAACTGACCGTACTGGCTTACCGGGCCTACACGCCCAAAGGCCAGTGAAGATACGCCTAGAGCCAAAAGAACTGCGAGAGACTTTTTCATAAACCACCCCTTAAAAATCTGTTATGTTAAATATATTCTTTTTGAGGAATCCCAGAAAAAATGTAAGAAGAAAATGGTGTAAATACGCGAAAAAGGCAGGGTTAACCCCTGCCCTTTTCTAGATGGCGTCGGTATTTTACCTTAGCGAACCTGCATGCGGATGGTCTTAGCCATAGAGCCCTGCTGCACGCGGATGATGTAGGCACCCTTGCTCATGCCAGCAAAGCTGTGAGCGAAGCTACCGGCAGCCATGTTTTCGCTATGGCTTTCGATAGCGTGACCCATCATGTCGAACACCTGGACCTTCACGAGACCAGCCTTGGCGACAGACACCTGCAGGGTGTTGCCATGGAGGGTAGCGGAGAGACCTGCAGGAGCGGCAACCACGCCAATCGCCGTATTCATGCCGGGGTTGGTGGCATTATTGTTATTGGCGTTATTGTTGGCATTGTTATTGTTGGCAGCGTTACTATTGCTGGAAGCGGGGATTGTGCTGCTGCTAGAAACAGGCTTTGTGGTTGTGCCACCCATGGTACCGACGCACTTCACGTTGTCGATATCCAGTTCAGTACCCAGATTGGCAGCGGAGAACTTTTCGTCCACCACCCAAGTCAGCCTGGAAACCTTGGCCCAAGAGAAAGCAACCACGGTAGCGCCTGTAGCATCGGCAACCCATTCCGGCTGTGCCATGGAAGAAACGGTCACTGTCTTCCAGGTCGTAGAGGCCGGCTGGTCAGTAGCCACATGTTCCCAACCCTGATCGGCCTTCACGCCGTCCACAGTGGAACGCATGCGGTGGCCAGAGCCCTTGTAATCGTACTGGATTGCAGTACAACCAGAGAGCTTACCCGAGGTAAAGGCAACTTCCATACCCACGGAGGTATAGATCTTATCCTTGTCGCTACCCGGAGTAATACCAGAAATATCCTTCATGGCAACATAGGAGTTAGTGCCATCCGTCACAATCATATCAATTGCACCGGTGGTAGCATCCTTTGTATTGGAATAAGAGCCACCCGCAGCATAGAGGTACCAGTAAGCCGTGGCACCAAGAGTTTCGGCAGTGGTATTGCCATCGTCGAAGTCATCGATGACGACCGCAGTGGTGGGAGTAGTCGTCGAAGAAGAACCGGGGGTATAACCGGCACAGTTCACATCGTCAATGTAGAGGTAGTCAGAGGTCGCAGTGCCCTTAACTTCCCAAGACAGAGAAACCACATTGGCCATATTCAAGGAGAGCGTGGTTCCCCAACCTGCAGCCTGCTTAAGTTGAGATACAGAAACGGAGGCATTGGTCCAACTGGTGCTGCCATCAAGAGCATAGGCATGCCTATTGTAGCCAGTGAGGTCACCAGAGTCGTCACCGTTCATTGTTGCCTTCAAGTTGTGGCCGGCACCCTTATACTTATAGGAAATCGTGGTGCAACCAGAAAGGCCTCCGGCAACATTCACAGCAAGAACCACGTAGGGATCGTTGGCATTGCTGCCCTTGGCCAAGCTAATGCCGGTCAGGCCAGCCCCATACTTAGAACCACCAGCAGCGGCTTCTTCCAACACGACAACAAGGCCATACTGGTCTTTCGTATTTGTATACGTAGACGCACCCTTGTCATTTACATCAGTATAAGCGTACCAAGCGTCCTTGGCACCGCCGGTATTAGCCAAACCATCACCATCTTCAAAGTCATCGATGTTGGCAGTAGTCTGGGCGAAAGACATAGCTGTTGTTGCACAAAGTGCAGCCACAAAGATTTTTTTCATTGTTTCTCTCCTAGTGAAAAAATCCCAATCATTTCCTCTGGGCCTATATAGTTTTTTATATAGGCCCCAACAAGTGAAATTTTAGTTTACAAAGCTATTTTAGCACGATTTGATGGCTTTTTTGGGCCAAACCAGAGCGAACCTGTAGTATATAGCGGCCGGGGGCCATTTTTTCAAGGTTCACAATACCGGAAACCTGACCGAACTTGGCCATCAGGCGACCCTGCATATCAAACAGGTTGACCGTCACGGTCCCCTCACCCGCAATCTGAAGAACGCGACCTTCAAGACGCACGGAATGAGACATGCCGCCTACACCGATAATAGCGGTATTGTCGTCCAAACCAGGGGCGTAAGAATTACTGGAATTCGGCACAAAGGCGCTGGAACTAGACCTTGCTGTCCCGTTAGAGCTAGAAGACCGGCCCGCAGCGCTGGAGCTGGACGCAGCAGCCGGAGAACCTCCGCAGGCAGTGTAAGTCTTGGGATTATTCGCCAGAAAGCCCTTCACCATGTTTCCGGAGGTAGAATAGCTCAGGCTATAGCGGGTCGCACCGCTACTAAAAGCCGCAGTTCCTTCTGAAATCTTGGAGGCGCTCCAGTTCGCCCAAGAAAGCTTATAGGAATCCATCCACTGCTGCCAGCTGTTGTTCTGGGAAACGTAGTTATTGGGGTCTCCCTTTCCATCGGCAGTACCCGTACCCCATTCCGATACAAATACAGAAAGACCAGCGTTAATGGCAGCAACAGCATTCGCCCCCTCAGAACCTGTTTTATGGGAGCCTGCGTAATAGTGGAATGTATAGGCGACATTTTGATCCTGGAGCGGTTCAGCAGTAGCCGCATTCGTATACTGGTCATAATAGGGTGTTCCCACCAAGACAAGGTTGTCCGAATACTGACGGATTGCCTGGATAACGGTTTTCGCATAGGGGGCGATCCCGCTTTTCCAGTAGCTTTTGGCGGCATCTTCATCGGGCCATTTTTCACCACAGGAATTCTTAGGTTCATTGTAGATTTCAAAAATCACGTTATCGTACTTACCCCACTTCTGGGCCATTTCCGTAAAGAACTGTACCGCAGAATTCGTACTCTGTTCCGCGCAATGGCTATGCCAGTCGATAATGACATAGATATCGTTATCAATGGCCCCCTGAACAACGGCGTTCATAAAGCCCTTTTGCTTATCGGGTTCAGAAGCATACCCCTTTATGCCATCGCTCCAATCCTCGTTACCTGTAGCCATGGCACCTCGGACAATCTCGATTTTCATATCGGAAACCATGCTGGAAACGCCCTCGGCTGTCCAAAATTCAACGGCATTTTTCATAAGGGACCAATAAAGGCTCATGCCCTTGACTTGGACGGGGGTACTGTTATAGGCCGCACAGGAACCGAAAATGCGGCCCTTGCCGTTGGAATCCTTTCCGGCCTGAAGCTGGCCATACTGGCTCACGGGGCCCACACGGTTTGCCGCAAAAGACGAGGCGAATAATGCCAAAGTCATGAAAAATGCGATTTTTTTCATAAAAATCCCTGGGATTGTAGGTGACACCCCCTAAAAATATTTCCCCAGAACCGACTTCGAACAAAGAAGCATGAAAAAAGATGTTACCGGTGTAAACAAGAAAGGCGGGGGATATCCCCGCCTTTTTCGTCATTTTTGAGCTTGACTAGCGAGCTTGCATACGCAAGGTCTTCACCATGGAGCCCTGACGCACACGGACAATGTAGGCGCCCTTGCCCAGCTTGGCAAAGTCGTGGGCAAAGCTGCCTGCCGCCATGCTCTCGCTATGGCTTTCAATGGCATGGCCCATCATGTCGAACACCTGGACCTTCACGAGACCGGCACGGGCGACAGAGACCACCAGGGTCTTACCCATGATAGAGGCATCGAGACCGGCCGGAGAAGCGATGTCACCGATAGCCATGCCGTAACCGTTATCATTGCCGTTGATGTTGCCGTTATTGGTTCCGTTATTGCCAGCACCACCGTTATTGGCTCCAGAGCTGGAACCAGGCTTTACACCGGCACTAGAACTGGAGACGGGCTTCACGCTAGAGCTGGATTTCGGCTTCACACTGGAGCTGGACTTCGGAGTCGGCAAGGAACCGATACAGGTCACGTTGTCGACATCCAGATTCGTGCCGCGGTCAGCATTCGCAATCTTTTCGTCTACGACCCAAGCCATCTTCACCACCTGTGCCCAGGAGAAGGTCTTCTTCTCGGTTGCAGGAATCCAGGTCGGCTGAGCCAGGTCAGCTGCAGTAACCGTTACCTGAGTCCAGGCAGAGGCCTTGGGCTGGATGTCCGTAACATGTTCGTATCCCTCATCAGGCGTTACCGTAGACACAGAAGCACGGAACTTGTGAGCGGAACCCCTATAGTCATAAGTGATTGCCGTGCAGTTGGTAAATGCGCTGGTCGGGATATCCAGGCCCATACCTACAGAGGGGTACGTGGTGGCACCGTAGGTAATGCCAGAAATACCTTCCATAGCAACGTAGGCGTTTTCGCCGTCAATGCGGACCATATCCCAGGACTTCGTCTTGGTGTCCTGTTTGTTGGTCACGGAACCACCTGCCTTGTAAATGTACCAGTATGCCTCGCCCAGAGATTCGGACTGGGTGTTTTCATCCTGGAAGTCATCAATAACGGCAAAGCCCGGAGTAGAGGCAGAAGAGTTCGGAGAGGTCGAGCTGCTGCTAGTATTCATTTCGGTCCACTTACCATCGACGCACTTCAGGTCAGAGGCACCCACATGGATTTCTTCACCCTCTGTGCATTCCGGCTCGGCAGAAGATGACGAGGGCACAACCGTTCCCGAGCTGCTAGAGCCGCCAATATCGGGTAAAGTACCGACACACTGGACATTGTCAACGTCAAGGTAGGTACCACGTTGGGCATCCTTAATCTTTTCGTCCACCACCCATACTAGTTGATAAACCAAATTCCAAGCAAAGTCTTGCTTCTCTGTTTTGGGAATCCAAGACGGCTGAGCGAGATCGTCCACACCCACTGTTACCGTTGTCCAAGAAGTGGCCTTGTTCTGGGCGTCTGTAGCGTGCTCATACCCGCTTTCTGCAGTCACCGTACTCATGGCCGCCCGGAACATATGGCCGGAGCCCTTGTAGTCGTACTTGATAGCAGTGCACCCCGCCAATGCAGACGCAGGAATATTCATGGACATTCCCACAGAAGGATATGATTTATCACCGTAAGTTATATCGGAAATGTCTTCCATAGCGACATAGTAGTTGTTCGAATTACCACGAACCATATCCCACACTTGATCGGCGCCCTGAGTATTGGAAATCGAGCCTCCTGCAGTATACAGGAACCAATAGCCATCTTCGCCCAAAGTCTCCACGCCCGTATTCCCGTCATCCACATCATCAATCATGACAACTGTAGAAACGGTAGAAGAGCTGCTAACCTTGACTTCGGTCCATTCACCATCAACGCAAAGCATGTGGGTCGAACCTACATCGATGGTTTCACCGTCTTCGCACGTGGGGTTCACGTGAGAACTAGAGGAGCTCTTCGGCTTCGAGGAGCTAGAACTGCCTGCAGCAGACGAACTGGAAACCCGCTCAATGGTTCCACCGACACAACGCAAATCATCGATATACAGATAATTAGCATCATCCGTGTCTTCCACGACCCAAGCGAACTTGTCAATCTTCTTTTTGTTCAAGGTCACCTTAGGAGAACCCTCCCAATTCGCCTGCTGTAAATCACTCCAATCAACGGTAGCGGTCTTCCAAGACTTAGAAGCAAGAATATCTGTAGTATGGTAGTTATAATCTTCCACTTCAGGAGTTTGCACCTTAAAAGTATGAGCGGCACCCTTGTACTTGTATTCTAAACTTTCGCAAGAAGACAGGTCGTAAACACTTTCATCTTCATTAAGATTCAAGCCCAAGGCTACATAGGGATCGTAAATGTACGTCCCCGCATTCAAAACGATTCCCTTCAATGCGGCCATACCTTCTGTGGAATTGTCAGCCGCAAAAACCACAATATAGCCGTCTCCTTCATCATTAGCAGCATTGGTTATAGAAGATTTTCCATTCCCATTCGCGGCACCGGGTTCACCCTTATCGGTGTAGGCATACCAAGAACCACCGGTAAAGGCAGTTCCATCGCCATCCTCAAAATCATCGATGAATTCTTCATCAGCCTGAACACTGCTAGAAGAACCGGAAGTACCAGTTCTCCAAGAGACAGACGCCGCATGGCTAGCCAACTGATCATAAACATACTTACCCGATGTTGAATATCCATCATAACTCCAGTTTGTGGGATTCGTATAGGTAGACTGCCCCCGGAATGCAGAAGCGGCCTCATCCTTGTTGCTCACAGACCAGTTACACCAAGAAATCATCTTCTGATCAAGGAAAGTCATCCAAGCATCAGCATCAGTGGTATTATAGAGTTCCTTACCATCAGCTGTACCCACGCCCCATTCCGTTACAAACACCGTAAGGCCTGCCTGAATCGCACTGCTGACACGCTGAACAAACGTCGAATAGCCATCCCATTGGCCACCATCTGTATGATGAGAGTTTGCATAGAAATGGAATGTGTAAGCCACGTTATTTTTAGAATCCGTCACCTTGCTATTGATTGCCTCTTCCGGATGGGCGGAGTATTCGCTGTTTCCCACTACAATGAGGTTGTCTGTTCCACCATTGGATCGAATTACAGAAATAATGGTGTTAGCGTAGGTTTTGACCGTACCCCACATATTTGCATCTTTGGGTTCGTTAAAAATTTCAAATATCACATTGGGATAACTGCCCCACTTGCTCGCCATGCGAGTGAAGAAAGTCGTAGCGTCCGTTATTTCGTCGTTGGCATAATGAGAATGATAGTCAATAATGACATAGATGTCGTTATCAATGGCAGCCTGAATAACGGCGTCATCGGCATCTAGAGAGGCCGTCGAGTTACCCGCATTTTGGGTACTAGGCGTACCATGGGCAACGCGGATAATTTCAACTTTCCACTTATCTACGAGGGCATTTATTACAGAAGCGGTATAGAAGGGCGATCCAGCATCCCAATAATCCCAGTACATGCTCATACCCTTGAGCTGAACCTTTTCTGTGCCTGATTTGGAACCGTAGAGGTAACCACCACTAGCCTGCAACTTACCGTAGTAGCTTACAGGACCGGCAAACACCACCGTCGCCGCGAGAGCCAAAAGAATTGCGAGTTTTTTCATAAAGAATTCCTCTGTTGATATATCGTAATAAAGATAAAATCCAGCGGCGTTTTTTTCAAGTCAATTTACGGAAATCTTATAGTACGAAAGTAGATGCCCGCCGGCGCGGGCATGACGAAGAAAATGCAGGAACGACAAAAAAAGCACCCCAGCACAGAGCCGGGGTTATCTCTAACAGGTCCTCGCCTTTGCGAGGATGACAATGCTGCTACACAGACAACTTAGTTTTCGTTGTTGTGCATTTCCATCTGTTCGCGGTCCATCGTGTGCTGCAGGTATTCCTTGAAGTCACGGTCGATGTTCACACCGTCGAAGTCGATGTCATCGTTTTCCAACACGAACACGGCGCTGGGGTTATCGAGCCAGCCGACCACGTCCACACCTTCCAACTTCATGGACTTGTCGCCCGCGGCCTGAGCCACATATTCCACCTTGGACTTGGCCACCCAGCCCTGGCCGCAGTTACCCTTGACCAGCACTTCGGTGTCACCGTCTTTGACGATGGTAAGTTCGTCGTTAAAGCCTGCGGTGCAAACCACAGATCCACCGCCCTTTTCCTTGGTCAAGTCAATATCGCCCAGCTTGGACTTCACTTTGTTCGGGGCAGCAAAAGCAGCGGCCACCATCAGGGAAAGAGCAACAAATAAAACCTTTTTCATGTTATTCCTCAATAAACATGGTAAAATATACAACTATGCAGTAGGAATATACCTTTTATTTTGGCAAATTGGGAGATTTTCTTTTAAATTTTTACGATATGAAGAAGATTTTTACCATTTTCGTGCTTTTGCTGGTCATTTTGGCGATTTTTGCCGTTTTTCAAGGAAAAAAACGCATAAATGCGGTATCCGACAACCAAGAAACCGTGCTTTTGGAGATTCCCAAGGGCAGTTCGGCGGCCAAAGTATCTCAAATTTTACAGGAAAAGGGCGTCTGGAAGGACGGACTGGCATTCAAGGTCCGGAACAAAATGGACAAGCCCTCCCTCAAGGCTGGCTGGTATGAAATCCCACCACGGCAGACCCTGGAACAGATTTTCGCCCTGCTTGCAAGCGGCAAGAACGCCGTACGCAAGGTGACCATTCCCGAAGGTCGGGCCAGTTGGGAGATTCCCGCCTACCTGAAGAAGGCGTTCCCCGACTTGAACGAGGACCGCTGGAACAAGTTGGTCCAGGACCCGAAGTTCGCCCAGTCCCTGGGCGTAGATGCTAGTTCCCTGGAAGGTTACCTGTTGCCCGACACCTACCCCTTCGCCATCGATGCAAACGAAGAGACCATCATCAGGCAGATGGTGGCGGCGAACCTGAAGCTTCGGGACGAGATGAAAGATAAGCCGAACTCCAAGTGGGCGACTCTCGGCAACTGGCACAAGGTGCTTACCCTTGCTAGCGTGGTGGAAGAAGAAACTGGCAAACCCGACGAACGATTCTTGATTGCAGGCGTTTTTCACAACAGGCTTGAAATTGGCATGCCCCTGGGGGCCGACCCCACGGTGCGGTTCATCTTCAGGAACTTGACCGGGCCCATCTACAAGAGCCAGCTCAATAGCGACAGTCCCTACAACACCCGCAAGTTCAAGGGCCTGATGCCCGGCCCCATTTCTAATCCGGGTCGCAAGGCAATCGAAGCAGCCCTATTCCCCGCCGACACAAAGGCACTTTACTTTGTCGCAAAAGACGACGGTTCGGGCACCCACTTCTTCAGCAGCACCCTCACCGACCACAACAAGTTCAAGGACGTGGCCGCGAAGAATAGAGGGGAATGAGTTGTGAGTTGTGAGGTGCGAGGTGCGAGGTGTGAGGTGTGAAAAAAGCAAGCGGATCCTCGCCTGCGCGAGGATGACGAAGAAGGTTCGCGAGGATGACGAAGAAAGTTCGCGAGGATGACACCTCTTGAGACCCGCGACCCTAATACCTACAGCCTACAGCCTACAACCTACTACCTAGCCCCTAGATCCTAGCCCCTAGCCCCTAGCCCCTAGAAACTATAATTCCCGACGCGAACAAAGAAGGTGTAGTCCATCACGTCACCCAGTTCGTCGAGAGTTTCGCGGTCCACCAGGCGGGACATTCCCGCAGATACTGAGATGGACTTGTACGCAAAGCGTAGCGTCGGTTCCAGAATAAACTTGTCGGCCCCGAGGTGCGCCGTCGGATTCTCTTCGAAGTCCCGCACGTAGGCCCCAAAGACCCACATGCCGAACATTCCCTTGTGAAGCCCGAGGTTTATGCGGGCAAGGCCATAGTGATGGCTTAGCAGTTCCGGATTGTACCATTCCCCGGTCCAGGGCGTGGCCACAACACGCCTGCGGTAAAAGTTGTCCATCGGTTTGATACCCGTCGACTTTGGGTAGACATAGCCGTGGCCCTCGTCGTGGAACGTATCCAGGCCGCCGCCCAGGAAAAGCCCCAGCGTCAAGAAAGATACCGGTGAGCGGCTGGCGTACATTTCCAGAGAAAGCTTGTGGTATATGGGAATTAGATCCGCAATGTCTATCTTGTAACGCACGGACTGGAGTCCCCATTCCAGGAACAGGGACTGCCCGCCATACGAAAAGAACGGATCGGTATCGCCTTCGGCATAACGGTATTGGAGAGACGGTGAAACGGGCCATGTTTCCAAATCGTCCATCCGGTACACCTGGGCAAAATCAATAGTCCTGTCTCCCAACATGAATGTAAGCGATGTCACCTGGTGGGCTGTCAAGTGGTAATCTACCCACATGTTAAAGTCGCTTCGTTTTTCACCGCGAGGCGTCGTGAAATACGCATTGTCTTCCAGGTAAGATTCAAAAGGCCGCAGGGTCTGCCAGTCATAGCGGAGCCCTACCGACCAGTCCCTGTTCCACAGGCGGGAAATTTCCAACTTGGGACTTACGCCGTATGACCTTGGGCCTACGAATCCCGAAACCCCGAGGGCGATATCCATCTGGTTCACGAAGGAGAGCGTCACATCGCCGTAAGCGTGTGGCCCGATAGCGTTGGACCCGAAACCGCCCACAGAAACATCTACCGTCGGGGCGACCTTCGCCCCCACCAGCACGTTCCCCGTCGGCAACATGTCAAAGGAAACGGAATCGTAGGCAGGCTCCTTGGAAATTTCTTTCAAGAAATTTTCGGGCGCCACCATGCCCGTGTCGCTTTCGTTCCAATAAGAGGCTATTGTGGAATGGGTTTCCGCAGACAGACTGTCAAAAGACGGTTTGAACTTGAACCATGGGGAAGCCACCTTCTTGAAAGTCAAATAGTCCAGCGAGTCGTTCCTGAAAGGTATTAGTTCCGTAGCGTGGCGTTCCAAGGCAGAGAACCCCGCCTGAATCCATGCCGTATAAGCAGAATCCGTAGCGTAATGGGCGCGGAGCACCACCCCCGACTCCTGATAAGACAAATTCTGCAGGGGCTTTTCAAAAAGGATACGCTGCCAGGGAGAATTCCAGGACGACACGGAAGCAAGAGCCACCCGGGGGATGCCTACCGAAATAATGGGAACCTGGTCGTAAACATCTTCATAGGGCACCGCAAGCCCCGGACACAGTTCTCCGGAGTTGTAGTTTTCAACCAGCGGGAGACTCTTGAACACATACTCCGAAGTATTCCATTGTTCGCCGTTACAGCCAAGCACCGTAAAGGGAATCACCGCCCCGCGAGGTACTCGGTTCATGGCTTCTTGAAAGCGGAGCTTTGCAAGGGCATACCTGTGGGCGGAAGTATCCGGTTCAAAGGACTTGGGAATTTTCCGCAAAGTCATGGACGAATCCGGCTGCAACGCAAAACGATAACGCAGGCTGGGCACGCCATCGGGAGAAATGGGCCACCTGGCCTGTTCCTGCTTTTTATTGTACAGGTCGTCGAACATATTGTGGCCCACGTAGCCCTGCAGGTACGGGTCCAGCAGCACTCGCTGGATATCGTCTAGCGTCATTCCGTGAGTCCAGAGGTAACCCACGAAAGCGCCCCACGACGTACCCACCACGGAATCGATACGGACCTTGTAGGTTTCGATGGCATAGAGCACTCCCAGGTGGAACCAGGGAGAACGCTCACCGCCACTGAGGTAGAGGACGGATTTCTTTGGGGCTGAATTCGGAATTCGGATTTCGGAATTCGGATTGCCTGAATCGGAAGGACTGATTTCGCCTGTCGACAAATCTATGGTTTCGCATTTCCACGATGTGTCGGGGGAAGCCTCCCCCTCGCTCCCGCTGTCGGGGTTCGAGGTTCGAGGCTCGAGGCTAGAGGCTAGAGGAATGTCATCCTCGCGTAGGCGAGGATCCGCTTGAGAGGTTTGAGGTTCAGATGTAGTGGGAACAAGACTATCCGCAGGGGCCTGCGCCGTAGAATCCTGGGTAGCAGTCATCTGCGACAGCAGACTGTCGGCAGGTTCTGCAGGCAACAGGGAAAAAGCGACCAACAAGATGGCCGCCACCTTCGGCATAAACCGCCTAGGCAAACCTTGCGGGATTGGCCACATACTTAGCCGCCACCTCTTGAGCCACGTATCCGGAACGCACCAGTTCTGCAAGACTGTCGTCCATCAGCATCATGCCTTCGGAAGCCGAAGCCGCAATGACCGACGGCAGCTTGAAATGATCCCCCGTGCGGACACACATGGCCACGTTCTGGGAATTGAAAAGTACTTCCCAGGCGGCAACGGCACCGGAACCTTCGGCTGCTCCCGGAAGCAGGCGCTGCACCACCACCGCCTTCAGCACAGAAGAAAGCATGGTCCGAACCAAAGCCTTGTCTTCGGGCTTGGCGGCCGCTACAAGGGCATCCAGGGCGCCAGCGGAATTGCCGGCGGTCACGTTGCACACCACCAAGGCGCCCGCTTCGGCAGCCCGCAACATGGGCAGTAAAAAACTGGAGTCGAAATCGCCCATCCACAGAAGGTCAACTCCGCTACGGATAGCCTGGTCCACTTTTTCGGCAACGCCACCCACGGAATCTTCGAGAATGAGACTGCTCCCCTGCTTTACAGGAAGTTCCTGGGCCTTGTCCAAAAAGCAGGCCCTTAAAATCTTGGATTCGCAAAGAGCGCCCACATAGGCCGTGGCGCTGGTGGTCTTGCCGGAGCATGCCGGACCTGCAAAAAGCACCAGGCCTGAACTAAAGCCCAGCATATTTTCCAGAACAGGAGGAATTCCGAGAGAGGCAAAATCCGGACACTCGTTCAAGAGCGGACGGAATACGGCCCCGTTACCGAGAGCCTCACGAAAATACCGCACGCGCCAGCGCATGCCCTGCCAAGGTCCGCCAATCATAGAGCCGGATTCCCCTTCCAGGGAGCCCAAAAATTCAGCCAAGGAACCAAAGGGAATAACCGGAGCGTCGGGAACGGCGCAGACCTGCCCTGCCAAGCGAATTGCAGGAACTGCACCTTCGGTAATAATCAGTTCACTACTGCCGGTATTGACGGCATATTCCAAAAGAGATTCAATTTCTGCAGCCATCTTTATGCCTCCCCGCCTGCAGGATGATACGCCGCAAAGCGTCTAATGTCATTTGCCCGTTTCCAGGCCTCTACACCGTCGATGTAACCCGCTTCCACGCATTTCTGCAGGGAATCGTCCAGAGTAACGCCCTGGTCCCGCTGGCTACTGATTGCAGCATTCAGCTGGGACAGGTCGCCCTTGCGAATCATGCCCGCAATAGTAGGCGTCACCCGCACCGCTTCAGCGGCAAGAACCAGGCCCTGGTTGTCCACCACAGGAACCAAATGCTGCACGATAACACCCTTCAGCTGGTCTGCCAGGGAACTGGCCAAAGAAGACCGTCCGCTTTCGGGAACAGAAACCAGGAGCCTCGAAAGCAGGGCGTGGATATTGTTCCCGCGGGTAACGGCAAACACCAGAGCACCGGAATTGGCGGCCTGCAAAAGCAGGTTCAGTTCATCCACGTTTTCCAGATGGTCAAAGCAAATCACGTCGGCACCGTCACGCATGGCAAGGGCGATACCGTCCATACCCGTACGCACATGAAGTCCAACTTCTTTTTGGACCAAGGCGCCGACACCGCCCTGCAAGATTCTTTCAATAGGCCGTTCGATGGTCTGAATGTAGCACGGACGGTTTGCGGCAATGGTTTCGGCGAAGGCGTTCACCGTAGTGGTGCGCCCGCTGGCCGAAGGACCAGCCACCAGCACCAGGCCGCTGTTGAGCTCCGCAAACTGGGTGCAGAAAGGCGGCAGGTTCAGAGAATCCAGAGCCACCGCCTCCGTAGGAATCACCCGGATAGACACGCTGGGAACGACCCCGTTCCAGGTTACGGAAATGCGGGCACGGCCCACACCAGCGAGAGCAATGGTTTTGCTGAAGTTCTTGCCCGCCACCACCTGGTAGCCGTCGGCAAAACCTTCGGAGGCTTCGGCCAAAAGTTCAGAGATGCGGGTCTTGTCCACCACCTGTTCGGTAGCCGGGAACAGCGCACCGGACTGGCGCATGACCACCTGACGGTTGGAATAAAGGTAGATGTCCGTAGCGCCGTACTGACGAGCAAAGGCAATCATCTTTTTCAAGGACATGATGGGGAGCAACGTCTGGGGAGCTTCTACCGCCGTTCCCTCTCCAGAAGAAAGGGCGAACTGACGCGGCAGTTCCTGCTCGCCTTCTTCGGCGGAATCTTCTCCAGTCTCTTCGGCAATGCTGATGGTCGAAATGCTTGTGGTTTCCAAACCGGATACCTTTTCTACCACCATATTGGACGAAGAAGATTCACCATAAATGTTGTTGCCCTCGATCTGCAGGGCAGGTTCGTCATCCACAGGTTCGGCCACAGCGGGCTTTGCCTCTACAGGAGCGGGCTTGGGAGCAGGAGCGGCAGCAGGGGCGGGCTTAGGTGCTGGTGCTGTCGGCTGGACCTGCGCCGGTTGGGCCGCAGCGTTAGCGGCAGCATGCTTTGCCTCCAGGTTCTGCACAAAGGCAAGAACCTTCGCATACATGGCCTGCTGCAAAATACCCGCCTTGACCAGAACCTGGCCAATGTCCATAGATTCCGTAATTTCGCCCCAATGGGCCTTGACCTGATCCTCCGTGACCACCTTGTTGTGGACGAGGACCTGTGCCATATACTGATTTCTCATAGGAAATCCCTCCGGCTGAACCACCAACTAGCGATGGCCAAGAAAACACCAACATAACCGATTGCGTAAACCGTATTCCAGAAAAGATACATATCCGGCAGAGCAAGCCCGTGAACCACGTAGCTGGTCACGTTGTAGCGGTACAGTCCTGGGAACACGGCGTGAATCACCACGGCTAGCTTTTCAAGCAGTGCCGTAGAAGTATCCCCCATCTCGCCCATACGGCTAGCAAAACGAATCTGCTCTAGAAGCTGGTTGCTCAAGTGTCCTGCAAAATAAACGCCCAAGGTAAACAGGGCGCTCAGGATAGTGGAGCTGAAACTGCTGAACAGAAGCGCCACCGCAATCACAACCGCCAGTTCCCAGAAAATCAGGTAAATCGCCGTCAGCAGACTTACCGTAGGCTCGGAATTCGTTAGGAACAGGATGGAGTAGTAGATGCAGGTGAGCAGCGCCAAATGGACGGCCACCACCGCCAACAGCCCAAGGTACTTGCCCACGATGAAGGTGGCGCGACTGATGGGCTTGGACAACAGGGTGAGAACCGTCCGCCGCTGGATTTCCTTTTGCACCAGGCTGATACCCACGAAAATGGAAATCAAAAGACCCGAAAGGCTCATCACCGAAAGGGTGGTGGACTTGATGACGTATGCCCGGTCGAACACGGACCATTCACCAAGCACGATGCTGAACAGGGCAAGTCCCACGGCCAAAAGACCGATATTGTAAAGAATCTTGTCGCGGATAGATTCGCGGAAGGTATTGAGGGCAATAATGCCGATATGCTTAAGCGTCTGCACGGGCAATCTCCTCGGTCAAAATGTCTTCTAGGCTCGGGCGCTTGTGGTCCATTTTCTCTACCGCGATGCCGTTGTCCAGGCAGTAGCGGAGCAGCCGGTCTCGGGCGGCATCGTCGGCACAGATGACCTCCTGGGGGTGCCCTGCCAGGGCGACGCCCTCGGGCAAGTCCTTAGCCGCAATAGCGGTGCGGGTCCGCACGTGGTATTCGATACCGCAGGAATCCGTAATCTCATCGACGGTTCCTTCACGAACGATGCGGCCATCCACAATCATGGCCACCCGATGGCTGATGGATTCCACGTCACTCAGAAGGTGGCTGGAATAGAAGATGGTCACCCCGTCCCGGTTCAGTTCCAGAATGGCCTCCCGGACATCGCGACGGCCCATGGGGTCCAGTCCGCTCATGGGTTCGTCCAGAATCAACAGTTTGGGCTTGCCGAGAATGGCCTGGGCAATTCCCACACGCTGCATCATGCCCTTGGAGTACGAACGCAGACGACGATCAATCCAGTCTTTGTCGGCGTGAAGCAACTGCAACGCCCAGGTGATGCGTTCGTTCAGAAGGTTCCCTTCTAGCCCCACCAGCTTGCCGTAGAACTGCAAAAGTTCCCGACCCGTAAGGTAGTCATAAAAATAAGGTTGTTCCGGAGAATATCCGATAAAACGGCGGCTCTTGACATCGCGGGGGCTGATGCCGTTTACCAGCACCTTGCCGGAATCAAAATTCAAAAGGCCGGTCAGCACCTTGATGGTGGTGGACTTGCCCGCCCCGTTGGGGCCGATAAAACCGTAAATCTGACCCGGTTCCACATGAAGGCTCACATCCTTCAGCGCCAGTTTCGGTTTCATCAGGAAACCGCTCCTGTAGGTCTTGTGCAAATGCTCAATCTGAATCATAAACTACTCTTGATCGTCTTTCTTTCCAAAAATCCGGCTTTCGGTCTCTTCTATTTCGCGGCGGCGCTTGTCGGCACAAATCTTCTTGTTCACAAAGAAATAGATGATGGCGCCAACAAGGTACACCGCGAGGCCTGAATAGAAGAAGGGGTTGATGGAGGTTCCCTCTAACCCCGGGAAAAGATTCAACAAAACGCTATGACCAAACAGGCTCAAAATCACCAGCACAAAGCCCAAGCCACGCAGGACATAAGTCAAAACTATCAATTTGTTCATTGATACCTCAAAATGGTACTTTTCACCATTGAAAAATACACTTTTTGATGGCGTTGCACAGAACAAATGGCTGAAATTCTGCGTTTTTCGGCTTAAAAGTTTTCTTTTTCGCGACTAACTTCTTTGCCGTTTAGGCATTCACAGACAAACCTGTCGGCGCTGACCACCTCGTAGTCGGATCCGCCGTTGAACACGTTGGCATTGCCGTATTCTTCGTGGAGCTTTTCCATACGGACACGGCACGCAAACCTACGGGACAGATCGGCGCAGCAAGTGGAAATTTTATCGTCAGAAATTGACACTGCTTTGGATTTATCCTTGAGAATTATTTGGATTTCTTTGGCTGTGGTTGTCGAAAGTAGGAACGCGATGTCGTCTATGGTGTACTCACGGCAATCCGAACCCGGCAAAACCGATTCGGCGTTATCGACCCAAAGCCGACCTGAAATGCTATACTCGTGATCCATAGTGGAAATTTACTATTTTTTAGGGGATAGGGGGTAGGAGCTAGGATCTAGTGAATACAAGCCAGAAACTAGCCCCTAAATCCTAACCCCTAGATCCTAATCCCATGGCCCGCGCACGCAAGACAATTACACCTGATCCGTATGCGAAACCGATAGCGAAACCGCTACCGCCCGAAAAAAGTTTGCCGGGAAAGTTAAAGCAGTTCCAGTCGCCGACACGCGCGAACTTCGAACTCGTGAGCCCCTATGGGGCAGCGGGCGACCAGCCGAAGGCCATCGAAGAACTGACGGAAGGTTTCAAGCACGGTGAACAGTTCCAGACGCTCCTTGGCGTGACTGGTTCGGGCAAGACGTTCACCATGGCGAACGTCATCAAGAACGTAGGCAAGCCGACGCTGATTTTGACGCACAACAAGACGCTCGCGGCGCAGCTCTACCAGGAATTCAAGGCGTTTTTCCCGCACAATGCGGTGGAATACTTCGTGAGCTATTACGACTACTTCCAGCCCGAAGCGTACATCCCACACACGGACACCTTCATCGAGAAAGACGCCAGCATCAACGACGAGATTGACAAGCTCCGCCTGCGCGCCACCGCGAACTTACTCACCCGCAGGGACGTGATCATCGTGGCCTCCGTGAGCTGCATTTACGGTTTGGGCAGCCCGAGCGAATATTTTGATTTGATGGTGCGCATCAAGAAGGGTGACGTTTACGACCGCGACAAGATTCTGCATGACCTCGTGCGAATCCAATACACGAGAAACGATTTCAGCCTAGAACGCGGCAGTTTCCGCGTACACGGCGACGTCATCGAGATTCACCCGAGCTACGACGAAGAAGGTCTCCGCATCGAACTTTTCGGCGACGAGGTGGATCGCCTCGTGCGCTTCAACATCATTACCGGCGAAGTCACGCAGGAAATGGACGAGATGACCATCGCTCCGGCAAAACACTTCGTCACGAAGGAAGAAGGCCGCGCAGGAATTTTGCAGCGCATGCAAGTGGAACTCACCGAACGCCTCGCGGAACTGGACAAAGAAGGCAAGGTGCTGGAATCGGCCCGCCTATCGAGCCGCACCCGCTACGACATGGAAATGATTCGCGAGACCGGCATGTGCAGCGGCATCGAGAACTACTCCCGCATTATCGAAAACCGCGCCCCGGGTACGCGCCCGTTCACGCTCATCGACTACTTCGGCGACGACTGGCTCTTGATGGTGGATGAATCCCACGTAAGCATTCCGCAGGTGGGCGGCATGGCCGAGGGCGACAAATCCCGCAAGACAACGCTTGTGCAGTACGGGTTCCGCCTCCCCTGCGCACTCGACAACCGCCCGATGAACTTCGCTGAATTTGAGTACATGTACCCGAAGCAAGTGCTCTTTGTGAGCGCCACCCCCGGCGATTACGAACTCACCAAGACGGGCGGCGTCGTTACCGAACAAATTAACAGGCCCACCGGACTTCTGGACCCGAAAATCGAGATGTTCCCCATCAAGGGCCAGATGGACGTGCTCCTGTACCGCATCGAGGAAGTCGTCAAGAACGGCGACCGTGTACTCGTCACCACACTCACTAAAAAGATGGCGCAGGACCTCACCGACTTCTTTGTAGAAGCGGGCATCCGTGCGCGTTACCTGCACAGCGACATCAAGACGCTGGAACGCCACGAACTCATCCGGGGCTTGCGTACCGGAGAGTTCGACGTGCTGGTGGGCATCAACCTGCTGCGCGAAGGCCTCGACCTGCCCGAAGTGAGCATGGTGGCGATTCTCGATGCCGACAAGGAAGGATTCCTGCGCAACTACCGCAGCCTCATCCAGACAATGGGCCGTGCAAGCCGTAACGTGAACGGCACAGTCTTGCTCTTTGCAGACAACATGACCGACAGCCTGGAAAAGGCCATCACCGAAACCGCCCGCCGTCGCAGCGTGCAGGAAGAATTCAACAAGGAACACGGCATCACGCCGAAGTCCGTGACCCGCAAGTTGGAAGACGACCTGAGAATCGCGGATCCCCTTGGAATCGACGGTGACGATTCCGTCGATGAGGACGAGGAGATCCCCGCCTTGGTTCGGCTACGCTCACCACAGGTCGCGGGGATGACAAATGGGGAACCGGGCATTCGCCCGATGGAACCGCTACAGCCCAGTTCTAGACGAAAGACGAAAGACGAAAGGCGAAAGAAAGGCTCTAGGTCCGAGGTTCGAGGCTCGAGGCACGATGTAAGAAAGGAGATCCCCGCCTCCGCGGGGATGACAAGTTCGCTGGAAGACCTGGAACGCCAGATGAAGGAAGCCGCCGCGCGCCTCGACTTCGAGGAAGCGGCGCGGCTGCGGGACATTATCCGGAATATGCGTTAGGGACAGTGACCCCGAAGGGGACGAGACCGGACAACGGACGGGCTCGGTGAGGCAGGGCGGGATGCCCTGACGAGTATGGCCCGACCCGCCCCTGTGAAGAATTGCACCAAACTTTGGGGCGGGGAACGCCCCAAAAAGGCGTTTTTCATGAAAATTTTGCTTTTTCATTTGCTTTTTCGGCCATTTTTGTTTATTTTCAAAGGCAGAAAACTTTTTATGAGGAAAACATCATGAAATTCCAATTCGTAAAATCCATTCTTGCGTGTTCCGTTTTCGCGCTGGGTTCCGTCGCTCTCACCGCTTGCGGTGGCGACAGCAGTTCTAGTGCAGATGAAGGCGACAGTTCCTCTTCTGCAGAACCCCTGGTTCTGTCTTCCGTTTCGGAAACATCTCCGTTGGATGCAGGTTCTAAAGTTGTTGCCGCTGCAACCGCCGACGGACAAGGAGGCTACTACCTATCCCTCAGCGGCATCATCAAGACCGACAGTGAAATGTTCCCCGACCCCGAAGGCTATGATGGTGAAGACCCCGTTTACTACAATATCGACAGCCTTCAGTTTGATGTGGGTGACAAGGACGGCAACCGCGTTTCTCTCCCTGTCAACCTTAAGCAGGGTGCATCCCTTGGAAAGGAAAGCATCAACCTGATCAGCGTCATTGACGAAATTCCCCTTGACCAAGACGCCACCTGCGGAGACAAGTTCACGCTCTACGTCACCATCTTTATGAGTGGCGATACCGAAGACACCAAGCAGTACGCCTACACCGCCCGCCTAACTGGTGATTTCTCCATACCTTGCAAGGTTATCGAATCCTCTAGCGCGGCTGCCACCTGCACTGAGATGGAAAAGGTTGGTCCGGTTACCCTTTCCAACAAGCTCGGAAGTAGCCAGGACGCCATCAACTTTGCTACTGGAACCGCCGATAGCCCCGATGTGACCATGACTATTGAAGACGGCACTCCCTTCTTTACCGCCTCCGCTGGCGTAGAAATCGTTCGTGAAGGCTCTCAGGAAACTGGCGTTATCCCCGAAGGGCAGGTCTGCATGGAAAGCTTCTCCGAGGCCTACAATGGCAAAGACAACCACATGGAACTGGAACAGATGGGTTGGTATCTCATCAAGACCGCTTCTGGAACATACGCCGTCATGATTGACTCCTTCATGAAGCAAGATGAAGCCAAGGGAGACCTGACCATCGTCTACTTCAAGAAGAAATAGTTCTTTTCAGGAATTAAATAGGGGCCCATCACGGGCCCCTTTTCTTTTTGTGCACTGGCATGGGAATTGCAAAATTCTAAATTTACGCCCGTAATTTAACACGCCTGCACAGACCGTGCGGGCACAATACGGAGTAAACTATGCTCAAAAAGCTTTCCAATTTCCCCGGCATCAAGGGGCCCGTCGTCACAATCGTGATGGATGGTTTTGGTATCACCGATAAGGTCGAAGGCAACGCCATCAAGGCCGCCCGCACCCCGACTCTCGACAACCTCTTCAAGATGTACCCGAACGTGCTTTTGAAGGCTCACGGCCGCGCCGTGGGTATGCCGACCAACGAAGACATGGGTAACTCCGAAGTGGGCCACAACGCCATCGGTGCCGGCCAGGTCTATAACCAGGGTGCCGCCCTCGTGCAGGACGCAATCGTCTCCGGCGACATCTTCGGCCGCGACGCCTGGAAAGAAATCGCCTCCAACGTGCGTGACCACGGTTCCGTGCTCCACTTCATCGGCCTCTTCAGCGACGGCAACGTCCACTCCAACATTTCTCACCTGAAGGCTATGGTCGCCCAGGCCAAGAAGGAAGGCCTGAAGAAGGTCCGCGTGCACATTTTGCTCGACGGCCGTGACGTGCCGGAAACCTCCGCTCTCGATTACGTCGGCCCGTTCGAAAAGTTCATGGACGAACTCCGCAGCCCGGAATTCGACGTCTGCATTGCTAGCGGCGGTGGCCGTATGCAGATTACCATGGACCGTTACAACGCTAACTGGAAGATGGTGGAACTGGGCTGGAAGACCCACGTGCTGGGCGAAGGCCGCTACTTCGACAACGCCACCCAGGCTATCGAAACCCTCCGTGGCGAAACCAAGGCTATTGACCAGGATCTCCCGCCGTTCGTAATCGCTAAGGACGGAGCTCCGGTCGGTACCATCAACGACGGCGACTCCGTGGTGTTCTTCAACTTCCGTGGCGACCGCGCCATCGAAATCACCCGCGCCTTCGAAGAAGAATCCTTCAACGAATTTGACCGCAAGCGCTTCCCGAAAGTCTGCTACGCTGGCATGCTCCAGTACGACGGCGACCTCAAGCTCCCGAACCGCTTCCTCGTGCCGCCTCCGGCCATCAAGGAAACCAGCGGCGAATGGCTTTCCGAAACCGGCGTGAAGCAGTTTGCCTGCTCCGAAACGCAGAAGTACGGCCACGTGACCTACTTCTGGAATGGAAACCGTTCCAGCAAGTTCGACGGCGAAACATACTTGGAAATCGAATCTGACGTTGTTCCGTTCGAACAGCGCCCGTGGATGAAGGCCGCCGAAATCACCGACGCCATGATCGAAGCCTTGAAGAGCGGCAAGTACCAGACGCTCCGCTGCAACTTCCCGAACGGCGACATGGTGGGCCACACCGGTTCCTTCCGCGCTGCTACGATGGCTATCGAAGCGGTGGATATCGGCCTCGCCCGCTTGCTCCCGGTGATTGACGCCCTCGGTGGTGTCGCTATCATCACGGCTGACCACGGTAACGCCGACGAAATGTACGAAATCGACAAGAAGACCGGCATGCCGAAGGTCAACAAGGATGGTTCCTTCAAGGCCAAGACGAGCCACACGCTCAACAAGGTGCCATGCATCCTTTACGATAACGTAACGGGCGGCAAGCTCGGCCTCAAGGAAGGCGACTGGGGTCTTTCGAACATCGCTGCGACGACCGCAAACCTCCTGGGCCTCGAAAAGCACGAAGCTTGGGATGACTCGATGCTCATCATCAAGTAAGCGAATTCAGATTTCAGAATTCGGAGTTCAGAGTTGTTTAATTTGGCGGCTACGCCGCGATTATTCAAATTCTGAAATCTGAAATCAAAATTCCGAATTAAAAGGGACCCCGAAAGGGTTCCTTTTTCATTCGGGGTTTTAGGGGCAGGGCCCCTAGGAGAAGGGGTAGCGGAAGATGCGGCAGGTATGGAACGGTGGCCCCGGCACTGGGGCCGGGGTGACAGCGGGATAGAGCCGCAGCTGGAGCGTGGGGAAGGCCTTCCCCCTTACCGCAAGCGGCGTAATCCCTTGGGCATGGGAACTTCGGTGCCGTCCTCTTGCAAGAGGTAGATGTTGTCCAGGCTGATGTAGCCCTTGCCGCTGTAGCGGGCCCTGAAGGCGAAGTTCTTGATTTGCTTCGGGTCCAGCTGCGGGATGGTCTTGCCCCAGCCCTCTTGAGCCATGTTTTCCCAGATGAGGGTGTCGCGAACCCAGCTGCCGCGGGTATTTTTCAGGCGGACCATGAACTCGTCGTAGTCCTTCACCTGTTCGCTGGCGATTTGCACCTCGAAATAGCCATCGGGATTGTTGTGGTTGGTAGCGTAGTCGAACACGATACCTACGGAATTCTTGACGGCTTCGGGGATTACGTAGTAGGCGCCGGCGAAGTTGGGCCAGCCCTGTGCAGGAGGCTGCTCGATGATAAAGTCGTGACGGATGAATCCGCCATGGGGAGGCGCTCCGTTAAAGACCTTGGCCTCGATACTGGTGGCGTTGTCGCCGTTGGCCACCGGATACCAATCTACCGCATCCAGGCCGTTGTCGAAATTCTGCATGACGCTGGTGGTGCGGTAAGCCCCGCGGATGCGGAAGGGAATCTTGAATTCCGTAGCCTTGCCGCCCAGGCCGCGAATCTTGAGCGTCGCCGTGGCAGGCCCAAGTTTCACATTTGCAGGCATGGGAACTTTCACGTGAAAGCTCTCGATGGAGGCGTTCCACAGGCCGTCATCGGGCTTGAACCACTTGACGATTCCCAGTTCCGGAATTTCAAGTTTGCCTTCTGTCAGCTGGCCGGACTGCTGCACGGCGGTGGCGAACAGGTCCAGGGTATCGCCTGCCAGCAGGACCTTCTTTTCGAGGGCAGCGGCAATGACACGCGGGTCTGCCGCAGAACTTTTCGTCGCCGAATCCAGGCCCACGACCTTCGGGTTGATTTGCACGACGGCAAGTCCAAAGGGCGGTACGGCAATGTCCCTGGACTTGGACGGATTGATGCGACGTCCGCTAGGGCCCATTTTCGGGTAGGGGTAGGCGCTTTGGGTCGTGCCATTCCACTTGAACTGTTCTTCGCCAAAAATTTCCACCTGTGTCCTGACCAAATCACCTTTGCCCACTGTCGGCGTCGCATTGGCAGAATCCGTGCCAACGCTCGCCCGGTCAATCTGCACCAGCTGCGTTATGTCGGAGAGGTTCACCAGCATTACACGGACCGAATTCCCCTTGCCGATGGCGTAGGCCACCACGTCGGGGCTGTTGCTCTCTACCGGCAACACCGCAAAACCGCTTTCCAAAAAGTCCATGAAGGTCATGTAAACGCCGTAATATTCTGCCGTAGGTTCCAGGGATTTCCAGTGATTCCAGGAGCCTTCCTTGAGGAGCGCCGTCATGCTGATGGTTCCCCAGGTATCGTCGGGCCCTTTGAACAGGTTGCCGAAAGCGTCCCAGGGGAGCACCTGCAGGCGGTTGCCGAAGCGCATGGCGTGCTGGGCAAAGACGCTGGCCATAGCGGTGGCCTGAGGGTAATCCATCAGCAGACTGTAGCCCTGCACGCAGGTGCTGAACTCCGAAAGAAACACCCGGCGTTCCCCTTCCAGGTGGCGTTTCATCCACATGTCCAGCGTGTCCATGTTAGGGCCAACGTCCAGCATAGAACGTAGCATGTCTGCGGGTTTCGGGTCGTTTGGCGTCCAGTAGGGATAGTTATGCAGGTCCACTACATCCAAGTAGCGCTTGCCATCTTTCTTTTCGGCCTCCCCCACAATCCGCAGGAACTCTTCCATCCAGTACTTTCCATCCAGAAGGCCCGCACCCTTCTGCTGCATCTTGTGGGTGCTGAACAGCGGGCCGTGCAAGATGATGCTGGAATCCACCGCCTTCATGGCGCGGGCGTATTCCAGATAGCGGGCGGCGTACTGCCTTGCCGAAATGGGGCCGGACTCTTCCCACTCGCCGTCCAGTTCGTTGCCGATTTGCCACTGCTTGATGTCGTAGCCCTTCACCTTGTTGGCATAACGCACCCAAGCGGCGGCCTCCTTGGAGGTTCCCGTGCCCGCGTTCACGCAAATGACGGCCCTGGCATTGGGGAGCGTCTTGATGTATTCCATGAAAGTCTCGAAATCCCACTTGATATCGGTCCAGTCCGTACGGGCGATGTCGCCGTTCCTGGTGGACATGGCGTAGAACTTGTAGTTGTTGCCGCCCAGCAAATCCGTCTCGCCGCTGTAGAGTTTCATCTCGCAAATCTGCACGCCCTTTGACGGCAGGTCCGTGGTCTTGAAACGGACGGCCACGTAGCGGGTGTTAATTTGCTTGAACTTGTATTTTGTGGTGGCGGAATTCACCCGCACCGTGGCTTCTACCTTCAGCTTGTTTTCAAGAGCCTGGTGCACGCCGGGGTATTCGGCGTAGTCTTCTGTCCAGTAGGCCAGTTCAAAAGCCTTGGGGCGGAGTTTACCCCAGTCGATCTGAATGGAATCCAGGTTCACCTTTTCAGGGAATTCCACCACAATCCAGGGCGGGTCCACCGGGTCCAAAATTTCGCCCCACCACATGGTCTCCATCTTGCCGTCGGCCAGGTGGCTCCGGCGGACAAAGCCGTAGTTGTCCTTGGTGGTGCCACGGTAAGCGGTCTCGCCCAAAAAGCCCCGGGCCCACTTGGTTTCATCGGGAGTCCAGAGTCCCGTCTCGTCGTACTTGCCGATGCCGTTCCAGTGGTAATCGTTAGAGAGGCTCCCGTTGGGGAAACGGAACAGGGTGTAGCCACCGTCCACAAACGCAGGGGTCATATCGTAATAGCGGCTAGGCGGGTTCCAAATTGCCAGGTCGGCGGACATCATGTTGTCCTTGTTGATGACAATGCCGGGGTGCAGGTCATCGACCTTGACCACGTTTTGGGACGCGAAAGCCGGCAGGGCAAAAAAGGCCGCAAGGGCAGAAACGACAAAAATTTTCATAGGAACCTCTGTCTGTAAATATAGTAGGAAAATTCGGATTTCGGACTTCAGATTTCAGAATTATGAAAAATACAGAAAAAGTGCATCCAAATATGGATCACACTATAACAAAAAATGTGAACAAATATTACGCAACAATCAGAAAAAAAAAGATCCCCGTGATTCTATCGGGGCTTTGCCCCTCCAGAATGACAACGGGGATGACAATCGCCGCAAAAGCGGATGACTTTCGGATTACTTCGCGGCTGCCAGTTTTACTTAGCTGCTGCTTCGAAAGCGCGGCCAAGCTTTTCCAGCGCCTCGTCGCATTCCGCGGCACTCACGTTCAGCGGAGGCAACATACGCAGCACGTTGCCCTTGGCGCTCAGCACCATGAGTTTTTCGTTGCGAGCGGCAGAAATGATGTTGCCTACCGGCATCGATTCGTCGAGAGCGACACCGAGAATCAGGCCTTCACCGCGGATTTCCTTGGCGAAGCTGTACTTCTCTACAAGGGCGGCCAAACCAGCCTTCAACTGGGCAGAGCGTTCAGCCACATTCTTCAACAGGCCCGGAATTTGCTTCACAACAGCGAGACCTGCAGCGCAAGCAATCGGGTTACCACCGAATGTGGTACCGTGGTCGCCGGCCTTGAGCTGGTCAGCAATCTTCTGGCGCAGCAGCACCGCACCGAGCGGGAGTCCGCCGCCGATGCCCTTGGCCAAAGAAACGAGGTCAGGGTTCAGGCCATACTTTTCGAAACCGAGGAAGGTTCCAAGACGGCCCACGCCCGCCTGCACTTCGTCAACGATGACGAGGCAGCCGAATTCTTTCTGCAGGCTGTTAATCGTAGCGACCATCTCGGCAGAAAGCGTCATCACGCCGCCTTCGGCGGCGAGGCTTTCGAGCATGATGGCACATGTATTGCCATCCACCTCGGCCTTCAATGCGGCGCAGTCATTCCACGTAACATGCACGAAGTCACCCGGCATAGAACCGAAGCCTTCGCGAATAGCCGGCTGACCCGTTGCAGAAAGGGCGGCGAAAGTACGGCCGTGGAAACTGTTCACGAAGGTAATGATTTTCTGCCGGTTCTTTTCGCCCTTCCGGTCGAAGTACTTACGTGCGAACTTGATAGCGCCTTCGTTGGCTTCGGTACCGGAGTTGCAGAAGAAGGCCTTGTCGAACTTGGTGATTTCCAACAGGGCCTTGCCGAGTTCGATCTGCGGGTAGTTCGGGTAAAGGTTGCTGATGTGGTTGAAGTGGTTCATCTGTTCCACCACCGCATCCTTGATAGCCTGGTTCTGGTGACCGAGCGCGTTCACGGCGATACCCGCGACGAAGTCCAGGTACTTATTGCCCTGATCGTCGTAGAGGTAAGAGCCTTCGCCCTTTACGAAGTTGATGTCAGCCTTGCCGTAGAGCGGCGCGATAATTTGTTTGTCCTGTTCGAGCAGGTTAGCGCAAGATTGTGCCATAGTTTAAATCTCCATTAATTTGTTTGCCAAAGTGTTCCGCGTCCTTCCAACCCACGATGTGGATACTCTTGAGTCCTCGTCGGATCGACTTGAAACTCTCGCGGACTTTGGGAATCATACCGCCGGAGATGACGCCAGCTTCGATCAGCTTTTCGGCGTCCGCTTCGCTCAGTTCGGGAATTACATTCTTGTTTTCGTCCATCACGCCCGGCACATCGCTCACCAGCACGAACTGGTCGGCTTCGAGCGCCACAGCCAGTTCAGATGCGGCGGTGTCTGCGTTCACGTTCCAGCTCACAACCTTACCGTTTGCATCGGGACCAATCGAAATCGGGCTCACTACGGGAACAAACCCCGCACCCCAGAGCGCGGTCACAATGCCCGGGTTTACCTTCTTGATTTCACCCACCAGGCCAAGGTCCACCTTGCCCTGCTTCTTGACCACCTGGAACAAGTTCGCGTCTACGCCCGAAATACCAACGGCGCCACAGCCGTTGTTCAAGAGCATGCGCACAAGCTTCTTGTTCACGTGGCCAGAGAGGGTCATCTCGACCATCTTCATGATGCCGGGCGTCGTCACACGCAGACCGTCGATGAATGTCGGTTGTTCCTTGAGCAAGGCGATATTCTCGTTGATGTCCTTGCCACCGCCGTGAACCACGGCCACCTGACAGCCACTACCTGGGAGTGTAGAGACTGCCGACACAAAATCAGCCAGCTTAGCTTCGTCGATTGCCAGGCTGCCACCAATTTTTACAACCACTTTTTTCATCGCGGGTGCTGTCCTCTCGATTTGTTCGCCTTAAAAGACGATGAATTTCCGCCCGCAAATTTAGAAAAATGCTTGCGGGCGGGGCCCCAGCTCGGAGTTGCGAAGGCCGCACGGGCCCCTCCCTGCACCCTCCCCATCCTTGGCCGACGCTTTTTTTTTCTCACAGCGCCCTTTTTTCTGCATAAATTGATTCTATCTTCTTTTTCACATTCAATTTTTTTATATTGTGCTTATAACACAAACCAAAGACACAAGAGGTAAATTATGGCTATTTCTAGAGTTTGGCTGGATGAATCCAGCGACGAATGCGTATCTTGCGGCGCCTGCGAAGCTACTTGCGACGCAGTGTTCAGCGTTCCCGAAAAGATGCAGGTGAAGGAAGGCGTTGACTATTCCGCTTACGAAAGCGAAATCAAGGACGCTGCCGACTCCTGCCCCGCCGGCGTCATCAAGTACGAGTAAAGCGATTAGGGAAGGCTTCCGCCCTCCCTAAAATCTACCTTACAAATTTAAAAAGACCTCCCCTACGGGAGGTCTTTTTTCGGATATCCGTCATAAATCACTTGATACGGCGGTAGCCCATGGAAATTCTCTTTTCCTTGTTCTGCTTTTTCACCGTTCCAGCGCGATGTTTCTTGTTGGCCGTAGGCGCAATAGCCACTTCCTTCGTATGGAAGAGGAACTTCGACACGTAGGGGCCTGTCGCAATGGCCCTGCCGTTTGCTGCAGCGGGGTTACCATCGTGAGGCAGCCACTCAAGCTTCAGGTGGATGGTTCCGTCGGCAGACAACTTGTCAATTCCAATTTCATCCAGATCAAATTCGTATTCCGTCTGGGTTACATGGGCTCCCATGTTGGTATAGATATCCAACGTAAATGCGATATGAGCCTTCCAGGCGAAATTATCCAACGAATCCTTCTGGAGCAAAATCGGCATCTCCACATCGATGTTAAACACCGGGCCTCCATGCTTGTAAGCGGCAGTGTCGTAAGAGAGCATGGAACTGTACGGAGTCAACTTCTTCTTGCCATTTGCGATAAGGGTTTCCTCTGAACCGCTCAACACGCTCAGGCGGAAGTCCTCGTCCTTTTCGGGCATGTTGCCTGCAAACAGGTCGTCACCCTTAGCCGTAGTGCTCACACCTTCGGCCATCTTCACCCTGAACCGGACGTCTTCAATCTCGCCCACCACCGGAACCCAGGGGCTTTCTTCACCCGGCAACAGGTTCGCCTTGTCCTTTGTAATGGAATTGACTGTTGTCGGCAAACGCAGAGAATCACCGATATGCACATGATTGTCCGCATCTTCTTCACGGAAAGCGAAAGTCCAATACATCACATCTAGATACTTGTCCAGCTTCGTGTCAGCTGGCTGATAATAGGACTTCAGGCCTTCGTGGAACCGTTCAATGAACTGGGCTTTTTCGTTTCCGGAAGCCACCAGAGGCTCCGACAGTTCTACACGAAGAGCGTAAGTCGAGCCATACTTACTAAGCCTTGCAGCCGTCAGCACCGGCGGGCAATCGTCGTTCAAGGAGTAGCTCTTGTCGAAGAAGCCTCCTTCTTCGCCCTTGCGGGGCATTACGGAGCCCTTTCCACCACGGCTACCATAGGTCTTTTTCAAGAATACACCTTCGGGAATCTTGATACGCATAGCCGTATGTTTCTGCAACAACGTGTCATGGCCCGTCGTATCAATCACGTAGTTCCAGATGGTGTCGTTCTTCACCGCATTCTGGGTCTTGTCCTTATAGCTGCATGCGTACTTGACCGGCAAGCCTGTTATAGGATCCAAGACATCCACCTCCACCATCGTGTGGGTGGTTGTATCTTCCACCAATGTCGTCTGATTGCACCAAACAGTATCCTGTCCAATAACTTCTTTATAAGAGACCTGCTTTACTTCCATGGAGGAATCTTTCTTGGTCAAAATCGGCTTGATGACCGGGTCGCCCTGGATAGTGTCCAAAGACCAGTCTTTCTGATTCTTGAAAGCCCTGTATATTTCCGGAGAACCCCAATATATATCAAAGCTGTCCAGCATATCTTTGTCACGCAACAGGGATTCGAATTCCAGATAAATCTCTTCGGGTTGGCCATCGCCCATCTTGTCGGTGATGCGGGCAAAGGTAACAGGCACAGGACGCACAGATTCCGTGACGGTCACAGGGCCAGCACAATTGCTCAGACTGTTCATTCCCAGGTCAGACACGCCAAAGTCTGCAAGAATTTCAGCCTTCTGACCCGGCTTGAATATTTCTCCATTTGTATTTCCTTCGATAACATAGAGCCAGCTGCGTCCATTGTCCGAAGTCGTAGCGCTTACCACAGAGATGCCCGCCTGAGAAACTTCGGCAGAACCGTTGGTGACCCGCAGTGGCCAAACGCTATAAGAAGCTAGCATCACCGGTTCTGTGAAGATAACCTTCAAGGTATCCTGGGCATACTGGTGATTCTCGTTTTCCAGAATAGTCACGCCCTTGAGAGTCGGGGCGATACCATCCTTGATGGGGGCCTTTTCCGTAGTGACAACGCCCTTCTCCGTAATGTAGAACGTCACCGTGCCTGCGGGAGCACCCGTCTGCGGAACCTGGCCCGCATTCGGTGTAAACACAGCTTCGGCGCCATTGACGCTAGAGGGTTTCAACAGAACCGTCAAAGGCTTGGTGGTCGTCGTGGAATCAAATTCAAAGAGGGCGCTGTCCAAGGTTATACCATTACCGAAGGTGCTACCGCTGAAGGTGGCCACAATCTTGTCGCCCCTGGCGTTGCAGTCCGTATCCTGCACCACAACGTCCTGGGGTACCGGGTGCGTGGGATCCGCAAAGAAGTACTGCGTTGCCACATCTTCTTCGTCTTCGGCATCGATGTAGGTAATCGTAATCTCGTCACCACCAAAGAACGACACCTTGGGGAGTTTCACATCCTTTTCAGCAATAGCGGTAATCAGATCGCTCTTGAATTCACCTGTTGTTTCGTTCACGCGATTGAGGGTCAATGTATCGATAGCACCGGTCCTAGAATTTTCAACCAGAACCTTAATCGTCTTGTTAGAACGATTGTCCTTGTCCTTAACCACCACGTAGAACTTCAAAGAACCGTCTGTAGCGGCAGGGCTAGAAACAGAAGACCCGTCTTCCTTGACAAGGGTCAAAATGCCCGCAGTGCGGTCCCCCTTGCTAAACTGCACATAGTAGCTGCGGTTCACAAAGGCACAACCGCCGTTTTCTTGGCATTCGGCACATTCGGGATCTGGGCCCGCAAAGACGGTAACGTCAATTTTGTTGGTACCGATGCTCATCTTTGCAGGAATATCCAAGTCATACCTTTGCGTTTCTTTGTTGAATACAGCCGCCGTCTTGAGCTGTTCCTTGGTAAGGGCAACGCCATTCACCCAGATAGAAGTCACATAGCCACCCTCCGAAATGGA
This sequence comes from Fibrobacter sp. UBA4223, assembly GCA_002382975.1. Taxonomy (GTDB): domain Bacteria; phylum Fibrobacterota; class Fibrobacteria; order Fibrobacterales; family Fibrobacteraceae; genus Fibrobacter. Next base: position 82,423 of record DFTB01000012.1, read on the forward strand.
GACCTCACCCGTCAAGTGCATAGTGCTCTTAGTAGAGTCAATCTGGATGTAAGAACCGTTAGAAACATTGAATGGCGGGTCATAAGACAGAGTCATTTCGTAGTTGGCGCGCTTGGTAGTCATTTCCTTGTAAGAAGGACTGTAACCCCAAACGAATTCGTCCTTACGATAAACAGCCAAGTAAGGATCCACAGGAGCCATATCATCGTCTCCGAAATCCTTATCCAGCATGGGCATTCCCTCGTAGTCCACACGCTCTGAAGGAGACGCTCCCTGAACATGGGGGCTCCAGGTCCAGTCACCACTGTCCTTGGAGAAACGCTTCTGCGGAGTCGAACGCAAAGGTTCGCAAACCGTAGAACCCGGCTGGTGCATTCCCTTAGAGAACCCAAGGTCTATACGCATGCGTGAAGAAGACTTGATGGTGGTGCTACCCAAGGGCGCCGGGAAATACCAATCGTACTTTCCAGTAGCAGGGTCATAAGTATCTTCCAGTTTGACAGCCTGGGAGCCGCGCAAAAGTCCTCGAATTTCAGAATCGTTTTCGCAGGGCTTGTTGAAGCCCGCTTCGTCGTATGCCTGACAGATATCGCTGTCAATCATCAAGGCACATTCTGCAAGTTCCGCTTCCGTCGCTGTCAGATAAAGCCTAAGAGTCAAGCTATCAAAAGCCCTGTTCTCTCGGTTGAAAAGGTTCAGGTTCAAGAAATCCATATCGCCGAACACGTACTGGTAGGCTCGGACCTCAAACTTATATTGGGTCACCGGCGTGGTAAAGCTCAGGGGCAAGCCCTTCAGGTTCACGGCCTGCCGCACACCGTTACTTTCCACCACAAAGTAATAAGTTGTCTTTTCCTTGAGGCCGCCAATCTTCACATAATGGAAATTGGTGGGAATACCGCTCACGTCAGCGTTGCCGTCACCCGTATTCCAATGCATCTTGTCGTAGGTGGTAAGAACCGTATCCCAATACATCTTGGATTCGTACTGGCCGTTAGGCGTGAACCACATAATCTCGGCACTGTCGGCAGAGACGTTACAGACCTTCACGTTCTGGATATCGGCTGCAGGAGGTTCACTGGCCAGCGTCGTGAAGTTGTAGGGCGTAAGGGTAGAATCCACCAGCCAGCGGGTAGAATAGCGTTCGCTGCGGGCGTTGATGGCCACAACCTTGAAGTAATAGGTGGTACCGTTCTTCAGCCCCTTCATGTGGATAGTATGCTTGACTCCGGGAACCGTATCTGCCGCCACACTAGAATAGGGGCCCGTTTCCTTATCACTGTAGAGGATCATGGCCTGGCCACGAACATCCTGATTGATATTCACGATAGCCGAATCATAGCCTACATAGCGAATTTCCACGTCCACCTTCGATGGAGCGCGGTTACGGTCTTCTTCGTGAACGGCCAGGGCTCCAGCGGCAAGGAACATGGCCGTACCGTCGATACAAGTTTCGGCCAGATGGTAATCTTCCCAGCTCAAGGTACTCGGCGCCCAACTGTTCGCACCGCTTGCACTAGGAGTCACCCCACCAAACAAAGCTCCCACGGGAGGGTTGTAAACATAGGCCGCACCAGGCATATTCTTGCCTTCGGGGTTTGCCGCACGGTGGTGCGGATGGGCATCGTTCTTGTCGCCGATACCCAACAAGAAGGACACATCCCAGGGGTTCACGCCAAGCATGTAGTTCAACTGATTGATTCCCAGCTGCTTCATCTCAGCAGAGTGCCAATTCTGGACACCCTTCTGCGGGAGCTTCACACCTTCCAAATCCTTGGTCACATCGGCATAGGCAAACACTTCAAAAATATTGCCCGCCTGATAACGGTTGTAAATCCAGGTCTGGTCTGTCTGCATATTGTACCAGATGTCACCATAAGAAAGATTGTTCGGATTGAACAAGCCCGGAAGGGCAATAGTATTGCTGCCAGAACCCGACAAAACGCTCAAGTTTGTTGCCAACAGGTAAGCTACATTTTCAGCATATTTCAAACGGGTCTTATCATCGATACCATACTTGAGGCCGGTTTCGGTATCCCTCAAGAGCAACTTGTAAAAGCCATAAAGCGTATAGGTGTAAGCATTCGCCCAGCTGGTGTTCTTGCTGGATTTACGCATGCCGTCACGGCTCCAGGCCATCCAACCGCCATTGAAAAATCCTGCAGTACCTTCCTGTTCCACACCGATGGTCTTATCTTCCACGGCGTCATTCAAGTAAGACATATCCGGACTTGCCGGATTATAGGTCGCATAATGGAGAGCAATAGCGGCAAGGGCCAGGTCGTCGTGAGATTCGTTGTTGCCGTTGTAAGCAGGGCTAGACCAACCGTCGGCCACCTTGTTATAAACATAGGGTTTTCCGCCATCGTAGGTTCCCGGTCCAAGGGACTTTTCCTTCAGCTTCAGGTTCTTGGCAAATTCGTAAAGTTTCTTGGCTACCACAAGGCAGCTGTCTGCAAAGGGCTTGTCATAGACGGCGTAGTCCTTAGAGAGAATGGCAAGGCCCGCAGCAATCTGACCGGAAATGTTGGAACCCAGCTCTCCCAAACGAATATCACGTTCATGGGGGCCGCCACGACCGACAACGCTCGTCGGCAAGGCATCCTGGTTTTCGGGCCTACCCCACCAGCCGTGGTCAGCACCAAAGTTACCCACAGAAACCGCCATATTGTCAATAACGCCGTCTGCAAAGTTATAAGCCCGCAAGAAGAAATCGGCTCCGTGCTTGGCCTCGCGCAAGATGTCGGGAACACCATCGGTATTCACCGTCTCGCCGTGGTTGTAAGCATAATTGTCGTCGTCCCTATCGGGGTTCGAACCGGCCATGACGGCAAGCACCATAAAGGCATAAGCCTGAGTCTGGGATTCTTTCAGGTGGTCACCGCAGTCGTACCAGCCGCCCTGCAGGGCACCCTCTTTAGCAACAAAACCGGTCACACCATCAGTACCCGTCACGAACTTGCCACCGCCGTCCTTGGTGTGGCTCGGGGCATGGAACCAGGATTCCGAATTGCCGGAGCGGTTGATACCGTAAAACTTGATGGTGGCATCGCGCACCATGGAATACACACGGTCACTAATGATGAAGGTAGAAGAATATTCCTTGCCAACAAGAATTCGCAGGCGCTCGTTCTGCGGAAGCGAAAGAGTGGCAAGACTACCCACGCAGATAAAGCCCGTAGGCCCTGTAGCCGTCACCTCGTAACGTTTCTGGTTTGCCGTAGCCGCATTGGTACCCGCCGCGATTTTCCAGGAGGATTCCGTGTCAAAACCGGAATTTTGGAAGGTCCCGCCAGTAGCAACTGTTTTCCCTTCTAGATTCACCACGCTGAAAGATTCGGCGCAGGCTCCAGGAGAGACATAGTAGAACTGCTTTTCCGGGTCATCGGGCAAATAACCAGCCTGGTTCACACGAATACGGCCAATTCTCAGGTTACGTGCATCCAGAAAAGCCTGGTTCAGGGTGTCGGGAACAAAACCGTTAGGGACAAAGTCCTGGGGAACCGCTCCTACAGGGGGGACCGGATTGCGTTTGGTCTTGTTGGGGACGAACTTGCTGAAACTCTCGACCGTACCACCATTGTCAACAGAAGCCGTATCCCATACCAAAGGCCATACGGGGCGAATCAGGTCATAGGGCGTAGGTTGTTCCTGCTCAGCGGCAAAAGCCAGAGCACTGAGGGTACATAACAAAACGGCAAAGAATCGCACGACAACTCCTTTTAGCACCCGAATCCCAAACATGCTAATTATAGTATCTTTTTTATTAAAATCGGCAATGTAGCAAAAAAATTACACCTGACACCATTACATTTTGACTATATTCTACCTCATGACTGATAAAAACTTGCTCAGGATTGGGTTTTTTGGGGTCTTTTTGGGGTGTTTGATTTCTTTTTCGGCCTGCGGGTCGGATTCTTCGTCGTCTGCCGACGACGGGGAGTTTTTTTCAAGCAACAGCCAAGAAGACGGTTCTGCAGATTCCAAAGACGGAAAAACCGAAGGTTCTTCGGGAAGCACCACCGATTCATCCGGCTCCAACTCCACTTCAAAACAAGATACCAAGACCGAGACCGTCAGCAGCAAAGAAGCCCTGATGCCGGAATCAAAAAAGGTCAACGGCACATGCGCCACCACCACCGGTAAAATCGGCAAGGGCGAGCTCGCCACCTGGAAATTTTACCGCAATGACGGATCCGTGATTGAACAAATCATGGCACCGTTCAAGTGGTCTTTCACAGGAGGAAATACCGAAGCCCTACAGGGAAACGGTCTGGACGAAGTAAACGTCCGTTACGAAAACGCCGGAACGGCTACCGCCACTCTGAACGTGGACGGCAATGAAATCAAATGCGACCCGTTGCAGGTGCAGGGCATTCCTATCACTATCAAGTCTTGCACTGCTAAACCCACAACGGTCAATGCCGGTAGCAACGTCACCTGGACCGTAGAAGCCTCCTCAGAATCCGATATTACAGAATATAGTTGGACATCCGCTTTCGGCACGGTTTCTGGCAACGGAACCACTGGAACCATGACCGCCTCAGCAGAAATGCACAAAAAAAGCATAACCGCCACGGTAACGGTTACCAACAAGGACAAAACCAGCGAAAGTTTCATTTGTGACGGGGCAATGGTGCTCGATCCCGAATCGGTTGATTTGGTGTTGACCGTCGCGACAAACAATGTTTTCAACGAAGAGTACAGTCAAGATAACCGCATCAACTTGCCTGATGACATGTTTATTCCAGAACAAGAACCTATTACCGTTCAAATCCCACTTGATGCGCCAACCTGCAATATTTCTTGCGTACCAAGAGTGGGAGCAGATGACGACGCTTTACGGAAAAGCGGCGGAATCACATGGAACGGAGAACCTGTCAGCAATCTCGGCTATTTCTCTCCAGCAGGCTGCGCCCCCGGAAAAAAATACTCTGTGGAAGCCGTTGTAAAGGCCTTGTGCATAGTTGTCAAGCAATAAGCTCAGCACGATGAACTTGTACAAAAAGCTGCCACAGAGCGTTGCTACTGGTAAAGGAGGTAGATTATGCCGGACAACAACACTTATTGTGACCCTAACGTTGTCTTTAGTGTGGAAAATTTCAGCTGTTGGGGCGGGGGCAAATCCGAAGTCATCCTCTATTCCGATGGTCGATTGTTGACGGTCGACAATCGTGGAACGCAGACAATTGTTGCCACCGATACCGTATTGGCACGGGATGTTGAGTCTTTTATTATTGAAAACAGCAGACGGATTCTGCAATTGCCCGATTCTGATTCCTCAGGAATGTGTTTTAGCGACCTTTGTCCCCATAATCTGAACTTTCGTGGTAAAAAATGCAGTGCCTATGTCAGGGCAGCCCCCGGAAACGAAGAGTTGAAATTCTTTTACGACGAGATATCCCGTATAATCCGTGAACACGGCTATCTAAAAGATCACCATTTGATTATGTCGCAGGATTAAAAAACGGTTGTCAAAAAACACAGGCTCAAACGAGTCTGCGTTTGCTAATATGTCATCCCCGCGAAGGCGGGGATCTTTTATGCCACGAGATTACCGCACAACCTTGCGGTCGTCTTCCGTCATCTTGAGGAAGTCGGCAACGGTCATAGAACCCTTGTCGCCATCCTTGCGCTTACGCACGGACACGACTCCGTCAGCCACTTCCTTCTCACCGACGATGAGGAGGTACGGCACCTTCTGCAATTCGCACTGACGGATCTTGTAGCCGAGCTTTTCGTTGGATTCGTCAACTTCCACGCGGACGCCGGCGTTCACGAGTTCCTTTTCGACCTGCTTCGCGTAGTCAACAAACTTCTCGGAAATCGGGAGCACGCGGGCCTGCACCGGAGCGAGCCACAGCGGGAAATCGCCCATGAATTCTTCGATGAGGATGCCGAGGAAACGTTCGATGGAACCCACGGCAGCACGGTGCAACATCACCGGAATGTGCTTCTGGTTGTCCTTGCCGACATATTCAGCACCCAGACGCTGCGGGAGGTTGAAGTCCACTTGGATGGTTCCGCACTGCCAGTCACGACCGAGGCTGTCCTTCAGCGTGAATTCCAGCTTCGGGCCGTAGAAGGCGCCTTCACCCGGGTTCAGGATGTAGTCGAGGCCAGCAAGCTTCGTCGCTTCGGCGAGGGCGGCTTCAGCC
>DFTB01000001.1 GCA_002382975.1 Fibrobacter sp. UBA4223
GAGGGGAGGCCGCAATTTTATGCCGCGAGAGCCCGCCCCTGCGCAGCAGGGAACGCCCGTGATTCCTTGATGTCAACAATAGTTGCATAATTAGATTCCGGGTCAAGCCCGGAATGACGAGGGGTGGGGTGTTGACGGTTGTTCAATTTTTTTGCGGAAACCTCTTGACAGAACTATTTCGTAAACCTATATTAGTGCACAAGTGAGTAGTTGCAACTTGCAGGAAATAGTTAAGACTCGCAATTTTAAGCCTGTTTGCGGGAAGGAGTAGAAGATAAAACTGTTCGAATCCAAGTCTGAATCCCAGGATGTCGAATTCAAGAAGACCTGGCGTGACGAGTACTTGCAGTGGGTATGCGGTTTTGCGAATGCCCAAGGCGGAACTTTGTACATCGGTATCGATGACAAGGGCAACCTGGTCGGGGTGGAAAAGGCAAAGAAACTGGCCGAGGATATCCCGAACAAGATTGTTTCGCTGATGGGGATCGTCCCTGATGTGAATATCCATAAAAAGTCTGGCTTGGAGTATCTCGAAATTGTTGTCAAGCCGAGTAATGTCGCAATATCTTTAAATGGTGTTTATCATTACCGTTGTGGGGCGACCAAGCAGGAACTTCGCGGTACCGCATTGCAGCAGTTTATCCTTAAAAAGATGGGTATGAGTTGGGATGATATTGTCTGCAAGGGGGCGACTCTAAAAGACAATGACCGTAAGGCTGTCACCTATTTCCTTGAAAAGGCTGTTGATGCGCAGCGTTTGCCTGTTGGTTCGCTCAGGATGCCGACAGAATCTGTTTTGAGAAATCTCAATTTGGTGAATGAAGAAGGATTATTGAAGAATGCGGCAATTTTACTTTTCGGTAAGAACCCTGGCAAATTTTTTACATCGGTAGAGTTCAAGATTGGGCGGTTTGGCAAAGACGAAACGGACCTGATTTTTCAGGACCTCGTTGATGGAAACATTATACAGATGACCGACCGGGTTGTTGAGATTTTAAAGTCCAAGTATTTGATTTCGCCGATTCATTACGAGGGCTTGCAACGGATTGAACCACTTGAAATTCCTGAAGATGCGCTCAGGGAAGCTATTTTCAATAGTATTGTCCATAGAGATTATTCTGGGGCGGCTATCCAAATGAAGGTCTATGCCGACAGGATTCTTTTGTGGAACGAGGGTAACCTTCCTGAAGGCTTTACCATGGACGATTTGCTTGGCGAGCATACGTCAAGACCACGCAACAAGAATATCGCCAATGCCTTTTACCGTGCTGGTTTCATTGAATCGTGGGGCCGTGGCATTCAGAAAATCAAGTCCGGCTTCGAGACCGCCGGACTAGCTTCTCCGTCGTTCCAAGCGACTATGGGCGGCATGATGGTCAGCATTTGGAGAGGAAGAGATCTGCATGAAAAAACTAGGGAGAAAACTAGGGAGAAAACTAGGGAGAAAACTAGGGAGAAAACTAGGGAGAAAATAGTTCGGCTTATACAAGAGGATCCGACAATAACAACGGATCAATTGGCTGAATCGCTAGAAGTGTCCGTAAAGGGCGTTGAATGGCAATTGAATTCGCTCAAAAGAGATAATGTTGTTAAGCGTGTCGGTCCCGACAAGGGCGGTCGCTGGGAAGTTCTGGGAAAGGGAAAATAATGTCAATAATGCCGCGAGAGCCGCCCCTGCGCAGCAGGGAACGCCCGTAGCCCATTGATGTCAACTATAGTTGCATAATGAGATCCCGGCTCAAGGCCGGGATGACAGGAGGGAGTGGGGTATTGACTTTGGCATATTGTTTTTGTATATTGATATAGTGAACATTTGTGTAGCATTTGGCGGAAGAAACGGAGGAATTGGTAGAATGGTGTTTGCAAAAGGTGCGGTAAAAATGTATATTGTGGAGGAATTATGGCCCTAGCTATTAGCAACATACCGATTCTGACGGGTGCGGCTGCGGCGACTTTCGTGGAGAATGCGAAGGTTGCCGAAGAGAACCGCGGCTCCGTCGACTTTTCCCGGCAATCTGCCGAGTGGAGAGGTTTCGACATGCGCAACGCCGCACGTATCGCTAAGCTGAGGGCCGAAGGCAAATGGCCTTTCTAGTGCTAGACTGCATGTAAATCCGCATGTATTTCCGTATCTAAATCCGTATGTAATTTTTCTTGCTTCACGTTTTTTTTTCACAAATTCCATTTTGACACTTTGTGACAAAACGGGAATGTATATTTATTTGTGTAGTGATTTTGCGTTTTTTTCCCGCTTGTAACGCAAAGGAGTTGATGATGAAAGAAGTTGAGTGCTGTCCTGAATCTATTGGTGGAAACTGGTCGCAAATTGCGTCCGGTTCCTTTTTTTTATGCAGTTGTTGACAAGTAATAAAAAGTAATATATATTTATTATGTACAGTGTTTTCATGTCAAGAAGAGTCTCTCGGGCTGTTTCTGCAATGCCAAAAAAGCAGCAAGAAAAACTTGCGTTGCTTGTTGACGATATACGGATGAACGGCCCCGTCAGAACAAATTGGCCAAATTATGGAATATTGGCAGGAACATCAACTCATCATTGCCATCTTTCCCACAAATGGGTGGCATGTTGGATTGAAACGGAAAAAGGTATAACGGTGGAGGTTACATATGCAGGCAGTCGTGGAAGCGCCCCCTATGCAGAACACTGATGAACCGGTGTCATTTAAGGTCACGGGCAAGAATATCCCGAAACCCGTAATCGCCTTTTTGGATGCGCTGTTCCCCGATTCCGTCCGTATCGATGAAGACGACGATGTCCTCGAGCCGGTGGAGGGAATGGACTGGTACAGGAAGGCTAAAAAGAGGATCGATCCTGCCAGGGCGTTGAAAATAATGCGCGTGAATGCGGGGCTTACGCAGGCGCAGTTGGCCCAAAGGGTTGGCCTCGCGAAGCAGAACTACAATTCGCTTGAGCGGGGGGCCAGGCCCATTTCTATGCTCATGTCAAAGAAGTTGGCCGATGCTCTCGGGACATCTTATTTGATGTTTTTCCGTGAAAATAAAAGCCGGAAGCTTTAAATGCTTGGCGAAATAAACGGCAGGGAACGCCCGTGATTCCTTGATGTCAACAATAGTTGCATAAGGTCCCGGCACAAGGCCGGGATGACATGGGGGAGGGGGCTATTGACAACCGACCCGCGTTTGTGTATATTTAACAGTGAACAAATGTATAAAAGGCGTCCCTGCGCCGAGGTATAGCATGTCAACGGCTAGCATTTCAAAGGATTTTTCGATAAGGAGTCAGAAGGTGGCTGACTCCTTGCTAGACGCATTGATTCGGTCTGGCAAGAAGTCCAAGTGGGTTTCATGGAAATCCAAGAACAAAACAGCTGAAATAAAACGAATCAATAAGTTATTTGCCAAATGATGAATGATTTTTCTAGTTACCGTATTATTGACTTGCTCGATTCCGGAGCAAGTTTTTTTGTAAATGGAGAAATCAAGAATTTCTCCAGTACATATAAGTCCGCTTCGGGAACGATGCCTGCGCAAAAGAATGACGATGTGGAGTCCTTTCAAAAAAAGAAGGCGGAGAGCTTTTCCAGGCAGAATCTCTCCATGACTCATTTAGTTTTGTCGTCCGTCAATCAGGAACTGTTGGGATATTTTTCATTGACGATTAAGCCGATTTCTATACCCGCTAAGTTTGTGGAGATGTCCAATAGCACAAAGCGCAAATGGTCGAAATTCGCTTCCTACGATAGAGATCGAAACGTCTATGTCGCTTCATCGTATCTTATTGCCCAATTAGGGAAAAATTATTCAAAGGTGGTTCAACACCCCATAAGCGGCGATGCTTTGCTTGACATTTGTATGGCTAAGGTTAAGGAATGTCAGGATATCGTAGGCGGCGGGATTGTTTTTCTGGAATGCGAAAAAGATGCTAGATTGATGGATTTCTACCAGAAGAACGGTTTTGTAGAATACAACGTAAGGAACAACCTGGTCCAAATGGTGCAACGAATCTGATCCTTACGAAATTTGTGCAGATTCTAACTGCACAATTCACTTGGACTGAATCCTTGTGTCCTGCTTCCCGCGTTAGGGCTTGAAACCCGAAGGGCCGCGAGAGCCCGCCCCTGCGCAGCAGGGAACGCCCGCTATTTTTTTTTCTATATTCGCCCATGATGGACGAGGTAAAGGACATTTCCCCAGACGGCGTATCGGCAGACGACGAACGGTATATGCGCATGGCGCTTCGCGAGGCGGAGCGTGCCTTTGACGAGGGGGAAATTCCCATCGGCTGCGTCATCGTGAAGGACGGTACGGTCATCGGGCGTGGGCACAACCAGGTGGAAATGCTGAAAGACGCCACGGCCCATGCCGAAATCTTATCCATCGGCACCGCCTCGGGCAAGCTCGAAAACTGGCGGCTGGACGGGGCCACCCTGTACGTGACGCTGGAGCCTTGCCCCATGTGCGCGGGGGCCATCCTGAACAGCCGCGTCGCCCGGGTGGTGTACGGTTCGCCGGATACCCGGTTCGGCGGTTGCGGCACCACGGTTGACGTGATTTCGGGGAACGCCCTGAAACGGGAGGTCCAGGTGTCTGGGGGCCTGCTTGCCGACGAGTGCCTGGGCCTTTTGAAGGCTTTTTTCCAGAAGATGCGCCTTGAGAAGGGCGACAGCGGCAACAAGGGCGACGGCAACAACAGGAATTCGTGATTTTTTTGCTATATTTGCGCCGAACAATGGAGATTTTATGTCAGATTTGAACCAGAAGATCAAGGAAGTGATTATCAAGGCTCTCGAGCTGGAAGATATCACCCCCGCAGATATCGTTGACGATGCACCCCTTTTTGGCGAAGGCGAAAACAGCCTGGGCCTCGACAGTATCGACGCCCTGGAACTGGGGATTGCCATCAAGGAGAACTTCGGCGTTTCTTTCTCTACCGTGAACGAAGAGACCAAGAAGCACTTTGCCTCCGTCAACGCCCTGGCCGCCTACATTTCTGCCAACTCCCCTAGCTGATAAAGGACTGAACATGGAAAAACAGGAAATTTTCGACAGAATCAAGAACGCCCTGGTCGAGGAATTCGACATGGACGCCTCCAAGCTTGTTCCCGAGGCTAGGCTTTACGAAGATTTGGAACTGGACAGCATCGACGCCGTGGACCTGATCGTGAAGCTCAAGTCCATGCTGCCCCGCAATATCGACCCCGAAGTGTTCAAGGCCGTGCGCACCCTGCAAGACGTGGTGGACGCCATCTACGGCCTGATCCACGAAACGGAATCCAAGTAATGAAATCCGTGGCGGGAAAGGTCATCTTTGCCGCACTTTCGGTACTTTACCCGGCGCTGGTCTTTTGCGGACTGGTGTTTTGGGATATCTCGCCCCGACGCCTGAGCCTCTTGCTCATAGGCCTTGCCTTTGTGCTGTTCTTCAACACGACCCAGGGCCGCAGGAACGCGGTCGGTGGGGCCGGCACAGTTCAAGGGAACGGCGCGGCTACAGCTGGTGGGGAAGGCGCGGTTCAAGGGAACGGCACGGCTACAGCTGGTGGGGAAGGCGCGGCGAACAGCCTCAAGGATTACGCCCTGGTGGTGTTGATGCTCGCCTGCGGGGGCGTCTCGTTTTTTGCGGACAGCCTCTTGTTCCTGGAGTTTTACCCTGTGCTGGTGAGCCTCTCGCTCTTGGTCTTTTTCGGGATTTCCCTCTGGAAAAAGCCCAGCTTCGCCTTCCGCATGGCCTGCCTCGGCGACCGGCGGCTGCAGGCCTCGCCGGAGCGGGCTTTTGTGGAGCGGTACTGCGACCGGGTGACTCTTGCCTGGTGCCTTTTTTTCGTGTTCAACGCCGTGGTGGCGTCTTTTACAGTTTTTGTAGGCGATGAGAAAATCTGGTCGCTGTACAACGGCCTAATCTCCTATATTTTAATCGGTATATTTTTTGCCGTAGAATTCATGGTTCGTAAAATGATGCAGAAAAAGATGCATTCCTATATTCCCGTGTGTGAGCTTCAGCGGGATTCCCGCCCGGCCGGCATGGTGGTCTGCTTTGATGGTAGCTCCGTACGCACCTGGGCCGACTTCACCGACGACGTATCCAAGGTCCGTCGCTATCTGGAGGAGCGTGAAAACGCCCCCTGGATTTTGCACTGCGAGGATTCCTACTACTTTATGGTTGGCCTGCTGGCCATGCTCCAGGGAGGCCGCAAGGCGCTGGTGACGGCGAACCGGCAGGAGGCTTTTATCAAGGAAATCCAGAAGCCCGGCTATGGATTCTTGACGGACGAACCTTTTGCGGGCGCTACCCTGATTCAGGATGTCTTGCAGAACACGGAGTCCGACGGTCGCTGGAATACCTTCGACAAGGACAGCGCCCCCATGGTGATGTACACCTCCGGCACTACCGGCGAGCCCAAGATGGTCCCCAAGATGTTCTGCCAGTTTGAGAACGAGCTTTTCGAGCTGGTGAAGGTCTTTGGCGACGACTGGGTGAACCGCAAGGTCTATAGCACGGTGAACCACCACCACATTTACGGCCTGCTGTTCACGGTGCTGCTCCCCACGGCTACGGGGCTGCCTTACCGCAGGCACCGCATCGATTACCCCAGCGAACTTGCAAGCATTGCAGGGGAGGCGGCTGTGATTGCCTCCAGCCCGGCCTACCTGAAACGCCTTGCCGCCGATGCCGAAGGGCCCATAGCTTTTAAGACGACGCCCATCATCTATTCGTCGGGCGGCCCTCTGCCAGAGGAAGTGGCCCGCAAGTGCGAAGGCGTTACGGGCTACTGGACCACCGAAATCTACGGCAGTACAGAAACAGGCGGAATCGCCTATCGCCAGTCCAAGAACGGCCCCATCTGGACGCCATTCGAGGTCTGCAAGATGAGCATCGGCGAGAACGACTGCCTGAACGTGAAGTCCAGCTACATTCTGGAGCCCGAAGGCTTTACCACCGGCGACCTGGTGGAAATCTACGACGACGGACGGTTCCTGTTGAAGGGCCGTGCCGATTCCATCGTGAAAATTGAGGAGAAACGCATTTCCCTGCCGGAGGTGGAAAATCGCTTGAAGCAGACGGGCCTGGTGCAGGATGTGCGTGTGGTGCCCATGGTGGGCAAGCGGCAGTACCTGGCCGCCGCCATCGTGCTGAATGCCGATGGGGTGGCGCGGTTCAAGGACCAGCCCAAGCTAGAGATAAACAATTTCTTCAAGGCTCACCTGAACCAGTTCCTGGAAAACACGGTGACGCCCAAGAAATGGCGCTACCTGGAAGAACTGCCCCAGGATACTCAAGGAAAAATTAAGATGCGTGATATCCAGGCCCTGTTCGGCCTCCCTGAATCCAAGAATTTTAGGATCCTGAAAATGCACAAGGAACCGGGTGCCCTTTCGCTGAAGCTGGTGTTCCCTGCGGATAGCGACTTTTACGACGGGCATTTTCCGGCATTCAAGCTGTTGCCTGCCGTAGCCCAGGTGGACATGGTGGCCCTGCTGGCCCACGCCCTGCTGGAAACACCCAGGGCGGTGCAGAAAATCCAGCGGACCAAGTTCAGCTACCCGGTGCTGCCCGACGCGGTAACCAACCTGGAGATGACTTTCAAGGCCGACACTAACAAGGTGCTGTTCACCTATACCAACGAGGCAGGCCGCATGCTTTCGACAGGAACATTGGTAATGCAGGCGGAAACATGAGAGAATTGGCCGACTTAAAATTTTGCGCTATCGTGCCCGTGTATAGGCACGAATCTACCACCCGCAAGGTGGCGGAAAGCCTTTCGGCCCAGGGTCTTTCGGTAATTCTGGTAGATGACGGCAATGCTCCCGAGGGTCATGCCATCTTGGAGGCTGTGGCTAGCGAAGTGCCGAATACGGTGCTTGTGACCCACACCAAGAATGGCGGCAAGGGCAAGGCTGTTGTCAGCGGGCTTGAAAAGGCCCACGAGTTGGGATTTACTCACGCCCTGCAGATGGATGCCGATGGCCAGCACGACGCCGACGCTATCCCCTTCTTTTTGAAGGCCGCCCGCAAGCATCCGGAGGATTTGATTGCGGGGTTCCCGCAGTACGACGGCAGCGTGCCCAAGTCCCGGGAACAGGGGCGGAAAATTACCAACTTCTGGGTGGCCATCGAGACGCTCTCGAAGGACATTCCCGATTCCATGTGCGGTTTCCGGATCTATCCGGTAGAGTCCACGATGCCCGTGGCAAAGAAACTGACCAGCTTCCGCATGGGTTTCGATATCGAGATTTTGGTTCGCCTTTCTTGGGCGGGAATCAAGATGCGTTTTTACCCCATCAAGGTCACTTACCCCGAAGACGGTGTTTCGAATTTCAGGGTTTTCGGGAGCAATGTTGAAATTTCCTGGACACACACCAAGCTCTGTGTGGGAATGCTCCTGCGCCTGCCCATGCTTTTGGCCCGCCGCTTGGCGAAAAAGAAATGAGTGCCGAAAATCAAAACTGGTTTGAACTGAAAGAAGTGGGCGGAAGCCTTTGGCATTTCCGCTTTATGCTGTGGATTACCTGCCACCTGCCGCTTCCGGTGGTGGAATTTCTGGTAGCCGTGGTGTGCTTTTTCTTTTGGCTCGGGGCGGCCCCTGTGCGGGCTCGGTCCAAGGCCTACCTGAAACGGCTCTACGCCCTGCAGGGCCGGAACATTCCGCCCTTTGCCACCTACAGGCACGTACTTTCCTTTGCCCTTTCCATGATAGAAAAGCTTTTGGGATGGCGGGGCGTGATTCCCCTTAAGAACGTGGAAACCCAGGGCGATGACCTGGACATGCTGGTGGAACAGCTGGACCGTGGGGAAGGTGCTTTTTTAATTTGTTCGCACCTGGGGAACATGGAAATGCTCCGTTCCCTCACGGGGTATGGCAAGATTCATACCCACAGGCAGTTTACGGTGCACCCGGTGGTGGATTTTTCGGGAACATCCAAGTTCAATGCCCTCTTGTACGAACTGAATCCGGACCTGATGAATACGGTGGTGGATGCCAACAAGATCGGGGTGGATAGCGCCGTAGGGATGAAGGATTGGATTGCTTCTGGCGACCTGGTGGTGATTGCCGGGGACCGCACGTCGGCCAACTCTACCGACCGAAATGTGGAGATGAAGTTCCTGGGGGAGACCGCCAATTTCCCGGAGGGGGCTTTTACCTTGGCGAGCATCTTGAATGCCCCGATTTATTTTGCCTTTGCTATCCGCAAGAAGGACTTTGATATCCGTTCTTCTTACGAGATGCATATCGTGCGGGCAAAGACTTCTTTTGACTGCAGCCGCAAGGAGCGCTCTGCCCGTGTGACGGCACTGGTACAAGAATACGTGGGAATGCTCGAAAAGCATTGCCAGCGTCACCCGTACCAGTGGTATAATTTCTATAATTTCTGGCACAAAAATTTTTAAAGGATTGTTGAAATGGACAAGGTCGTAATTGGAAGTGGAAAGCTCACCATCGAACAGGTGGTGGCCATCGCAAAACGCAAGGTTTCCGTAGAATTGGAAAGCTCTCCCGAGTTCCAGAAGAAAATCAACGCCGGTGCTGAATTCTTGGACGAGGCCCTGGCAAAGCACGGTGGCATTTACGGCGTAACCACGGGTTACGGCGATTCCTGCACCCAGGTGGTGCCGCCTGACCATTATTACGACCTGCCGGTAAACCTGACCCGTTTCCACGGCTGCGGTCTCGGTGCCTACTTTGACGAAGAGACCACCCGCGCCATCATGGCGGTGCGCCTGAACACCCTGGCTCAGGGCTTTTCCGGTGTGAGCTACGCCCTGCTGAAGATTATTATGGACTTTTTGCAGAACGACATTTTGCCGCTGATTCCGCAAGAAGGTTCCGTAGGGGCCAGTGGCGACCTGACGCCGCTTTCTTACCTGGCGGGAGCCGTCATTGGCGAGCGGGATGTGCTGTACAAGGGCGAACGCCGCCCGTCGATAGACGTGATGAAAGAACTGGGCATTACGCCCCACCGTTTCCGTCCCAAGGAAGCCATTGCCATCATGAACGGAACGGCAGTGATGAATGCCGTGGCTTGCATGGCCTTTAGCCGTGCCGAATACCTTTCTGACCTGAGCTGCCGCATTACGGCCATGAACACCATCGCCATGAAGGGTAACGCCTACCACTTCTACGAAAGGCTCTTTGCCGTGAAACCCCATCCGGGCCTGGTGACCGCCGCAAAGAAGATGCGTGACGCCATGAACCTGGAAGTGGAAAAGAACATTGTTCCCGAAAAGATCCAGGACCCCTATTCCCTGCGTTGCGCACCCCACGTGGTGGGCGTGTTCTACGATTCCGAACCCCTGCTCCGCCAGCTTATCGAAATCGAGATGAACAGCGCTAACGACAACCCCATCGTGGACCCCGAAACCAAGAATATTTTCCACGGCGGGCATTTCTACGGCGGCCATATCTGCCTGGCCATGGATACCCTCAAGAACATCGTGGCGAACCTGGCCGACCTTCTGGACCGTCAGCTGGCTACCATCGTGGATATCAAGTTCAACCGCAACTTGCCGCCCAACTTGTCCGGTAGTAATGGGGAATTCTCCATCAATCACGGTTTCAAGGCAGTGCAGATTGGCGTTTCGGCCTGGACGGCAGAAGCCCTCCACAACACCATGCCCATGAGCGTCTTTAGCCGCTCTACCGAATGCCACAACCAGGACAAGGTAAGCATGGGCACTATCGCTTCCCGCGACTGCATCCGCGTGATTGAGCTTACCGAACAGGTGGCTGCGGCCGTGCTTTTGGCCGCCTCCCAGGCCCTGCATTTCCGCTTGGAACGGGGCGAGGTGGATTCCAAGCGCCTGGATGGCGTGCGCAAGACTCTGGACCAGGTCTTTGAGCATTTCAAGCCCCTGACCTGCGACCGCCAGCTGGAAGGCGACCTTCGCAAGACTCTGGAACTGATTCGCGAAAAGCACTACGCAGTGTAAGCGGGGGTGGCCATGGCTCAGAAGAAACTGAAGGCGACAGTTGAGTTTCAGGTGGAATTCTATGACGTGGATTCCATGAAGGTGGCCTGGCACGGCAACTACGTGAAGTACATGGAAATGGCCCGCTGTGCCTTGCTCACCAAGATCAAGTACGATTACTTTGCCATGGAAAAGAGCGGTTTTGCTTGGCCCGTGGTTGACATGCACGTGCGCTACCTGCGTCCCATGATTTTTATGCAGCGGATTCGCGCCGAGGTGACTCTCGAGGAATACGAGGTGTGCCTCAAGCTTTCGTATAGGTTCTTTGACGCGGCCTCTGGAACGCTGCTTTGCAAGGCTGAAAGTATGCAGATGGCCGTGAACATGCAGACTCTTGAATCCCTGATGGTGTGCCCGCCCTGCTTTGTAGACCAGGTCCGCGCGGCCCTGGAGGCGGAACCCTGACTTTGAAGATGGCCGGTAGTTTCAAATCCCCTGGTTGCAAGATGCGCCACCTGTTGGGGCTGCTGGCGTGTGTTTTGCTGTTGGTTGGCTGCAGCCGCTCCAACGTAAAGCCCGGAACCGCCCCTGTGTATTATTCGGACGCCCGTTCCGTGGCGCTGCTCCCCACGACGGCTATGACCGAAAAGTTGGACATGCCCCAGCATTTGCGGGGGGAATTCACCCAGCAGGACGGTTCCCTGAAGTCCTTTGAGGGGGATTCCTGGGTCAGGGCCAACGATAGCGTTCTTTCCATTATGCTGTTTAGCGGGTTCGGTACCACCATTGCCGAAATTACCTATGGCAAGGATTCCCTGCATTTTGAAAGTTCCGTGATGGATGTGGAAAAGATGAAGGCGGAATATGTGCTTGCGGATTTCCAGGTGTGCTTTTATCCTTACGATGCTCTGAAAAAGAATTTTGAGGCGGCAGGTTTTGTTTTTGAAGAGGCTCGCGGGACTGCACATGACTTTGTGCGGACATTGAAGGACGGAAATACTCTGGTACTTATCGCCCAGCGCAAGGGTAAAGAGATAACGCTGGTCAACAGCCTGCGCCATTATAGTTACCACATCACCTTGGGAGATGAGCAATGAACCGTCCGCTTTATGTCAATGATTTCGGTCTTCACTGCATTTGGGGTGGTGACAAGGAAAGAGTTTTTGAAAAGCTTACTCGCGGGGAGCGGGGCGTTTTTACCATGCACGACGTGGCCGGAGTCATGCGGCCAGCGGCCACCATCGAGCCGGACATGCTTCCGCGGGTGGAGAACGCCGAATTTGACAACCGGGTGAACCGCTTGAGCCGTGCGGCCCTGGACCAGATGGACGATACCGTGCGGCATGCGGTGGAAAAGTTCGGCCCCGACAGGGTGGGCATCTTCATCGGTTCCTGCGACAACGGCTCCGAATCGTCCCTTGCCGCTCTCAAGTGCTTCAAGGAAACGGGCAAGTTTCCCGAGGGCTACAAGCTGGAATACCAGTGTGCAGAATTTCCGGCCCGCTACATTGCGGAACGTTTCGGCATCACGGGAATGTGCCAGGTCCATTCTACGGCCTGTGCGTCAAGTGCCAGCGCTTTTGTGTCGGCCCGGAACAACATTTACGCTGGCACTTGCGACGCCGCCATCGTTGGCGGCGTAGACATTGCTTCCCTTTCTGTGATTCTCGGCTTTGCCTCTTTGGAAGCAATGTCCGACAGGCCCACCAATCCTTTCAGCGCGAACCGTTCGGGCCTGACTCTGGGCGATGCTGCGGCCTACTTCGTGGTGACCCGGGAAAGCTGCCCGGACCTGTGCCGCCCCGGCTACGAAGGCTTGCAGGTGCTGGGCTTTGGCGAAAGTGCCGACGCCGACCACATTACCGCTCCCCGCGCCGACGGGGAAGGAGCATACCTTGCCATGTCTGCCGCTCTTGCCGATGCGGGCCTGGACGCCTCCGACATCGGTTACATCAACCTTCACGGTACAGGCACCAAGCTGAACGACGCCATGGAATCCCGTGCGGTAAACCGAATTTTTGGCGAAAATGTTCCTGCAAGCTCCACCAAGGCCATTACGGGCCATACCCTCGGGGCGGCAGGCGCCCTGGAGGCCGCCTTCTGCTGCCTGGCCTTGACTCACGACGGGGCGCTGCCCGCACACCTGTACGACGGCGTTCCTGATCCGGAACTTCCGGCGCTGAACCTGGTGAAGCCCGGCAAGACGGTTCCAGGCCTGCGTTACTGCATCAGCAATTCCTTCGCCTTTGGCGGCTGTAATGTATCTTTAGTCTTGGGGAAAAAGTAAGATGGACAAGATGGAATTCAAGACCCGCGACGAAATTGCCACCCTGGTACCTCACAAGGGCAAGATGCTCCTGCTGGACCGTATCCAGAGTTTTGACCTGCAAGAAATCACCATCACGACCCAGGTGGACATTTCCGCAGACTGCATGTTCTACAGCGAAGAGTTGGGCGGTGTTCCTTCTTACGTGGCCTTCGAATACATGGCCCAGAGCATTTCCGCCCTCTCTGGAATCCACGGACGTTCTTGCGGCAAGAGTCCCAAGGAAGGCTTTATCATGAGCGTTTCCAACTGCAAGGCCGAACTGACGGCGTTCAAGCCCGGCGACGTGGTGGAAATCTGCGTCAAGCAGACCATGCGCATGGACATGGCGGTCACTTTCGACGGTATTGCGACCGTAGGCGGCAAGCAGGTGCTGTCTGCCACTCTCAGCACCGTCGAGGTGGAAGACGCCAAGTCTATAATTGATTCTAAAGAGTAAACAACAAGGCCAGATTCCGGGTCAAGCCCGGAATGACGTAGGAGCTGAGCGATGCAGAAACATGCTTGCATGTTTCTATATCCGAAGCGAACTAGTCATGCCACAAAGTGGAATGACGTAGGAGTCGAGCGCAATGTCAGGCTACTTGCAGGCTAGCATTGCCGAGACGAACTAGTCAAGCCTCGAAGAGGAATGACGTGGACTTTAACGTCATGGCGGTACCGCGTCAAGCGCGGAATGACGAAAGCGCAAACGTCATGGCGGCCTTGAGCCGCCATCTAGCTTACAGCAACTTTTCTACTTCGGCGATAATCCGGTCACGCTCGCCGCACCAGTTGGGGGCGATGAGCATTTCGCTGGGGCTTTCGCCGCTGAACCGCTCGATGGCGGTATCCTTCCCGATAATCTTGATCATCTCGGCCACGGCGTAGCAGTATTCCTCGAATTCCAGCAGCTTAAACTGCCCTGCGATGTAGTCCTGGGCCATGACTGTACCGGTCACGATATGCAGCGGGTGGATTTTTACGGCGGCAAGCTTCATGTCGCGAATCACTTCGGCGGTGTGCTTGAAATCTATGAGGGTCTCGCCTGGAAGCCCAACGATTACGTGGGTGGTCACGGTAAGTTCCGCCTTTTGGCAACGCTTGACGGCATCGGTCCATTCGGCCAGGGTGTGCCTCCGGTTGATGGCGGCAAGGGTCAGGTCGTTGGCCGTCTGTAGCCCGATTTCCACGATGATGGGCTTCTTGCGGTTCAGTTCCGCGAGGTAGGCAATCTTTTCGTCTTCCAGGCAGTCCGGCCGGGTGCCTATAGCAAGCCCCGCGATTTCCTTGTGCTTGATGATCGGGTCGATAATTCCCTGCAGTTTTTCCAGAGGTGCGTGGGTGTTGGTGTAGGGCTGCAGATAGGCGAGGATTCCCGCGTTGGGGTACTTTTCCCGGAGCTTTGGCACGAACTTGTCCAGCTGCTCCTGGATGGCGACCTGCGCCTGGTCAAAGACAGGGCTGAAACTGCGGTTGTTGCAGTAAGAGCAGCCCGCAAAACCTTTGGTGCCGTCCAGGTTCGGGCAGCTCATACCCCCGTTCAGGGGGAGCTTCCGCACCTTCAGGTAGTTGGGGAAAAGTTTCAGCAGTAAATCGCGGTAAGGGGTGTAGTGCATGCCAAAAAGATAACATATTGTCAGGCAGGGTAGAAAAAAACGCCATCGGATTTCTCCGATGGCGCTTTGTGTGTCTATTGAGCAATAAGGAGGGATTAATAGATGAAATGGCATTGGGCCTCCCACCTTCGACGGGAGGCCGATGTTGCTTATTAGTAAATAAACAACATCTCTCTGTACTTCGGCAGCGGCCACTTCTCGTCGGGGATAACCTTTTCGAGCTTGTCCACCTGCACGCGGAGATCCGCCATCGCTTCGAGAATGTTCTCGTGCTTTTCACCCAGGGCCTTTTCCATGCGCTCGATTGCAGAGGCGAGAGCCTTGTAGCCTTCTCCCAGTTCCTGAGCGTAGGAATCCACCGCGGCAAAGCCCTGTTCCTTGGCCATGGCGTTGGTCTTGAGGGCCGCACTGTAGGCGCAAAGCACCTGCGGCAAGATGACGTTCTTAGCGATGTCATCGGAAATCTTGCCTTCGATGTGAATCTTCTTGTGGTATTCTTCCAGGTTCACTTCGTAGCGCGATTCCAGTTCGCGCTTGTTGAACACGCCGTACTTTTCGAAGAGGGCGACGTTTTCCGCCTTGTTGAGGGCCTGGAGCGCTTCCATGGTGGTGCGGGTGTTGGGGAGGCCGCGCTTGGCTGCTTCTTCCACCCATTCGTCGGTGTAGCCGTTGCCGTTGAAGATAACCTTCTTGTGTTCCTTCACGATCTTCTGCAGCAAGGACTGCAGTTCTTCGTGGAACTTGTCGGCCGGAACCTTTTCGAGCTTGTCGGCGATGATGTCGAATGCTTCGGCAACAATCGTGTTCAAGATGACGTTCGGTTCGGAGCAGCTCTGGCTAGAACCCGGAGCGCGGAATTCGAACTTGTTGCCGGTGAAGGCGAACGGAGAAGTACGGTTACGATCGGTCGCGTCGCGCGGGAGAGGCGGCAGCGTGTCGGAACCGAGCTTCATGACGCCAGCCTGCTTGCTGGACTTCGGGTCGCCCTTTTCGAGCTGGTCGATGACGTCGGCAAGCTGGTCGCCGAGGTACATGGAGATGATTGCCGGAGGCGCTTCGTTGGCACCGAGACGGTGGTCGTTGCCCGCGCCCGAAACAGCCATGCGGAGCAGGTCGGCGTGAGTATCGACGGCGTAAATCACCGCGCAGAGCGTAGTGAGGAAGATGGCGTTCTGGTGCGGGTCCTTGCCCGGGTTCAACAGGTTCGTCTTGCCGTAGTTCACGGACCAGTTGTTGTGCTTGCCGGAACCGTTGATGCCAGCAAACGGCTTTTCGTGCAGCAGGCACACGAGGCCGTGGCGGTCGGCGACCTGGCGGAGCACTTCCATAATCTGCATGTTGTGGTCGCAGGCGAGGTTCACTTCCTCGAACATCGGGGCAAGTTCGAACTGTGCCGGAGCGACTTCGTTGTGGCGGGTCTTGGCCGGAATGCCGAGCTTCCAGAGTTCCTTTTCCACGTCGTTCATGAAGTTCAAGATGCGGGCAGGAATGCTACCAAAGTAATGGTCTTCCATCTGCTGGTGCTTTGCAGGGGCTGCGCCGAACAGCGTGCGGCCGGCCTGGTACAGGTCCGGGCGCTGCAGGTAGAAACGCTTGTCAATGAGGAAGTATTCCTGTTCGGCACCGAGCGTGACGGTGACCTTCTGCTGGGCCACGCCGAACATACTCATGAGGCGGTCGGCGGACTTCTGCAGGGCCTGAATGGAGCGGAGCAGCGGAGTCTTCTTGTCTAGCGCCTCGCCGGTGTAGCTGCAAAACGCGGTGGGGATGCAGAGCGTTGCACCGTTACCGTGACGCTTGATGAATGCGGGGCTGGTCGGGTCCCAGGCAGTGTAGCCGCGGGCTTCGAATGTGGAACGCAGGCCGCCGCTCGGGAAACTGGACGCGTCCGGTTCGCCGACGATCAGGTTCTTGCCGCTGAAGGCCATGATGGCCTTGCCTTTTTCGGGTTCCAGGAAGGAGTCGTGCTTTTCGGCGGTAGAACCGGTGAGCGGCTGGAACCAGTGCGTGAAGTGGGTGGCACCCCGGTCGATTGCCCACTTCTTCATGGCATGTGCGACTTCGTTCGCGATGCTGGAATCCAGCGGGGCGCCTTCCTCGATGGTGGCGAAGAGCTTCTTGCAGATATCCTTGGGCAGATAGGCGCGCATGGCCTCCGCGTTAAAGACGTCCTCGCCGTAAAAGTCGAGACTTGCGGGTGCTGCGGGCATGTTTGCGCCCGCGGCTTCGCTCGCGATTTCCTTGATGGCCTTCAGCCTGTATTCGTTGCTCATTGTGAGTCTCCTAGTTTGAATTTTTTTCGGAGACCCTATTGCAAAATGCGTGCCAAAAGCGAAAATGGCGAAATTCTGCAAAAATCCAAAAGCAGGCCGGTTACAGAAATTGATGACTTTCCAAAATTTGAAAATTCGTCTCTACTATTACGGAAAACGTAAATCAACTCTCACCGAAAAAGAAGCTTGTCAGTATATCAACTATTTTCAAAAATTGTAATCGTTGAGTTTCTCTTTACGAAAAATGAAAATATGTAAGCGCCGTATTTAGACTACGCTATCCCACTCTTTACATTTTATTTCCGCTTTTTCAATAATTGGCGGGTTGTGCCGCAATTTGGCACGGTTTTTGCAAAGTCCTTTCGCAAAAAAAGGAATAATGCGCGAATTTGAGAATGATTCGCAAAATTAGGAAAGGACGAGTATGAACGCTCAAGCTCTTTACGACCCGATGAACGAACACGACGCCTGCGGTGTCGGCCTGGTCGCCAATATTAATAATGTAGCCTCGCACCAGATTGTGCTGCAGGGCATTACTGTTTTGAAGAGGCTCATGCACCGCGGTGCAGCAAGTGGAGACCCGGAAACCGGCGACGGTGCGGGTCTCTTGCTTTCGATGCCCCACAAGTTTTTCCGTAAGCTGTACCCGACGCTCCCTGAACGTTACGGTGTGGCGATGTACTTTGTGGACAATACGCTGGATGCCGATGCTTTTGACGTGAAGATCAAGGAGATTGCCGCTGCCGAGAGCATGCCGGTGCTGAACTTCCGCGAGGTGCCGGTGAATCCCGAAAAGATTGGCCGTACGGCCCGCGAGACTTTGCCCCATATCCGTCAGGTGTTCTTCGACGGTTCCGCTTTCGAATCCGACAGCGCGTTCGATATTAAGTTGTATGTTGCCCGCCGCCTGATGGAAAAGGCCTGCAGGGGCTTGTACGTTTGCAGCTGCAGCCGTCGTAGCATCGTCTATAAGGGCCTGCTTCTGGCCAGCCAGATTGAGGGTTTCTACAAGGATTTGAACGATCTCGATTTCGAAAGCCCGATTGCCCTTGTTCACCAGCGCTACTCTACGAACACTTTCCCGACCTGGCCGCTCGCGCACCCGTTCCGCTACCTCGCTCATAACGGCGAAATCAACACCCTGCGCGGTAACCTCAACAGCCTGCGTGCCCGCGAGCCGCACCTGAAGAGCGAGATTATCGGCGACGATTTGCAGAAGCTTTTGCCGCTCGTTCCGGCGGGGCAGAGCGACTCGGCCAGCCTTGACAACATGTTTGAGCTCCTCGTCGCTGCGGGACGTAGCCTACCGCACGCGATGATGATGCTCATGCCGCAGGCCTGGGGCAAAAAGCATTACCTCGGCCGCGACGTGCGTGGCTTCTTCGAATACGAATCTATGCTTATGGAACCGTGGGATGGCCCGGCTGCCGTGGCGTTCAGCGATGGCGTGAATGCGGGTGCGATTCTCGACCGCAACGGTCTTCGTCCGGCACGTTACACTTTGTGTAAAGACGGTCTTTTCGTGATGGCCTCCGAGACGGGCGTGCTTGATTTGCGCAACGATGAGGTGGAAGAAAAGGGCCGCCTCAAGCCCGGCGAGATTATCTACCTCGACCTCGAAAACCACCGCATCTTGAAGAATGCGGAAATGAAGGCGCAAGTAGCCCGCGCCAAGCCTTACCGCCGTTGGGTTGCCGAGAACAAGATGAGCGTTCGCGGGCTCTTCAGCGAAATCAATCCGTCCGACGTTCCCGATGACATTCTGGTGCAGCAGAAGCGCTTCGGTTATTCTGCCGAAGATCTCTCCATCATTTTGCAGCCGATGGCGAAGAACGGTGCTGAGCCGATTGGATCCATGGGTAACGATGCCGCGCTGGCCGTACTTTCGGACAAGCCGCAACCGCTGTTCAACTACTTCAAGCAACTGTTCGCTCAGGTGACTAACCCGCCGATTGACCCGATTCGCGAAGAGCTGGTGATGAGCCTTACGACATACATCGGGAACCACGGCAACATTCTGGAAGAAACTCCGGAACAGGCTCATCTGATTAAGATTCCGCGCCCGATTGTGACGGAAGATGAAATCCGCCGCTTTGAAAATATCGGTGACAAGGCTTTCAAGGCGAAGGTGCTCAAGATGCAGTTCCCGCTGGGCGGTGACGGTTCCGTGCTGGAAGCGGCTTTGCAGAACCTCGCCGGCGATGCCGTTCGCGCGGTGAACGATGGTTTCGACATCATCGTGCTTTCGGACAAGAATATTGACTGGGGCTACGTGCCTATGCCTTCGCTCCTGGCGACGGCTTGCGTGAACCGCGCCTTGGTGGAAGCGGGCGTGCGCCCCGAAATCGGCTTGATCGTGCAGAGCGGTGAAGTGCGCGAAGTGATGCATTTTGCGTTGCTGCTCGGTTATGGTGCGACGGTCATCAACCCGTATCTCGCATTCGAGAGCATCACCAACATGTGCCACAACGGCGACCTGGATGTGGATCCGGTGACGGCTGCTGCAAATTATGTAAAGGCTGTCGATAAGGGCCTGCTCAAGATTATGTCGAAGATGGGTATCTCCACGCTCCGCAGCTATCGCAGTGCACAGATTTTCGAAGCCGTGGGCCTGAATCACGAACTCATCGAGAAGTTCCTGCCGGGTACCGCAAGCCGTATCGAAGGTATCGGCCTCGAAGAAATTGCCCGCGAAGTGGGCGAGCGTCAGAAGATTGCTTTTGCCGATGCAAGTAAGGTTTTGCAGTCTGGCGGCCAGTATGCGTTCCGCAAGGAAGGCGAGAAGCACCTGTGGACTCCGCAGTCGCTTGCCGCATTCCGCCAGGCGGTGCAGGGTGGCGACTACGAGAAGTTCAAGGTCTATAGCAAGCTGATTAACGACCAGTCTGAACGTCAGGCGACTTTGCGCGGTCTCTTCAAGTTCAAGAAGGCGACCCCGATTGATATTAGCGAAGTTGAATCTCGCGAATCTATTATCCACCACTTTGTGGCGGGCGCCATGAGCCTTGGCTCCTTGAGCCCCGAAGCCCACGAGACTATTGCCATTGCCATGAACCGCATCGGTGCCATGAGCAACTGCGGTGAAGGTGGCGAGGACCCTGACCGCGATACTCCGGCCGCTAACGGCGATATCCGCAGTTCTGCCATTCGCCAGGTTGCTTCGGGCCGCTTTGGCGTGACCATCGACTACCTGCGTCATGCGAAGGATTTGCAAATCAAGATGGCCCAGGGCGCAAAGCCCGGCGAAGGTGGCCAGCTGCCAGCCCATAAAGTGAACGAATTCGTGGCTCGCATTCGCCACTCCATTCCGAATGTGTCGCTGATTTCTCCGCCGCCGCACCATGATATTTACTCCATCGAAGACCTGGCGCAGTTGATTTACGACCTGCGCAACGCCAACCCGAAGGCCCGCGTTTCCGTGAAGCTCGTATCCGAAGTAGGTGTGGGCACGATTGCCGCGGGTGTCGCCAAAGCTCATGCCGACGTGGTGCTGATTTCCGGTCACGATGGCGGTACGGGCGCATCTCCTCTGACTTCCATCAAGCATGCAGGCCTCCCGTGGGAACTCGGTATTGCCGAAGCGGAACAGACGCTGGTGCTGAACGATTTGCGCGGACGCATCAAGCTCCAGGTGGATGGCCAGCTCAAGACGGGTCGTGACGTGGTGGTGGCCGCCCTCCTCGGTGCCGAAGAATTCGGCTTTGCCACGAACCTTCTGGTAAGTCTCGGTTGCGTGATGGACCGCAAGTGCCATACGAACCAGTGCCCGATGGGTATCGCTACGCAGGATCCTGAATACCGCATGCGTTTTGCGGGCAAGCCCGAATACGTGGAAAACTTCCTCTACTTCATTGCCGACGAAGTCCGCGAGATTCTTGCAAGCCTCGGCCTGCGTTCGCTGGCAGAAGCCTGCGGTCGTAGCGACTTGTTGGAGCGCGACGAGGCGATTACCTTCTACAAGGCGCACAACCTGGACTTCTCCAAGATTTTCGAGACCGTGGGTGGCGGCATCAAGTCCTTCGATAAGAACTTTGTGAAAGAAGAACTGGTGAACTTCGACCGTCGCGAACTGTTGCCTTTTGTGTTCAATACCCTCAAGACCGGTGAGTCCGTAGAACTTTGCACCATTGTGCACAACATCGACCGCACCGTGGGTACGGAACTTTCCGGCGAGGTGGATGAACACTTCGGTGTGAAGGGCCTCCCCGAAGATACCATCAAGATTCACCTGCAGGGTGTCGCGGGCCAGAGCTTCGGTGCATTCCTCGCTCCGGGTATCACTCTCGATTTGCAGGGCGAAGCGAACGACTTTATGGGCAAGGGTCTTTCGGGCGGTAAGATTATCGTGCGCCCGCCCAGCAATGCAAGCTTCAAGGCCGAAGACAACGTGATTGCGGGTAACGTCATCGGTTACGGCGGAACCTCGGGCAAGATTTTCATCAACGGCCTCGCGGGCGAACGCTTCGGCATCCGCAACTCGGGCATGCTTCTGGTCAGCGAAGGCGTGGGTGACCACGGCTGCGAATACATGACTGGCGGTCGCGTTGTGGTGCTTGGCCGCGTGGGCGTGAACTTCGCCGCGGGTATGACGGGTGGCTTTGCATATGTCTACGATGAGACGGGCCACTTCGACCTGAGCTGCAACGTGGATTCCGCCGACCTGGAAAGCGTACTTCCGGGCACCGAGAGCGAAAGCGAACTGCTCGACATCATCAAGCAGCACGTTGAGGCGACGGGCAGCGAGAAGGGCAAGCGCATTCTCGAGAACTGGAACAGCGAACGCCCGAAGTTCGTGAAGATATTCCCGGTGGATTACAGGAACGCACTTTTGAAAGGAGGTGAGCGCGCCTTGCAAGCAAGGCTTTGAGGACTGAGCTCGCTCCCTTCGGTCGCTTTGAGTAATAGTTTGGCGCCATTGGCGCGATTATAAAGCTCAAAGTGCCCCTGTGGGGCACGACCTCATACCTCAAAGGCGTACAACGCCGACCTCATAGCTTTTACGGAGTTATTATGCAGCAAACTAACCGAATCGCAGATATTTACCGCCCTGTCGAAGAGCGTGTCAAGGACAACAACGAAGTCGAGCGCAAGCTCACTTCGATAGAAATCATCGGCCAGGCGGAACGCTGCCACACCTGTGGAATCCCGTTCTGCCATGGTGCGGGTTGCCCGCTCGGTAACCTCGTCCCCGAATTCAATGCGGCCATTGCTGCCGGGAATGCGGAACGGGCCTACGATATCATTAGCAAGACTGCGTTCTTCCCGGAGTTCACTGGCCGCGTTTGCCCAGCGCTTTGCGAGTCCGCCTGTACCGGCAACGTGCATAACGACCCGGTGATGGTGCGCCAGATTGAGAAGTTCATCATCGAGACTGCCTTTGAGGAAGGTCGCGTGGTGTTGCCGACGGCTGAGCCCAACGGAAAGTCTGCCGCCGTCATCGGCTCCGGTCCTTCGGGCCTGTTTGCTGCCGAGGCATTGCGCCGCAAGGGCTATGCTGTCACTGTTTTCGAGAAGCAAGCGAAGGCGGGTGGCCTTCTGCGCTACGGTATCCCGAACTGGAAACTGGACAAGTCCATTATTGACCGCCGCATCGCCTTGCTCGAAGCCGCTGGAATCAAGTTTGTCTACAATACCGAAATAGGGAAGGACATTGCCGCAGAATACATCCACAAGAATTTTGACGAGGTATTCCTCGCCATCGGTACACCGAACGCCCGCGACTTGAAAATCCCGGGCCGCGAAGCCGAAGGAATTTTCCTTGCCCTTGATTTTCTGCACGGTGCCGAAATGCCGGGTGAAAGCAATCCCGAAAAGTTCAGCGCGAAGGGCCGCAAGGTGTTGGTGATTGGCGGTGGCGATACGGGTAACGACTGCGTAGGCAAGGCCATCCGTGAAGGCTGCGAAAGCGTGCTCCAGGTGGAATTCATGCCCAAGCCGCCCGAGGAGCGCTCTCCGTCCACTCCGTGGCCCGACTGGCCGTACATGCTGCGCACCAGCTACGCCCAGCACGAAGGCGGTGAGCGTCGCTGGAATGTTTCTTCCAAACAATTCATTGTGAAGGACGGTCGCGTGGCAGGCGTAGAAGCGGTTCGCGTAGAATGGGAAATGTCCCCGCAGGGTCGCCCCCTCAAGCCTGCTGAAGTCCCGAATTCTACCGAGGTCATCGATACCGACCTGGTGGTGCTTGCCATGGGATTCACCGGCGTGCCTGCCGAGGGAATCGTGAACGACTTGGGACTGCAACTCACCCCGCGTACGGCGATTATCGCAGATCCTGCCCGACATATTTATGCGGTGGGCGACTGCGCGAACGGCGCCTCCCTCGTGGTACGCGCCATGGCTGACGCGAAGGCGAAAGTCGCAAAACTTTAGTTTAATTCTACATCTCCGAGTTGAAAAAATCGTAAAATTTCATGTGGGTTTACGATTTTTTTTGCAATTCCTTTAACACGAAAACCCCGAGACCTTTGTCCCGGGGCATTTTAGTCAACAGAGTTTTTTTTGTCCAAACTACATGTTGCTGAAGATCTGGAATCCACTGTAGGCTTCTTGACCGTGTTCGCTTTGGTCGAGACCGCGAAGTTCTTGTCTTTCAGTAACGCGCAGGCCGATAGTCTTCTTGATGACGAAGAATATCAGGCTAGCGCCGGCGAAGCAGGGCAGGGCGTAGGCGGCAACACCGATGAGCTGCGTGAGCACGCTGTAGTCGCCGGTCATGTCGAAGATACCCACGGCGAGAGTTCCCCACACGCCGTTCACCAGGTGAACAGAGAGGGCACCGACCGGGTCGTCCAAGTGCAGACGGTCGAACATGAACACCGCACCCACAACCAGCACGCCAGCGATAGCGCCGATAATCCAGGAGGAGAGCGGGGTTACCACGTCGGCACCGGCAGTGATGGCAACGAGACCGGCAAGGCAGCCGTTCAAGGCCATAGTGGCGTCGGGCTTCTTGGAGACGATCCAGCTGGTGAGTGTCGCGGTAATGATGCCTGCAACGGCGGCGAGGTTCGTGGTCACCAAAATCCAGCTAGTAGCCTTCGGGTCGCCAGAGAGAGCGGAACCGGCGTTGAATCCCCACCAACCGAACCACAGCATGAACACGCCGATGGTAGCGAGCGGAATGTTGTGAGCCGGAATGGCATGCACCTTGCCGCCCACATACTTGCCGATACGGGGTCCAAGAATCATCACGCCAGCAAGCGCTGCCCACCCACCTACGGAGTGCACCAGGGTAGAACCGGCCAGGTCATGGAAACCGTGTGCACCGAGGGTAGAAAGCCAGCCGCCGCCCCATGTCCAGCTACCCACGATGGGATAGACAAAGGCCACGTAGATGACGGTGAAGATGAGGAAGGAGTGGAGCTTCACGCGTTCAGCGACAGCGCCCGAGACGATGGTGGCTGCGGTGGCGGCGAACATGGCCTGGAAAAGCCAGTCTGCAAACAACGTAAAGTGGCCGTTGTAGGCGGCGGTGAAGCTGTCCGGGTTAGCCCAATCGCCGATACCCAGGCCTGCGAATCCGAGAATCCCGTTGAAGGTTCCCGGATACATGAGGCCAAAGCCCAGCAGGGCATACATGGTGATGCCGATGGCGGGGACCGCGATGTTCTTGAACGCGACGTTCGCCGAGCACTTGGCCCGCACAAGACCCGCTTCAACGCAGGCGAAACCGAGACCCATGATGAACACCAGCATGGCGCTGATCATGATCCAGATGTTTTCTGTCATAAAGATGGCGTCGCTGACAGGTACGACTTGTGTAACTTCGTTCATTGGTAAAATTCCTCTTGAAAAATTGTTGTTAGGGGATAGGATTTAGGATCTAGGATCTAGGGGTGAATGTAGGGCGAAAAATCACTAGCCTCTAAATCCTAGTCTCTAGCCCCTTTTATCCAATCGCCTCCGGCCCAGTTTCTCCGGTGCGGATGCGGATGCACTGTTCGAGGCTGGTGACAAAAATCTTGCCGTCGCCGATTTCGCCGGAGCGCGCCCCCTTGATGATGGCGTCGATACAGGGCTGCACGAATTCGTCGTTTACTGCGATCTTGAGGCAAATCTTCTTGAGCAAATTCACCTCGGTCACCACACCGCGGAAGCGCTGGTTATAGCCCTTCTGCTGGCCGCAGCCGAGCACGTTGGTTACTGACATCTTGAAAATGTTGTTTTCGTAAAGCGCTTGCTTCACGAGATTGAGTCGTTCGGGTTGGATATAAGCCGTAACGAGTTTCATGGCGCTTGTCCTTGTTTTCATTCCAAGGAATTTTGGAATTCGCGCCATATATGCAAAGAGCGTGCCAAAAAAGAGAAATGCGCGAAATTTCGCGAAAAACGGCGAAATCGCGGGGAAAATGAAAGAAAACTGCGCTGGCTTTACGGATAATGTTTTACGTTTATTGAATAATATTCAATAAACGTAAAATCCCGGCCGCGCAAGGACAGGGTGTGACGAATAAAGTAATCTTGTTTTTTTGCGGAAGAAAATTAAAGCTCGTGATAGTACGGGCAGATATTTTCGTAATGCCCGTCCTTCATTCTGAATCCATTCGGGATGGTTCCGAGCTGGACAAATCCAAGACGCTCGTACAGGTGCCGCGCATGCGTGTTGCTTTCGACGACGGCGTTGAACTGCAAGACGCCGAAGCCGTGTTTTTTGGCCTGTTCCAGGCAGTCCTTCACCAGTTTTTCGCCGATATGCTTGCCCCTGGATTCCGAAGCGACTGCGTAGCTCGCATTTGAAATGTGCCCGCAACGGCCCACATTGTTCGGGTGCAGAATGTATAGCCCGTAAATCTTGCCGTCCTCGACCGCGACGGCGCAGTAGGTCTGTGCGGCAAAGAACTGCCTGCCGGTTTCGGGCGTGAGCAAGTCCTCTTGCGGGAAGGCGATGCCGTCTTCGACCACCTCGTTCCAGATGCGGATCATTGCCGCAAGGTCCATTTCGTTGTATTGCCTGATAAGCATAGTGGGGAATATAGAAAACTTTCGCTTTCGCAGAAAAGACCTGTTTTATGAGGCTGGGTCTCTGAACTTACAGAAAATGGGCGTTCCCGCACATATATGTGCGGTCGGGCTATATTCTAGGGGCAATTGCCTGCGCTTACGCTTGTCGCTTGCCTCCTAGAACCAAGCCCCGCTACGCGGGTCTTGTCCCCAAGGGGTCACGCTTCGCAAGCTCGCTATCCCTAACGCGGATGCTACTTCTTAAACGAGTCCGAATGTGTTCCCATGCGGACCATTTCTAAAATAAGTTCGTTTTCTTGAATGCGATAGATGACTACCAAATCAGGATGCAGGTGGAAATCCCGATGGTTTCTCCTGTTGTTGGATAACTAGTGATCCTTGTATTTCGGATCAAGTTCTTCTCTATTGCGAAGTTTGTTTACGATTGCTTCGAATTCGGACAAATCATAGCCACGTTTCTGGGCAAGTTTGTAATCTTTCTTGAACTGGTTCGTAAACCGTAAATCAAGCATTCAAAGCCGCCATGAAATCGCTGGTATTCTTGTAAACGGGGCTGAGATTTTTCCCGGCTTCGCTTTCTGCCATAACCTTGGCGGTGAGATCGTTCGGTTCTTCTTCAGATGTTTCCATATAGATATCCTTGCGAAGTTGCAACAAACTCTCTATAACGCTCAAAAACGGCATATCGACATTTCTCAAGGTAACAATCATAATTTACCTCCGTTTTCAAGACTAATATACATTTTTCTGATTAAAAACGCAAGTTTGGGGTGGTTTGGCGTTTAAATAAGGCTGTTTTTCGCCAAAAGATGGGCTTGCGTTAATCCCAAGGTGTTGTAAAAATTTATATTTCCATTGACATAATGAATTAGAGTAGTACTCTTGTTCCCGCTTTGAAAAGTCTGGAACTTTCGTGGGGCGTAAGCCTTGCTATCTGGGAAGAAGACGAACGCTCACACCGATCGGGTGTGGGTCGTTGGGCGTTTGCCCGCGGCTATATTCTGCCTTTGGTGGCAGACGATTGCCGTTGCGCTTAAGATAGCGGGTTTACCAGAGCCTTCAAAGCATAAGCCGAGCGACACCATGCCTTTTTTTGTTTCCCGAAAAAAGTATGGATCGCAGAGATGGGCATTCTGGAGTGTAGCCGAAGGCGAAACGATAGAATCCATTGAATTTGTTGTTAGCTGAATGCGGACAACCTCTGACGGCTTATCGAATAAGACCGCTGCTCGAAGACAGCCTTTGGCTGAATGGTCTTGAAAAATGAAAACAGGTGACTTTTTTTCGACAGTGAAAGAGTTTGAACTAGCTCTTGGGGACAAGTTCCCTAAGAAGGGCTTTTTGACAGGTGGATTTATCGAGCACTTGACTAGACTCCCTGATTACAGTTGTGCCAAACAAGTTTTTTATGCGACGACATTTCCGAATGGAACCCTAAAGCGTTGGAACGAATTTCATGGGGTGACGAAGGCGGATGTCTTTGCAAATTTGAAAGACTTGCAATGGCTGCTGAAGAAAACAAAAATTGTGCATGAGATATATTCACCTTTGCGAGAGCCTCAAAAACCCGGGGCAGAGGAATATAATTGCAAATATCAACCAGAAAACATTATTCAGAAAGGCTTCACGAAGCGTCTGATTTTTGGAGTGTTTCGCGAGTGTAAGCCACAGTATGTCTTCTTGGGCGTGTATGAACTTGATAAAGGTGCGTCTCTAGCATTTAAGAATGCTAACGGCTATAGCGTGGATCCTGCGTCTTTTCCGAGTAATTCAATTGTTGCTGTAATGCGAACAAATTCTGCTTTCCCCCAGAATGACATAGCCGCAATTCAGTCAAACCTAATCACTTATCCTCATTGTGTCTGGAAACGGGTTTCAGACGAGTGGGGTGAGTAAACATAATTGAGGAAATATTTATGGCTCAAAAAAAAGCGACAATTATAAAAGTTTCCGATGATAAAGCTTCTATCGGAATGGAAGATGGCTCCTTCTTTGATGTCAGCAGAAAAGAATTGGATTTTACGCCAAAAATCGGTGATGATGTTTCTGTGTTTTCCAGCGGAGACCTTGTGATTGTGACCAAGGTAAATGTTGTTGAAGAGAAGAAGGCAGACGTTGCTGCTGTTAAACCTATACAAAATTCTTTAAATACAAATAACAACAATACATTTAACCCTAATGGAAATGTATTCAATTTTGGAATTGAAGAACAATCAGAATTGAATACGGGAAAAAACTTGTATGCTATTTTTTGCTTGTTGGGTGGGGTGTTTGGATTAGCTATGCTTGCTTATATTGTTCTCCTTCTTTTATCTGAAGATTTTTGCGATTTTATAGTTGAAGAACTTGGTCTTTCTTACGGATGTGGCATATGGTGCTGTCTTATGTTAGGCACGAGTCTATTTGGTTATTTGGCGAAAGAGTCTGGAAAAAAAATCGGATTATCTATAGAGGATTAATTTATGGCTAAAAATCAGGGGACAATTATTAAAATTGCAGATAATGTTATTTCTGTCGGATTGACTGATGGAACCTTCTTTGATATTAGTATAAGTGAACTAGATTTTTCGCCGTCAGTTGGAGACCAAGTTAACGTATTTAGCAATGGTGAAGCCAAGATAATCACCAAGATTGACAACGGAAACAGATTTTCACCTTCAGGTGGTGACAAGGAATCTCATAATGCGGCAAAAATAACAAATGAAGCAAACATTCTAGATCTTCAGGGTCCCCAAATCGTATGTCCCAAATGCTATAATTCTTGTTACGAATTTTCTAAAACTTGCCCATTTTGTGGGTATGTGTTTCCTTCAGTAGGAAAACGCATCTTGATTGCATTATGCATCGCCATTCCTATCATAGCAGTGATGTTTCTTATAAAACAATGCAGCGAACCCGCAAAGGTTGAGATGAATGTGTCGATTACGGAATTGCATAATGAATTTGTTCAACATGAAATTCGAGCAGGAAAAAAATATAATGGCAAACGAATAGGGATTAGTGGCTGTGTTGGGGATATTGACGGGACTTATGGAGAATATAATATGATAGTTAATATTGAAGAATGTGGTAGATGGTTCCCAAGTAGTATTCCTGCTTCCATGAAAAGAAACCAGAAAGATAAGATTGCCAAACTAAATAAGGGTATGCGTATTAGAGTTGAGTGTACAATTGTGGATGGCGGTGACTGGATGGGGATCAAAACAAAAAATTGTATCATATCAAACAACTAAGGAAGAGAATATTTTTATGTCTTACAAAATATTTCGCGTTTTAAATGGCGTTGTTTCTATTGCTTCTAGCGATGGAACTTTTTTCAATGTTCCTGAGAAGGATTTTGATTTTGAGCCTCAAAAAGGTGATGTCGTTCAATGTTTTAAAAATGGTGAACGAATGATAATTAATAAGCAAACAGAGGGCCTTTCGTCTCAGGTAGTTAAGGGTTCTATGACAGACCCTCGTGATGGAAAAGTTTACGAGACTGTTGAAATTGGTTCGCACATCTGGTTGGCTGAAAATTTGAGCTATAAAACTTCAGACAGCCTGTGTTATGATAATGACGAGGAAAATGCAAAAAAATATGGTAGACTTTATAAGTTTGGCGATGCGAAAAATGCATGTCCTCCTGGCTGGCATTTACCTTCAAGTAATGAAATTGAAAGCTTGGTCCATGCCGTAGGTGACATGTCTATTGCCGGTAAATCACTAAAATCTGTAAGTGGTTGGCAAAGTGAAGAAGGACAAAGTAAAAAAAATCTTGATTCTGTTGGTTTTTCAGCTCTTCCAGCAGGATTTTTCTTGCCCGACGATGACCCAGAAGAAAATCCCTTCGGTTGCATAGGTAAAGAATCTATTATATGGTTTGATTCGGGAAGTATCTATTTGTATCATGATAGTGATTGTGTTGATATAGACTTTGATGATAATGAATGCGATGATTCTTTTTGTTCAGTTCGTTGTGTAAAAGACGAAACATATTATAAAATTATCCGAGTTGTAAATGGTGTTGCGTCTGTAGCGTCAAATAGCGGTGACGTTTTTAACATTTCTGTGAATGAATTAGATTTTGAGCCTAAAACAGGAGATGAAGTCCTTTGCTTTAAGAATGGGGAACAGATTCTTGTTGTTGCAAAAAATTTTGTACCTGCAAAAACAGGGACGAATGACCAATCACAGGATAATCCGAAGGATGCGTTTAAAATTATACGTGTTTTGAATGGTGTTGCATCTGTAGCATCAAGTAGCGGAGATGTTTTGAATGTTCCTGTAGATGAACTTGATTTTGAACCTAAAGTTGGTGATGATGTTCAGTGTTTTAGAAATGGCGAGGATGTGATTGTTCTTAAGGATGTTGCTACTCCTTGTAACCAGAAACAGACACCAAACACAATTTCGAAAAACGAATCTCCTTCAAATTTGCAAGCAAGTGCTGAAATCTCCACAGACTCTAAAACAAACCTCCAGGGGATTGAAAAAATTACTCCTATAGAAAATCCGTTTGCAGAAGAGCTTGCTGAAAAAAAATCCAAACTGCCTTGGATTATTGGAATAATAATTTTGCTTTTGGGCATCCTTTTGGGATGCATCCAATTGAATAAGGATAATAGTAGTGTTTCCAAAGATGCAAATACCGATTCTCACGAAGGATCAACATATAAAAGGTCAATGACTGATTCTCGTGATGGAAAAACGTATAAGACTGTAAAAATTGGTTCGCAAATTTGGATGGCCGAAAACCTGAATTTCAGAACGAATGATAGCTGGTGCAAGGACAATAAGGAGTCAAATTGTTCCAAATATGGTCGGCTTTATACATGGAATGCTGCGATAAAGGCGTGCCCGAGCGGTTGGCACTTGCCGAGCAATGTGGAATTTGAAACATTGTTCACCGCAGTGGGTGGTGAAATCACCGCTGGCAAAATGTTGAAGTCCCAGAGCGGGTGGTATGATAATGGAAATGGCATCGATGCCTATGGATTCTCCGCGCTCCCCGCGGGCTTCCGCAATCCCCCTTCTCTCGGCGGCTTCACCGTTTTGGGATACTTCGCGGACTTCTGGAGTGCCACGGAGAAATATAACAAGGCGTACAAAATGTGCCTGCGCTACCTCAACGACTTTGCTAGCTTGAGCGGCTTCGAGAGCAAGGACTACGCTATCTCCGTTCGTTGCCTTAGGGACTAGGGGACTAAAATTCGCTCTGGGTAAAAAAAGTATCAGAATTTTCAAAAAGACTTAAACAACCATTGACCCCCCAAAAAAAGGATTACTAAAAATGAATGTGAACATTAAATTATTCCCCGATACGGGAAATCCTCCACCTTTAAAAGATTTTTCCGCTAGCCTGATAGATTTGGCAAATATGTATTCCGTGAACTATTGTGGTTATGAAAACGAGTCTGTCGTGAAAATAGCTGACATCAACAAGGGATCCATCATTCTTGACCTTATAGTTGAAGGCTTTGAGACTGCTTCGAGAATAAATTGGGTGGAAACAGTAAAGACTGTTTTAAAAAATGGAGGTCAATTAATTGAATTGGGACAGGATGCTTTTATTTGCTATGCAGTCGTAAAAAAAGCTGTAAGGCTGTTAAAAAAATGGTTTGGAAAATGCCGTTTCGAATCAGCACAAATAAATGGTGTGATTTTCAACGAGTCTTCATTCAGTACACTCGAGTTGTTTTGTGAAAGCATTGAAAAGAAAGTCGTGAGAAGAAAAGAAACAGTTCTCATTGACTCCAATGGACGCATTGTTTCGGAAAAGACTGTTGAAA
Organism: Fibrobacter sp. UBA4223; assembly: GCA_002382975.1. Classification (GTDB taxonomy): domain Bacteria; phylum Fibrobacterota; class Fibrobacteria; order Fibrobacterales; family Fibrobacteraceae; genus Fibrobacter. The sequence continues at coordinate 31,818 of DFTB01000001.1, forward strand.
AATATTACCTGAAAAGCTCGTTAAAAGAAAAGATTGATAAAAAAAGAGGAAAACAAGTAAATGTCTTAATAAAAGAATACTCTAATCAGAATGTATCGTGGATGGAAGTGATAAAAGTATACGAAAAGTAAATCCCATTAAACACGTTTTTTTACTAGATAATCAAAGAAAAAATATGAAATTAAAAAGCCTTCTTTATTTTGTATTAGCCCTGTCGGTCGTATCTTTTGCCGACGCGGAGTGCGAAAGAATCTACCGTAACTTTGTCAAGACAATCTCAAAGCAGAAAACGAAAACCTGCAGGGTGAGTGGAGTAGATGACGATAGAACCGATATTATGGGATTTTTCTTTCATTTTGACCTTCAAGGAACGGAATACCCGGCCGTTTTTATCTATGGGTCTGATTATGATCCGATGCTCTATTCCGGTGACGATTACTATGTAAAGCATGCAAAATGCATCAAAAATGACAGGTATAGGATTTTATATACTGTCATGACTCCGGAACAGATAGCGGCAAAACTCTTGAGCTTCAAAAAATGTGGCGATGATTTTAATCACCCTGCAAATGAGGGACCGCACACAACATCTTCAGAGGATGAACCAATCTTTTGGTAGTGTCCTATGCCTATTCCGAGCAAATTGCTGATAAATTGCTGCATTTTAGTGGATGCGAAGACGCTAATAAAAAGTGATGCAAAATTGGGAATTAAAAAAACGCAGGCTCAGAGTCTGCGTTTAAAGTTTTGAATGGAGATTCCGGCTTGGAGGCCGGAATGACAAATGCGGGTCTGGATCCTTTGGCAGGCTCAGGGACCTTTCTCTAGCTGCTTCTTACTTCTTCACGTGCCTGTGGTACTCCTGTAAACTACAAACTTCGAATCTTCCGAAGTCGTGCTTGTCCATGAGACCTTCGACAGTGGAGGTGAGGGCGGCGATGGTCGTGGTGATAGGAATGCCGGACACGACGGCCTTGGAGCGCATCTGGATTTCATCGACCATGGCTTCGGCTCCGTTTTCGGTGGTGTTCACAATCCACTGCACTTCCTTGTCGTGAATGAGGTCCAGCAGGTTCGGGCGGCCACGGGAGATGTGGAACACGGCGCGGGTCTTGATGCCCTCGTTGTAGAGCATCGTAGAGGTGCCGCGGGTGGCGTACAGTTCGTATCCGAGGTTCACGAGCTGGCGGATGAGCGGGACGGCCTTCTGCTTGTCTTCGTCCTTGAGCGACACAAAGATGTTGCCCTGGCTCGGGACCTTGTTGCCGGATGCTAGCTGGCTCTTGAGGTAGGCAAGGCCGCGGTCGCGATCGATGCTCATGACTTCGCCGGTGGATTTCATTTCCGGAGAAAGCGTGATGTCCACACCCGGGAAAACACCGCAAGGCGAGCGTTGCGACCGCCGAACTTGTTCGAGCGGGCATAACCGAGCCGAGGATGTTTCTGTAACTTGGCGAACGGGAACACGGCTTCCTTGACGCTCAGGGATAATGACCGTTCGGCTTACGCCTCACTCTCGCCAACACGACTCGTTAATACGAGTCGCTTATGGCTCACAGGGCACGCCGATGGACTTGGAAACGAACGGCACGGTGCGCGAGGCGCGGACGATGCAGTTGCTTATGGACGTTCCCGCACATATAATGTGCGGGCGGGCTATATTTGACGCCTTTGGGGAATCCCTAACGCAAATGCTGGGGGAAAATGCTACTTCAGGTTTTCAATGAAAGAATTCAGAAGAGCTTCGCTGATATGCCTTTTAGACATCCGAAGAATTTCGGCGCAAGCTGAGGCTTCCTCTTTATTCAGTAAACCGTTCTCGTTGGCGGCAATCAAAATGCCAATCGTGCCGGTAATACGCAGTTTCATCGTCGTGGCTACGTGCCTTGCACGAACTTCGTCAACAATCAAAAGATCACTCTTGTTTTCGTCGGAATAGACGATGGCTTCGCTTTCGCCAAGATCCAAGCCCGTTATACGCATCAGCATGCCGACGGCGTTGTTGTTGCTGACCGAAACCTTTTTTAAAAAATCGCAGGATTTCACCTGTTCGGCTTCATCCTGAAAATCCTGGTTTGAAGTCAATTCTTCGTAAACGGCCTCAGGAAGCAGGACCTCGCCAAACAGTTTTCCAAGAATGTCAAGACGGTTGATTTTAAGGAAAGAGATTATCGGAGTTGCATCAGATACGACAATCATTCTTACCTCTTGGAAAGGAGTTCCATGACGTTGGCGGCATCCTGCTCGGCTTCATCCCAGCTCTGGTCGATATATGGAATGCCCTCGCTTCCGTATAGTTCGATAAGTTCCCATTTGGAAATGCCCAAAATTTCAGCGGCACGCCCATGGGAAATAGTCTCGTTCTTGATAAACGGATACAACAGCAACGCATTGCGACGGAGTTCGTCGCTCTTGTTATCGCACACCATAAGGTCTGCAATATCTTCTGGAATGTCCATTGTTACTGTCGGCATAGGAAACCTCCTATGCCCAATATACATTTTTTGGGGCGAAAACACAAGTTTTTAACCTTTTCAATATTGAAATGGACCATATGAATGAAGCTAATAGAGCTTTTATGGGCGTTCCCGCACATATATGTGCGGTCGGGCTATATTCTGGGGGCAATCGGCGGCGCTTGTGCTTGCCGCTCACCTCCCAGAACCAAGCCCCGCTACGCGAGTCTTGTCCCCAGGGGGTCACTATCCCTAACGCAAATGCCTAGTTATTTCTTGAATAAGTCTGAATGCGAACCTGTATCAACCAATTCAAGAACTAGGATATTTTCTTCTATTCTGTAAATTAGTAGCCAATCTGGTTCAATATGCAATTCCCTGTGGTTGACCCAGTTTCCTGAAAGGGAATGGTCGCGTAATGCGGGGTCAAGGGGTTCGCCCTTCGCCAGCTTTTCGACAATATCCTTGAGTTTCTGCGTGTCTTTGCCACGCTTGGCGGCGAGTTTTGCCGCTTTCTTGAACTTTGTTGTCGCCCGGATTTGATACTTGTATTTTTCTTCGCTCATATTCCCAGTTCGTTCCAAAGTTCTTGCGGTGTCGAATACGTTTTGGCATTCGGGTCGTGGGCGAGTTTTTCGCCCTCATCGATGGCTGCAAGGTGTTCCTTGGAAGGAGGCCGGGTAACGGCAAAGGGGAGCCCATGATGCAACAGCGACTGCTTCAGGAAAACGGTAAAGGCTTGCGATAGGGTTAGTCCCAGATCGTTGAATAATTCGGTAGCCTCGTTTTTCAGTTCGCGGTCTAGTCGAATATTTGTTACTACGGTACTCATATTAACAAATATACCACATTTGCTTTCAAATTGCAAGTGATAGTTGTTTATTTGTTGGCTTTTTGCCAGTCTGTTCATGTTTACCTCCAGCCACCTACATGCGAAAAAGGCGGCGTTTTTAGCGTTTTTTGCAAATATACATTCCTACGATGTCAGAATATGACATTTTTGGACTTTACAGCAAAATTTCTTTTCAGGTATGCTCTAAAAAATTGCAAAAATTCATCAAAAAACGGCAATTTGCTGGCGAAAGAGGTGCTTTTCTCAATAAAAAAGTGTGGAAAATGTCGAATTTGTGAGACAGCGTCGCACAAATTACGAGAAATGGGTGTTATTGCGTATCACAATATGTACAATTAGGTTGTATTCGCTTAGCTCGCTAGATTTTGGGCTTTATTATCTTTTGAATAGGACTACGGATGAAATTCTGAAAAAGTTGGAAGGTCTGTTGGAATTACAACGCAAAGCTGAAATGGACGGATCCGGTTGCAAGTATGATACGCTTTTTGACTTTCAAAGAGAAAGCGGTTGGCCGATTGTTACAGAGCTGCAGACACCATTAGGCGAATTGACGGTGTTGGACAAGGAGAATAACAAGATTCCTTTTTTAGTTTCTTACAATTCTTGGTTTTGTGATCGTCTTCGTCCTGAGGATGTTTTTAATGAAGATTATGAAAAGGTACTTGATAATGTTTCGGCTATGCTGACTATACAAGTGGATGTCAATAATCTTAAGGAATGTGAAGTTTATAGGGTGAACGTTTCTGGAGAAAAAATTGAACATGCTGATGGTGATCAGCTAGCTGAATGTTATACAAAAGAAAAAGGAAACGAACTTTTTGCAATAAATCGTCCTGTTACGAATGATTTTGTTGATCTTTTAGAATTAGATACTCTTATTAAATCTAATTTCGATAATGAAATTTGGAAACAATCTCGTCGTTTTGTTTCGTTTGATGCTGATGATAAGCATGGTTTCTTGTTTGTTCTAAAAGACAGATCTTGGCCTTGCTTTTATTTTGATGTAGCATGGATGAATACGGAAAAACTTGGGAAGGAACTTTGCTGGGATGCGTTAACGTTTTATTTGACGTAGTAAAAAATTTTCAAATAAGAATGTAAAAAGGACGCTTTAAAAGCGTCCTTTTCTAATGTTCTGGATCCTTCGCGGCTTTGCCGCTCAGGATGACGTTGAGGAGGCGGCCCTTCGGCTGGTTCGACAGGCTCACCAACCTTATCAGGGACCTTCCCAAATCACATCTTATTTCTTCACGTGTCTGTGGTACTCCTGTAAACTACACACTTCAAATCTTCCGAAGTCGTGCTTGTCCATGAGGCCTTCCACGGTAGAGGTGAGGGCGGCGATGGTCGTCGTGATAGGGATGCCGGACACGACGGCCTTGGAGCGCATCTGGATTTGTACGCTTTGCGTACAGTCTCCTTGCTCGTCAAATGAGAATATGCAAGCATATTCTCACTTTCCTCGCTGCGTTGACATTCGTCCACCATGGCTTCGGCGCCGTTCTCGGTGGTGTTCACGATCCACTGCACTTCCTTGTCGTGGATGAGGTCCAGCAGGTTCGGGCGGCCACGGGAGATGCGGAACACGGCGCGGGTCTTGATGCCTTCGTTGTAGAGCATCGTAGAGGTGCCGCGGGTGGCGTACAGTTCGTAACCGAGGTTCACGAGTTGGCGAATGAGCGGGACGGCCTTCTGCTTGTCTTCGTCCTTGAGCGAGACGAAAATGTTGCCTTCGCTCGGCACCTTGTTGCCTGCAGCGAGCTGGCTCTTGAGGTAGGCAAGGCCGCGGTCGCGATCGATGCTCATGACTTCGCCGGTGGACTTCATTTCCGGAGAGAGCGTGATGTCGACACCCGGGAACTTGACGAACGGGAACACGGCTTCCTTGACGCTCAGGGATAATGACCGTTCGGCTTACGCCTCACTCTCGCCAACACGACTCGTTAATACGAGTCGCTTATGGCTCACAGGGCACGTGGACTTCTTCGGTGAAGCCGATTTGTTCGAGGGTTTCGCCTAGCATGCAGCGGCTGGCGTAGCTTGCGAGCGGGACGCCGATGGACTTGGAGACGAACGGCACGGTGCGGGTGGCGCGCGGAGCGATACTTTTTTTGTTGGCGTTCCCGCACATATATGTGCGGTCGGGCTATATTGCAAGGCCTCCCGTGCGCACCTTCGGTACGCCCGCGCGGCTCTTGCAACCAAGCCTCGCTACGCGAGTCTTGTCCCCAAGGGGTCACTATCCCTAACGCAGTAAAATGTATAAGAAATTATTTGGAATATTTGTTGAGAATTAAAAAGGATTTCATTTCTTAGAACATTCATATCCCTTAGGCGGTTCTTTTTTTACCGCATGTTCTGGAGTAAGGCCGTTCATTCGGTAATAATCTTCACTCCAAATATGGTTCCCACAACCTTTACCGTTTGGATTATAATTTGTGCAACCCAAGAAATATCTGCCGTCTTTTTGCTGACGAGCAATCAAATATCCATTGCATTTGTCGCATTTTTGAATTGAAAGTTTTCCTGCTTCGATTTTATTTGTCATGAAATCACAAATTTCAGGATCGTTCATGCAAATCCACAAATTTAATCCGTATGCAGCCTTGACTTTATGTTGAAGTGGATATCCGCATATTGGACAGAATTTTTTAAATGAAAGCCCCCTTTTCAATTCTTCATTCCAGTCTCCTTTTAAAACAACATTTTTGTAATCGTGCTTTATTTCCAAGAGAAATTCTGATGGATTTTCTTCGGGAGCGATGAAAAATACGCGGTTTTTTGTTCGTGTCATTGCAACGTAAAAAAGCCGACGTTCTTCTGCAGCCTCAAAGGAATCATCCCTTTTTACCACATAATTTAACACGGGGTCATTCTCAATTTTTGATGGAAAACCATAAGTTTCATTTTTCCCATTTATGACGATTACATTGTCGTACCCCAAACCCTTTGATGCGTGAGCCGTCATGAATGTGATTTTTAATTCTGGATGCTTAAGACATATTATTTTGTTTCCGTAGTCTCTATATTCAAAAAGACTTGAACGTTCTAAGTTTTTCCCGTCAAAGCCAAATCGACCCAGCAAAAGAATTTCTTGCTTCTTGCTGTCTTTTCCTTCTGCTTTATTGAATTCTAGAATTTTGTCTATGGCTGTTTCGATTGATTTTGCAAGGTTGTAGTTAGAATTTCCGCCAAGTTTTTTTTGTTTTGAATCGTAAGTATAAATGATAACGGGGTCTTTTATCGTTTTGGGTGATTTTAAGGTCTTTTTAATTTGAGCTGTGTTTTTTTGAATGAAATTACCGGCAATGTCTATTACTTCTTGCGAATTACGATATGTCTTTGTTATTTTTAGGAGCTCCGCATAGCCCATGATGTCTGAAAATTTTGTAAACAATGTGATGTCAGAACCACTGAATGCGTAAATTGACTGCCAATCATCTCCGACGGCGATGATCTTTGCGTTCGTGGCGTCATGTAAAGATCCTACCAAATCGAAACGCTGACGAGAAATGTCCTGATATTCATCAACAATTATATACTCAAAATCAATTTGTTCGCTAACGGCTTTTGATTCTTTGAGAAGTTTAGCGGACTTGTTTATCATATCTGAAAAGTCAATGGCGTTATTCTTATGAAGATAACGTTCGTATTCAAGAAAACACTCTTTGCAAATCCCTAAGAAAAGCTTGTTCCGCACATTATTTGTTCGAGCGGACCATTCGTCAAATTGCTCTACCGGATAACCATTTGTTTTGAAGTTTGAAATAAACCGGTCAATAAGATTGATGAGTTTCCTAACATACCTACTAGAATCTTGATTAGAAATTCTTTTCATTACATCTATGTTGTCGCGAGGTTTTAGAACAAATCCTGAAGATTCTAATTTTTCTTTTAGATGCGCAAGAATTTCTCTGCCATCTTTGTACTGAGAGCAAGTGCATATAAGCGTGGTTCCGTGTTGACGGTGAATTGCGACTTTATCATGTATTGCTTTTTTGTATTTTTTTAGTTCTTCTTCGGAATATCTGTTGCTATATCTGTCTTCTGTCACCCCGAAATGTTCGATATATGCTTCTTTTCCATTTTGACGAATTATGAAATCAGGTGTATAAGGTTTTTTGGCTCCTTCTATATTGAATTTATAGCAAGGTTCATATTCATAGTCGATATTGTTTAAATAAAGAAAATTAGCTATCTGAACTTCTTCTTGAGAACGTAATATTTCATTTTGAATGGTTTCGTATTTTTTTGTTCTTGAATTTCTTACTTCAATTTTGCGGTCAACTTCCCCTAGTTCGCCCTTCATTGTGGTAAAATTTGAATTTGATAATTTTGCATACAGGTCGTTTTTATCTTTTATTTCAATTGGGGCATCAAAATAAGTTGCAAAGAATTTTACCAAATCATCTACAAGTTTTTGATTTTGTAAGACGGTGTCGCGAAAATAGTCTTCTAAGACGAAATACAATTTATCATTTTGAACAATGTTCAGTTTATCCGTATTATCCTTATGAAGAATGGCATTCCCTGTCGAATGGAATGTTGTAATAGGACAATTGATTTGTAATTGCTTGTTGATTTTTTCTTGTAATTCACCAACAGCTTTATTTGTAAATGAAACCACAAGAATTTTGCGTGGGTCAACGTTCTTCTTTTCTACAAGATATTTTACTTTGGCAGCTACTGTTGTCGTTTTGCCGGCACCGGCGCCCGCAATTACAAGACAATAATCTTCGTCGGTAAGAACGACTCGACGCTGGTCGTCGTCAAGCATAATATTCGGGTCAATACTATGCAAAATCGTGTCAAGATATTTTTTTTCTATTTTTAATTTTTTGGCGATATAGTTTTCATTGTGAACGGAAACGAGGTTGTTTATATCAGAACACTTTTGGATGACAGAAAGTAATTCTACACTAGAAATAGAGTTTTTCTTGCAAAAATCAAAAAACAAGTTGTCTTTTTTCAACTGCTGAAAATATTGTATAGTTTCTTTTGATGAATCTAATTTCTTTAGATAATCGGATTTCGCGATATAGGAATCAGATGACAGCAACTGCTGAACAAAGTCATTTAAATCTAAAATTTTCGTTATTTTTGGATTTCTCGTCTGCTCAAAAGGAGATTCATTCTTGCTGGGGGCAGAATGTTTGTTTCTGAATAAGCGGCTAAAGAAAGACATAAAAAATCCAAAAAAATATGCTCTTGTTTTGAAATAAGTGTTGTTTTGAGATTTGCTAAATATATATATAAAATTTATTCTTTTTTGTGAGGATAAACATTCTAACCTGGAATAAAAAGAAGCCTAGGTGTTGCGGGTGAGGCGTCTGAGCTCCCGCTAGAAGGGGTGATAGTCAATTTTTTTTCAAAAAACTCTTGACATCCACCTTTGGAAAGACTATATTTATGCTGCTCAAAAGAGCAATTGAAAACTAGAATGCCCCGTTGTTTTTGCATGTCTGCGGGGAAAGGAGTAAAAGATGTATAGCGATGCAAAAATCGGTGGTGTCGGAATTTGGCTGGACGAGATTGTTCCTTGCCTCAAGGACAACGAAACCGGAGAAATCAAGGAAACCGTGGTGTTCAGGATTGAGAGTCGCTCGTTCCTGAAAAAGTTCAACGAAAAGAACGGCTGGGGAATTGACTGGATTGAGGTCCCTAACGATGTTGAAGTGTTCGCTCTCGCCTTGAAGGAAAATAACGAAATTTAGGGGCTGGTCGGGGTGAAAAATGATGAAGGGCCTAAGGCGGCGTACTTGCACTGGGCCTGCACTGCTCCGCACAACAATAAACATGTATATGGCTCACAGCGCTATAGCGGCGTTGGTGGGCATCTTTTTGCCATTGCCGTTGATAAATCTGTACAATGGGGTTACGATGGCGTTATTTTCGGTTTTGCCCTTAACAAAGAACTGCTAAATCACTATATTGGCGTATTAGGGTGTGCGCATATCGGCGCACTTCATCCGTATCATTTCATTTTGGGGCCGATTGCTGCAAAAAAATTGTTGGAGACGTACACTTATGAATGGAACTAAGAAGGTTGAGGACATTCTGTCCGATGTACGGATTCCGTTTTCGGCGGTTCCCGACCCGTACAGGAATGCTCCTCCCTGCAAGTTGAACCTGCTAGAACTGGCTCGGTATGCAGACAGGAATGGCAAGGACATCAGTAGTCTTTCTCAAGAAGAAATTGCCCAGTTCAAGATATAGGCTTCAGTAAAATGAAAAACGCAGGCTCGTGTTGAGTCTGCGCTTAATGCTTTAGATCCTTCGACGGAGTTTATCTTGAGCTTGTCGAAGGACTCAAGATGACGTTGAGGGGGCGGCCCTTCGGCTGGTTCGACAGGCTCACCAACCTTATCAGGGACCTTCCCAAATCACATCTTATTTCTTCACGTGGCGATGGTACTCCTGTAAACTACAAACCTCAAATCTTCCGAAGTCGTGCTTGTCCATGAGGCCTTCGACGGTGGAGGTGAGGGCGGCGATGGTCGTGGTGATAGGAATGCCCGACACGACGGCCTTGGAGCGCATCTGGATTTCGTCCACCATGGCTTCGGCGCCGTTTTCGGTGGTGTTCACGATCCACTGCACTTCCTTGTCGTGGATGAGGTCCAGCAGGTTCGGGCGGCCACGGGAGATGCGGAACACGGCGCGGGTCTTGATGCCTTCGTTGTAGAGCATCGTAGAGGTGCCGCGGGTGGCGTACAGTTCGTATCCGAGGTTCACGAGTTGGCGAATGAGCGGGACTGCCTTCTGCTTGTCTTCGTCCTTGAGCGAGACGAAGATGTTGCCCTGGCTCGGGACCTTGTTGCCGGAGGCCAGCTGGCTCTTGAGGTAGGCAAGGCCGCGGTCGCGATCGATGCTCATGACTTCGCCGGTGGATTTCATTTCCGGAGAAAGCGTGATATCAACACCTGGGAACTTGACAAAGGGGAACACGGCTTCCTTGACGCTCACGTAAGGCACGTGGACTTCTTCGGTGAAGCCGATCTGTTCGAGAGTTTCGCCGAGCATGCAGCGGCTTGCATAACTTGCAAGCGGGACGCCGATGGACTTGGAGACGAACGGCACTGTGCGGGAGGCGCGCGGGTTCACTTCGATCATATAGAGTTCGCCGTCCTTCACGGCG
>DFTB01000013.1 GCA_002382975.1 Fibrobacter sp. UBA4223
ACAATTTAACAATTGTTGCCTGCGCTCACGCGTGCCTTGGCCTATTTGTAGAACATTCCCGCCGTCATGTCCAGGTATTTTTCGCCGGAGTAGTTCGTAAATTCCTGCTTCATGGCGCTCTTGAATGCCGCCGGGTTCACGTTCTTGAGGGCGATATTCTTCATCACCTTCAGGTACTGGATTTTTGCACGTGCATCTTCTAGATTTTCCACCGTGTAGTGTGACGTGAGAATCAGGGAAATTCCGCGGTCGATGTAATCCGTGAGCTGCGCGATGATGGCATCGGCGTGCTTGCTCCCTGCCACGATGGAATGGACGTCGTGGCCCATCATGTGGGTGTAGACCACGTTGATTTCAGGAAATTCGATATCGAATGCCTCCTGGGTAGCGACAATGCGCATGTCGATGCCCGCGAGATTCAAAGTCTCGTCTTCGATAAAGTCTGTCGTCGCGTAGATGGAACCGTCGAACGCATCGCCAAAAGCCGCCGTGAAATTCTTGACCAGGGCCGCACCTTCCCCGTTGTGGTTGTAATCGTCGGCATGGCGGGTGCTGTACACGGGAGCCCCCTTCATGAAGGTCGCGCCCGCGCCATGGTAGGCAATCACCGTTCCCACGAATTCTACCGAAAGGCCCTTGATGTAGGCCTCCAGTTCCTTGATGTTGTCGAAGAAACAGGGAGTTTCGACCATGAACATCTTGCCGCCCTTTTCCAGCAAGAAACATTCGTCGGTTATCAGATCGTTTGTCTTGTAGGCATGCAGCTTGACTGCCCCGAAATCGTAGACTTCCACGACGCCCTTGCCAAGATTTACGGTCTTGAAGTTGTTCTTTTCCATTTTGAATCTCCTTGGGCCAAGCCCGTTTTTTGTTGTTCTTTAATTGTTACAACACAAAATATATCCAATTTTCGTTGTAATGTCAATAGAACAACTAGAAATTTAAAGTAAAAATTTAGTTACAAAAAACAAGGGTTAGTTAGAGCTTTCGCTGTTTATTCCACCGAAAATGTCGCCTTCACGTTCCCTTTGCCGAGGATCTGCTGGAGGCGTTTCTTGTTTACGTTGTCGATACGGGCGAGGCGCGTGAAATTCCAGGAATTCTTGTCGTAGTAGATGGTGATGGAATTGCCCTGGTAAAGGATGATGTCGCCCGCGTCGGTGTCGATTTGCTTGTCGTTGCGCGGGAAACTGCGCGGCAGGTCAGCCACCTTCTCGAAACTGCCGTAGTCGTGCATGTCGAGCGTCATGTCGCCCTGCGCGAGGAATTCGGCGAAGGCCTTGGCGGAGGAATTTTCTTCGAACGTTGCCGTGAAGGCGGTGTCGTTCACATGGATTTTGAGTTTCACGGTAGCCTCCCCCGCTTTAGATGTTGAACCGGCCGATGAACTTGCGGGCACTGCGTCGGGCGTTTTACTGGCGGACGATTTCGGCGTCTGGGTTTCAGGTTGCGTCGGTTTGACAGACGACGCCGCGTCAGAAGAGCAAGCTGCGAACAGCAATAAAATGACAATGTATAGGATACGTCCTTTCATAAAAACTCTCTGAAAAATTTAATTCAATAATAAAAAGGAGATCCCCGCCTACGCGGGGATGACATCAGTCAAGTTACTTCAGGTTCGCCTTGAAGAATTCGTTCAGCTTTTCGAAGGGGATTTTTTCCAGGTTGTCGTAGAGGTCCACGTGGGAGGCTCCGGGGATGACGAGGAGTTCCTTGTTGCCGACGGTCTTGCTCCAGTTCTTGGTGGCGTCAAGTTTTGCGGGGACGTTTGCCTTCTTGCCGGTCATCTTTTCGAATGCGCCTTCGCCGAAGTAGCGGCTATGGGCCTTTTCGCCGTGGATGATGAGCACCGGGTTACGGATTTCGTCGGCGTATGCGAGGAGCTTGGTGTTCATGAGCGAGGTGCCTGCGGAGGCGGCCCAGCCCTTGTTGCTGTTGAGGGAGCGCTTGTGGTAGCCGCGCGGGGTCTTGTAGTAGGCGTAGTAATCCTTGACAAAGTAAGGTGCGTCGTCCGGGAGCGGGTCAATGACACCACCGGCCAGGTCGTACGTGCCGTTCTTGAAGTCCTTGGTGCGCTGGGCCATCAAAGCCTTGCGGGCCTCGTTGCGAGCGTCGGCGTTGTTTGCCGCATCGAAGTAGCCATTTGCGGACACGCGGCTCATGTCGTACATGGTCGAAGCGACTGTCGCCTTTACGCGGGTATCGATGCCGGCAGCGTTAATCGCCATGCCGCCCCAGCCGCAAATGCCGATGATGCCGATGCGTTCCGGGTCAACGTTGTCGCGGGTCGAGAGGAAATCTACAGACGCCATGAAGTCTTCGGTGTTGATGTCCGGGCTGTTCATGTAGCGCGGCTCGCCGCCCGATTCGCCAGTGAAGCTCGGGTCGAATGCAATGGTCAGGAATCCGCGTTCCGCCATCTGCTGGGCGTAAAGGCCGCTGGACTGTTCCTTGACGGCACCGAACGGGCCCGAGACTGCAATCGCCGGGAACTTGCCGTTCACCTTGAGGCTCGTGTCCTTGGGCACGAACATGTCGGCGGCGAGTTCAATGCCAAAATGGTTCTTGAAAGTGACCTTGGAATGTTCGACCTTGTCGCTCTTGGGGAAAACCTTGTCCCATTCGGCGGTGAGCGTGAGCTTGTTCATATTTTCGTCCTTTGTCTGTTGTGCTGCGGAGGCTGCTTCTGTTGCGGGGGTACACGCCATCAGGGTGCATGCGGAAACCACGGCAAGCGCCGCTTTAAAGAATCTGGATTTCATGATTTATCTCCTTGTAGTTAAACTTTCTTTCCCATGGCGAACGCTTTTTTCAGGAGCGCGGAATTTTTCTTGACGTCGCCGGCGCTTTCGGCACCTGTGGCGCAGAGAGCACCCTTGAGCTTCACGCCGTCGAAACAGGCAATCCATCCGCCAATGCCGCGCTTCGCGATGTTCATGGCCTTCGCATCGGTGTCGGCGGCAGATGTGAGCAGGTAAATTTCGCGGAACTTGTAATCGCTGGAATAGAGGGAATTCGCGCGGTCGAGCATTGTCTTGAGCTGGCCGCTCATCTCGTAATAGTAAATTGGCGTAGCGAACACGATGACGTCCGCCGATTCCATCTTCTTGGTGATGGCGGGAGCGTCGTCCTTGATGACGCACTTGCCCTTCTTCTGGCAAGCGAGGCAGCCCATGCAAAAACCGATCTTCTTGCCGCGCAGCGACTCGAATTCCACCTTGTTGCCCGCCTCGGCGGCACCCTTCGCGAACTCCTGCGCCAGGGTTTCGGAGTTGCTACCCTTACGCAAGCTGCTGGACAAGACCAATACTTTTTTCATAGGTTCCTCTCGGTTGAAGTCTTTACATGTTCAAATATACCTCTTTTTTCAGATATTGCAAATACTTTGTTTTCATAACTAGATATGCCTATAAGGCATAGATTTAAACAGCATAAAAAGGCGGGGCATTTTTCAGCATCTACTTCTCTTCGATCAATTCTATCAACTGTTCCTTGTTGGGTAACACTGTTTGATACTTGCTGGCAAAAATCTGCGAATTGCCTTCGGGCAAAGTGATTTCTACAAGGGAGTCCGACTTTTTCTTGCAAAGAAAGACCCACCAACATAAAGCACTGCAGCAGCCTGTTATAAAGAACCTGGTCCACAAAGAAATGCTTTTCGTCCAGCGTAATCCGCGACTGCCGTCCCACGAAAGTATATCCCTTACCCAGTTCAAGCAAAAAAGACTCCAACTTATCGATGAGCTTGCTTTCCAGTTCGGTTTCCGAATATTCGGACTGTTCCGGCAGTCCCAAGAATTCCAAAATGTAGGGATCCTTGACAATGTCCGCCGGAGAATCCACGATACACCCTTTTTTAGACAGTTCCCTCACCGACTCCTTATCCTTGCTTACAGCGAGCCGTTCATAAAGCGCGGAATCGAACTGCCTTTTGAGTTCCCGCAGGCTCCAATTCGAGTTTTTCGCCTCAATTTCGTAGAATTTCCGTTCGTCGGGATTATCAATACGCATCAGGAACAAGTAATGGGACCAGCTCAAGACAAATTGGTCAGACACTGTCTGACCAATTTGATAAGTCAGATAGAAATCCCGCATCTGCTTCAAGTTCGTCGTAGAAAATCCCTTACCGTAATTTGCAGTAAGCCTGGTAGAAAGATTTTTGAGGACTTCCTTTCCGTATTCTGCGCGGATGCTACCCTTCTGCTCATTTTCGACAATCGAACGGCCAATTTCGTAATACGTGCGCACCATCGCCGTATTAACGGCAACAGCAACAGACTTACGGTTCTGTTCGAGAATCGACGCAATTTGAGAATAAAGAGCGTCTTCCCTATGATTAGTCACTTTTTTAGCCATACAGCCTCCATTTAGCCGCAAAAAAAAACGGCTAGTTAACGTTTGAGGCATTCTTGCAAAAACGGTAAGCCGATTTAACGCAAAAACGCACCTCGCCTTAAAACAGCGAGATGCGTTCAGCGGTAATGTATCAAAATCCGCCAAAGTTGGCAAGGGGAGCAAGAAAATTTTACATAACCACTGGGGTTATTCGTATTTCAATACTATTAACATCAAAGACCTTGTGGAAACTCTTGATTTGAACCTGTCGGAATTTCCGACAGGTTTGCCCGAATTTGTAATTTGCAAAAAATGCAAAATGGTATACTGAAGAGAAAAAAAATCAAACAAACTTGATTTTGCTTCGTTCGCCTTGCATGCTTTTCCGCCTACATGCATAAAAAGGCGGGGCTACTTGATCATCTCCAACAGTTGCTGCTTGGTCAAAAGGCTAAGCACTGAAAACGCAGTGAGTTTATTGCCCAAATCCTTGATCGAGGCTCCGATGTGGTAAACAGTCTCGTCAACGACAATGAACCGGTCGTGGACTTCGCGCATCGTCCGCAATTCTACGGGCGGGCACTGCCGATTGAGCCGGTCGCGTTCCGCCTTCATCGTCTGGTTTATGCGTGCGGAATAGATTATCGCATTCACTCCGGGATTTCGCTTGGGCATAAGCGATAACGACGTGTCGTCCGCAAACGGGTCGATAATGACAATCTCTTGTTTCGCCGAGCGGACAAGCTGAACCGCAAACTCGTAACCGCTCCAAAACGCTTTCGCCTGCAGAAAGCCCTCCTTAGGCGGCAAGTTCGCCTTCACGAAGAAATCCACCTGCTTTTCAAGATAAATGACCCGAGAATCAATGTTTTCCAGCCTGTTTTCATGGGCAACAAGGCGCTGATTTACGCTGAAGCCCTTCAACATGTGCTCTTTGAGGACACTGTTTGCCCACTGACGGAAGCGAGTGCCCTGAATTGATTTGACACGATAACCAACAGAAATTATAACATCAAGGTTATAGAATTTTAAAGTCCTTTTAACCTTACGACTTCCTTCACTGGCAACTTGTAAATATTCTTTACAAGTTGAATTTTTCTCCAATTCCCCTTCATCATAGACTTTTTTAATATGAACAGTGATATTTTGAGGCACCGTCCCAAACAGCTCCGCCATCTGCGCCTGCGTCAGCCAGACAGTGTCCTGATCCACGCGAACTTCGATGTGAAATTCGCCCCCTTCCGGCTGATACACGATGATTTCGTTCTTCTCGCCGTCACCCTCACCCGACGGCAACAAACCGACATTCTTCATCTTTCCTCCCTCCGCCTACATGCATAAAAAGGCGGGGCTTTGCTTGTTTTACACCGTGCGCAAAAAGTAGTTTTCTACACACTTGCGCACTATAATATAAATTACTGGACGGCGGTTGTCAAGAGGTTTTGACAAAAAAGTAATTACGCTTTTTTATCGAGTTTTTGCATCAAATTGTGGGTTTCGATAAGGATAGCGATGATTTTGCGGTAATGCGAGATATCGTCGAAGGTAAGGGTGCGGTTCTTGCGGTCCTTGAGCCATTTTTGAGCGGGTTGGTAGCCGCCGATGTAGAAGTTCCAGGCTAGTTCAGGAACGTTGCCGAAATATTGAGTCTTGTTAATGTAGACTTTCCCGCCAATGTCTTCCCCGACTTGGTCGGGGATCTCCTTTTCAAAACGAATATCGCTTACAACATTATCGCCTTCGATGTCGAAGGATGTCGCCTGCGGTGGAATTTCTTCCATCAGGTGCAATTTGCGGAGTTTATTGCCGATGGCAACGATGCGTTCGAATTCCGCTTTGTTTTCTGGGTAAGGAATACGAGGAAAATCAATTTTCAAGAATTCCTTGTATTTTTCACGATAGGATGGCGTATGGAGAACTCCGTAGATGTAATCGAATACTTGTTCTGGAGTTGTAATATGCGAAGGATTGTCACCCTGGAGAGGCGACGCCTCGATAGGGTCCATGGATTCTATCGGCCCTCGGCCTCCAGAATGACATTCGTCTAGGCAGGCGTCGATCTTGTGCCAAATTTTTTCGTCTAGGTTGGGCTTGCGAGTTTCACCAAGTTTTTCTTCACCTTCGGTAGGGTAAAGGTAGAGAGGATGCATATAGGTTATTTCACTTGTTTTATTTGATACGAAGCAAGACTCAATAAAATGATTACCGGCAAAAACATGTTGATAGGTGTTACCCGATTTGAATTGCCGGCAAATTGCTAAACAGATGTTTTTGTGATTTCGCAAATGAAAAGCAGTTTCTTCTCTTGGTCTTTCAATTTTCTCTAAATCGTAGTAAATCCATTTTTCATCAAAAGGTCGATACAAAATACACTCTGCGAAAGAATCATTTGCTTCGCAATTGTAATGGAGCGAAACCTTATTCAAAACATCTTTTTTTGAATCTCCGATTAAAATCCTGTCTTTTGCGGTTACAACACCGGCAGATTTTAACATAAACAACGAGTCTATGCGAAAACCCGCTTCATAATGTTCTATACCTTCGTTATTCTTTGGAACAAAGAAAAACTGCGGTACCTGTGGAGTGAGTTCGTTCCAATGAATGTCGCTAAATGAGGTTTTAGCAAGAAACGCATATTTTTCAAAACGTTTGCCGAGCAACTCGTAATGGTAAACATTGGCAAGGGTTCTTTCTGCTTCAGAACGACAACCCTTTTTAACGAAAATATTAATGCTTACGCCTTGCATGATGTCAAAGACGTTTTCATCTTTACTTCCGTCGCGACACATCTCATTTTTCTTGCTGTTCCCATGCAAGTCAAGAATGTATATATCATTAAAGGATTGCATCAAACTCCAACGCATTCCTCTAAATGTTGGATTATCTAAAAAAGAATTGTTATTAATAAAAGCGAGAATTCCATATCCGTTTTTTTCAACGTAATATTGGCCTAAACGAATGAACTTACAGTAATCATCGTTTATCCATTTTGAATTTCTTTCTTTTAAATTTTCTATTCCGCCAGGTTCTTTTTTGTAATCCTTCATCAAATCAAGAATCCAATTGCCCTTATTAGAACTCTCCCCACTATACGGTGGATTACCAATCATCACCATCACGGGAGTATCGCGCTTGACAAGGTTCGCCTCGCTCGCTTCTTGCGCAAGCCATTGGGCAAACAATGTTCCCGTGTCGTGGTCACACTCTTCAAGGGAATTGGTAAGGAATATGCGGAGTCTCTTGTCCTGCTTTGCCTTGTAACCCGTCTGCGCCAGCACCATGTCCAATTTCAAGTGGGCAACGGCGTATGGAGCCATCATGAATTCAAAACCGTTCAGGCGCGGGAGCAGGTGTTCTTCCACATAGTTTTGCCAAGCGCCCTTCTGATTTTCCATACCAGAATATATCTTGCGGACCACTTCGGCAAGGAATGTTCCCGTTCCAGTTGCAGGGTCGAGGATTTGAACTTTATGGTATTCCCGCGTTTCGTATCTCTTGTGGTCTTTGGTGCGATTGTCCGTATATAGGTTCGAACTCTGGCGAATCGCCACCTTGCTCGTGTCGGCAAGACCATCACTCAAATTGAATCGGGATTTCAGAATTTCATCAACGGCATTGACGATAAAGTGGACAACGGGTTCAGGCGTGTAATAAACGCCGCAAGCCTTTTTCTGCTTGGGGTCATAATAGCGCAGAAAATCTTCATAGAAATGAATCATCGGATCGGCTTGACCCGTAGCCTTTCCGAAATTCTTCATGACCTTCGGCATGTCCGTCACACGGAAAGTTTCGGCAAGGTCATCAACAATCCATGCGATGCTTGTATCTACATCGAATGCGGCGACATTCTGGAAAACCTTGCGCAAGAACGGATTCGTCTTGGGAATGAGCGTGGCTGCTTCTTCTCGACTGAACGTATCAGGAGTGTCGTCATGGAGCCTTGCCGCAAACATTCCATAGCAGATTGTCTGTGCGTAAATATCGGCAAATTGTCGTTCCGTCAAATCGTGAATCAACACCTTCTGGAAAGACTTCCATTGTCCCGCCAGTTCGCCCGTCTTTTCGCTATCGGTTTCGAGAGTCTTTTCAATTACTTCGGCAAGGAGGCGCGCCTTGGCGGCCATCATCTGCGCTAATTTCGTAGAACTCGTTATCTTCTGCGGCGTTGATTCCGCAAAGTGCGCCACCATTTCCAAAAACATCGGGACATTGGTGTCTATCAGCGCAATCTTATTTCCTTTGATTTCTGCAATTCGGATACTATTGATAAATTCGCTGTTTTCATAAAGATGAAAATCAAGGTAATCCGTGAAAAGGATATGGTCTAGCGAGTTCTTGTAGCGGTTGAACTGTTCCTTGTGCTGGCGGTTGCCATCCAGGTCACTATCGCCAATGTCTTTAGCCTCTACGAAGGCAACAGGAATCGATGTTGCACCTTTCCCTTTCGCGATAATGTAGTCCGGAGCTCCGCACTGGATGCGGCTCGGTTCGTTGGTGATGGTGAATTTGGGGAGCAAGTCGCCAAGGAGTTTCGCGAGTGCGGGGCGGTAACTGTGTTCGGTCGCCTTGCCCGTAGAAAATTGCTTGGAAACCTCGTCGATGTACTGTGCGACGGCTTGAATCTTACTCTTGTCCAAATCGGCCATGGCGGCTCCAGCGTTGCGAGAGTCGTTCCATTCTAAGCCATGATTAAGCAATGGATTCTATCGCTACGCCTAGCGGCTTCGCTCCAGAATGACATTCCACACATTTCCATAAACAAAAAAGGCGTGGAGTCGTAGGCTTACGCTACTGAGGCTCTGGAACAAGCCGACCGCATATAAGCACAAACGACCCACGCCCAATGCGGGCGTGAGCGTTCGTCTTACTCCTAGCGGTCTATTGAAATGTTCCAGATTTCAGTAGCTAGAATAAGAGACGAATCTCAAATTTTCCGGTCGTCCATGGCTTCTATCAAGGTTGGGCCGGCCCTTCGGCAGGCTCAGGGACCTTGAAAAGTCACGGGCTATGTCTGTGGGAAATATATATAAATATGCGAGAGGAAGATCCTCGCCTACGCGAGGATGACGATAAAAGTCGCGGGGATGACGAGAGAAATCGCGAGGACGACAAAAATGGACGGCAACCGCTATTTTTGAGGCTTTTTGTGACTCGCGGAATTGTCGTTACGAACACTGGAGGTGTCCGTAGCCGAGTTCTTCCGTTTTTCGTCTCTTAGATAGCGTAATTTTTGATAATGGACTTTTCGTTGTTCGTCTGTCAAAGATGAATCGCGCAAGATGGAACGTTCGCTTTGCGCATCCGCATAGCAGCAAGCAGACGAGTCCTTTTGATTCACGACAGGATGCACGGCGAGTGCAAGCAAGAAAGCCTCACTCAAGATCCATTTCGTCAATGAACATCTTGTAATCATCGAAAAGTTCCTCTTCAATGCTAGGACAACCATAATATATATTTTCTTCGTTTTCCATGTCATCCAAGTATTCGTCAAAGTCTTCCACACGGTCCTTCATGAAGTCAAATCTGGAGTAGTCCGGATCATACTTGTAGTCGAGCCAAGCCTTTATCTTCATGGCAATATCGTTTCTGGACAGTTGCTGTTCCGATTGCCTAGCATGATTATACACCTTCTGACCGTAAATGTATGCAAGATTGTACGGGAGGCTATGGGCCAAGAAATGCTTGTATTCATGCCCCTTAACCATGGGCTTGAGATAGTAATAATTGAAAGGATCGAGATATTGCCTACTTCCCAGACCGGGATATGTCGTCAGCTGAACTAAAGAACTGTCTTTACCGTTATCAAGGACGCTTTGAGCCAAATCATGCACATCAAGCATTTCCGCCGCAGGATTGACACTCCAGTTCCTCATTTCTCCTCCAAAAGGATGCGGAAGAGACCTAAACGCGGGAACTTCCGTAATCAGAGGTTTTAAATACTTTATATGTAATTCTTGCAACAGGCGCTTAGCGAGATAACTCTCAATATCTTCGATTCGCTTTCTGCAAGCATAATTCCTTACGACTTCTTTAAGAAAGTTTGCATAATCAGCCATAACAGGCTCCTTTATCGGACCATTGTGAAACCTAACAGCAACAGGTCCAATGTTGCCGTTTGGGTGAATTGCCCTTATTCACGCGCATTTTTTAGGAGTAAAAAAGGCGTGGCGTCGAATGCACTTACCGAAATGGAGGCTCTGGTAAACCTAATACACAATAAGCACAAACGACCCACGCCCGAAAGGGTGTGAGTGTTCGTCTTACTCTCGTGTATTTTGAAAATTTACCAGATTTCCACTTCGAGAATAAGAGCTAACTCTAAGTTGAACTCGCGCCCCAGACCGCAAGGAAAGGGGCTATGTCAGTGGGAAATATATATAAATATGCGAGAGGAAGATCCTCGCCTACGCGAGGATGACGAGAAAAGACGCGGGGATGACGAGAGAAATCGCGGGGATGACGTATGGAAAGGAGATGCAGAGTGGATCCTATCGCCGCATTGCAGCTCCAGGATGACTGGGGTATGGCATTTGGGCGGGCGGGATAAGCCGGGGGTTTTAGGGGGCGGAGCCCCTTAGGCGAGGGGGTGGAGAGCAACGAAGTGCGAACCAGGGGGATTCTTCCCCCACCATCAAATCAATCAGTTATTCCTTTCGGGCATTATTTTGCAAATTCATACCTGCGGGGCTTGAATTTTATTAGTTTTCGGGTATGGAACTTCGAGTTTTACGGTATTTTCTGGAGGCGGCGCGGTTGGGGAATGTCTCGCGCGCGGCGGATAATCTTTGCGTGACGCAGCCGACGGTGAGTCGCCAGCTCAAGGAGTTGGAGGAGGAACTGGGCGAGAAACTTTTCGAGCGCACGAACTACGCGATTCGGCTCACGCCTGCGGGGGAACTCTTGCGGGAGCGTGCGGAGGACATCCTTTCAATGGCCGACAGGACGGTGCAGGATTTCAAGTCGCTGAAGGAAGACGAGGTGGTGGGTGAAATTGCCATTGCCTGCGCGGAATCGCGGAACGTGAATTTTCTTTCGAAGTGCATCGGGATTCTCCGGGACGACTATCCGAAGATTAAGTACAACTTATATTCGGGCGACAGCGAGCGCGCCCTGGAAAAGCTAGACAAGGGCATTTTCGATTTCGCGGTGGTTGTAGACAACGTTGATTTGGAAAAGTACAACTGTCTTGCGGTGCGTTCGGTGGACCGCTGGGGCGTGGTGATGCGTCGCGACGACCCTTTGGCCAAGCGGGATTTTATTGAGCCGAAGGACTTGCTCGACAAGCCGCTGTTGGCGTCGCGCCAGGCGATGGTGGCGGATTTGCCGAAATGGTTCGGCGACGATATTTCGAAGCTGAACGTAATCGTGGGGCTGGATCTTTCGTACAACGGTTCGGTGCTTGCCAAAGAGGGCACGGGCTACCTGCTCACTTTCGACGGCTTGGTGGATACGAGCCGCAGTTCGCGCCTGTGCTTCAGGCCGCTCATGCCCGAGCTCACCACCAACATGTACATCATTTGGCGGCGGGGCCAGCAGTTCACGCGGGCGGGCGAACTTTTCCTCGACACGCTCCTGCACGTGCTGGGGGAATAGGCCTGTGCCGTTTATCTTAAACGGCCGAAACTCTTTTTCAGCTTGGCGAGGGCATCGTCTTCGATAACCTCTTCGGAATCGTCGCCCTTACGCTTGAACTTGAGTATTTCGAAGTCCTCGAGCATGGCTCGTGCCTGCAAGTAAAGCACAGGATATTCGGCGTCGTCCGGTTGCATCCGCTCCATCTTGGAAAGGATTTCACGGGCATTCTTGAGTTCGTGATCCTTGATGTAGCGGGCCTTGAGGAATGGACGGAACTTTTCACGGAGATCTTTGACGGAAAGGTTTACCTTGTCATTGCAAGCCCCTTGGGCGAAGCAATCTCCTGCCGTCTTGTCCGCGCCGCCAAGCGCACAGAGCCTTTCAAACAGCGTGGTTTCGGGACCGTCAGAAACGTAAAGTTTCAAAATACGTAAAATATCCCTGTGGCCGGCCGTCAACGCAGAGACGGCATCTCGAGCATGGTCGCCCCCCTGGCGCATGGCCACCGAAAAATCCCGAAGGATATCCCAGAATTTCACAAAGGTATCCGCCCCAAGCAGGGCCGATTCGTAGGTAGCCCGCACTAGGGCAAGGCGGGTTTCTTCATCTTCGGTGCGGGTACTAGCAGCCAGGTTCTTGAAATCGCGAATCTTCTTGCCACGGGAAAATTCCAGGCCCGAGAAGCGTACACAGTGGTTCGCATCCAGGTTGTCGGCAGCAAGAGACTTGAGAACCCAAGACTTGAGCGCCGTCTTGAAACCGTCGGAATAGAGGCCGCCCGTCTCAAGCATATTCAAGCGGTCCGTTATAGTCGTCATGGCGGACTCTGATCCGCCATCTAGCAGAGGTTTCCCTTCCACACGCTTGCGGAAGGACTGCCAGAAGGCGGATTCTGTGGGAGACATCAGGGCCGTTTCGCCGAGTCGCCACCCAAAACGCATTCCGTCCAAGGGAAAATCGGTTCCGTTGGACTCTACCACAGGCCGCACCGCCGCAAAAAGACGGAAACTCCCCCACTCGGGATTGATATCGAAGGAATGTTGACCCACCCTTACATGCAGGCGCAGGTGATTCTCCTTTTCGGGCGTAACCGTCGGGACATCGCAATCCAGCTGTTTCATGTCGGCGATGACTTCGTACAGGAGCAAAAGTGGAGCCTTGTACGGGTTCGCCTTCAATTTGTCGCAGAAGCCGTCATCAATAAAGGTGCGGCGATTTTCCAGCTGCTTTTTCGCATTCTTGGGCATTTCGCGGATGACGGACTGGGCCATCCATTCCCGCCATTGATGGATTGAAAGCGCAAGAGACGCAGGCGTCACCTGCGGGAGCATGTCGTAAGGCAAGTCCAGCGTAATGCCGTCGCAGTCGCGGGTCGCATCGAACACCAGTTCGCCCGACACCATGCGGCTGGAACCGTCTAGACCCTCGATGCGGAAATGCTCGAGAGAACCGCCGAGAGAATTCGGAATTCTGATTTCAGATTTCGGAGTTTTCGTTAGTGGTATTTTCACACCGTTTTTTTTCAATTCAATTCCGAATTCCGAATTCTGACCTCCGAACTCGTTCTGCTCCAGCCAATACTTCGCGTCAAATTTCAGGAACTGGTCCGTGTGTTCGCGAATGTAGTCCTTCAATGTCTTGATAGAATTGACCTGATGGGCGATGCGCGTGTAGTAATCGACCAAAGCATCTTCGCTCGGGGCTAGCCCGAATTGGCGTTTGCGGGCCTCCAGCGCATGCAAGTCCTCGACAACGCGCTCGTTATGCGTCATGAACGCGAAGGGGCGCGCCATCTGGCCAAGCACAACGGCCTCGCGCCAGAATATCTCGGCACATTCGTCGGGATTCACGCGGGCGTAATCCACCCGGTGGCCACGGCTAATCACAAGCCCGCGGAAGCTCACCTCCTCCACCGCTTCCACGAAACCCCGTTCCTGGTTCCATGTGGGTGCATACCAGCGGCGTGTACAGAAAGGTTCCGCCACCCGCATAATCCATTCGGGCCTGATTTCGGCGGTCTTGTTCAAAAATATGCGGCTGGTCTCCCGCACCTCGGCGCTAAAGAGCCATTCCACGCTCTTGCCGTAAAGGTCACTGCCCGGGAACACGTGGGTCTCGCGGCCACTCACCAGGCGGTAACAGCCATTCTCGATATCGCGGAGCGCAATGCCGCCCAAAAATCCAGAAAGGAGCGCAATGTGCAGGTTATCCCGATGGAAACTGTCCAGCGGGCACACGCGATTCTCAAATTTCACGTCAAGGATGCGCCCGAACTGTTCGAACAAATCAATCCATTCGCGGCACCGCAAAAAATGCAGGCTGTTCTTGTCGCAGAACTTGCGCAGTTTATTCCAAGTCTTGCCATCCCATTCAGCACAGAAGGCATTCCACATGCAGATGAACGTGAGGAAATCGCTCTTGTGGCCTGCGAACCTACGGTGCAGCTGGCGAATGCGGGTGCGTTCCGGCTCTTCGCTGGGCACCACACGCGGGTCCTGGATAGAGAGCGCCGAACAGACGATGAGTGCAGGCTGCAACACGCCGGCATCTCGCGCCCGCAGGAGCACCGCCGAGAGTGCCACGTCCATGGGAAGGCGCGTCATCTCGCGGCCGAGCTTGGTCACTTGCCCGCTGGCGTTGTCGGCGGTAAGCGCTCCCAGTTCAAACAAGGTCTTGTACGCCCCTCGGAAAGCCGAATTCGGTGGCGGTTGCAGGAACGGAAAATTTTCCAGCTCCAGCCCGAGACTGCGCAACTGCAGCACAACGTTCGCGAGATTGCTCCGCCGGATTTCCGGCTCCGTAAACTCGTCCCGCTTCTCGAAATCCTCGGGAGAATAGAGGCGGATGCAGACACCCGGCTTTACGCGCCCCGCACGCCCCGTGCGCTGCCGGGCACTGGCCTTCGAGATGTCCTCGACGGGTAGCCCCTGGATTCGAGACTGTGCGTTGTAGCGCGAAATGCGGGCCGTACCCGTATCCACCACGTAGGCAATTCCCGGAATCGTGAGGGAAGTCTCGGCAATGTTTGTGGCAAGTACCACG
Organism: Fibrobacter sp. UBA4223; assembly: GCA_002382975.1. Lineage (GTDB taxonomy): Bacteria > Fibrobacterota > Fibrobacteria > Fibrobacterales > Fibrobacteraceae > Fibrobacter. Next base: position 14,953 of record DFTB01000013.1, read on the forward strand.
CGGGTCTTTTCCGTATGCTTGAAAATGCGGCGCTGTTCATCGGGGCTCATGCGCCCGTACAGCGGGAGAATATCGAACGTCGCAGAATCCAGTTCATGCGCGAGCTCCCCCGCCAAATCCTGGATGTCGCGTTCCGTCGGCAAAAAGCAGAGCAAGTGATCGCGGTGGCGCGTTTCCAGGTCGAGAATCGCATCGCGGGCCTCGTCTAGTAGCCCTGAGTCTCCTTTCCCACTAACATCCCGTAATTCCGAATTCCGAAATCCGAATTCCGAATTAAAATAATACTCCACATCCACCGGGAACGTTCTTCCCTCGGCTTCGAGCACGCAGCTGTTGTCGTAAAATTCCTCGAAGAGCTTGGCATCCAGCGTCGCGGAAGCCACAATCAACTTGAATTCGGGGCGGGCCTGCAGAACCGTCTTGAAAATGCCCAGCAGAATATCAATGTTCAGCGAGCGTTCATGCGCCTCGTCAATCACGATGGCCGAATACTGCCGGAATAGCCTGTCGCGGCGGAATTCCTGCAGCAGGATGCCATCCGTCATCACCTTGATGGGAGCGTCGCTCTGGCCCTGTTCCCAAAATCGGATTTTCGTGGAAACAAGCGTTTCGTCCTTGAGTTCTTCGCGCAGGCGGTCCGCAATAGAAATCGCTGCAAGCCGACGAGGCTCCGTAACGCCGATTTTGAAACCACTCATGTCATCCCCGCAGAGGCGGGGATCTCTTTCTCGAACAGCATCAGTGAGATTCTCGCCTTCGCGAGAATGACGAACCGTGGAATACCATTCCAGCAAGAACTTCGGCAGCTGCGTGGATTTTCCGGAACCTGTGTCCGCCTTGACAATCACCACCTGGTGTTTTTCGAGCAGTTCGAAAAACTCTTCCCGATGTTCAACGACGGGGAGGTCGGGGTAAGCAATTTTCAAGTTCTGGTAAGACATTTTAGCTATGAGTTATCCTTTCAAGCAGATTCTCGCCTCCGCGAGAATGACGAAAAAAGGACTACTCCATCATTACTCATCATCAAGAATCTAGATCCTTCGACTGCGTGCTACGCACTCCGCTCAGGATGACACATTCATGTCACTCCTTTATGTGTCCGCATTTGTCGCAGGTGAGTTTGTAGCTGTTGTCCGGATCGACAACCATCACGCCATCGCAATCCGGCTTTTCGCAGGGCAATTCCCCGGGCATTACTTCGCGGTAGGTTTGTTTTTCTTCCATAGATTCCTCCTCCCTACTTTACAAATTTTTCGATGACTTCGGCGATTCCGCTGTGGTTGTTGTCCCGTTCTGTTACATAATCGGCAGCATCCTTGACCACTTGCGAGGCATTTGCCATGGCAACGCCAATGCCCGCAGCCTCGATCATGGGGCAGTCGTTCTCTTCGTCGCCCACGGCAATAGTATCCCCCATCGGGACTCCGTAAAAATCCGCCATAAAGCGCACCGCGTCACCCTTGTTGCTCTGAAGGTGCGAAAATTCCAGCATTTCAGGCTTGCTGAACACGTCAAACAGTTTTCCCGCCGTGGTCTTGCGCATTTCGGCACGGAAACTTTCCAGGCTCGAATGGTCGAAAGGCGTAATGATGTTCACCTTGATAGGGGGCTTCACCACCACATTTATGGGTGCCGTCGGAGCCGCATCGCATCCGGTTTTTCCGGCAAAATAGTCCCGGATATCATCTACAACCACGTAGTCCATCTGCATCAGGCGGCAGTAGGTCTTGAGCTGTTCCGTCTCGTGTTCCGAAACCACCAGGTCTCCGGCGTAGGTGTGGGCGTGCATTCCCAAACTAAAAGCGGCATCCATAATGAACTTCACGTCGTCAACGGAAATTCGCCGGGTCAAGATAGGCTTTTTCGCCCCGCAATCGTAAATGAGCCCGCCGTTGAAACTCACCAGGTAGAATCCGGCCTCCATAAAGCCATACTTTTCGGCCAGCTTCTTGACGCTGATCAAGGGCCGCCCCGTGGTCATCACGAACTTGTGACCGGCCTCTATCATCTTGCGGATGGCGGACAAATCTTCTGCAGAAATATCCTTGTTGTCGTCCAGCAGGGTTCCGTCCAGGTCGGTAAACAGGATTTTCATGATACAGTCCTACAATACGCTACGAGACCGTCTTTACCAGGGTTTCGTGAATCAGGCCATTGCTGAAAAGCACCTGTTCGCCGTCCACGAACTGCATGGGAGTACCGTCGATATGGGTGGCCATGCCACCCGCTTCCGTAACCATCAGGGCTCCGGCAGCAATATCCCAGGGGTAACTCATGGTCATCACGAATCCGTCAATGCGGCCGCAGGCCACAAAGCAGGATTCCACCACTGCAGAACCCAGGCACTTGACCCGCTCGAAGGCTTCCGCCTCCCGGGCAAAATTTTTGGAATTGCGGGCGTTGATTTCTGTCGCCACGCCCACATTAAAATCCCCGTTGCTCACGATAGCATGGAGCGGGTTGGATTCCTTGCTCACACAGACCCGCTTGCCGTTCATGAAGGTGCCGCCCCCGAGGGTCGCCGTAAAGAACTCCCCAAGCTTAGGCAGGTTTATCACCGCCACCAGGGGCTTACCCTTGTAATGGAGCGCGATGGAAATTCCCCACAGGGGAATGCCACGGCTAAAGTTCACTGTTCCATCCACCGGGTCGATAATCCAGCGAAAGTCCGGGTCGGAACCCTCTACTACGCCCATTTCTTCGGTACGGATGGAATGGCTAGGAAATGCCTTGCGGATTCCTTCCACGATGAGTTTTTCACTACCCACGTCGGCGATGGTCACCACGTCCTTTGCGGACTTGTACTTCACATCGCCCAATTCGCCCTGCAGGCGAATGCAAAGCTCCCCCGCCTCGCGGCCCAGGCGTTCCGCCAAATCCAGGTATTTTTTCAGGTCTTCCATAAGCGCCCCAAATATAGAAAAAGCCCCGCGGGGCTTGCCCGCAAGGCTAAATTCAAAAATGAATGTGATATGTCAATTAGAACAGGGCAATGTTATACGGAGCGATAGCGCCCTTAGGCTGGTCAAGAGCCGTCGCCTTGCCATCCTTCACCACATAGAGCTTTTCAGATTCAGAAGTGCGGTCAGCCGCATAGACAACACCATCCTTCACCGCTACGAATTCAGGATCAGGAATACCCTTGATGGTTTCGGTCTTGCCTGTGGCCAAATCAATCTTGACTAGCAACTGGGCGCCCCAAGTCTTGAGAACACAGGCATAGGCAACGCCATCTTCTGCTGCAAGCTGATAAATGCCGCCACCGAGAGTCTTACCAGAGACAAACAACTTGGAGGTTTTCTTTTCCAAGTTAATCTTTTCAAGTCCGCGATTTTCATCGGCATCGGTTGCACCGTTCATATTGTAATCGCCCTGAGTCGCCACAAAAACGTTTCCATCAGAAACAATCACATTCTTGGGATTATGGGTCAGCAACTGAATCGTATCCTGCAATTCGCCGGTAGAGGCATCGTAAATGGCAAGAAGGCCATTCGGATACATCCACATGGCATCGTAACGGGCAAATACCGCGTAGAGTTTGCCGTCATCAAGAGCAATATCGGCAACATAGGGCGACTTTTCTTCTCCATTCGAGAAAGTCCCCGTCTTGATGGACTTGAGGATCTTTCCGTCCTTTGTAGAAATCTGGATAAGGGAGTCCGCATTCTGCAGGGCAACCCAGGCCTTATCACCGTCAAAGGCCATGTCAATGGGGTTGGTATCGTCGTCCAGCGACACCTGCCAAACCACAGCCTTTTCGCCATCGGTTTCCAGTTTTTCAGGATCAACAAGTACGATATTGTCCTTACTCAGGCCTTCCATCACAAACAGGTCAGCACCGTTGACGGCCACCCTGGAATCCTGGTAGAACGAAAGTTTTTTTTCAGAAACTTTGCCTTCCTTATCTATCCAACGGAGTTCACCCGTCGTATAGTCCGAAGCAAAGAAGACGCCCGTCAGGGACACTTCCGGTTCGTTGGAACTGGCAGAACTGGAGTCATCGCCGCAAGCGGAGAGACCAAAAGCAAGGCTGGCCACAGCAATGCAGGCGAGAGATTGTTTCGCCATGCTCGCAATGACACCTTGCATATTTGCAATGACATTATGTTTTTTATTCATGTTTTGTCCTTTTCTGGCTTTACACTATACTTTGCCATAACTCTATGCACTCCGTATAGCGAGGGGGCTAGAACCCCTGTATGATTGTGAACTTGTATTCCCTTCCCGGCATCGGGAAAGGCGTATAAAAATTTCGGTATTTTTCGTCGGTAATGTTATCTACGGAAAAAGTCAAACGGGTCTTTTCAAAAGGGTTATAGGCCAGGTTCGCCCGATGGGTCGCCACAGCAGGCTGATTCATACGATTGGCGCGATCGCTATAAATCACGCTCCTCCATTCCGATACCCAGCCAAAATCAAAACCCAAAGGTAGGTGAAAGGTCGTCTCGGCGAAATAGGAACGCTCCGGTTCGCCAGGAAGCATATTGCCTCGGTATGTATTGGAATGGCTCCGGTCTTCCGTTTTCTGGAACGTGGCTCTCAAAACCACATCCATAAATTTAGCAGGAGTGCTGTTCAGTTCGAATTCCGCGCCACGAACACGGGAACGGCCCACATTTTCGGCACGCAAGAGTTCCGCAAGGATAACCCAGCAGATACCGTCTTCGATATGGGATTCAAAATAGGTCGCCCTGAAATCAGTATGGCCTCCTGGTAACCTGAATAGGCCAGAAGCCTCGAACTTGGTGGCCTTTTCCCGTTTTAAATTCGGATTGGAAAGTATTCCGGGATAACTTCCGTAAAGCTCCATCAATGCCGGCTGCTGGTAAAAACGACCAATAGAAACCTCTCCTGTCAGGGGCGACTCGGCTGCCCCCAGGCGAGAATAAATTCGACCCGAAACGGTAGCGTCCCTATCCTCGGCATCTTCCAAGCGCCTTGTTCCCGTAGGTTGGATAAACTCTCCCTTATCCAGATGATCCTTCAGCAATTGTACGGATCCTTCGGTTCCAAAGCCTCCATACTTGAATATCTGATAATAGAGATCCCCAGAACCAAGGAAAGTGAACCTGTCCATGGCCCAATCCTTGGAATCCCCGCGGGCCTCAGCGCGTTCCCACTCCCCTGCCAGCCTCATAGACCCGACAAGGAGTTCCACAGGTGTCCATTCCGCTGTAATTTCGGGAACAACCTTGTAAACTGCCGCACCATACTCGATATACCTGCTATTGCTGTAACCAATATGGTCCAGCGGGTAATAGGTACTGGAAACATTCTTGTCAAAACGGGCAGAAACGCCCCCGTTCAAGAACAGGGTTTCATCGAAATAACCTACCGATTCAAATCCATAACGGACCAATGCCGACTGACCCAAGAACTTCGCCACCTTGGTCTGTTGTTCTTCCTTGCCGGGGTTTCCGCTTTCGGCATGGGTTGCCGTTACCGCCAATGTGGAAAAATACCCGTTCCCGTGAAGCATGCGGAACTGGACATTCCCGGAGACATCGGTGAACTCGGCGTTTTCGCGGGTGGCGGTGTAGTCGTCTTCGTCGTTGTACTGGGTTCCGTTCCGGTTGGTATATTCGTAGTCGTTGTCTGAATGCCTTGTGGCAAAAGAAGAAGCGAACATGATGCTGTCGGTTACCGGTGTCGCCACCTGGAACGAGCCCTCCCAGGTGTTGTGGTTCCCGTAGGCGGCAAGGACCCTACCGCCCTTCTTGACGGCGTTCTTGGTCACAAAGTTGATAGCCCCGCCGACACCGGACACGCCAAATTTTACAGGAACGTTGTTCTTGTAAACCTCCACCTTTTCCATCTGGTTCAGGTCGATGGATCCCAGGTTCACCGCCCCGCCGCTGGCATCGTTCAGCGGCACGCCGTCCACGCAAATCAGAATGTTCCGGGCCGCAATCCCGCGGATAGAAACCGTCTGGAAACTGCCCAGCCCGCCCTGCTTGTAGGCCTGGATTCCGGGCAGCGTCGAGAGAAGGTCTGCCGCCGACAGAGCCTTGCCCTCCCAAGCATCGGAGGTAATTTCTGTATAATTGGCACTTGTTGTAGGCTTGTACCCGTCGGCATCGGACACCTCGGACACCCCGAGGTCCTGGACCGGGGCTGCATCAGGCACGTGAGCAACGGCAAAACCCGTAGCAGCACAGCACCAAAGAGCCGCAGCGTATGCGGCCTTGCAGAAAGATGTCGTTCGCATCGTTCCTCAACAAAGCGTTTCCCACAGTTCTTCTGGCTCGGGGCTCAATCTACTTCCGGTTCCTTCACACACGACAGCTCGTGCATTGGTTCATGCCGGTTTCGTCCTCCCTTACAGCGGCGCGACCGCCCCCGGCTTTCACGGGGTTCTCTCCTTGCGGGCCACCCAGTAGGGCGACAGCATGGGCTTTTCAGGGCACAGGAAACTTTAGGCCAAATGTAGGTAATGTAAAACCAGGACAGGTGCAACATTCTCAAAAAAGGGCAAAATTTGCCTAAAAACGCCAAATTTTGCACAAATGTAAGTTTTTCGTACTTTTTTTGTACATTTCGCTTTAAAACAAGCACAAACTAATGCAAATAAACTATATTCATCGTATTCATCGGGATCAAGGGATTTTATGAAAAAAGGCTTCACCCTCATCGAAATAATGGTGGTCATCGTCATCATGGGCGTGTTGGCGGCCGTTGGCGTGCCAAAGCTTTTCGGAATGATCGCCAAGGCGAAGGCTAGCGAGGTCCCCACAGCGGCAGGAACATACGTACACCTTCAAGAAGCCTACCAGAGCGAAAAGACCATCATCGGAAGTTGGAAAAACATCGGATACAATGCTCCGGGTACCAACGGGGTATCCAAGGAGTTCCAATACAGCGGTTGCCTAGAGGAAGACACCCCCTTCACAGGCGAAGAACTGACGGTTATTGGCTGGAAAGCGACCAACCGCAACACCCTCAACCAGTGTAGCGGGAACAACGGAACCTGGGCCGTCCAGGTTTCAGCCGTGGCAGAGCGCAACCTAAGCTACACCAACCTGGTCAGCTCCGCAGATTGCGGCATGCTCACCGTGAACTGGGCCGTATCGAGCATCAGTGACGAATGTGAAGGCAGCTCCGGCAACACCCAGCAAGCAAGCAGCGACCCCGAGCCACAACAGCAACAACCGGAACAACAACCAGAAGAACAGACCCAATCTTCGCCTTCGCAAGACGGGGTCTGTAGAGACGGGACACCATGTTCAAATGATGGACAGTGTAACCGAGGAAAGAGCGGAAAAGATAAGGATAAAAGTCATTGCAGCCAAAGCAACCATAGCGGTTGTTGTTTCTGCTGTCAATAAGCCTATTTCTAAATAGGTTATTCCAAATTGGAATAACCTTTTTGTTGCATCTACCAATCTGGCAATATATATTTAAATTGGGTATATCTAACAACGTTGCGAGTTTTTTTTTGATAAAAAAAGGGTTTACACTCATTGAAGTCATGGTGGTGGTCATTGTCATGGGTGTCCTTGCAGCCGTTGCGGTGCCAAAACTATTCGGATACATTGCCAAGGCCAAAGCCTCGGAAGTGCCCATTGCTGCAGCCACGTATACCAAGTTACAAGATGCTTTCCTGTCTGAAAAAACGGCCATAGCCAGCTGGGACCTTATCGGCTATACCCCTCCAGGAAACGGCACCAGCAATTATTTCAAATATGAGGGCTGTATTGTCGGAGAAATCAACATTGATGTTGCCGACAACGGTGTCGTGGGCTGGCAGGCTTTCAACTTGGAAAAACTGAACCTATGTGAAATGAACAGTGTGTGGACGGTGACCATCGACCCCGTCGAAAACAAAAGCCTTAGTTACAACCATATCGTCTCCGGACTGGGGTGCACTTACCTGACTCACAACTGGGATGTCCGGGCAGTCCCTGCCGGAGCCTGCGAAGCTACGGCTCAAGCATCTACTCCTAAATCAAGCGCATCCAATTCTACGCCGACCGACGACCCTGAGACCGTCGACAGTTCCAATTCCAGTGAGAGCGATCCCACAAGCGCCTCTGGTGGTTCCAGCGGATCTAACCAGGAAGAGATCCAAAAGAAATGCGATGACTTGAAAAAAGGCGGAAATGGGAACGGGAACAATAGCGACCCATGCAGCAAGCAGGCAAAAGGCTGGGTTTTCGTTGTAGAATGCAACATGTTTGCAAATAAGGGAAAAGCAAATAGTTCCGGGCTCACCGTTGTAGACATGGATGGCGACGGCAACGCCGACCGTAAAAAGCAAATTCATGACCAGATGTGCAACCAGTCCAAATCTAGTGCCTCCAGCAGCGCCAGCGGAGCAAGCAGCACAAGTCAAAGCAGCAACGCAAACGCAGGTAGCAGCACCTCCAGCACACCTACAAGCACAAGCGGCGGACAAGGCGGAGATGTCGGCTCAGGCGGAAACGGAGGAGGCGGTTCCGGTGGCGGAACTGGCAGTGGGACCGGAACGAACACAGATCCAGAAAATAATAACGCCGAAAGCTCCGGCGATAACGGAGGAAGCCTTGGAGGCACCCCTCAGAACAACATCATCAAAGACCAGAATGGCAATGATTTTGACATGAGCAAACTGCCGGAAAAGATTACTTATTGTACCGATTATAAGGGTAATGGCTATTGCAAGAACAACGGTTCAATAACCATTGACAAATCAGAATGTGCGAAATATGACACAAGCAAAAAAATGTGCGTAGAGTTGAAGCCAGCTGATCCATAAAACACTAACCCGCAGCACCAATGCGGGTTCTTTTTTTTGACTATATTGTTTCCGCAAAAAGAGACAATTGAATGATCCACGAAATACTCCCCCACAAGCTCAATAACGAATTCAAGATCTGCGATCCGAAATTGACCGATTACGTCATTCGGTATGACGGAGCAAAAACCTTATTGAAGAAGGGCGCCACCTACACCATTCCTCGCGTAGGCGAACTACTAGAACTTGAAGGCAAGAGCCTCGGAAATTTTGAAGGTCATTACCTTTTCAGTATCGACGAGACGGCGTTCTTTTTGGATGACAGTGTTGCCTGCGGTGACGCACCCGCGGGTTACGAATACATGGTCAGCCGGACCTTCCGCAACATGAATCCCGTAGAACGCTTGGGTGGGGCTACGGCCACCCACCTCGCCCACTGGGAATCCCTGAACAGGTTCTGTGGCCGCTGCGGAAGGGAAATGGCCCGCGGTGAAAAAGAGCGTTCCATGGTTTGCCCAAAATGCGGGAACGTCGTGTACCCGCGAATCTCACCAGTTGTGATTGTGGCCGTGCACAACGGTGACAAGCTCCTGATGGCCCACAACATCGACAACCCGAACCCGAGACTTTTCTTGATTTCGGGATTCGTGGAAATCGGAGAAAGCCTGGAACAGGCGGTACACCGGGAGGTTCTGGAAGAGGCGGGCCTTCGTGTGAAAAACGTCCGCTATTTCGGGAGCCAGCCGTGGCCTTTCAGCGACTCGCTCATCGCAGGTTTCACCGCCGAACTGGACGGCGACGACACCATCCACATGCAAGAGGCGGAACTATCCGAAGCTATGTGGGTCCGGCGCGAAGACATTCCCGAATACGAGACCGACGTGAGCATTAGTTGCTGCCTCATCGAGAATTTCAGGCGTGGATTTACGATAAAAGATGCTTAATTGCTAGATGGCGGATCAGGTCCGCCATGACGTACAAGTCTGCGTCATTCCGGCCCACGAGCCGGAACCTAGATGGCGTCCCCGTTGCCGAGGATCATATCCACTAAGCGGCAAGCCGCAAGTGGCTATTGTGATCAGGTCCGCCATGACGTACAAATCTGCGTCATTCCGGCCCACGAGCCGGAACCTAGATGGCGTGTCGTGGCACGCCATGACGTTTACACAACCTACAGCACTAATGGCACGGGCTTGTCGGCGGTAACCGTCTTCGGAGTCACCTTGCAGTCCACCACGAAGATTTCCACACCTGCGTCTCGGGCATCCCGCAGGGCTCCCGCGAACTCCGGATGGATTTTTTCGTCGGGTCCAAAGCGGTAGCAGCCCTTCATCTGGACCAGAAACAGCACGCCGCATTCGTAAGGTGTTCCGTCGTCTGCAGATGTTCGGGTCCCAAGAATGCGGGTCAGCTCCCGCAGGTGCTTGACGCCCCGCTCCGTCGGAGCGTCAGGGAAAGAGGCAGAACCGTCGTATTCCAGAGTCACGCCCTTCACTTCCAGGAACATCTTGTGGAGCTGCGCTTTCTGCGCCCTGGTCTTCCCCGCTCCCCGATATTCGATGTAAAAGTCGAAGCGGGAATTCCCGAAGGTGTATTCCGGCTTTAGGAAGGTAATCTCCGGAAAGCGTTCCCGGCTGGAACGAATCCATTCGGCGGCCACCTTGTTGGGAGCCTGGCTGTCCATGTTCACCAGGATTTTCCCGCGGGGAGTGACCTTTTCCACCGTCACCAGATCGTAGGGCGTCTTGCGTTCCGGATTTTTTGACTTTTCCAGAAAAACTTTTACGCCTGGCTGCAACAGTTCACGACAGCGTCCCGTGTTCTTCACGTGGACCACCGTCTTTTTGCCGTCTATTTTCACGTGGGCGATAAAGCGGTTCGGCCGCTCCAAGAACTCGCCCTGGACAATTTCACCATATTTCATCGGCATTTTTCCAATTTGACCAGAATATAAATAAAGAATCCGCCGAAAATTTTTAATTTTGAAGAAAACAAAAGGAGTACGACTTCAAATGGTCATTACCGTTTTTATCCTGTACCTGTTGATGATGCTCGGCATCGGTTTTTACTTTTCCAAAAAGGCCAACAGCCTGAACGCCTACTACCTGGGCAACCGTGGTATGAACAAGTGGGTGGTGGCCATGTCCGCCCAGGCCTCCGACATGAGCGGCTGGCTCCTGATGGGGCTCCCCGGTGCCGTGTTCGTGAGCGGGTTCTCCGAAGCCTGGATCGGTATCGGCCTTGTCATCGGCACCTATTTCAACTGGAAAATCGTAGGCAAGCGCCTCCGCAAGTACAGCCACTTCTGCGGCGACTCCATCACCCTTCCCGACTTTTTCTCCAACCGTTTCCGCGACAACAAGGGCATCATCCGCGTGATTGCCTCCATATTCATTCTCGCCTTCTTCCTGTTCTATACGGTATCGGGCTTTGTGGCTAGCGCAAAACTGTTCAGCACTATCTTCGGCATGAACTACACCACGGGCCTGATTCTTGGAGCCGTGGTGGTGGTGAGCTACACCTTCATGGGCGGCTTCTTTGCCGTGTGCTGGACCGACTTTATCCAGGCCATGATGATGCTTGTGGCCGTGGTCGCCATCCCCCTGATTATCATGAGCGGCTCTGGCGGTTTTGCCTCTACCATGGACGCCGTCAATGCCCAGAACCCCTACCTGATGAGCCTATTCACCAACGCCACCACCGGCAAGTCCATCGGGCTTATCGCGTTGATTTCTAGCCTCGCCTGGGGCCTCGGCTACTTCGGCATGCCCCACATTCTGGTGCGCTTCATGAGCATCAAGAACGCCGAAGACATCAAGTTCTCGCGCCGTGTCGCCATGACCTGGGTCACCATCTGCCTCGGTGCCGCCATCATGATCGCAATACTTGGCCGCTACTACGTGGAAGCCCACGGCATCAAGGTGGACGACCCGGAACGCATTTTCATGATCCTCTGCCAGGTTCTCTGCCACCCGGCCATTGCCGCCATCTTGATGGCCGCCATCCTTGCCGCCATCATGAGTACCGCCGACTCCCAGCTGCTTGTTTCCGCTTCTGCCTTCAGTAACGACCTTTACAAGCACCTGTTCCGCAAGAACGCATCTAACAAAGAAGTCATGTGGGTCAGCCGTGGCGTGGTGGTGCTTATCACCGTTATCGCCGTCATCGTGGCCATGCAGGGCGCTCCCAGTGCCGACGGAGTGAGGCACGGCAAGAGTTTCTTGGATGTGGTCATGAGCCTGGTGAGCTTCGCCTGGGGTGGATTTGGCGCCACCTTCGGCCCGATTATGCTCCTCGCCCTCTTCTGGAAGCGTACCACCCTCCCCGCCGCCATCGCCGGCATGCTGGTGGGCGGCATCACCACCTTCGTATGGAAGTTCTACCTTTCCAGCTTCCCTGCTGAAATCTTCCAGATTTACGAACTGGTGCCCGGCTTCGTGCTTTCGTTCCTGACGATTGTCGTCGTGAGCCTCTGCACCAAGGCCCCCAGCAAGGAAATTCAGGATGAGTTCGACCAGGTGGAACACACCCGTCTTTCAACACTTAAGCTTTAAACAAACCAGATTCCGGGTCAAGCCCGGAATGACGTACACGGAGAAAAAATGTCCCTACTCGAATCATTACCCAAATCAAACAAAGACGGAATCCTCTACGAGGCCGACACAGTCCACAATATCTTGCCGCAGAAGGCGCCCTTCGCCTTCGTTGACGAAATCCTCAGCCTCGACGCCGAGAACATGGAAATCGTAGGCAAGTGGCACCTGACCGGCGAAGAAGGATTCCTGAAGGGGCATTTCCCCGGAAACCCCGTGCTCCCCGGCGTCATCCAGATTGAATCCATGGCCCAGGCGGCAACGCTCTTGACCATGATCGGCCGCGAAGCGGAAACTACGGGCAAGCGACCCGCCTTTATGGGCGTAGAAAACTGCCGTTTCCGCGCACCGGTAATCCCCCCTGCCGAAATCGTTTTGAAGGCCAAGCTGGTCATGGCCCGCCACGGCATTTTCAAGTACAGCGGCGAGCTCTATACCGTTGATGCCGAAGGAAAGGAAACCCTCTGCACCAAGGCGGATTTCAGCGCCGCCATGGTCTAGCAGGCCTTTTCAAAAAAACTCAAAAAGATTCCGCCCGGAGCCTTTAAATCTGGGCGGATTTTTATATATTTGGTTCGCTCGCCCCCATCGTCTAGTGGCCCAGGACTCGGGATTCTCATTCCCGCAACAGCGGTTCGAGTCCGCTTGGGGGTATAAACAAAAAACGACACATCTTTTGATGTGCCGTTTTTTTATTTATACGTTTTACAAATAGGGAGGGCTTCCGCCCTCCCTAAAACCCTCCTTACACGACTGTATCCGCTAGGCAATTATGTACAAGACTTCTGCGGATACAATCGTGGGCGTGAGGCAGTACAACTTGCCTCACGCATATTTCCCTAAATGAATAGGGAGGGCCACAGCCCTCCCTAAAACTCTCCCGGTGCCTCTTAGTCCTTGTAGAACAGGTCCAGGTTGTTCACCACAGGCGTAGCCTTTTCCAGATCACCCACGTACTGGCTGAAAGCCGTCATAGAAGTGAAGCGGGCGGCGTTGTCCTTATCGTCCTTGATGGCGGTTTCGAGAGCGGCCTGGTCCACAGCCTTCTTGGACTTGACCTTGATCATCACGGCACCGTTGTCGGTTTCCACCACAGGGCCCCATTCGCCTTCTTTCTGGTTCTTGAGCACCTTGGCCACATTCGGGTTGGCATAGCCGAAGCCAGGAATGAAACCTTCCACAGAAGCGCTCTTGGATTCAATCTTTACCTTCTCGATTTCGGCAGGAGCATTGGCTGCCGTAGAGTCGGCGGCAGAATCAGCAGGAGCCCAGGCCTTCACCTTGTCGGCCATGGAGGTCAGGTAGGCGGCTGCAGCGGAAGCACTCTTCTTCTTGAGCAGGTTCTTCTTGATTGCGTCGTAGTAAACGCTCACGTCACGTTCGCCGGCCTTGAGCTCCTTGGCCTTGGTGGCCACCACAACCCACTGGTTGTTCTTGAGAACCGGAGAGACATCGCCCACGTCTTCGGAAAGATTTTCGTTGGGCCAGGCAAAGGAAGTCAGTCCCTTCAGGTAGCCGAGGGCAGCAATGTTGTCGCCGGGGCCAACCCATTCGGAGCGTTCCACCGTAAGGTTACGATCCTTAGCGGCATCGGCAAAGGACTTGCCGGCGGCCATGTCGGTCTTGATTCCGGAGAGAACGTTTTCGAGGCTATCTACAGTTTCGGAAGAGGCGTTCACCACCAGGAGGATATGGCCCACCTTGGCGGAAACTGCACCGGTAGAGTCAGTAGTCTTGCCGTAGCTCTTGATGATGTGGTAGCCGAAGCGGGTCTTGACCGGTTCAGAAATAGCACCGGAATCCAGGGCCAGGGCGGCCTTCTCGAATTCCTCGACAAAGGCGCCGTGACCGGCTTCTTGAGAGAGCATGCCGCCGTTTTCGGCGCTGCCCGGATCTTCGGAAGAAATGCGGGCCATGTCTTCGAAGTTGGCGGTAGAAGAGGTATCGGAAAGCTGGTAGTAAAGCGTCATGGCGTATTCGCGGATGCGTTCGTCATCGGCGTCGGTAGCGGCCACCGGAAGCTTCACGTAATCAAAGAGGACCTCGTCCTTTTCTACAAAGAAGCTGTCTACATGGGCGTTGAAATAGCCCTTGACCATGGCGCTGTCGATAGTGGCTTCTTCAACGGCAAAGTCGTTTGCATTGACGTATGCCACGTCCATGTCGTAATCCGTCATGCGGCGGTCCACGTTCCATTTGGATTCAAGAGAGGTGGGGTGCACCGAAGCCCCGACCAGCACCTGCAGTTGACGGGAAGGAATGGTGGCGTTCTTCAGGTCTTCTTCGAACTGGAGCATCACGCCCCACTGGAAAGCCTGGGGAGTCTCGAGCCAGGCGTCGAATTCGGCCTTGTTGAAGTTGGTGTCCACCAGGAACTTGGGGAGAGAGGCGATGTAGGCCTGGGAACGCTGCATCAGGTCTTCTTGGGAGGTAGCCTGCTGCTGGATGGCATACAGACGGCTCTGGGCCTCTTGCACCAGACGGGCGCGGATGGCATCGGGATTGTTCTTGAATTCGCTCTTGAGTTCGGCCACAGAAGCACGCAGCTCGGCGTCTTCGTAGATGCCTTCCATCATGACCTGACGCACAAAGGAGCGGAACACTTCGGAACGGAGCTGGGCATACTGTTCGTCTTCGAGATGCTGGCCCTGGTACTGGTTCTGCACGATCCTCTTGATGCGGGTGTCGAATTCACCATAGGAGACCTTGTGGTCATTCACGATAGCCACCGGGTAGCTCTGGTTCGTGTTGGGCACGCGGTCCATGGCCAGAAGGCCCACGACAATACCGGCAGCAAAAATGACAATGACCCACTTGGCCTTTTCATTAATCCACGTTAACATAGAGATGACTCCATAAATAATTTTGACGGGCGAAAATTTAGCAAAAAAAACACGGGTTTCTGTTAAAAACTGTACAAATATAGCCGTATAGCCCCAAAATTGCTATCTATTGTCTATCCCCCAAAAATCGGGGGCGTTTCGTCATGGAGTTCAGATGTACGACATTCTAGTACTTGGAGCAGGGATTTCGGGCCTTTCCGCCGCCCTGCATGCCGCCGAAAAGGGCCTTTCCGTAGTTATCCTCACCAAAGGAGCAAAGCCCGATGGTTCCTCCAACTACGCCCAGGGGGGCATCGCCACCGTCACCGAAAAGACGGACAAGTTCGAATTCCATATCGCGGATACCCTGGAAGCGGGTGCCGGCCTCTGCAAAAAAGAACCCGTGAACATCCTCACCAAGAGCGGGCCTGCCACCATCAAGCAGCTGGTGAAATGGGGCGTGCTCTTTACCCCGAGCCCCACGGACAAGACCCAGTTCGACCTGCACCTGGAAGGTGGCCACAGCCACCACCGCATATTGCATGCCGCAGACCTTACCGGCAAGGAGATTATGCGAGCCCTCTTGGCCGAGCTCCACAAGCAGAAGAACATCGACTACCTGGAAAACTGCTACATCAAGGACTTGATTTGCAAAGGCACGGGCAAGGCCAAACAGTGCATCGGTGCCGAAATCATCCACCAGAAGACCGGCGAAATCGAAAAGATTTACGCCAAGGCCACCATCCTTTCTACAGGCGGTGCTGGCCGCATCTGGCAATACACCGTCTGCCCGCCGGACAGCTGCGGTGACGGCATGGCCATCGCCGCCCGTGCAGGTGCCGCCCTGCAAGACATCGAGTTCATGCAGTTCCACCCCACAAGCCTCTATGCACCGAAACTCAAGAAACCCTTCTTGATTTCGGAAGCGGTCCGCGGGTTCGGCGGAATCCTGAAGAACGACAAGGGCGAAGAGTTCATGAACCAGGTGCACCCGCTCCATTCTCTTGCACCCCGGGACATCGTTGCCCGCGCCATCCATAGCGAGATGCAGCGCCTGGGGAAGCCCCACATGTACATTGACCTGAGCGGTCGCACACCCAAGGACATCAAGAGCCATTTCCCGAACATCTACGCCAAGTGCCTGGAAGCAGGCATCGACATCACCAAGGAATGGATTCCCGTGGTGCCCGCGGCACATTACATGTGCGGAGGCGTACTGGTGGACACCTGGTCCCGTACCGAAATCAAGGGCCTGTACGCCTGCGGCGAAGTCGCCGCCACGGGCGTCCACGGGGCAAACCGACTCGCCTCCAACTCCCTGCTGGAAAGCGTGGTTTTTGCGCTCCGGGCCGTCGATGACATCCAGAAAAGCGGTCTTCTGAAAAGCAAGCTGACGGTTCCGACCAAGGGCAAAAAACAATTCATCAGTTTCGCGAAGGCTTCCTACTGGAAGAAGCGCCGCAAGATTCTGCAAGACATGATGTGGACCCACTGCGGAATCGTCCGCACGGTAGCGGGCCTGAACCAGGGGCTGAAAGTCATCGAAGAACTGGAAGCCGACCTGCAAGCCGCCATCAAAAACAAGGAAACGGAGAACATCCATTTCTTGGAATTCCAGAACGCCCTTCAGGTATCGAAGATGATCCTCATCGCAGCGCTCCGCAGGCACGAATCCCGCGGGCTCCACTACATTCTGGACTACCCGAACCCGAGCCCCAAAACCAAGCACCAGAGCATTTACCTGAGCGACAAGAAGTAAGTGGTGAGTTTTGAGTTGTGAGTGGTGAGTAATGAGTTGCGAGTAATGAGTTGCGAGTTCTTATAGTCGCGCCTTTGGCGCCAAATTTTGTACTGAAGACTGATAACTCGTTACTTATTTCACATATTCTCATGAACTTATATTATCTTTAGAACCATGGCCGAAGCAAAGACTAAACTCCCCAAGAAAATCGGTGGCTACACGCCCACACAAATGCTGGGACACGGAGCCATGGGAAACGTGTGGCTCTGCCACGACCCGTCTCTCGACCGCATGGTGGTGGTCAAGCAGATGCGCCAGGTTCTCTTGAACCAAGACGATTTCATTTTGCGTTTCGAGCGGGAAGCGAAAATTCTCGCCCACCTGAACCACCCGGCCATCATCCAGCCTTACGCCCTCTGGAAAGAAAGCGACGGCCAGCTTTCGCTGTCCATGGAATTCGTAGAGGGCAAGAGCCTACGGGAACTTTTGGACTGCTGCAAGCAACCCCCTCTCTGGGTGGTGCTTTCCATCTTGTACGAGATTCTCACAGCCTTAAGCGAGGTGCACCGCTACGGCATTGTCCACAGGGACCTGAAGCCTGCAAACCTGATGATTGACAAGGACGGTCGCATCCGCCTGCTGGACTTTGGCGTCGCCCACGCCGAAAAAGAGAACGAAGACGACCTGACGCTCACAGTTGCAGGTTCCCAAATCGGGACCGGTGCCTACATGAGTCCGGAGCAGACCCTGAACGAAGACGCCACTCCCCTTTCGGACCTGTTCAGCATGGGTATCATCGGAGCCGAAATGCTCCTGGGCGAAAACGTTTTCCGCGGAGAGAACCTCTCCAAGACATTCAAGCGCATCCAGAAGCTCCGCATCAAGGCGGAAGCTTTCCCCAAGGGGACTCCCAAGGCACTGATAAAAGTCATCCTCAAGCTTTTGGCCAAGAACCCTTCAAAGCGCTACCTCTCTGCCGCAGACGCCGCAGACGACTTGTCCAAAATCATGAAGGGCTACCCCAGACACATGGAGCCGTACCTGGCCGAATGGGTCCTTGCCACCCTCAACGGCAAGGAATCCCTGGTAGAGCCGCAAATCGTCCCCGACAGGTCTAAGAAATTCTTTATTGCAGGTGTCATCTTAGGAGCAATCGTAGTGGCAACCCTCTGGATACTTGTTCATTTCCTATAAGTCGAGATTTATAAATGGTCTGGATTGATATTGTCTGTTGCGTCATTATCGCACTATTCGCCCTGCTCGGGCTGTGGCGCGGTTTTCTCAAAAGCATCTTCAAACTGTTCGCCTGGATTTCGGCCTTGCTTGGCGCCTATTTTGCCACAGGCTTCATCGGCGACTTTGTCGCAAGTAACCTGGACATCAGCGGATTTACCGTAAAGATTATCTGCATCTGTGTCGGTTTCCTGGTCCCCTTCTTGCTGTTCTCTTTCATAGGCCACATTGTCAACAATGCGGTAAAGGATTCCGCCATCAGCGGCGCAAACCGGCTTCTCGGAGCCTTGTTCGGGATTGCCAAGGCCCTTATCATCTGTTTCTTGTTCCTCTCCGTCATCCACCTGATTCCCGCCTCCGGCGACTTGAAAGAAGCCCGCAACAACGCCCTTTCGTACAGTGCCTACCGGTGGAGTCTTGAGACCATGGGAATCTCCTCTGAAGAAGTGGACATCATCGACATGGCCGAAAAGAAGGCTACCGAAATGGCTGATTCCGCCGTAGACGCCGCCAAGGAAGCCGCCGAGAAAGAAGCCGAAAAGGCAGTTGAAAATGCAAAGAAGGCGGCCAAGGACGCAGCCGTCAAGGCTGTAGAAAACACCACCGATGCAGCAAAGAGTGCAGCAGGAAAGGTTACAGATAAAGCAACCGGAACAACGAAAGAAACTGCCGAAAAAGTTTCAGATAAAGCAGCAAGTGCAGAATAAAGGGCTCTACCGCCCGGCAAGGCGCAGGGCGCACTCCCCTGCTTCACGGACAATGTCCTCTTCGCCATCTACGTGGCCGCCACGCATTACGAACTTGCCGTTGCATAGCACGGAATCAATACATCTGGAGTCCGCTGAATAGACCCAGTTGCTAATCAGGTCAAAACAGGGCACCATCCGCTCGTTGTCGAGCCGGACCAATATTCCGTCGGCGAGCTTGCCTTCGGCAATAACCCCTGCATTTATACCGTTTACCTGGGCCACATTGGCGCTCGCCATCTTCAGGGCTTCCGGAGCAGGGAGCGTTTCTGCCCCGCCCTGGACTTTCGCCAGAAGTGCGGCAAGCTTCATCTCTTCGTGCATGTCCAGGTTGTTGTTGGAAGAATCTCCATCTGTACCAAGACCTAGGGGAATTCGTCGATCCATCATCTTGACAATGGAAGGAATGCCGCTAGAAAGCTTCAGGTTCGAATTAGGGTTCAAAATAGCCGACGCTCCGGACTGGGCAAAGATTTCCATATCCTTTTCGGAAAAATGGACGCAATGGGCCGCCTGCACGCGACTGTTCAGGCAACCAATCCGTTGCAGGTATTCTACGGGAGTACAGCCATGCTGTTCCAAGCAATCCCGGACTTCTTTCTCCGTTTCGGACAAATGAATATGCAGCGGGTAGTTCTCTTTTTCGGCCATTTCCATGCTGCGCCGCAGGTATTGTTCGCTTACGATGTAGATGGAATGGGGCATTACGGCAAGCTTTATCCGTTCCGATTCGCCGGTATGCTTTGCCAAAAAATCAAAATTCGCCTTGAGTCCTTCCGGAGAAACCAACATGTCGGAGATGGTAACGCCGATGCTTGCCCGGATTCCCATCTCCTCCACCACCTTCATGGTCAGTTCACGGTGCCAGTACATGTCCGAAAAGAATACCGTGCCGGACTTGATCATCTCCAGCACTGCAAGGCGGCTCCCGATTTCGATGTCCCTGTCCGTAAGCTTTGCCTCGAAGGGCCAAATGTATTCGTTCAGCCACTTGGAAAGTTCCATATCGTCGGCGTAACCCCGCAAAAGGCTCATGGCCGCATGGGTGTGGCCATTGTAAAAGGCGGGCACCAGGGCTAAGTTCTTGCAGTCGATGATTTCTGCGCCATTCGCCATTTCGGGCGTAGATACATCCACAATCTTGGAGAAGACATTCCCGTCAATGAGAACATCCTTGCGGGCAGGTGGTTCGCCTGCATTTTGCATCAATACGGACTTGAGAAGAATTTTTCCCATAGTCTCCCCTCCAAGTTACAAAACGGCTTGTTTAGATCTTTCCAGTGGCCTCAAGGACCAGGTAAACCAGGTAAGAAATGTAGAACGCCAAGAAGACAGCACCTTCAATCCGATTGATACGGCCAGTACGGACACCGTTCACCTTGCGCACAGGAAGCCCAAACAGGAGCAGCAGAACCGTAAGGAGCGTCATCAGGGGCATGTCTCGATACAAAATCCCGGGCGACACGGCATCCATGGGGTCGATGACGGCAGCAATACCCACCACCATCAAGGTGTTGAACAGGTTGGATCCTACGATGTTTCCTAAAGCGAGATCGGATTCGCCCTTGCGGGCTGCAGCAATGGAACTTGCCAGTTCAGGAAGTGACGTCCCCACGGCAACGATGGTAAGGCCAATCAACAGGTCGCTTACGCCCAAGGTACGGGCAATTTCAACCGCTCCCCAGACCAGCAGGCGTGAACTTGCCACCAGCAGGGCAAGGCCGAACAGAAGCCAGAAAAGGGATTTCCACAGAGAGACTGGTGCGTCGCTGGACTCCTCAACATCGGCATTCGCCTGAGCACGTTTCTCGCGAATTTCGCTAAAGATGTTTATTCCCATGGCCAGGGCGAAAACGGCAAGCATGATAATGCCGTCCATCCTGGACACAGACAAATTAGATACCAAGAAAATGGAGAAAACCGTTACCACAAGCAAAATGGGCAAATCACGCTTGAGGGCTATCTTTTTCACCACCACCGGGCGAATTACAGCCGTAAAACCAAGAATCAGGGCAATGTTTGCGATGTTGCTCCCATAGGCATTTCCCAAAGCGAGCTCGGGATTGTGCTGTGCCGCAGAAAGGGCCGACACCACCATTTCCGGGGCAGATGTTCCAAAGCCCACCACCACCATGCCAATAAGGAGGGTGGACATGCCCATGAACTTGGCAACGCCCACGGCACCATCAACAAACTTGTCTGCGCTCCAGACCAGGAACGAAAGACCAACGAGAACAGCAACTACAGGAAGGAGCATCTAGGCTAGAAGAGGTAGAAGGAGGCTCCCAGCAGGAACGAGGTGGAGGAAAGGTCATCCACTTCGAACAGTTTCATAGATTCGCTGTTGTCGGTATCGTAGAGGTTGGAAATACCGATGTTGAAACGGAAATCGAATCCCAGGTACTGGTTCGCCATGATGGAAAAACCGCAGACGATATCCCAGTCGATAGTATTGCGGAAATCCTTGTCAATCATGTCCAGCCGGCTGGTCTTTCCATCGACAGTGGCACGGAATTCATCCTTGATGGCCATAGATGCCTGTGTACCGATTTCAAACATCAGGGAAGAACGGGGGGCCTTGAAGGCGAATAGCACAGGAACGTCAATCTTGCGTTGCTTGAACTTGCCCTTCAGGGAATACCTGGCCGTGTGTCCGCTGGCCTTGGCCTCGCTCTGTTCGAAAAGGGCCGCCACCTTCACACCGATGGTGTAGTCGGTCACGGGAATAATGCCCACAAGACCTGCGCGCCAGGTGAGGCCGTCATAGTCATGCAAGTAGTAATCGTCGCTGTAAGAAGAATACATGTGGTACGAGCCGATAAAGCCCTGGACCCCCAAGCTCCATTTCATGGGGATGAGGCCACGAAGGTCATCGAAGCTCGTGGAAACCTGAGCGTCTGTGGGGCTCACGTAAACGGTGTGGACCTTGGTTCCGCTGAGTTCCACCGGTTCAGAAGAATAGACCGTGCGGTAGACCACCGTCTGGGTCGGAGCTGGGGCGGCGGCGGCCGGGGCTGCTTCTTGTTCGGGAGCAGGAGCGCTAGATGCTGCAGGGGCTTCACCGCCACGGACAGCCATGGGAGCGGCAGCCTCTTCAGTCGGAGCAGCTTCGGCAGCGGGTGCTTCGGCAGGGGCGGCCGTTTGTTCAGGAGCAGCGGCTTGTTCAGTCGCAGGAGCTGCCGCTTGTTCAGGAACAGCTTCTGCAGCTGTCGCAGGTGCAGTTGTTTCGGGAGCAGCAGGGGCTGCGGCGGTTTCAGTAGCTGCAGGGGCAGCCTCTTGGGTCGGAGCAGCATTAGCGGCGGGTTGGGACTGCGGAGCCGCAAAAACAGCAGCGGCAAGGGTCAAAACAGAAATAATTCCAGACACTTTGAGATTCATAGAATCCTCCATTTATACACTCTAATTATAGCAATTTTCTACATTTGGGCCATGAAATTGAACATTATAGCTGCTGAAACCGCCAAGGTTAACGACAACAAGGCCTACGCCCTTTTCTTTGTCAAAGAGTCCATCCAATTCTCAAAGGTGCTTTCCGCCAAGGGCGAATCCCAGGTGGAATCCGTGCTGAAGGGCATCAAGGAAGGCCCCTTCGAAGACCTGGAATTCCTTGAAATCGACGGATGCAACACCTTCTTCGTCGATGCCGCCAAGGAGCGCGGACTTTCCGCCCTTGATCACTTGCGCATGGCGGCCTACCGCCTGGCCCAAAAGGCCATGAAACGGCAAGTTCCCTGCGTGAGCCTGTTTTTGGTCGACGCCGCCGACGAACAGTTCAAGGCCATACTCCACGGGCTCTATTACGCCGACTACAAGTTCGACGCCTACAAGAGCAAGCAGAAAGAAAATTTCCAGGTGACCTTCGAGATCGTGGCCGGTGACCGTGCCGCCGCCTTCAAGAAAATCACCGAAGAAGTGGCCGTAGAGCAGAAGGCCATCACCCTGGCACGAAACCTGATCAACACCAGCGCCTCTGACCTCTACCCCGCCGCCTTCGTAGAAGATGCAAAGACCATCGCCAAGTACACGCCGGGGCTTTCCATCAAGGTGCGGAACATGAAGCAGCTGGAAAAGGAAGGCTTTATGGGTCACGTGACTGTGGGCAAGGGCAGCTCCCACGAGCCCCACATGATTACCCTCAGCTACGACGGCACGAAATTTACGGCTGGCAAATCTGCAGGCAAATTCTCTAGCGCAAAGTCCGCAAAAAGAACCTCCCGCGACCACTTGGTCATCGTCGGCAAGGGCCTTACCTTCGACACCGGCGGACTCTGCCTCAAACCCGCCAAGTCCATGCCCGAGATGATCAGCGACATGAGCGGTGCGGCCACCGCGCTGGCCGCCATCCAGGCTATTGCAACGCTCAAACTCCCGATTCGCGTGAGCGCCGTGTGCTGCCTGGCCGAAAACGCCATCGGCAACAAGTCTGTTCTGCCCGGCGATATCTTCAAGGCAAAAAACGGAAAGACCGTCATGGTGGACAACACCGATGCCGAAGGCCGCCTGGTCCTCTCCGACGGACTTGCCGAAGCGGGCCTCATCGGGGCTACCCACATTGTGGACCTTGCCACCCTCACCGGTGCCATGGTCCGAGCCCTGGGCTATGCGGTAACTGGATTTTTCAGCAACGACGACGACCTTGCCCTGAAGGTCATCAACTGCGGCGAGGCCTGTTGCGAAAAGTTCTGGAGCATGCCTCTCGAAGAAGAATACGCCGACGCCCTCAAGGACAAGTTCGCCGACCTGAAGAACACCGGAAGCGACGCGGGGGCCATATCTGCCGCCCTCTTCTTGCAGGAATTCGTTCCCGAGAACACCGCCTGGGCCCACTGGGATATCGCAGGCACCGCCTTTGTGACCAAGAAATGGAAATACACCGAATACGGCGCCACCGGATTCGGCGTACAGACGTTGATTGAACTGGCAAGGGAGATGGGCCAGTCGGAATAAGGCTACAAGAAGTAGCTCTTCATTTTTCCCTTGCCCTTGACTTCGACCTCAATGGGGCCGCTGTAGGCAAAGGAATCCTTGGTCTCTTCGTAGGTGGATTCCGTCACATGGATTCTCATGGGTTCGCCCGTGCTTTCCATGCGGCTGGCCACGTTCACGATATCGCCCCAGATGTCGTAAATGAACTTGCTCTTCCCGATAACGCCCGCTACAAGGCTTCCGGTATTGATCCCGATACGGAGCTGTATCGGAGACGCCATTCCCTTGTTCAGTTCCCGAACATCTTCTAGAATGCCCTGGGCAAAGCGAACCATCCGGACGGCATCCTTGTTGGAGTCGTCCATGTTGAGCCCCATCGCCGCCATGTAGCAGTCCCCGATGGTCTTGATCTTTTCGACCCCTTCGCGACTGGCACGCTCATCAAAAATAGTGACCATCTTGTTCAGAAGGGTAATGACCTCTTCGGCAGGTCTACCGTCGCTTATCTTGGTAAATTCCACGATATCCGCAAACATCACCGTCACGTTGGAATAATCCTTAGCGATGGTCTTGCCGGGATGTTCCGCCAGTTCCTTGGCGATGTCCTTGGGCAATATGTTCAGCAGCAGGCTTTCCGCCTTCTCGTTGGCGGCAATCAGTTCCCGGGTCCGCTCCTTTACCACGTATTCCAGGCGTTTCTTGTAACGCTCCAAGATATCGATTTCCAGCCGATGGGCCTTTTCTACCGCCTCGTCCATATCTCGAATGGCAAATATGTACAAAAGAACCGTGCAGCCCACAAAGCTCATGTTGGTAAGGGAAAGTCCATAGCAGAAAAACTGGACAACCGTCGCCAGCACGGGCAGCACCGTGAACACCACAAGCGGGAGTCGGATTTTCCTCTGAATCCGACCGTAATATTTGATAATCACCATGAACTGCAACACCAGAATCACCGTCGGAAACAGGTAACAAAGCACCATCCCGTTAGACCTGTGGTAAAAATTCATATTATCGAAGGTATAGTAGAGCCCGGTAAACTGCGATACGACCAGCAAGATAAGCCCGACAACCACGCACCAAGACGCCGCACGCAACCGGCGCGGAGCCGACGTAAGCCCGCCCTCGTGAGTGAACAAATCCATCAGGTACAAATTGAAGGCGTAAAGCAAAAACAAGTTCAGGGCAAAGACGGCAAAATTGGAAATACGGACCATCCACCAGCCCAAATCGCTGGCATCACCGCGGAACATGTAAGCAAAGCGGTCCGCCACCAGGGTAAGGGTTGCGCAGGTCTCTATGAGCAACAGGGCCGCCTTGCGGCTGCTATTCATATTACGGGTCAAAGCAACAAACAGAGACGTTATCCCGCAGACGCCTATCAGGATAAGCATAATCCCCAGTTGATATTCCCGTAAGAACTCCATACCTAGCAAAATAATCTTTTTTCAACCAACCGGATATGAAAAAAGCGAGAAATTGCTATAATTGTGGCCGTCAAAACCGCCGAATTACGAGGTTTTTATGTTAGATTTTCTCGCCAATTATTGGCCCTATATTGTCGCCCTGGTGGTCATCGTTCTTGCCGTGTTCGCTTTTCGCGGACTCCGCAAGGCCCTCAAGGAAGGTGGCGGAGCGTTCAGCCTCGAAACCATCCGCAAGAACACCGAACCCAACTTCGCCGCCCTCAAGCAAAAGTCCAAGGCGCTGCTGGCCGACGCCGACATGATTTGCGAAACCAAGGAAGGCAGCAACCTGGTGATTCCCAAGAAAGAGGACATGATGTTCTTCCGCCGCGCCGTGCGCCAAAAATACAAGCTGGCCATGTTCCTGGTTCCCGGCACCAACAAGGTGGTCTATTTCTTCTGCAAGACCGAACAGGGGCTCCGCCGCCGTATCGAAAACCTGGTCATCAACCAGAAGTTCCGCGAAGGCAAGCCTCCCTACATAGACCACGCCACCGGCGAAAAACTGAAATACCCGAGGTAAGGGGAGTGCCCTCCCCTCGCTTCTGATTCGTCGTCATTCCGGCCACCGAGCCGGAATCTGGCCGAATCATTCGCTACCCCTTCACCTAGGGGGCACCCCTAAAACCCCGTGATGACATACAACGACCTCGCACTCGCCGAAGAAGAAAGCAAGCTCACCGCGGCTCTCAAAGAGTCCCGCAACTTGCTGATTGAAGCTCCTACGGGTTCGGGCAAGTCCCTGTTTATCCCCTACTTCTTGAGCAAGCACTGCAAGGGCCGCGTCGTGGTGTTGCAGCCCCGCCGGATTGCGGCCCTCGCCCTCGCCCAGTTTTCGGCAAAGCTCCACGGCGAGTCCTGCGGCAAGACCGTCGGTTACCAGTTCCGGCAAGAAAGCTGCAAGAGCGCAGACACTCGGATTCTGTTCCAGACCTACGGAAACTTTCTGCAGGAACTTCTGCACGGCAAGCTGGACGCCGACTGGGTGGTCTTCGACGAATACCACGAGCGCAAGGCCGACATGGACCTGCTGTTTGCGTATTTTAAGGCCAACGCCGAACGAGTACGACTTACAATCATGTCGGCGGCGCTGAACCGCGACGAACTGGAAGCGGTTCTCGGCGTCAAGTGCCTGAGCCTCGGCCACCCGCTGTACCCCGTGCAGATTATCAACCAGACGCCCGCCACAGGAACCTCCCTGGTTTCGGGAGTTGGCCTTGACGCCGAAGTGGTGCGGGCGCTCAAGACGCTCTACCGCAATGGCATCTGGCAGACCACCCTGGTGTTCCTCCCGGGCAAGGCCGAAATCGCCCGCTGCCACAGCGCCGCCGCCGAAGCGCTGGGCAACAACTGCGCAGAATTCCTGGAACTGTACGGCGGGCAGGACCGTGAAACCCAGGACCGTATTTTCGAAGTCACGGAACGGCCCCGCGTCATTTTTACCACCAACATCGCAGAAACCTCCATCACGGTGCCAAACGTCACGGGCGTGGTGGACAGCGGTATCGAACGGGTGAGCCTCTACGACGACAGTGAGAAGGTGAACGTACTCCGTACGCTGCCCATCTCCATGCAGAACGCCATCCAGAGAAGCGGCCGTAGCGGACGTACGCAAAACGGATGCGCCATCCGGCTCTGGAGCGAAGAATCCGAAAAGCGGATGCCCAGGGGAATCGTGCCCGAGGTGCTGCAGATTGAACCGTCGGAACTGATTCTGCAAAAGGCGGCACTGGAATTCGGAGTTCGGAATTCGGAATTCGGAATGATTTACACAGCATGTCATTCTGGAGCGGAACAACGTGGAGCGATAGAATCAGGTGACAAGCAAGAACACATTATTGTATTGCCGACAGCAATTCCAGAAGTTCGCGAAAAGACGGCGACGGCACTCCTGGAAAAATTCGGCATGCTCCAGGACGGAGCCATTACGGAACTGGGCCTCAGGGCCATCCGCACGCCGGTTTCAAGCATTCCCCTCGCGCTGCTGCTGGCTTCGGCCCAGAGCAAGGCGGAACTTCCGGACTTGTTGCTGGCCGCCCTCGCCTGGATTCACTCCGGCACGGAATTCCTGCAAAAGTCCAAGGTAGCCTACGACGTCATGACTCTCGCCGCCGACACGCTCTCCAAGGCGGTCACTGCCCCGCGAGAAGTGAGCTTTACGCTGCGACAACTGAAGGAATATCGGGACGGAATAGCCAAAGATGACGTATCAACGTCATGGCGGGCCACGACCCGCCATCTAGATTCCGGCTCGGAGGCCGGAATGACGCATAAGTCAGAGGCCGGAATGACGACAAGCCCCAAACATCTCGTCACCCAAAGTCTTCTCAAGGCTTTCCCCGACAGGCTTGCCACCCCCAGCGGCAACGCATACAAGCTGCCCAACCAGAACATCATCCGCCTGCAGGTGGCCGAACCGCCCTACGCTATATTGGCCCTTTCCATGCTCCGCGCAGGGAGCGGCAACAAGTCTGAGCTCAAGGTGAACCTGTACGCCGCCATCGACAAGGAACTGTTGGGCACAAACGATACAAAGACACGATACGAACTTCTGTGGCGCAGCGGGCAAGAAAGGTTCATCGGCGTAGAGATCTGCGAAACCGAAAATGCAGACGGGTCAACCACGGAACTTTCACGGAAAGAAATCCTCACGCAAGAGGCCTCGCCCAAGGTTCTCGCCGAACTGAAAAAGCTCACCGTGGCCGCCTGGAAAGAAAAAATCGAGAAAGAAAATTGGAGCGGACGCTACCTCACAGAGGCCATGGAGACACTGCTTGTCAAGATGCGCCTTGCCGCAAAGCTCTACCCCGAATACGGCCTGCCCGAATTCAACGACGAAGACATGGAGCTGATTTTCGACGAGTTCGCCGACGGAAAATTTTTGCTGCGGGACATCAACGAAGACCGATTCAGGAACATCGTGGAGGATTACTTTGGAAAGTCCATGCTGGCGTGGCTCGGCAAAACCTTCCCCGACCACTTTGTACTGCCCAACGGTAAGCGGGCCCGCTACAGCTACCAGGCCGTAGCCGACGACGAACTTTCAGGGGGCAAGTCCGTACAGAGTGCCGAGGGCGTGCTAGTTGAAATTTCGGCTCGCATCGAGGACTTTATGCAGATGCGGGGCGAGCACAAAATTGCCGATGGCAAACTGAAGGTCCGCTATGACATTCTGGCGCCGAACTTCCGCACCATCCAGAAAACCTGGGACCTGACGGGATTCTGGCAGAACACCTACGCCGAGGTGCGCAAGGAACTGCGGGGCCGCTATCCCAAGCACCCCTGGCCGGAGAAGGTAATTTGATTATCTTACCCGGTACACTGTCAGCGTCTTGCTGAACTCGTAACCCACCACCAGCAAGGCCTGGCCGTAGACGGGGCTCTTGTCGGCCGGAATAAACAGCAGGCCTTCGGGGCCGCGGTCCTTGGGGTCAAAGTAAAGGTCCACCAACTTCGGGGCGGTACGCACACCCGCATCGACAGCGGTCAGGTCAAAGACCGCCACACCGCTGGAGCGTTCCAGCCCCACAAAGGCGTAGCGTTTGCCGTTCACCTCACCCACCGTCACGTTTTCCGGCTCGCAGCCCTTCTTGGGGCTCCGGCTGTCCATCTTGACCTTGTCCTTCTTGGAATTCCAGTTGAAATAGTCGGGAGCGAGTTTCCCGAAGGCCCGTTCCATTTCTTCGCCGCTGTCCCACAGGAGCCGGCCGGTCTCGCCGTCGAACAGACTGACGGAGCGGGTGCCGAAGCCATAAACGTAGGGGCACTTGCCGCCGGGAACTTCGTCGGGCCCTTGCTGGTCGCAACGTTCCAGCAGGCTTACCGTGAACTTTTTCAGGTGCGGGGCCACGTCGTCGTTAAAGACGGTGCGGTCCAGGCGATCGTCGGCCAGCAGATCCGTGACCGTCCCTTCGTCGGTCCAGGCCTTGTAATCGTTCACGGAGGCGCCCTCGTTAGCGGTGAGCACTAGGGTCTTGCCGCCTACGGTAAAAGACGCAATGCCATCAGGCTGACGGAGCCCTCTGATGGGATAATTCTTGATTTTTATCTTCTCGTCTTTCTTGACGTCTAAACCGAAACCCGGCTTGGAATGGTCTACGTAACCCAGCGGGAAAACATCCACAATCTTCTCGGCAGTAATGTCCACCTTCGCCATGGCGTTGTTCTCTTGCAAGCTGACCCAGGCCCACTTGGAATCCTTGGAAACCGTGATGTATTCCGGTTCTATGGAACGCACAAACCCCTGCAGGCCGGGGCTGCGCACGCCCTTCTTGCGGAGCGCAAGGGAATCCAGCCCCTTAAAATCCAGGACCTTTGGCGTCAACTTGTAATCGTTGAGGCTTGCACCGTGTCCAACGGAAAGGATAGCCACGCCGCCTTCGGGATCTTCGTTATAGTCCGCGCTGGGCGTGCCTTCGCAGGCCACGAGAATCCTGCTACCGTCAGGGGTAAAGGTCACCATGTCGGGCAGGTGGCAAAGCCTTTGAGCTGATGCCACGGGAATCAGTCCCTCGGCAAAGCGGAACAGTTGCACTTGTCCAAGGCCATGGTCGGGTTCTGCCGTTATGGAAACAGCCACCAGGTCGCCGTGCACCGTCACGCTGGTAGCGGGGCCGTCCAGCTGCAGGCGGCTTTCCACCTTGGGGTTCTTCTCGTCGGCAAAGCTCACCATTTCAACAAGTTTTTCGCCGCCTACCACAAAGAGCAGTTTTTTTTCGGGCATGTAGGCGGCAATTTCGGGAGCGGTCATCTGCAAGGTCGCCATGGGCGTAAGCACGTTTCCCTTCTGGAAAACCTGTGCTGCCACCGTAGAGGCAAGAACCGTCGCTATCAGCAGGAGCCGTTTCATCTTGTCAACGCCCCTAGTCAAAAATCAGCCAGAAAAGGAGCATCCCAAGGGCAATTCCACCGAAAAACGATGAGCTGGTCATCATGGCGGCCTGGCTCCTGGACTGATTTTCCCTTTCCTTGTTCTTCTCGTTCACGCCCACCGAAACGCTCAGCGCCTTGGCGCAGGTCTCGTTGCTCTTTTTCATGGTCTCGTAGCTCTTTTCCCAGTTCTCGCCCTTGGCCTTTTCCGAGTTGAGGGCGGCACGCAGGGAATCCTTCTCCACCGAGCAGGAACTATCCGCGATAGCCATCAGGCTATCCCTATGGGCAAGCTCCGACTTGAATTCAGAGCAGGTTTCCTGCAGGGCGGACATTTCGGCAACAGAGTCTGCCGGGGCAGCAGCAAATGCCGCAACAACACAAAACAAAAGGGCAAAAAGAATCTTGTTCATGGAATACAATATAACAAAATGGCCCTAAAGAATCGACTCATTCCTTGTACCATCCAGGGACTTTACCCAGCTTTTCTAGCGCCGACCCTGCGAACATATTGTCCATACAATCCACATTGGAAACATTCCAACGGCTTATATCGCCATTGAATTTTGAATCGACAAACATGTAACTCATGTCTTTCACACAAGATACATCCCAATTGCCAATATCGCCGTTGAATACCGACGAGGCGAACATTCCGCTCATAATCTCTACGTTCGCAACATTCCATTGGCTGATATCGCCGTTAAAAGGCGTTCCAGAGAACAATCCCCGCATATCCTGCACACTCGATACATCCCACTTGCTGATATCGCCATTAAATGCGGAATCATAGAACATCCCGCTCATGGAGCAGACCTTGGACACATTCCATCGGCTAATATCCCCTGCAAACGCCGAGCGATGAAACATCTGGCCCATATCCGTCACATTGGATACATCCCATTCGCTGATATTTCCGTTGAATGGCGAATAATCAAAAAGACCAAACATATCCGTGATATTGGACACGTCAATGAAATTCAGGTCACATTCCGGCCCCTCTTTCTCAATCGCATCCTTTATCAGTTCTTCTAAATGCGAACGGTCTCTCGCCACGATTTTATGGCGAGAGCATGCGCTATCTGTCATAAGTTACCTGCAAAATCACTTTTTGAACCATTTTCTTTATTTCTTTACGCCAAGCTTTTTCTTCCACTTGGCAATGGCATCCGTAGTCAATGACATAACGCCGGTTCCCTTTCCTAAGTCACTTGCGAGGACTGGGTAATAGACATCTCCATCCTTGTCCGGTTCACTATGATCAAAATCCGAGATGCTTTTGACTTTTTTCCCTTTCTTATCTAAAAGGAAAACCTCCCCCCTGCCGTCTTTTGTAGAACAGCGAAGTTCATCACCCATACGGAAGTCGTTGCTGTCAAGACCATCAGAATCAAAAGCTGCTTCTAGATAATACGGAATTTTGAAGATTGGGAGTCGTTTT
The DNA here is from genome assembly GCA_002382975.1 of Fibrobacter sp. UBA4223. Classification (GTDB taxonomy): domain Bacteria; phylum Fibrobacterota; class Fibrobacteria; order Fibrobacterales; family Fibrobacteraceae; genus Fibrobacter. The sequence continues at coordinate 46,503 of DFTB01000013.1, forward strand.
GCCTTGTTGCTACCCGCTTTAAGCATCTTTTTGACAGGCAGCGCAAAAATATCTTGTTGACTATCTCCAAGAACCTCAACCTTGTGTTTTTTTATTTCGCAATTATTGCCATATTTGTCCACGTGCTTGACAAATTCGCTAGAGCGTGCATCCCAGTCCTTACCATACTCTTCCAGGGCAACACCCCTAGTCCCATCAAAATCTACACAATACCAAAGTTTTCCTCCTTTCGCCCAACCATTTCCTAGACCCATAGATTCTAGAGTCATAAAATCCGTAGATTCCCAACGGAATTCAAATTCAAGTCCTTTTTCTGCCATTTCTTTATAGGCATCAAAAGGTGGTTTATTTTCGCTCCCAAAACTTGCTTTTCCACTCAGAATTTTATTTAAATCCGCAGCTTGCGTTCCCAAAACAAAGGGGATTTTCTTGCCATAAGCAGTGTTGAATTTCTTGATTTGCGCAGCGCTCATCACAATGACGTTCGTTATATTTATGTTAATGGAACCCTTTTTTGAGGACTTGTTTTCTTGTTTGCCAGTGAACCATTCAGGAAGCTTGTGCTCTTCTTCAAGAACAGAATGCGAAAACATACACTCCATATCAGTCTCATTAGACACGTTCCATTTACTGATGTCTCCATTGAACTCCGATCTACAGAACATAGCCCCCATATCTTTCACTTTGGACACGTCCCATTTACTGATGTCTCCTTTGAACCCTGATTTCCAGAACATATAATGCATATCATTCACTTTGGACACGTCCCATTTACTGATATCTCCATTGAATTTAGAGCAGTAAAACAAGAACGCCATATTTCTCACTTTAGACACATCAATGAAATTAAGATCACACTCCAATCCATACTTTGAGATTGTAGCTTTAATAATATCCTTCAAATCATTTTTATTTTTTGCGACGACGCGTTTCTGCCCGCCCCTCCCCTTGACGACAGGATTATTCATACTTTTCAGGCTCTTCAAATTCTTGGGAGCATCTTCGCTTTTTGAAATCTTTTTCATTGTAGATGTCGTCTTGGATTTCACAGCCTTGTCATTTACCAGTTTTCCAACGATCTTCCCTGATTTATACCAATCAGGCATTTTTCTTCCTTTTACATCCCAAATAGTCTCACCAAACATATCTTTTGCTTTACATTTTGTCGATATATTCCATCCGTTAATATCGCCATTAAACTTAGACATATAAAACATTCTGCGGGCATCAGTCAAGTTCGACACATTCCACTTGCTAATGTCACCATTGAACTGAGAACCTAAGAACATACCACTCATATCCGTCACGTTTGACACATCCCATTTGCTAATATCACCATTAAACCGAGAATGCATAAACATACTTTTCATCTTCGTCACATTTGACACATTCCACTTGCTGATATCGCCGTTATAACCAGATTCATAGAACATGCCATCCATATTCATCACATTGGATACATTCCACTTGCTAATATCGCCCCTAAATTTCGATACAACAAACATTCTGCACATATTCGTCACTTTTGACACATCCCATTTGCTAATATCACCATTAAACCGGGACCCCTCGAACATAAAACTCATATTCGTCACTTTGGACACATTCCACTTGCTGATGTCACCATTAAACTGAGACTCGTAGAACATAAAACTCATATTCGTCACGTTTGAGACATCCCACTTACTGATATCGCCATTAAAATCGGATCGAAGAAACAATCTATGCATATCCGTCACTTTGGACACATCAATGAAATTAAGATCGCATTCGTTGCCATATTTTGCGATTGTGGCATCAACAATTTTTTTCAAACCATTGAGATTTTTTGCGACGACGCGCTCCTGTTCGCCTTTATTCGTGGTCTTGGCATTTTTCTTTGCGTCTGTTTTCTTAGCGACCATGGTATTTCTCCTTGTTAAAAATCAAAAAAAATTCTATTACCAATATATATTATTCTTTTACAAAAGTTCCTTTTTTTGAAAATTTTTCTATACAAAGCACAAAGCGCCTTAAAGCACCAGCAAAAAGGCGTTATGATTTGGGGAATTTAGGGATTTGAGGGGATGTGTGGATCGGGGAAAAGATGATTATACTAGTTTGCGTTATACCCAAATTTCCTAGTTAACAATACTTCTTTCCACCACGATTCTCTAGCTATAATATATTCATCCGAAACATCATCCGTAAATGTTTCCAATATTGAGTATTGAAAATTTTCTTGAATGTAGGAAATACCATAATTATCCACCAACTCTTTGAGTTCTTTGTTTGGATATTTTCCATTTTCTTTTTCATCCCTATCAAAACCACTAGTAAGATAGGTATTCCAACGTCCAAGAATTCCTTTATCACCATATGCCGAGCCAACATACAGTTTTCCAGTTTTTGTATCCGTTATTAAATAAACACCTTTTCTTGAATTCAATGCAGTGCGCCATTCATCAGATATTTCAATTTTCCTTTTCAGTTCTTTATAACTTACGGAAACATTTTTATAGCCAGGGAAAACCTTTTCAGCAACACTTTTGTCAGGACGCCAAAGTTCAATCACCTCTAGATTGTTTATAAAATCTTTAGCATTACGAATTCCATTTTGTTCTCTTTTGTGATACTTCACAACCAATCGGAAGTTATATTGTTTCGTCTTGTAATATTCGGCCTCAGCAAAATTACCTAAACCATTGTCCTTAACAACTTTTACCATCCCTGTCATTAACCAATGGTCCTGATTTTCTGGAAGACGAATGAAACCTATAGCAATAACATCTTTAAAAAAACTTATAGAACCTTTTCGATTGTGGACTAAATTTTTTAAATTCAATTCTTCTTTTTTTTGTTCGTCTCCAGCAATACCAACGGGATTGAACACTCCATTTTTGTCATCCGTCATAAAACGAATTTTCGCTTTCTTCAATTCAGACTCACTTAATTGGAGAATATCGTTCAATTTGATTTCTTCCATAAAATTACTCCTTGCATACATTATTAAAATATTCCCACACGAGGACCATTGCCATGGTATCGAGTTCGCAGTACTTGAGCAGGCCTTCACGGATAGCCTTGTACTTCAGCGCGTCGGGTGTTAAATTGGCTGCGGTCAATTCCTTTCCCCAATCTACTTTCGGGTCGAGCGCCTGAAAGCTGCGGAAAAGCACGAGTGGCAAGCCGCCGTTTTTGATTTGCGTTTCATCGCTCACATCAATTTCGTCGTCATCAGAACTTCGGGCATATCGTCTCAATTCTTCCTTGTCCCATAATTCCTGATTAGCGATAGTATCAATAAGGTTGTCTTGAATTTCCTTGAGTTGAGGCAATACCTTGTAAGGACTTTGGATTTCTCCCTTATCATCCTTCACAATCAATGCAATCGGATGTTCCTTATAGTTTTGACTTTTGATTTCGCTGCCATAAATGGGCTTACTATACTTTTCTTGAATGTATGTACCACTCTTCAAAATGGCAGGTAAAACATCCTTGATGGAATTGGAGCCCTTCATGTCCGGATGCCAGTAGAACCGTTTGACAATTTCGCAGAGGTCAATCATATCGCGGTTACCAGGTTTTGCTGGTATACCAGCCTTTTTACATGCTTTAACCTCTTCGGAGGTCGGATGCGTGATACTTTCAATAAAAGCAACCAGTTCATCCTTTTCAGGTTCTTCGGAATTAAGAATTTGCTGACGAATAGCTCTTAAAATAGAGTTTTCGTGAGTCGCATAACGGAATATCGTTCCGCCATCTTTCCCTAATTGCTCTTTCAACTCCTTAATAAAGTCAAAATTCGGAAAATTGCCAGGCTGAGTCTTCAAAAACTGCCCCGCATGTTCAATACGCCCATCTTTATGGATAATATGGTGCGAGAACTGGAAAGCAATTTGTTCATAAGGACGGGTATTAACAAAAAATGGAAGAGCACTAGCCGTTGTTTCGAAATCAATCATATGAAGCGGATAATCCCACGACTTCATCTCAGCACGGAGTTCATCTTTCAGGATAATAGGCTCCTTTTGATTCTTTTTCACACCGTCAATCTGAATCCACTTTCGCTCGTTATTGCTCCACCCTGTTTTCTCGCGATCATTTTTTCGAGGGTATACAGATTCGTCAATATCGTCTATGTAATAGATGCCGCTACGAATCCAGTCATCTTTTGTGTTTGGAGAATGGGTTAATCCAGCCCCGTTTAATGCTTTTATCGAGTGTTTTTCTAAATCATCTGTGTAACGTTTCGGAACCTCACGCCAGCATTCTTCAAAGCCGCTCTTCAATTTTGAGGTATTAGCAGAGTCTGTTTTTTCAGCATCTTTTTCTTTATCATCCGACAATCTAAAAGGACAAGTGAAGCATTTACTACCTAAAGAGCAATAGTGTTTCTCGTTATTCACATACCATTTTGATTTTTCTTCAATAAACGAGACAAATGGCATACCTAACACATCAGCCTGTTCGGCAGTCTTGCCTTCGATAACCAGCTTGCAATCATTATCAACGGGGAACGGCGTCAAAATATGCTCGTGCGGTTTCTTTAATATTTCAAGAGCGTCGGGAGCAACTTCTACCTTTGCGCGCTTTTCTTTTCTGCCATCTTTTTCGAATTCCTCTTGTCTGACCTTAAAAAGACCATTCAAGCTAGGGATGGTATTCACCTTACTCTTGTCCGGCATCATCAGGAATGCTTGCACTTCCCAGACTTCATCCGGATAATCCGTTTTTAAAGCATTTTCGACAACCCATTTCTGGAACGCCACGTCGTAAAGGTAGTCTCGAATGTCGGAATTCACGACTTGTTCACCTTTATATTTGCCGCCCTGCGCTATAGAAACAAAATCAATTTTAGGATCCCAACTTTTCGCCTTAACTTCAATCAAATCAACCTTATGACCATCCTTTTTCACAACATCGGCACGGACAAAACAATCACCGTAGCGGAAGGCTGCTTCTGCAATATTCACTTTTTCTTGCTTGAAGAGTTCTCGGGTGCGCTTAAGGGGCTTATCGTAACCACTGCAACCTTCCAAGTCATTTTCCGGCGGAACGTCGCCATAGATTTTCGCCAGCTCACCAACCTGGAATCCACCTTCCGCAAGGGATTTCAAGAAATCATCATTTGCAGATTGGTTTTCGTATTGTCCCTCATTGGTTCCAGAATTATAATAGTAATACGCCTGCATCGGGCAGTGCGTAGCAATTTTGAAGGCGGATTTGGTGAAAAGTTTATTGGGCATGGTAGATCTCTTATCTATAAAATTGTCTTTATTTTTGAATCATCTGGAATTTCTATTAAATAGTAATGATAACCCGTTAAACCTATTGGTTTCCATTCTATGGGGTAACTTCCAATCACTTTTAGTTCTTGATCTTTATGTGTTATTTTATCAGTTTTATGTTTGTTAGTAAAATCTCTAGGGCCTAAATTCGGCTTTGATTTACCTCTAAAAAACTGGTAGATAGGGTCTAAAGTATTATCTGTTTTTTTTCTTGAAATTCTACCCCATTCTCTAAATAAAAAGCCATCTGCTTTATCAAAGATCAATGCAAGACAGTATGTTTTCTTGAACTTTAACTTGCGTCGATTCTCTTCCATAAATTGAATATCTTCTACAAATTGGTACATCCTTTTCGGATACGCACCATTTGTCGGAAATTTCAATTCAATCGCATACTTCTCCGAATCTTTTTCAAAATCCTTAAAAATAACTATATCCATCTCATGTTTTACGAAATCATCATCTTTAAGAAGTCTATCTTCATAGTAGATGTCACTATAGAAATCCTTAACATTTCTCTCAAATTGAACATTAAAATCTGGGTCTAATTTTTTTAACTCATCTCTCAAAAACATTCCCAATTCATGCTGCAAGGAAAACTCATTATATATCTTGGCCTTTTTTAGATCTTCAGCATTTTTCATAGACAGACCATCGATACCATTCGTAAAAAGATTTTCATTATCTTTATTATCGTTCAGAAATTTCTCAATAAGTTTTTTCAAGTCAATTGATTCATCCATTTCCCATACTCCTTCTATTTCAAATTTTTCCTTTCAGAAATATATACTGTTTTTTCCCAAAATGCAAAAAAATCACCCACCGTAATTCTCCATCAGGTACTCCGCGTACTCCCTGAGCCATTTGCGTAAGGAAACCGGCTTTATAACGCGGGCTACGTCCGAAAACGACACCACCCAGTTGAACAGTAGCTGGTTTACTTCCGCTTTCAGCTTCACGGTAAACTTGCCGTCCTTGGTCTTGCCGATTTGCATGGAGCGGTTGAAGGGGTTCTCTTCTAGGTAGAGCCGCGCATGGCCCTGGAATTCGATTTCCACGTCCTGGAGTTTCGGCTCCTGGCCACTCATGAACGCAGCCCCCGACGTCACCTGCCGACGCAGTTTGTCCACGACCTTCGGGTCTTCAGCATACATTTCCTTGGAAAGCTTAACCTTCTTAATACGGCGGAACTTGAGGGTGTAGGTATTGCCGTCCGGACGCTGACAGCCTATGTAAAGCTCGTCTTCGTAGATGATGATCATCAGCGGGATGCGCGTGGACTGCCTTTCAGTATCACCCGAATCACGGTAGGTCACTTCGATCTTGCGATGGTCATGAATGGCCTGCAAAATAATCCGGATTTTTTCGCTGGCGTCTTCCTCGAAATCCGGGGGCGTGCCCATGAAAAGGATTCTCGTATTCAGCTCATCGGCAAGCTGCCTAAGGGATTTCTGCTCGCTGTCGGGCAGGCTTTTCTCTATACGCTCCAGAAGCTGGGTGATAATCTCGCTGGTGGCGGGGTAAATGTTGGCAATACGTTTGAGGAACACGAAATGCAGCATGGTGTTCTCGAAGTTCGGGAACAGAAGCCGCTCGGCATTGGGGAGCGCTGACCGATAAACCGCCGTGCGGCCCTCGTTTTCCACCGTAATGTAGCGCCCGCCGTCCATTTCCGAAAGAAACCGCATGTCGCGCTGCACGTTGCGCCGTTCCTCGTCGGGAATGTTGAAAGCGTTCATCAGGTCCGTCACGGTGAATTTCTTGCCGGGGTTCGAAATCACCTTCGCAAAGAGCTGCACAGTCCTTTCGCCGCGAGTCATGTCCGCCATAATATCTCCTAGATTACTTTATTCCTGCTCATTTCAATATACATTATTCCACATAAAGGAGATCCCCGGCCAAGCCGGGGATGACAATGCGAGTCAAAATCCTTCGACTCCGCCTTACGGTTTCGCTCTGGATAACATTTTCTGAATAACTACAGCCCCATGGTGCGTCCCTCGCGACTGTCCTTATAGGCAAGTTCCGACTTGAGCGCATCGAGAACCGCCTCGGAGGTGAGTTCGCTCTCATCGTAGAAGCGGAGCGAGGCGTATGCAGCGTTGAAGTCGCCCGGAGTGAGCATGCGGAGGCTACGCACCGCCTCGGGCATTTCGACCTTCGGGAAAAATCCCTTCCACAGGGCCTCGATGCCTTCGGGCTTCAGGTAACCGAACTTCACCTTCAGCGCAAAGCGCCTGCGGGAGGCCGCATCGAGTTCCCCCTCGAAGTTCGTCGCCGCGATGAAGATACCCTTGAAGTTCTCCATCTGGGTGAGCATCTCGTTCACCTGCGTCACCTCCCAGTTGCGGGCGGCACCGCTGCGGTCGCGAATCATGCTGTCCGCCTCGTCCAAGAAGAGAATCGCCTTCTTCTCTTCTGCTTCCTTGAACATCTTGCGGATAGCCTTCTCGGTATTGCCCACATAGCAGTCAAGCAGGTCGCTCGCCTTCTTGATGATGAGCTTGCGGTCGAGAGTGCGGGCGATGTGCTTCGCGAATTCCGTCTTGCCGGTACCGGGCGCCCCGTAAAGCAGCATGTTCAGGCTATCGGCGCGGTCGCCCTTCTGCATGTTCTTCCACTTCGCATCGAACGCGCTCATCACCTTCAGGATTTTCGGCATGTCCGCGTCGGTGTTGATGGCATCGAGCAGGTAGCGCGGCGCTCGGCTTTCCTTGTCGCGGCTCGCGTATTCCATATCCAGGTTCAGCAGGTTCGCCTGCGCCTCCGCGATGGTGCGGATGCTCTCCAGCGGGTCCACCTTGCAGCCCGATTCCAGCAACTTCTTGGTGCCCGCAATCGCCTGCGTAATGCCGCCCGCCGTAATCTGGAACTCAGAGGCGAAACGCTTCACCTCGTCTTCCGAGATAATAGCGCCTGCGCCCTGTTCACTTACCACGGACTGCCACACCTGTTCGCGCTTTTCTGCATCGAGGCGTTCGAATCGTATGGAGTAGTCGAACCTGCGCAGCGTACTGTTCTCGATATAGCCAATGTTGTTCGAAATCCAGATGACCGGAATCTTGATCTGTTCCAGGAAGAAGTTCAGCGCCCCCTTCTCGCAGCAGTTGAGAATCACGTCGGATTCATCCACCAGGAGAATCGCCTTCTTCTTCTGGTACTTGGTGGCGGCATACAATATACTCCCCATGCGGCTACGCACCACCGAGTTTTCCTTGCTGTCGCGGTGCACGCCCTCGGTGCTGATGTTGGTGAGCACCAGCGGGCGCTTGAGTTCCTTCGCAATCGCCTTCGCAAGTTCAGTCTTGCCGGTACCCTCGACCCCGTAGAAGAAAATGTTCAGACCCTCGCCCACCTTCGCATGCTTGATCATGTCGAAAGCCATTTCCACCTTCGGGTCCTTGCGGCAGAGTTTCTTGTAGGGCACGCAGCCGCCCTCGTAAACCCTGAAGTAGAGGCTGTCCAGGTCATTGCCCGAATGCCCGTCCAGGAACATCCCGATTCGCTTGGAAATATCGAGGTCCTCGTCCAGGATACCCATCTGCTTGAGGGTGCCCTTGTTCGAGACCAGGTTCTCGAAATCCACATCCGGGTAAAGCTGCGGGAAAACATCCGGGAGCGCCGCCCCGCGGAACCTGCGGGAACCAATCATGTCCAGGAGCGAACTGCACTGCTCCTTGTTGAAGAAAATCCACGAGAACAGCACGATTTCCATCTCGGCGTCGCTCAGGTTGAACGCGTTCTGCACAATGTTCAGGCGGCGGAAATACCCGTCATCCACGCCGCAATTCTCCTCGAGAACCTTCTCGAGCTCGCGGGCAACGCTCTCGTAAAACACCTTCTGCGAGGAGGTGTCGAAAATGCCCTCGCCGCACAGGTAGTTGCGCACGAAATCGGCAATCTCCTTGACGGAACACGACCTGTCGATTACATCGTTAAAGCGCACCACCGCCATTTGGCGCCTCTGGTAAGCAACGCTCGTCTCCTCGCTGCTTTCGTCGCAGCGGAGCCTCTTTCCGGCGTAACTCCCGTTCACCTCCTTCACGAACCGCTTCTTGGCGGCGCCGGTGATGCAGTCCTCTTCGGCGTTGAGCTTCTCGAAGTGCTCCGAGAGGTCCTTCAGCACGCGGGAGGCGGCCTCCTTCGTGAAAATCGCGATGCAGTCGTCCGCATCCGGCATGCTCTTGGACGCTCGCATCATGCGAATCCAGTACTCGTAACTCTTGAGCGTCACGAAATCCAGTGTGATTCTCTTGTCGTAGCCGCTGGAGCGGAGCGAACCCAATACACCCTTAAAATAATTCTTCTTCATACAATCCTCACCTATATATCGTCGCGAAAAACAAAAACGTAAAGTCCCCCGCGACTTTTTTTAACACTTTTAATATAGATTGAGAACGCGACAATTATTGACGTATAATATCATCCGCCCCCTCAAAAAAAATTTTACTCCAGAGCGACAAACGACAATATTTGTCGCATATAAAAGATATTTTTAGAAATCCAACAGGAATCGAATATGAAAAAGACAGAAATTACATTCGTTAGGGATATGGAGAGTCCGAAAATCAGCAACATGTTACAGTCCGATATAACTTTCGTGAACTTTGAAAAGCGTCGCTATATCAGTGAAGCCCCGATAAACGTTCAGGAACTTGATTTTCTGCACAAGGCCGGTTACAGAGCCATTGATACGGCGCTGGCGGATACCATTATGCGGCTTAACAGTATGCAAGGCTGCAGGACTCGCTATTGCTGTTCTGGACACCCCGGCAGATTTGGTGAAGGGTATATCGTATTTGAGGAAATCCCAGAGACGCTAACGGAACAAATCGGCAAACTCACATACTGGAAACATGATGCAAGTTGGGGAAATGGGTCAAGTCCCGACGCCGCCCATCCACCTTTAATCCGCTGGGAAATGAACGGCATCGCGTGCACTTGCGCAACCACTTGGCTTAAAGCGCTACTTGAACTCGCCGAAATGGAATGTTTGCCCCAACGCAATTCGTTTGACGAATATCGAATCAAAAGTACGTATAAAGGGCGCTCTCCGCACAAGCAAGAAATCAGGAACGTATATCCTGTAACGACGAGAGAATGAAATTAGCTGGATTACGACAGACTATAACTTGCTTTTAAAATGTTGTAAAATAGTCTATAAATTATGCTTCAAGCTGGCTGCGAAGCACGACGACGTCTTCTAGGGAAAGATCCGTAGCCGCGGCAATTTCCTCATTGGAAAGTTTGCCGAGTACTATCATTTTCTTCGCAATCTCGCGATTTCTACCAGAAATACGTTCTTCAATCTTCGCGTTGACGTCATCCGCGAATTCCTTGAAGAAGCCGTCCCTCAGGGCGTTATGGTCCCATACCTTGTGGTACATATTCCGATATGCCTCGAATTCTTTCTTGTTGAAGTTAGATACTTTTGCGCTTTCTGTCAAGTCCTTGAACTTTCCATCGTCCAGTTCTTCGGGGAGTTCCTTGAGCCGGTTCAGGTAGCGGAAGAAGAACAGCCACTTGCTCAAATCGCTGGAAGTCTTTTCGATGAAAAAGGGAACCTTCGAAAGTTCAATAGCAGTAAAGTTATAGGTATCCACAAGCTGTTCTCCGCTTTCCATGTCGATTACCGTTGCACGATGGACAGCGCGTTCATCGGGAAAAACAGAGAAACGCGTCAGGGCGATTACGTAGGTTGGCTGGACATCAAAACTCCAATCGTCCCCGGGCTCGGCCTGATTCGCCACCATCTCGCTAGCGTAAAACGCTAGGCGTTTCACGAAATTCTTCATCTCGCGAATCTGCACCTCTATCTCGATGAGGTTCCCCAAATCATCCTTGCAATGCAAGTCGAAAATTGCCGTGCGCGACGCCTTGCTGCCGCTCAGGTTCTTCGCCACGCTGCGGGTCCACACATTTTTGATGGGCCGTTTGAGTTGTGGCTCCAGCAGGTCGTTCAACAGATTGATGAGGTTGTTGCGGCTGGCAGGCTTGTCCGGGTCGAAGGCCTTCTTGAAGGCCAAATCCACCAGCAAATTTGCATACGGGCTCGTTTCGCCCGGCTTCACGATACAGTCCTTGAAGGACTTGCGTACTTTCATCCTCTACTCCTTCCGCCTACATGCAAGAAAAGGCGAATATCTCAAAAACTACTGCACAAATACACACTAATTTCAAACTATCGTCAAGAGAAAAACGCGAAATTTTTCAAAAAATTGCGGATGCGGATATATTTGTCGCAAATTTATGCTATTTTAAGATTGACATAGCCCCGTACCGAATGGTGCGGAGCGACCGGAATTTTTGAGATTCGTCTCTTATTCTCATTGCAGAAACTACCACTTTCTATGTATCCGAGAGTAAGACGAACGCTCACGCCCACATTGGGCGTGGGTCGTTTTGTGCTTATTGGATACAAGGGTGTGGTAGCCCGCTGCAATGATAAGTGCCTACGACTCCACGCCTTTTTGTTTATCGAACAGGATGGGGTTATCACGGAGTAAGGGCGAATACAACCCAAATAGGCAGCCCGATGATTACAAAAGACAATCTCCGCGAAGTACTAAAGTGCTTAGGCTATAAAGAAACCAAAAACGTATTTAAAAGAAAATTTAGACAAGGAGCAAGTATTGAAGTAAATTTCAATACTCAAAAAATCACTTATGCTCCAATAGATTCATCTTTTACAGAAGGCTTGTTCCCTACCAAAGAAAAGCCAGCCAAGGGCTTTATAATTCATAGAAATACAACTCTTGATTTTAGTCATAATGAAAATTATGTATGTCTTATTAGTGTTCATTTTTTACTTGAAAAGGGGTACATGCCTGAACACATTATTTTTGAGCCCGCATTTAAAGTAGGACACAACAATAAACCTTCATACGGAGACATTTTAGTTTTTGACAAAGAATACAACCCTCTAGCATTAATAGAAAATAAAACTTACGGCAACGAGTTTAGTAAAGAATGGAATTTAATGCAGAAAAATGGAGGCCAACTATTTAGTTATTTAGGCCCCCTTGTCAATCAATTAGGCGCTTGCGAAAATCTAGTTTTGTTCACCTCCGATTTAGACGAAACGAATATAATATACAAGAGCCATATAATTACGTTAAGAGATAATGAAAAAAGAATCAAAGAGTTAAGTACAGCCAAAACTTTTGAGCAGGCACAAGGCAAATATTATGAGGTTTGGAGTGATACATACGGAAAGTCCTTTGAAACGAAAGGACTGTTCGAATCTGATATTGCGCCTTACTCTATCGGGAAGTTAAAATACACAACAAAAGACTTAAAGGCTTTATCTCACGCTGAAATAAAACCTATTTTCCATGAATTTGCTACCATTCTTCGCAATCACGCAATTACGGATTTCGAACATTCATTTTATATCCTTATAGACTTATTTTTATGTAAAATTACAGACGAAAGAAATAATCCCAATGATTTACAGTTTTATTATAAGGGAATAACGCGAGACACTCCTAAGGAATACTGCAATCGTTTGTTGAAACTATACCAGTTAGGGAAAAAGCAATTATTTGACATTGATGTTGTAAATAAAGAAGAAAGTGATATTGTACAGGTGTTTTATGATACAGATCGTTCCGTAACTAATGGACTTTTTGATGGCATAAAAAAGTTATTTGAAGAAATTAAATTTTACAATATCAAAAAATTTAATTTTATAGATGTGGAAAATAAAGAAGAATTTGAAATGAATTTTCAAATTCTTATAAAGATTGCAGCGCTTATCCAAGACATTAATTTAAGTTGCAGTGAGACGAATCATTTCTTTGGAGACCTATTTGAAGGACTTTTGTCAAAAAATGTCCATCAAACAGAGGGGCAATACTTCACGCCATTACCCATAGCAAATTTTATAATTAATTCACTCCCTAATTTTTCAAAATCAGATGAAATAAAAATATTAGATTACGCTTGCGGAGCAGGGCATTTTCTGACTGAATTTGTAAAATACTATCCCAATGCCAAGTTGTATGGAGTCGAAAAAAGTCAAACTCTTAGCCAAGTTGCCAAAATAGCAACTATCATAAATGGCGGTAAAGACGCAAACATTATATACAAAGACGCATTAAGTGTTATTGATACTAAAATTGCACGTTATCAAGGATTTGACAAAGAAAGTTTTGATTGCATAATCGCAAATCCCCCTTACAGTGTAGACGGCTTCCTTGACACCATAAATAACAACGATAGGGAACAGTTTGAGCTGACAAAATATGTGGATTCTAAGACTTATCAAGCTCAAGATTCCATTGAATGTTTCTTTATAGAAAGAGCTGATCATTTTTTAAAACAATATGGTTTGTTAGGCATAGTTTTGCCGGTATCGGTTCTCACCAATGGTAGCATCTATCTAAAAACAAGGAACATTCTTTTCAACAACTTCAATATTTTGGGTATAGTAAGTCTAAACAAAAGGACTTTTGGCTCAACAGGAACAAATACAATCATTCTTTTCGCCCAAAAAGTGAAGAAAAATGCAACAGGCCTAGTTAATACATTCATAGCAAAAAAAGACATCACTCAGTATTTGAGTCATAAGGCAATAATTGAATATATAAGCAAACAAGGCTATACTAAAGACGATTATTTTAAATTCATGCAAGATGGAATTGTAAGTTCTTCTTTGGAGACGAATGAAATTTTTCAAGATTATAGAGAGACTTTTGAATCATCCAAAGAGTATGAAAAAACATTGTCAAATGTTTCAAGTCCTTCCAAATATAAAGAAGAAAAATTTATCAAATATGCTCAGGAAAAAGAAATAGATAAATTAACAACATTCATCCAAGTCTACAATAATAAAGTCATCTTATTGCAATCGCCATCTGATAAAGTTAACAACAAAAGTAATAAAGACGAAGTTGTTCAATTTCTTGGCTATGATTGGAGTAACAAACGCGGAAGCGAAGGAATAAAATATATAACGGATATCCCTGCGGGAGATGAGGATGACGAGGATGCGGAATTCTTAGAAACAATAAATTCTATAAAGAATATAAAAACTCCACTTTATAATCCCAATAATTCTTATGACTATTCAAAATTTTCTTACGCAATCAGAAAGCATATAACAAAGATTTGCCAGAAATTCTCGTTTAAGAAAAATACTGAAAATTTGGATCAAGATTTTAACAATGATTTGTCAGAATTATTAAGTTATGAAGATCTAAGTAATTTAATAGACTTTAATTTAGCAACATTTGATAAAAGAATACGAACGAAACCAGTGGCGCAAACTGACTTGAAGAGCAAATACTCCATTGTAAAACTTGGGAAAATTGCGCAATCATGGTTTAAGGGACAAGCACTTCAAAAAGACGATCTTAAAGAAAACGGAAAACACCCGTGCATTCATTATGGAGAGTTATACACATACAAAGCCATCATAGAATCAATTAAATCTAAAACAGATGTCACTCCAAAGAAGAAATCAGAAAAAGGCGACATTCTCTTCCCAGCTTCAGATGTCACAACAGATGGTCTTGCACGATGTTCCACAATATCAATAAATGATGTTTTGTTAGGATCGGATATAATTGTTTTAAGGCCTAAAAAAATTTATGAAAATGTCAAAATAAATAGCGAATTCTTAAGTTTTGTAATTAATCAACAACGTGAGCAATTACTTGCAGTTACAACCGGTTCAAATGTCAAACATTTATCTTCAAGTTCACTAAAGAACATAAAAATTCCATTACCGCCCAATGATATTCAAGAAAAAGTTGTAAAGGAATGCAAAAAAATTCTAAATGAATTTAATACTACACGAATGGATATTGAAATTTACAGAAATAAAATTACCAATATATTCAAGAAAAATAAAGTTGTAGATTAAACAACATCTTTATCACTCCCTTTATTAGATGAGCCTGGGGCTTTGCTCCGGAACAAGTCCGGGGCAGACTCTAGGCAGCACCTGAGCCCCCGCTCTGCTTCGACAAGCTCAGCACGGCGGAAGGGGTAGCGAAATATCTAGCAGTCCATCCAGTCTATCTGCCATAAAGAGCGGGATGTTTAGGATCTTTCCGTCGCGGGAGAGGTTGCGCATCGAGAATCGCACCATCAGGGGTGCGTCGTACTGTTTGTCGTAATACTTGATGCTGGTTGCTTTGATGTTTGTGCCCGCCTTGGCTTCAATGGGGATAATCGTGTTTTCTTTTTGGATAATGAAATCGACTTCGTGGAAGTTGTCGCTCCAGTAACGCGGTGCGACATCAAACATCCCCGACAAATTCTGCAATACAAAATTTTCGGTGAGAGCACCCTTGAATTCCGTAAACAGGCGGTTCTGTTCGGCAAATGCCGAAGTCGCAAGCCCCGCTTTTTTTCGCAATAGTCCGACGTCGCTCATGTATATTTTGAAAGATGTCAAGTCATCGTAGGCGGATATTGGGAGGCCCGGTTTCGTGGAACGGAAAACTTTCTTCACGAGATTCGCGTTGTTGAGCCAATTCAGGGCGTTCTCGTATTCCCTGGCGCGCGCACCGGGCTTTACGGCCGAATACAGGAACTTCTTGTTTTCGCGGGAAAGTTGCGACGGTAGCGAATCCCAAATGTATTGAATTTTCGGCACGTCGGTTTTGTCCGCATGCTTTGCAAAATCCGCTTCGTAAGCTGTTAGAATATCAGAAAGAACCTTGTCGACGGCGGCGACGTCTTGATCTTCGACCCAGTTAAGTACAGATTCCGGCATGCCGCCTGTCACAAAGTACGTTTTCAATTTTTCTTCTAGCGGTCCCATGAATGCCTGCGGAATATTCTCCGGTGTTTCGATGGTGTCAAGGTATTCAACAAGGTTCTTGTCTCCACTCGCAAGCAAGAACTCGGTGAATGTCATGGGATGCATATCCAAAAATTCAACCTTGCCCACGGGGAATCCGGATGCAAGCTTCAATCCTAAAAGAGAGCCGGCGCCGACAACGCTATATCGCGGAGCGTCTTCGCAAAAATACTTCAATGAGTTTAAAGCGCTTTCGCAAGTCTGGATTTCGTCAAAGATGATCAGCGTGTTCTCGGTTATCTTTTTTCCGCTCGCCATTGCGAGGTTCGCAAGGATGCGCTTTACGTCTTTGGTCTGCTCGAAAAACTGCCTGTATTCGATTTGCTTGTCAAAATCGATGTGGAGAAAACCGTCTGGGAAAGATTTGCCAAATTCCTTCAACACCCAGGTCTTGCCCACTTGACGGGCGCCGCGCACAAGCAGGGGCTTGCGCCTTTTGGAAGTTTTCCACTTATTCAGTTTTTCAAGGATGATGCGTTTCATGCCTTAAATATAGGATGTTTTTACTCGAAAATCACATAAAATTATAAAAAAGTGTGATTTTTCCCACGAAAAAACATTAAAAAATGTGATTTTCGACGTGAACGCACTTTTCCTACCGAATTATTGGCCCTTGGCTGCACTTTTTCCACCGAAAAAGTGCAAAACTACCGATTTTAGGGTGTAAAAAGGGGCATTTTTTCGCCTTTTTCATCAAGCCTCACTTTATGTTGCCCTTTTTCTGCTGTTCCTTTTCCCAATTCCGTGCATATTCTTCCGCCTCTTTTTGCAAAGTTTTCAGGCACTTGCGGAGCTGTAGAGCATATTTCTTGGGCACTGGGAGCGAAGGGGGCATCACGTTAACCACGGCGGGGTGGTAATGTGAATAGCCGATTTCGCCATCTTTATCCATATCGTAATAAACGATAGAATAGCTGTCGTCAGTATCGTCCGGATGAACCCGCGGAATTTTTCCGAATGTCTTGCGATACCGTTTCCAGATCACCTTCATACGTTCCTTTGTCGGAGGCATTTGCCACACAATACCCAATTCGACAAAGCGTTCACCAGCAATCTCCACAATATCGCCTTCCTTAATAGGAATCGAGCTCAAGTCGCGTCCATAGAAACCGGTGTTTCCCAGGTCATCACCTTGGTCGTCATGCCAACGAATGCACGAAACCTTGCTCACCTGCCAAAGCGATCCGTCCCTGAGGTAGCGCCAAACCGTAAGATAGTCACCCTTGCCTATCATACAGCCCAATGGTTTTTCCTCCACGACAAAACTGTAAAGCTTGCACCACCTTTCGGTATTAACCTCGCCCGCAATTCGCCTAACTCGCATTTCGGCCTCGCGCAATGTCCGAAAATAGCCCGTTTCCACACACCAGATGTCAACGCCCGGGAGGGCAGAACCGGCACGTTTCAATTCGTCCTCGTCAATCTGGTAGGAGGGTTTCTCACCATAGGTCCCATACGTGTATACACGCAGAACAAAGATGCTTTCGAACTTGGGTTTAGATTGCTTTTTCATAGTAAGTCTCTATATATAAATCTCCGTGTGTACATAAAAATCTTCCAATTTCATGCGCATGGCATCTTCTAGGGAATAGCAACCATCGGCGAAGAACTTGTGCATGGCAAAACAGATATATTCATTCTTGAATTCAGGAAGTTCCAAGCACTCGATGTTCCAGCTCAGTTCCTCGTGCCAGGCGTTCAACTCCTTGTATTCGGCAGGGACCTTTTCAGGAGCATCCCTAATATGGACTTCAAAACGATTCCCCCTGTCGTAGGAATCGTATAGTCCGGCAACTTCACCTTCCCAATCTTCTTCGGATTCGTAAATGATTTTACTTTCTATGCAAAAAGTCTTGTAGTAGGCCTTGCCCTGCTCCATAAGCGCAGTCAAATCCTTGTACATATTAAATGCGGTTTTGGCGCATTCGTCCTGGAGTTCGTAAAGTCGCCGGTTCAGCCGCAACAGCTTAGCGATATTTTCCTTGCTGTGTTCGAAGCGGGCGTTGGCCTTGACTTTGCGCGCCAGAAGTTGCATTTCCTGGTGGAGCCTGCATTCCATTTCGGTTTCCTTTTGAGCCTTTATCCAGCGAGAATCCTCAATTAACAGGTCGATTATGCCGTTCACGTATTCAGGGCTTCTGCGATCTTCGTATTTCATGGATTTACCCCTTCGCTACTAGCAAACGAATTCTTTTAAGTCCCTCAATTCCTGAATCTTTTCTGGCAAGAATTTTTCAAGGCATTCCTTTTGCAAGGCGAAAACCCTGCGGATATCGTCTTCGAGCATGCCCGCTTCCATAATCCTCATATCGCCCTGGGCTTCATCAGCGTATTTATTGAGCCATTTTTGCGAGGCTTCGCCGAATTCACGCCAAAGTGATGATGTGGGGAACCATTCCGCAATGCTCGTAAGCGCAAACTTGTGGGTATCCTGCAGAATACCCCGCCGGTCCTCCATTTCCTGGCACTTGGCCTCGTCTACGAGGGCGACAATTTCTTGCATTCTTTCGTAAGCGGCGATGGCACGCGACAGCTTGTTGTTTGCGACCGCCTTCGGATTGTTCTTGTCCAGGCCCTCCGTTTCCGGAAATTCCTTTTCGGCCGGGGCCCTAGCCGGATCGAACTCGTCGTCCCCTTCTTCGAATTCCAGGTCCAGCGAGTCGAACAGGTAGCCGTAAAACTCCCGGACATAGTTATAGTAGCGGAACGCCTTAGACAGTTCCAGGCCCGCTCGGGTAAAGACCGTGTGCTCACTTCTGTTTTCTTCGTTCATAAAGACTCCTTTGTCTATATGTTAAATATAAACCGCGCATGCGACAAATGTTTACGCGTTCGGGTTGACCTCCCCCGCTTCGATTTGCGTCTGGAACTCCTTCATCTTCAGCTCGTTGATCATGGTTTCGAGGTTACAGGGTTCGCCATCGCCATGCAATTCGGAACCCGCCTTGTTCCATTTCGCATCGTTCCCTTCGGTCACCTTCTTGTTGTAATTTACCTCGGCAAATGTCCAATTGGCGACAATTTTCCTTGAAACCGTTTCAATATCCTTGTCCATCATTATGCGCAGCAGGCCGTAGTAACCGCCAAAGCTACGGTTCTTGACGCGAATTTCCTTCTTGCATGTGGGGCAAATCGCCGTCGCCTGTGAGCACCCCGAAAGGGGCGAACCCGAAAAAGAGCGGATGACAGCCGTTCCGCCGCACTTGCATTCCGCCTTGAATTGGGCATTATCCCAGATTTCGAGGAGCGAATAAAGCTTGAGATTGATGTTGACGAGAGTGCCCGCAAAATTGAACATCTTCGTGGTGGCAAATGGCCCCACATAAAGCCCGCCTCCACGAATAAGGTAATGCGCGTCGATGTTCGCGTAGCGCGGGGTCCCGCGAATTTCGTCCCTGTGACGCAGAATCAGGTCCAGATTGTCGTAGAAAAGCACATACTTGCGTTCGCAACTTTTCTTCATGAGTTCCTGCATTTCTGCCTGCTCCCTTTTCTCCTGTTCCATCTCGTCGCTGACAAGATTGAGTCCCATCGCCTGACGCTTGCAGAAATCCGCAAAGGTTTCGCGCTTGTTATTCGGCTCCGCCGGGAAATACGGGAAGGGTTTAGAGTCGTCGATATGTATTACCGCCATAAGTGACCTCCTGTCAAAGGCGTTGAGTTTGCGCAGCAAAGCTACATTGGCTGCCGTATTATATTATATTATCGCTTATTTATGCATAAATGTAAATATACGCATAAACATAAAAGCAATATACAAATCCCATGCGACAAATACCGCCACAATTTTGTCATTTTTTAGGGATTTTCGTAAAAAAAAACGAAAATCCAGCCTTTTCAGCAGGATTTTGCTGTTTTTACTTGCATTTATCTCTCTAGATTTATAGAGTTAATACATAATTTAAGCTTTATTTCTTTTAATTAAATGAATTAACAATCTCTAGAACGGAAGTTCGTCCACAGATTCCGTTTTCGCCTGCTTGAGTCCACGGCGGAGTGCCGCGGCATATTTTTTCTGGACAGGGAAAGAGGTTGGGAGGACATAGGCCGCATAACCAAAACGACCGCAAAATTCAGAGGACTCGTTTTCGTCAAGGTTAAAGGTAACCACGGTATAGAAGCCATCGGCATCGTCAAAGCATTGAACAATTCCAAGTTCAACATAGTCGTCATAGGCAATCTCGACGATGTCGCCTTCATTGAACTTTGCAGTCTTGTCGCCGCCCGTGCACCATAGCGAGCCGTCATTCAGGTAACGTCGAATCGAAAGGGGCGCACACGTATCGACAAGGCAATCCTGCGGCATTTCCTTGATGACAAAACCATGAATGTCTTCGTGTTTTCTGCGAAGAGTTTTTTTGATGTTGTTTTCAGCATCACGCAAGGTTTCGAAATACCCGACCTTCGTTTGCCAAGTGAGGGCACATGGGCCAGCGCAACTGCACCATCTCCCCTTGTAGATGTGATACGCATGACTTTCGCCGGGTGCAAATTCGTAAACTTCCAGGACGAAAATGCTTTTTGTCTGTTCTGTTTGTTTTTTCATGGTGATCCCTAGACTTATAAGGCAAATATACAACAGGAATGCGACAATTAAAGACGCATATGGCGTTGGTTGCTTAAATCACAAAAAAATAGAGAAAACATTTTTTAATTTTAGTGTATATTTATAGAAACGACAATTGGCTTGATAAAGCTAAAGGAGAAAAAGATGGGTGATATTTCCTCACGCTTGAATGTTTTGATCCGACTTTTTATAGATCCCCAAAATGTAAAAAATGAATTGGACCCTTTTCCAGACCTCAAAAGTAAGTATCCAGAATTCATAGAGGAACATAAAAAACTATTTAAAACAAGTATTCTTGGTAAAAAAGATTCCATGGAGTGTGCAATTTATAACGAATTTTCGTTACAACATGAGCTGGGTATTTTTTTGAGAAAAGAACTAGAACCGTTTCCATTTGGATTTAAAGTCCAATTTGAGAGAAACATCGAAAATTTTTTTCAAATTCCTGCAAACCTTAATGGGAAAGAAAGAACAGATTGGATAAAAGCGGAACAAAAAAAATTTTGCAAACACGAAATGGACATACTCATTTTTAAAACCTTTGACCTAGATTCGGAAAAGTATGCGATAGAATTGAAGTATCCCAAAAACGGACAATACCCAGAGCAGATGTATTCTTTCATAAAAGATATTAAGTTTATGGAACAAGTTAACGAAAAGTTCAACATCAAAACATTTGTTCTCACACTTGTCGATGATAAAACATATTATATGAAAACAGGAAAGGAAAAAGACAAAAGTATATACTGGTATTTTAGGAGCGAAAACGATACGGAAAAAAGTGAAACAATAACGGCAAAACAAGGTATTGAAGAAAATACTACAATTCAAAAACCTACAGGAAATAAAGCGAAAAATGATAATGAAAGTGATGAAAAATGGATGGAAATAAAACTGGACAACCCATACAAAAAAGTCGAATGGAAAAGTATTTTAAACTCTGATTTAAAAAACTATAGATACTATTTTTTTGAAATACCACCGAAGAAAAAATAAAGGAATTCCCCTTCCTTATTCCTTTTTTCATAGTTACTTCTTCTCATATTCCGTGCCCTTAATCCAGCGAATGTCCGTGCCGTAATTCACGATGTTTACGGCGTAAGGGGCCTGTTCCAGTAGTTGTTCAATCTGCTTGGCCACATTCAGGATTTCGGGAATCTTGTTTGTAAAATTGTTCCGGTTCAGGGTAATTTCAATCATCCGGCGTTTTTTCATCTTGATGCGCAGAATGTAGCGCCCCGGCACACCGCCGGTACCAAAATTCTTGTACTCGCTTTCCAAGTTCCATTCGTAACCAGTCTGTGCCATCAGTTGCGGCACGATGGTCTCGATGCTCTTCGACGCCATTTCCGCAAGTTTCCTCTGCTTCTCCATCTCGAGCTTTTTCTGTTCGACGATTTTTTCAGCCCCTTCCTTATACTCACGGTATTTTTCGGTAAATGCACGAATGTTTTCCAGAGTGCCGTCTATGTCTAAATTGGGTATGTTTTCAACCGACACATGGGTAAAATTGTGCCATTGCAGTCCGATTTTACTGTTAAGAAAAACATTGGCCTTTCCCGTTTCCTGGTTTATGGTTAGCGAAATGTTGATTTTTCCCCTTTCCCTAACTGTTTTTGGGCTCAATTTCATCTGAACAACAGAAATTTTTTGACCGACTTTAGACCTAAAAAGTGTATGAAGGAGCTTTGACGAATTGGCCTTGGACAAATTCGTGATTTCACAAGAGAAGTCATCCAATGTCCGGCTGAAGCTTTTCCACTTATAAATGAGCGTATTTGCATCCTTTAGGTTCGTGGCAGAACCCGAGTCATCCGTCTTGGGAATGCCCTTGACAATTTCGCGCCAGTATTCTTCTAGCAATTCTACCAGGTTTTTGTTTTGAAGTTTCTTGGCCGGCATCATTCACTCCTTGGAATAAAGGTAACACGATTACGCTTCATGTTACGGATCCACCCTCCGCTCTTTTCGTAGCATTGCCTGCTGCACAGCACCCACAGCACGTCGATGGGGCGCTTGGTGCTGAATTTCGGAGGCGGGGCGTAACCGTCGGTAACGTAGATGAGGCCGTCGTATTCGGGGTGTTCGCAGTAGTAGTCGGCAGCGGGCTGAAAACTCGTGCCGCCCCGGCCCATAATCTTCACCGTTTTGCGGGCCTTCTTGAGCGGCTCGATTTCGCCCTGGATTTGGGCGTCAAACTGCAACACGTCCAGTTTCTCGACTCCGTATTTGAAAAGGCGGTTGATGACCGAAAAGAAAAATTGCAGGCTCTTGTCGGTAACGGACCCGCTCACGTCCACTGCGATAAGCAAGTTCGTTGAGAGTTCATAGCGGCTACCCATGGCGTCAAAACCGAAGCGGCGGTTGGGCCGCATGCGCGTGAGGCGCCGTTTGCTCGAGATGACCGATGTCTTGAACAGGCTCAGCATCTTGCGGTAGTCCATGTCGACCTTCAGGCTTGCCTTGATGAGTCCCTGCAACTTCCCCGGAATCGACCCCCACGTATTACTTTCAGTAGCGACTTCGATAAACTCGTTTATACTGCAGCACGCCTCCTCGTTATCTTCCCAGAGTTCCGAGATTTGCGAGTCGCGCTGTTCCTGCGAATTGCCGGCGCCTTGTCCACCAGGACTGCCATCGGAACCGCCGCCGTTCCGACCAGAACTTTCGCCGTCTTGACCGGCACTCTCGCCGCCTTGCCCGCCATTGCCCTGCGCATCTTCGCCCTGTTCGAACTTGTCGTCCGATTGCTGCGGCTCGCCGCCAGACTTTCCCGAATTCGGGGCCGCATTTTGCAGGAGCAGATTGTAATACTCTTCGAAACACAGCCCGCCAGGGAGCCCCAGTTCCACCCCGCTCATCTGCTTCTTCACTTCGCGCGATACATCGTACACGTCCGCAATCGTTATATTGCTCGCCATGGTCAGCAGCGCCTTCGCGGCAAAAGGCGGCTGCCGCTGGTAGGGGTGCTTGAGCAATATGCGGAACATCTCGATTTTCATGTATTCTGCCAGCACGTCGTCTGCAATCTTGTCCAGGATTTTCGGGGAGAATTCCACCTTCATGTTGCCGGTTCTCATCGGCACATCAATCGAGTTGTTCTCCACGAATTCGTGACTGCAATAAACCGCAAATAGCAACGGCTCCGTCAGGAACCACCGCTCGCCGATTTTCTTTATTCTGTCCAAGGCGTTCATACCGACCTTAAATCGACTGGACGAATTGCGTGATTTTCTTGTACAGATCAGGGCACTTCATGATGACAAGCGTCATGGTGGTCGGATACATCGAGGAGGTATACAGGTTCGCGAAATGCGCCTGTGCCTCGCGTAATTTTTCCTCCGAAAGGAAGTCAAAGTATGCGGCGAAGTTCTCCGTCACCTTCGTTTCATCCTTTCCGTTGTAACCCTTCGTCTCGATGAATCGAAACATAGACTCATTCACGGAGGCGAGTTCCGGCGTGGTGCACTTCTTGATTGCCGACTTCTGCTTTTCGAAATCACCCAGCAGTATATCCTTCGCGCTGGGGAGCCTCTTCTGGTTGATAGTTGCGAAGAACTTCGATGCGGCAGGCATCCCGATGATGCCCGCAATGACGCTCTTTAAAAGTGGCGTCACTTCGTTTGTCTGCAACACCTTCGAGACGCGTTCCCAGCCGCGCCTGTCGGGCGACTTTTCGAGCCCCTGGTCCTCGCGGGTAAAGGCGGCACCGTCCAGCATATCCGGGTTTTCCGAGATAAAGTCGATGACGCGGCTGTCGAGTTTCGCCTTCGCCGCCCACAAGAGCCATTCCTGTGCAGTAGGCTTGAATTCGTAGATGTTAAAACGGCTCACCAGCGCCGGATCCAAGTCCGTAAGCTGATATTCCTCACCGTCGTTTACCGCGCTAATCACGCGGGAACCCTCGGGCAACTTGCGGCCCGCCAAGGTGCGGTTCAGCGTCAGGTCCATAATGGTCTGCAACACCTCGGGGCGGGCACGGTTCAGTTCGTCCAAAAACAGTACCACCGGCTTGCCGTCCGTCGGGAACCAGTAGGGCGGCATAAAAATGGTCTTGCCTGTAGCCTCGTCGAGTCGCGGAAGGCCAATCAGGTCGCCTGGGTCACTCATCTGCCCGAGAAACAGGATTACAACACGCTCGCCCCGGGCCGTAAAGAACCGCTCCAGAATCTGCGACTTGCCGATCCCGTGCTTGCCAGTGAGCATTATGTTCTGCGATGCGGGTGTCGCCGCCAGCAGCTTTTCCAATTCATTTGCGTTTATTCTAACCGCCATATAATCCTCTATAGCTTTACCAACTCTTTATTCATCGAAATATCTACCGGAAATGTCAAATTTTTAAGCAAATTTTCGATATTTTGGAGCGTTTCTTCCAAAACAGGGAGCCTTCTGGTGAAATTTTTGCCATTTAATGTCATTTCAACAAGTTTTTTCTTCCCCATCCCTATCCTCAAGGCAAAATAGTTCCCCTTGTCCACCAAATCCCATTCGTAACCCAATGGCGTCAAGATCTGAGAAACACCCGCCTTTATGCTCGCTTTTGTCATTTGTTCAATCTTGAGCCTTTTTTCAAACTCGATTTTCTCTTGTTCAAGGCCCACAAGGTGTACCGGGTAGTTATTGATGAAGGCCTCAAAATTTTTCATGGTCTGCTGTAAATCGCAGGTCGCAGACCGCACAAGAATCGTTGGCAAACCATTATGCTTGAAACTCACATAAAGACTTGCAGAACTCATGAAAAATTCAAGCACGACATCTCTTGATTCCAACAGCTCAATTATCCAGATTCCACTGACTCTGTCGCCCCGTTGGAACAGGTCTCCTGAGCTGTTCTTGAGCATACCGGGAACTTTCACTTTCAATATTTTGCACTTGCATTCCGGATGCCGACTCAATATCTCGTTATAGGCGCTAAGAATTTCCCCTTCGGAAGGGTAACTCCCCCGATCACCGGGAACAAAAATTCCACCTACTAATTTTTCCCAGTAATCATGTGCTATTTGACACCAAGAGGCTCGTGGACTCGTCTTCCTCAACATATTGCAACCTCAACGAAGAATATAGCTTAGAAACGCGACAGATAATGCCGCGTTAAATCAATCCAAAAATTCGTTGAAAACAGAGTTTTCGTCGGCTAAATCGCCGACCTACCCGCCGGCGAGCTTTACTGTATAGCCCTTCTTTTCCAGTTCGGCTTTCAGAATGTTGCGCTTGTCGCCCTGGATTTCGATGTTGAAATTCCTCACCGAGCCGCCTACCCCGCATTTCTGCTTGAGGGTGCGGGCCAGTTCCTTCAGGTCGTCTTCGTCCAGGGGGATGCCGGTCACGACGCTTGCCATCTTGCCGCCACCCAACCGCTTGAGCTGGATTCGCACCACGCCGTCACCCTGGGGGCGCTCGGCCTTGGGCTTTTCTTCCTTGACGCGTCCGATACCGCTTGCAAAGACCAGCGTGGACCTATCTTCTATCGACATCCTTGCCTCCCCTGCCAAAAACAAACCCGAGAACCACGGCTACCAACACGTAAAACAGCACCGCCGAAAGAAGCGCCACCATTTCGGAGCCGCTCCATTTTTCCACCTGCACAAAGAGCAGTACGGAGCACGGCATGGCCAAGAGGAAAATGATTCCAGGAAGCTTATTCTTCATATAAGGAAAGTTAGTTAGAGAAATGTGTAATGTGAGATGTGAAGTGTGTAATTAGTCATCACACATTCCACACTCCACATTATTTCAATTCCACCATTTCGCTCTTGCCGTTGACCGTCACCTTGTACTTACCGGGGTAGCCGCGGAACTTCACGTTGCCATCAGCGTCAGCCTTGAACGTGCCGTTGGTGGTCCATACCTTGTGCCACAGGTCGTAAATCAGCTTGCCGGCAGGCTTTTCGCGACCGTCCATGGCCACGATACCGCCGTTCTTGACCCAGTGGCGGCCATCCCAGAATCCCCACAGCAAAATGCCTTCCACCGCCGGGTGGCTGAAGGCGATGCGCAGAATCATCTCGTAGCGCTTGGCCTGTTCCTCTTCGCCAAAATACATGCCTTTCTGCCAGTCGCCAAAGTCCAGCTCCGTAATCTTGATGGGGAGCCCCAGAGAACCAAGCCTATCCAGGCGGGCCTTGATAAAGGCCGGATTCAGCTGGCGGTCGCCAAAGTGGCACTGCACGCCGATACCGTGCACGGGGACTTTCCGGTCCAGCATTCCCTTGACCAAATCGTAGAAGCGTTCCGTCTCGCCGGCGGACACCACGTTGTATTCGTTGATGAACAGCCTGGCATCGGGGTCGGCACGGTGAGCCCACACGTGGGCGCTATCCAGCAGGTCCCAGCCGCACTTGTTGAAGATGTAGGGCTCGTGGAAAGCCTCGTTCCACACGTCGTATTCCTTGATACGGCCCTTGTATTCCGAAACGTCGCGGGTGATGCGGTCCTTGATCTTGCCCGCAATTTCCTTGCAGCTGCCCTGGTTGCCAAAGTGCTTGTCATAGCCGTAACCCTGATGTCCCCAGATAAGCGTGTGGGCGCGGAAGCCCCACTTGTAGGCATCGACGTAATCCAGGTACTGCTT
Organism: Fibrobacter sp. UBA4223; assembly: GCA_002382975.1. Taxonomy (GTDB): domain Bacteria; phylum Fibrobacterota; class Fibrobacteria; order Fibrobacterales; family Fibrobacteraceae; genus Fibrobacter. Next base: position 73,724 of record DFTB01000013.1, read on the forward strand.
GAATTCGTCGCGGCGGATCTTCCCTTTCTTGGGTTCGTATTCCGGCCACTTGAACTGGTTCTCGGGAACGCCGTACCAGAAATACTTGTTGGCAGTCTTACGGTACCAAGTCTCGATACTGTCCTTGCTGGCATTCAACGCAAGTGCCGTACCGAAGGGGAATGCATGACGCATGAGTTCCACCTTTACCTGGGCACCGGGAGCCGCCTTGAGGGTAAAGTCTTTTTTGCGGAGGCTGTCGATACGGGCGGCAGAACCGTTGTACCAGCTCATGTCATCAAGGCCTTCTACCTTCTCGATGGTCACGTCGTCCATCTGCATCCAGCCCTTGGCAAGGCCCACATGGAAAGTGACGTTGTTCAGACCGTAGCCTTTCTGGTCGGCGAGGAAAACCATGGAATAGGTTTTCCATTCGTTGGTAAGCAAGAAAGAGGCACTTTCCTTTTGGCGGTAGTCCGGAGGGCCGCCCTGCACAATGGCGTTGATGGGCATATTGCCCTTGGCCTTGAAGGTAAGAGTATAGTAGGTGGAATCGGCAAGCCACTTGGGCGGCTGCAACTGCAGGCCCCAACTGGGGTTCGGAAGCTCGGTCACCGTGACCTTCACGCCTTCGCTGCCATCTACGCCAAGGCCTTTCTCGCCCAACTTGCCCTCGTACTTGGCAGGGCCATCGGGATTGTTCCAGATATACCAGCCACCGTCGCCGTAGGCCAGGTCGCCGTTGTCCAGCACATTCTGGGCCAGGGCGAAAGCCGACAGGGCGCAAACACCGATTCCAACATTCCTAAAAACTTTAAACATAAGCCGTTCCTTGCTTTTTTAGCAATATAATAAATGCTATTCACTTTTCAGGAATCCGTAGGCCCAAGCCCCCGCAGGTTTTTCACAATTCAAGATTGAAGGGCGCCGCCTAGGCAGCGCCCTTATTGTGAAGTTTTTGCTCCACTACATGACAAAGCAAGAATCAGCCCTATTTGGACTTGATGCCCAGCTTGTTCATGCGGTAGTTCATCATGCGGGGAGACACGCCCAGGTCGCGGCCTGCGGCTGAGAGATTTCCGTTGTTGCGCTTGATGGCCTCGGTGATGATTTCACGTTCGTAGTTGTTCAGCATCACGTCAAGAGGGGCGATTTTCGTGCTGGCGGCACCCGACTGACCCGTGCTGAGGCTGGTTTGGAGCGATGGCGGCAAGTTATAGCTGTGGATGCAGTCGTCGCTTGCGGTAAGCACCGCCCGTTCCATGCAGTTTTCCAGTTCGCGGACGTTGCCCGGCCAGTGGTAGCTCATGAGCAGGTTGATGGCCGTCGTAGAGAGCCGCACCACCTTCTTCGCGTAGCGCAGGTTCATCTTCTCGATGAAATGCTCCGCAAGCAAGATGATGTCGGACTTGCGCTTGGCCAGGTCGGGCATGGAAATGGGGAAAATATTCAGGCGGTAGAAAAGGTCTTCGCGGAACTTGCCCTGGGCGATGAGTTCTTCCAGGTTACGGCTGGTAGCCGCCAAAAAACGAACGTCCGAATGGAGTTCCTCGTTGCTGCCAACCCTGCTGAAGGTGCGCTCCTGCAAGAACCGCAAGAGCTTCACCTGGGTCTGCATGGTAAGGTCACCGATTTCGTCCAAGAAGAGTGTGCCTCCGTTGGCGGCTTCGGCGCGACCGATACGGCGGTTCACCGCTCCCGTAAAGGCCCCTTTCTCGTGACCAAACAGTTCGCTTTCCACCAGGTTTTCCGGAAGGGCCGCACAATTCAGGGTAATAAAGGGCTTGTCCTTTCTTGCAGACAAATTCACAATGGCACGGGCTATCATCTCTTTACCCGTTCCACTACCGCCACGGATCAAGACCGTAGCGTCGCTGGGAGCTACCTGGCGCACCTGTTCGTAAATCAGCTGCATCTCCCGGCAATTCCCTACTAGGTCGCCCGGATTGTTAGAAAGCATGTCGCGGAGCTTGCGGTTTTCTTCCAGCATGGCTTCATGTTCGTTGTGCAGCTCGATACATTCGTTGGCGGCGTCGCCCGTGATGTTGGCGATAATTTCCAGCAGGGCTACGTCGCGGTCCAAGTCCGTAGCACCATCCACAGGGCGGTCAATGGAGAGCGTGCCGATGACCTGGCCGTCGTGAATCAGCGGCACACAGATGAAGGCCACCTGGTTTTCGTAATGACGGCTTCCCGTGCGGTTCAAGAAGCGGGAATCCTTGCGAAGGTCGGGAATCACGTGACTGATGCCCCGCTCCGCCACATGGCCCGTAATGCCCTCGCCCATCCGGTACAATCCACGCTGTTTTTCGGATTCGTCAAGGCCACGGGACGCCTCGATCTTGAGGGTATCGCCAAAGAGGAGCGCGAAAGTGCCCCGCAACATGCCCAGTTCGGATTCAAGAATGCCGAGCACGTTTTCTAGCAGCTTTTCCACGTTGCGCTCGTGGATGATGGCGACGCTGATTTTTTGAATAACCGAAATTTCGGAACCGATGGGAATTGGCATGGACATAAGATAGTAATCAGTGGTCAGTGGTTCAACGAGTTCAGATTTCAGAGTTCAGATTTCAGAGTTGTTATAATTTCGAAATCCGAAATCTGAAATCCGAATTAGATTATAGTTTCTCCCTGATTCTCCTGAGGGCTTCGCAGGTGCGCTCGTAATCGCCGAAGGCGGTCAGGCGGAAATACCCTTCGCCGCAAGGACCGAAACCGCTACCGGGTGTACCTACCACTTCGCAGGTGGCAAGCAGACGGTCAAAGAAATCGAAGGACTTTTCGCCACCTTCGATCTTCCACCAGATGTAGGGGGCATGCTCGCCGCCGAACACGGTATAGCCAGCCTCGGTGAGTTCCTTGCGGATAACCCCAGCCGTGCGCATGTAGCCCGCAATGACTTCTTTGGTCTCCCGCCAGCCGACCGGGGAGTAGATGGCCTCGGCAGCACGCTGGGTCACGTAGCTCACGCCGTTGAACTTGGTGCACTGGCGGCGGTTCCACATGGAATGGAGTTTCGAAAGTTCGTGAGGGATCACCGTGTAGGCGCAGCGCACGCCGGTAAAGCCCGCCGTCTTGCTGAAACTGCGGAACTCGATAGCGCAGGTGCGGGCCCCCGGAATCTCGAAAATGGAATGGGGCAGCGAATCGTCCTGGATGTAGCAGTTATACGCCCCGTCAAAGAGTATTATCGCCCCGTTCTCGTTGGCGTAATCCACAAACTTCTGGAGGGTCTCGCGGCTGAGCACAGTGCCAGTGGGGTTGTTCGGGCTGCAGAGGTAAATCATCTGCACCGGATTCTTGGGCAGGTCCGGCTGGAAGTTGTTTTCGGCTGTCGATGCAAGGTAGGTGACCTTAGAAAAATGTCCATCATCTTGCAACACGCCCGCGCGCCCGGCCATCACGTTGGAGTCCAGATAGACCGGATAGACAGGGTCCGGAATGGCGACTTTTACATTTTCTGTAAAAAGCTCCTGGATGTTCGCCACATCGCACTTGGAACCGTCGCTGACAAAGATATCCTCCGGATCCATCTTGATCCCGCGGGAGGTGTACTCCCCCGCCACAATGGCCTGACGCAAAAAGTCGTAACCCTGCTCGGGCCCGTACCCGCGGAAAGTTCCCTTCTCCGCCATCTCGTCAACAGCCTTGTGCATGGCCTTGATAACTTCGGGAATGAGCGGCGTGGTCACGTCGCCGATTCCCAGGCGGATGATGTCGGCATCGGGCTTTTTGCCCTGGTATTCGGCAATCTTTTTGGCGATGGTAGAAAAGAGGTAGCTGCCGGGAAGAAGATCGTAATTTGGATTGATGATTGATGAGTTCATAGTTGGTTTGAGGTGTGGGGTGTGAAATACGAAATGAGTTGTCAGTTATCAGTTGTAAGTTGTCAGTATTCAATTTGGCGCCAAGGGCGCGATTATAAAAACTCAAAACTCAAGACTCATTACTCACAACTCATTCAAATTGTCCCTCTAAATACTTCAATGGCGGGGCCAGTCATGAGGACAGGGCCGCCGTCTTGATGCTTGATGTGGAGCGTTCCGCCGTCCAGAATGATGTCGGCTTCGGCGCCCACGCGGCCCGTGCGCTGGGCCGCAACGAGGGTGGCGCAACTCCCGGTTCCACAGGCCATGGTGACGCCACAGCCTCGTTCCCAAACCCGCATGCGGATTTGGGTGGGCGCCCCCTGCTCTGCAGGCAAGACCTGCGCAAACTCGATGTTACAGCGGTCCGGGAACTGCCTGTCCACCTCCAGGACACTCCCCCACTTTTCCAACTGGATCTTCTCGATGTCATCGACGAAAATAACCGCATGGGGATTTCCCATGGAGACCGTCTCGGCGGTAAAGTCGAAACTGTCTGCAGAAAGTTTGATACTCCCGAGGAAATCCCTGGGGAGGCCCATATCCACACAGACCCGGCCGTCATCTAGAAGCGAAGGCTTCACGAGACCGCTCTTGGTATGCAGAACAAAGACCTTGGTGCCGGCATCCTTGGCGAGTCCGCGGCTGACAATGAACTTTGCCACGCACCGCGTGGCGTTCCCGCACATGGCGGCCTCGGAACCGTCGGCGTTAAAGATGCGCATCTCGAAGTCGACACCCTTGGTGCAGCCGTCACCCTCCAGCGGAGTCACGAGAACAACCCCGTCGGCGCCGATACCGAAACGCCGGTCGCAAAGCTTTACGATTCTCTGTTCAAATCCATCGCCAAGGTCCAGCGATTCTCCCGGTTCCAGCAGCACGAAATCGTTGCCCAGGCCGGTCCATTTTGAAAATTTTAAACTCATGCCCGCCAATTTGCAAAAAATATGCCATTTTTACAAAAATTGTTAAAATTCTCTAAAATTCGCGATTTTAAAGCAATTATGGCGAATTTCACCACTTTTATATTTTACATAAATTGTAAAGTCAACTACATTTATTTACATATTTTGTAAAGTTATTCGCACCGCAAGAAGTCCCCAAAGCATATCCCAACGACGGGGTTTTAGGGGCAGGGCCCCTAGGAGAGGGGGTGGCGGCCCTTCGGCAGGCTCAGGGACCTTTGTCACGGAGCCAACGAAGGAAAGCCAGGGGGAGACTTCCCCCTACCCCGACAAAAAATCATCATCCCGAACAGACTTACCCGCAGCGAGTCTTTTTCGTGTCGGAGCCGATGTAGTCGGGATAGTCGTTGTCGAAACAGGCGGCGCAGTAATGCTCGCCCTCGCCGGTGCATTCCTTCATGCCTTCGACGCTCAGGTAGCCGAGGCTTTCGACGCCGAGCATCTTGGCGATTTCGTCGGGAGTCATGGAACTTGCGGCCAGTTCGCCCTGGCTCGGGAAATCCATGCCAAAGAAGCAGGGGTGCGCCACCGGAGGCGATGCGATGCGGATGTGGACTTCGAGAGCGCCCGCGTCACGGAGCATTCGGGAAAGAATCTTGAGCGTCGTGCCGCGAACGATGGAATCTTCCACCACGCAAACGCGCTTGTTCTTGAGCACGCCCTCGATGGGGTTAAACTTGAGCTTGACTTTCTGTTCGCGTACGTTCTGCGTGGGATCGATAAAGGTGCGGCCCACATAGTGATTGCGCAACAAGCCAATTTCAAAACGGATACCGCTGGCTTGCGAATAACCTAACGCAGCCGTGGTGGCGCTGTCGGGTACAGAAATCACGATGTCTGCATCTACAGGACATTCCTTCGCCAGTTGCTTTCCCATCTTGCGGCGAATCTTGTCGCAACTTTGTTCGAAAATCTTGGAATCCGGGCGACTGAAGTAGATGTACTCGAAAATGCAATGGGCCAGCCTGTCCTTGTGGGTAAAGCGCTCGGAGTGCAGCCCGTTCTGGGTGATGGTCAGGAACTCGCCGGGCTGGATATCGCGCACGTAGTTTGCACCCAGCAGGTCAAATGCGCAGGTTTCGCTGGCCACGCACCAGGCCTTGCCCATCCGTGCGATAGAAAGCGGGCGGAACCCGAAACCGTCGCGGGCCACGAACATGGTGTCCTTGCTGATAAACACGAGGCAAAAACTGCCCGTAAATTTCGTGATGGCTTTCTTGATGGCGTCTCCCAGGGTGTCGGCCTCGGTGCGGGCGATTTCGTGCAAAAGAATTTCGGAATCGGAGGTGGTCTGAAAGATGTGCCCTTCGCTTTCCATTTCGGCGCGGAGTTCGGTGGCGTTGGTGATGTTCCCGTTGTGGGCTACCGCGAGCTGTCCCCACTTGCAGCTCACCAGAATCGGTTGTGCGTTGGCGAGGGTGGAAGCCCCAGTGGTGCTGTAGCGTACATGGCCAATGCCAGCAAAGCCGTCAAATTCGTCGATGTTGTGTTCCCGGAGAAGGGTGGATACAAGCCCCATGGACTTGCGGACGCGAACCTTGTCTCCGTCGGTGACCGCGAATCCGGCACTTTCCTGACCGCGGTGCTGCAGGGCGTAAAGCCCCATGGTTATATTCCTCACGACGGTATCGCCATTGTAGATGCCGATGACGCCGCATTCTTCGTGTAATTCGTCGAGCATAACGCCTCTCTGAAATTTATGTCTCCCCTACCTCGAAGGTCATAGCCCACCCGTTCGGATGCAAGCAGGGAAACGGACGGTTTTGGCGTGCAAAAATCGTGCCATTTTACGGGTCGAGGGGGCAAAAAAGGTGCAGTGCAGGCGCATGCCTCGCATAACCGAAAATTTCGAAACATGACCGGCATAATACCAAAATTTGGCTTTACATTTTATGAAAGATAAATCTCAAAAATTACAAAAATTGTAAAGAAATTGGCCTTTTCGGGCGAATTTCGCAAAAATTTTTCTTTATTTATGCCTTACCAACGCATTTGCACAATGCTAGTTTTTGGTTCCGATGAAAAAATCGGAATCCATCGAGGCACACATGAGTACCACCGTTGCCACTATCTCGCAACGGAACCAGGCGACTCTCCCCGGGCATCTGATTTTCATTCCTGTCTTTAAAGTTTTCAATCGTTTGGCAAAAGCTTCTGGCTTTTGCCTTTATTTTTATTCCCTGTATCGCAGGACTGGTTTCTGCTGTTTTGTCATGCCCGACTTGATCGGGCATCTTCTTTTTATTCATACAAAGGAGATCCCCGCCTACGCGGGGATGACAATAAAAAGGGCCGATTCAATACACACATTTAATACTGCATATGCGAGTAAACTATGAACAATAAATTTAACTGGAAAGCGAAACGCGAGAAGAAAGCGTTTTTGGCACTGGCGGATGGCGCCGTGTTCCACGGGTATGTCTTTGGTAGTGCTACCGATACCGTCGGCGAAGCGGTGTTCAACACCGGCATGGCGGGCTACAAGCAGATTTTGACGGACCCCTCCTACGCGGGACAGTTCGTTGTGTTCACCACGGCCGAAGTGGGCGCGTACGCCGCAAACCTCGAGAAGTCCGAATCGCGCGACGTGTTCCTGAACGGTATTGTCGTGAACTCGCTGGACGACGTGAGCAAGGAAATCGGCGAAGAGAGCCTGCACGACTACATGCTCGCCCACAAGAAGCCGGGCATTGCAGGCGTGGACACTCGCGCACTCACCATCCACCTGCGTGACCATGGCGCACAGAAAGCTTACCTCCACGTAGACGGCACCGACATGAGCGAAGCCGATGCTATCGCAAAGGCAAAAGCCTGGGAAGGCCTCGACGGCCAGGATTACGCAAGCAAGGTCAGCGACCCGAAGGGTTACGAGTTCAGCACCGAAGGCGACCTGAACGTTGTCGCGCTCGATTTCGGTATCAAGACGAACATTCTGAGGAACCTCGCCGCGCAGAACATGAAGGTAACGGTCCTCCCGATCAACGCCACCTACGAACAAATTATGGCAAAGAATCCAGATGGCGTTTTCCTCTCGAACGGACCTGCCGACCCGAACAGCCTCCCGCAAGTGGCGGCAGTCGTAAAGCAGCTTTTGGGCAAGGTCCCGCTGATGGGCATCTGCCTCGGTAACCAGCTTTTGGGTCTCGCGCTCGGCGCGAAGGTTTCCAAACTCAAGTTCGGCCATCACGGCTGCAACCATCCGGTGAAAAACTTGAAGACCGGCGCCGTGGAAATCACGAGCCAGAACCACAACTACGCCATCGAAGAATCGACCCTCCCCGCGAATGTGGAAGTCACGCACATCAACCTGAACGACAACACGGTTGAAGGCATCCGTCACAAGGAACTCCCCGCGTTCAGCGTGCAGTACCACCCGGAATCCGCTCCAGGTCCGAACGATTCCTACTACCTGTTCGGTGAATTCAGACAAATGATTTTTGACTTTAAATCTGGAAAGAACGGTGCGGGCAAGGATTGCGCTTGTATGAATGGCTCGGGCAAGGAATGCGCCGGGGAGGTGAAAAATGGCTAAGGCAACTGCAAAGAAACAGACCAAGTACATCTTTATTACCGGCGGCGTGGTCAGTTCCCTCGGTAAAGGCATCACCTCCGCATCGCTCGCGCTGCTGCTCAAGAGCCGCGGCTACAAGGTGTTCATGCAGAAACTTGACCCGTACCTGAACGTAGACCCGGGCACCATGAGCCCTTACCAGCACGGCGAAGTCTTCGTGACCGACGACGGCTACGAAACCGACCTTGATTTGGGCCACTACGAACGCTTCGCAGGCGTGCAGTGCTCCAAGGCATCGAGCTACACTTCGGGCCGCATCTATTCTTCTGTACTCGCAAAAGAACGCGCGGGCAAGTACCTCGGCGGCACCGTGCAGGTGATTCCGCACATTACCAACGAAATCAAGGACGCCTTCCGTTCTGCAGCTGAAAGCGGCGCTGACATCGTGCTCTGCGAAATCGGCGGTGTCGCTGGCGACATTGAATCCCTCCCCTTCCTGGAAGCCGCAAGACAGTTCCGCTTCGAAGTCGGCGTGGAAAACACCTGCTTTGTCCACCTGGTTTTGGTGCCTTACCTCAAGGCAGCAGGCGAACTCAAGACAAAACCTTCGCAGCACTCCGTTGCCGAACTTCGCAACATCGGTATTTTCCCGGACATTCTGGTGTGCCGTACCGAAATGACGATTCCGCAGGATCACCTCGACAAGCTCGCGCTCTTCTGCAACGTAAAACCCGAATGCGTCATCGAAGAAAAGGACGTGACGGATTCTGTATACGCCGTGCCCCGCGAACTTTCGAAGCAAGAACTCGACCTTCGCGTGCTTGAACAGCTCCGCCTGAGCGTGCATCCGATTATCCACTCCGAATGGGACAAGCTAGTAAAGAAGGCAACCCAACCGAAGTACGAATGCACCATCGCGCTGGTGGGCAAGTACATCGCCATCCGTGATGCCTACAAGTCCGTACACGAAGCCCTGCAACACGCCGGCATGGAACACAACGCCAAGGTGAAGGTGGAATGCATCGAGGCCGAAGAGCTGGAAAAAAATCCGAACCTGATTAAGAACGCAGACGGCATCTTGATTCCGGGTGGTTTCGGAAGCCGCGGCGTGAACGGCAAATGCGTAGCCATTCGCTATGCCCGCGAGCACAAGATTCCGCTGCTGGGAATTTGTCTCGGCATGCAATGCTGCGTGATTGAATTTGCACGCAACGTTCTCGGCTGGAAAGACGCCAACTCCACGGAATTCGACGAAAAGACGGCCCACCCGGTTATTGACCTGATGGACGAACAGAAAAGCGTCACCGAAAAGGGCGGCACCATGCGCCTCGGCGCTTACCCGTGCAAGCTCACAAAGGATTCCAACGCCGCGAAACTCTACAAGAGCGAAAAGATCAGCGAGCGTCACCGTCACCGCTACGAGTTCAACTACAACAGCGAATTCCGCGTCGCCTTGGAAAAGGCGGGTCTCAAGATTGCCGGTACATCGCCTGACGGCAAGCTCGTCGAGATGGTGGAAATCAAAAACCACCCCTACTTTGAAGCCTGCCAGTTCCACCCGGAATTCAAGAGCCGTCCTACGGCACCGCACCCGCTGTTCAGCGGGCTCGTAAAAGCCGCCCTCGCGCAGAAGAACAGCAAAACAAAAACCGCGACCGCAAAAGCCGCGCAGAAGAATTTGAATGGAGGCAAGAAGAATGCCTAAGCGTACCGACATCAAGAAGATTATGCTCATTGGCTCCGGCCCGATTGTGATTGGTCAGGGCTGCGAATTCGACTACTCCGGCGTGCAGGCCTGTAAGGTGTTGCGCCGCGAAGGTTACGAAGTGGTGCTGGTGAACTCCAACCCGGCCACCATCATGACCGACCCCGAAATGGCCGATCGCACCTACATCGAACCGCTGAGCGTCGATATCCTGCACGAAATCATCCGCCGCGAACGCCCGGACGCCTTGCTCCCGACTCTCGGCGGTCAGACCGCTTTGAACCTCGCCATGGAACTGAACGAACGCAGCATTTTGGACCGCTACCAGGTGGAACTTATCGGTGCAAAGGCCGAATCCATCCAGCGCGCCGAAGACCGCCACCTGTTCAAGGAAGCCATGCTCAAGATTGGCCTGGACCTCCCACGTTCCGGTTCTGCACACTCCATGAGCGAAGCTACCGCAATCGCCAACACCATCGGCAGCTGGCCATTGATTATTCGTCCGGGCTTTACGCTGGGTGGCACGGGCGGCGGTATCGCCCACAACCCTGAAGAATTCGAAACCATCGTGAACCGCGGTCTCGACGCATCGCTCAACAACGAAGTGCTTATCGAAGAATCGCTTCTTGGCTGGAAAGAATTCGAAATGGAAGTCATGCGCGACAAGAAGGGCAACGCCGTTATCGTGTGTTCCATCGAAAACCTGGACCCCATGGGCGTGCACACCGGCGACTCCATCACGGTTGCTCCGATCCAGACACTTGACGACCGCGCCTACCAGGCCATGCGTGACGACTCACTGAAGGTCATGGAAGCTATCGGCGTAGAAACCGGTGGATCCAACGTGCAATGGGCCATCGAACTCAAGACCGGTCGCCGCATCATCATCGAAATGAACCCGCGTGTGTCCCGTTCTTCTGCGCTTGCTTCTAAGGCAACGGGCTTCCCCATCGCAAAGATTGCAGCGCTGCTCGCCGTGGGCTACACGCTCGACGAACTCCGCAACGACATTACGCAAACGACCCCGAGCTGCTTTGAGCCGGCGCTTGACTACGTGGTGGTGAAGGTTCCGCGTTTCACTTTCGAAAAGTTCCCGAAGGCCGATTCTACGCTCGGCACCCAGATGAAATCCGTGGGTGAAGCCATGGCCATCGGCACCAACTTCAAGCAGGCCATGCAGAAGGCTCTCCGCTCTCTTGAAACGGGATTCGGCGGATTCGGTGCCTGCGCCAAGTGCGAAAAGTTTACCACTTACAACGACGAAACGCTCGCCAAGGAGGTCGCCCGCCCGAGCGCCGAACGCATCTTCGTGTTGCACGAAGCATTGCGCCGCAAGTGGGGTGTCGAGAAGTTGTACGAAATCACAAAAATTGACCGCTATTTCCTCCGCCACCTCGAAGAACTCGCCCTCTATGAAGACGAAATCCTTTCCGCAGGTTCGTTGGAAGCGTTGGCAAAAGACGTGCCGCTCTTCCGCCAGGCCAAGGAACTCGGCTACAGCGATATCCAGATTGGTTACCTGTTCCACAAGACTCCCGAAGAAGTCATGGCGGTGCGCAAGCAGATTGGCCTCGTTCCGAGTTACTACTCCGTCGATACCTGCGCCGGCGAATTCGAAGCCATCACGCCGTATTACTACAGCTGCTACGCCGAAAATTCCGAACCGGTCCGCGAAATTCCGGGTCACGGTCACAAGAAGAGAATCATGGTGCTCGGCGGCGGCCCGAACAGAATCGGTCAGGGTATCGAATTCGACTACTGCTGCTGCCACGCCGCCTTTACGCTGCACCGCGAAGGCTACGAAGTCATCATGGTGAACTCTAACCCCGAAACGGTTTCCACCGACTACGACACTTCGGACAAACTATACTTTGAGCCGCTCACGCTCGAAGACGTGATGGGCATTTACGAACGCGAAAAGTGCTCGGGCGTCATCGTGCAATTCGGCGGCCAGACTCCGCTGAACCTCGCCATGCGCCTCAAGAAGGCCGGTGCGAACGTCGTTGGCACGAGCCCCGAAGACATCGACCTCGCCGAAGACCGCGATTTCTTCAAGCAGCTGGTTGACAAGGTCGGCATCAAGCAGGCCGAAAGCGGCATCGCCCACAACGTAGAAGAAGCACTCGCCATCGTCGAGAAAATCGGCTACCCCGTTTTGGTGCGCCCGAGCTTCGTTCTCGGCGGCCGCGGCATGGTGATTGTCTATAAGGAAAAATACCTCCGCAAGTTCGTGGAAGAAGCCGCCGCCATTGGTGAAGGCAAGCCGATTCTCATCGACCGTTTCCTCGAAGACGCCACCGAACTCGATGTAGATTGCATCAGCGACGGCAAGCACACCGTGGTGGGCGCCATCATGGAACACGTGGAGCCCGCAGGCATCCACTCCGGCGACTCCGCAAGCGTGATTCCGCCCATGACGCTCTCCAAGGAAATCCAGGACAAGGTCCGCGCCTACGCCAAGGAATTCGCGAAGGAACTCCACGTCTGCGGCCTCATGAACATGCAGCTCGCCGTGAAGGACGGCGAACTCTA
>DFTB01000017.1 GCA_002382975.1 Fibrobacter sp. UBA4223
CGCAGGGAATCGTCCGTGGAGGAGTCGCTCATCGAGATGTACCTGGCGGGAGTATCCGTGCGCCGCGTGGAAGACGTCACGGAGCTCCTGTGGGGCTCTCGGGTCAGCGCCTCGACCGTCAGCAACCTGAACCAGAAGGTATACGGCAAGATCGAGGAATGGCGAAACAGGGCCATAGGCGGGGAATACCCCTACGTGTTCGTTGACGGCATCTACCTGAAGCGCAGCTGGGGCGGCGAAATGACCAGCGTCTCGGTACTTGTCGCGATAGGGGTGTCCGAAGACGGCTACCGGGAGATACTCGGAGCATGCGAGGGCGCAAGCGAAAGCAAGGAATGCTGGCGTAGCTTCCTCGTAAGCCTCAGGGAACGTGGCCTGAATGGCGTCCGGCTGTTCACATCGGACAAACACCTGGGCTTCCTGGAATCGGCCTCGGAAGTGTTCCCGGATGCGAAATGGCAACGCTGCACGGTGCATTTTTTCAGGAACCTGATGACAAAGATCCCTCGCAACAAGCTCGCTTCGGCCATGCCCCTGCTGAAGGCTACGTACGCCCAGGAAGACAAGGAGGCGACACTGAAAAAGGTTGCCGACGTAGAACAGAAACTGCGCGATATGGGGCTAAAATCCGCCGCAGACCTTTACCGCAAGGGCGTGATGGAGACGCTTACCTACCTCGACTTCCCGCACGAACACTGGCGCAGCATAAGGACGAACAACATCCTGGAACGCCTGAACCGGGAGATACGCAGAAGGACTCGGGTTGTGGGTTGCTTCCCGGACGGGGAATCTGCCCTGATGCTTGTGTGCGCCAGGCTAAGGCATATCGCCACGAAGGAATGGGGTGCCAAGAGATACCTTAACATGAAGCATCTCTACGAGATGGAAAAGGAGAACGAGCTGAAACGGGAACAGGAAAAGGACGGAAATGTAGCCTAGATCTGATGTTGGGACAAACTATTTTTGCGAAAAACCCTTGACACTACCGTCTACCAAGTTTGCTTGTGCGGCTTGAGTATCCAGAAGGCCAGATTGTTCAGAGCACACCTAAGCTTGTAGGTAAGCTTGTTATAATGGGTTAAGATGTCCTTGGCATCGGTAAACCATATCACAGGCTTCTCGATGATGTGCTTTTTCTTGGCCTCAATCCATACGTTGAACATCCGCTCTGCGATATAGCCGTAAATTCTCTTTTGTACGGGGTCGTAATGGGTGATGTCCGTTTTTTCTTCGACCTTTTGGAGCAACTTGAATAGCCAGGTGCAGTATTCGTCAAAGTCAGACCAACGCATCAGAAACATGTTGTAATGTCTTAATTCGTTGCCTTGAATCATTATCTTGAAATAGGCGTCCTGGATTTCTTGCGGTTCAGATTCCTTGAGAATCGTCTGCAAAATTCTGAGGTCGTCACTAACATGGCTGTAGCAATATTCATCGACCAGAGTTCGACGGTAGTTGCGAGGCTTGGCCATTACTACTTCGCCCTTCTTGACTCGGCCAAGAATATTTTCGGGGATGGTCAAGTCAATTTCACCAAACTTTTCGGAGGGAAAAACGGTTTGCGGGAATCCTTGCCGGCATTGGTTGTGAAAATCGAAGTAGCGACGGTAATGGCATAGGCCGATGATGTCGACGTTTTTCAGATTTTTCCATGCCCAGTACAGGCCGGTCAGCTCGCAGTAACTTTGGTTTTTCTCGCTGATGTTTTCCCCTTGGTTGTCTCCCTGGATTCCGAGATCCTTGTCGGACAAGGCCTTTCCTACGTGAATAGGAAAGTAGGGCGGCTGCGTTGCCATAATGTCTTTTTTATGGCAGCATACGAGTATTTTGGTGTTGAGCTCACTCATAATTTTAGAAATCCTTGATGTTTAGGACCTGTTCGATTATAGGGGCCATGTCGTAATACTTGTACTGGCCTAAGCGACCGCCAAAAAGCACGTCTTTTTCGGCTTGGGCGAGCTTTCGGTAATCCTCGGCCAGCCGATTATTGCGTTCGTTATTCACTGGGTAGTAGGGTTCCATTCCGTCTTTATATTCGGTGGAGTATTCTTCTGAAATGACTGTTTTGGGACATTCGTAAACGGCCTGCCCGAACATTTCGAAATGCTTGTGCTCAATGACGCGGGTATAGGGCTTGTCGTGGGAGGTGTAGTTCACCACGGCGTTTCCCTGGTAATTCGGGGTGTCTTCGATGCGAGTCTTGAAACTGACCGTACGCCAGTCCAATTTACCCAACTTGTAATCGAAGTATTCGTCGAGGGCCCCTGTATAAACCAACTTTTTGGCGGTATTTCGCCAGGTCTGCCTGTATTCGGCAAAAAAGTCTACGCCCGTGAGGCATTCGACGCCTGAAAGCAGGCCTTCAATGAGCTTGTTGTAGCCACCTACGGGAATCCCCTGGTACTTATCGTTGAAGTAGTTGTTGTCAAAAACCATGCGGACGGGAAGCCGGTTGATGATGAATGCCGGCAAGTCCTTGCAGTCGCGGCCCCACTGTTTTTCGGTATATTCCTTGATGAGCTTCTCAAAAATATCTTTGCCCACCAGGGTTAGCGCCTGCTCTTCTAGATTTTCGGGTTTGTGGCCATTTAATGCGGCGACCGCTTCGGCCTTCTGCTCGTCTATTTTGGCTTGGGCGGCCGCAGGCGTTGTGACACCCCACATTTGGTAGAATGTGTTCATGTTGAAAGGCAAGTTGAAAAGCTTGCCTTTGTAGTTTGCTACAGGGCTATTCGTGTAGCGGTTGAATTCCACGATGGAATTAACTAGCTCCCAGACCTGCTTGTTGCTGGTGTGGAAAATGTGCGCTCCGTACTTATGGACGTTGATCCCCTCGATGTTTTCGCAATAGACATTACCACCGAGGTGCGGCCTTTTGTCTATTACAAGGCATTTTTTGCCGATCTTGTTTGCCCTATAGGCAAAAGTTGCCCCAAAAAGGCCGGAACCAACAATCAGATAATCGTACTTAGGCATATCCATAAAATAGAAATAAAAAATAGGCTATGGAACCACTTTTCTAAGTAGGGGGATTTTTTGCATAATGAATACAGCGGCGCAGCAGGATAGGTATACGAGGGGAATTCCAAGGATTCTATAGGCGTAGGAATCTTTTGTAAAGGGAAGTGCCGCTAGGGCGAGTCCGTGGGTAAGGTAAACACCGAAACTTAAAGCCGACAACTTGGTCAGTATTTGGGTAAGCTTTTCATGGCAAGCTAGCCAGGAATCCAGTCTTTTGGCTAGGATAAAACATGTGGTTGCAGGTATGACTGCGTATAGTCCGAAATAGTTGAACCATAATGGGGTCCGCTCCGTTGAGTTCAACAGGCCGGCGTATCTTATTCCCCAAAATGCTAGTGTAAGAAAGCACAGGGAAAATACGATGCGTTTGTTTTTTTCGATATCGGTTTTTGTTAGGGCGTAACCCAAGATGGCGTATATGCAATACCCCCCGATAGAGGTGGCCTGTGTAATGTTCCAATGGCCAAGATAGTTTACAATAGGTACGATGGCGCTGAAGAAGAAAACGATGGATACTAGCAGGAACAGCTCTTTTGTAGAGGATTGGTTTACGATTCGTTCCAAGAAGGGAATGAACAGATAGACCATAAAGAGTGGGATGAAGAACCAGAAGTTTGCAAATGGAATCTGGCCTGTCAACATTGCCGAAAGAAAGTGGTTGACATCGAAAGCGGCGCCGGAGCTGACAGACTGTTTCAAAAAGTGCAGCGTATAGAGGCCGATTCCAAATACCAAGTATGGAATAAGGGTCTTAGTGTATCTTTTTTTATAGAATTGGGCTGTGGTGTAGCGGCTTCTGTAATTAAAAAGGGTAGCCCCAGAAAGCATAAAGAAAATCGGAACGGCCGAATAAAAAACAGTTTCAAAGAAAATGGCCTGTTTCCAAGGGGCGTCGTGGGCATAGGTGTGCGTGTAGCCGTTGCAGTGCAGGGCTACAACGCTTATGCAGGCAAAAACGTTTAGGAGGTCCATCCAGCCGAATCGAGTTTTTTCTTTATTTTTTGCCATAACGTTTTTTTATGTCAGATTTGATCGAATTTTTCAGCATTCTAAGAAATATTCTGCGGCTGGCTGCGAATGATTTTACATAATCTTTAAAAGCATCTTTAACACTTGGCTGAATTTTGGCCCTGTCAAAATAGGTTTCCGCAATCTTTCTTTTTATGTACTTTGGCGCAGCATTAGGAAAATTTTCCAAAATACATTCAAAGTGAAGCGGATATTTCATTGTCCGTTCTCTTTGAATGGACGGATGATAAGTGACGCCTCCTTCATGTACTCTGTAAACGGACATATAATCGCTCATGCCATGCATTTTCCCAAGTGCTGAACATTTTAGAATAAAAAAGACATCTCCGTTTAATATACGTGTAGAGTTCTTGATTTCGTAAAATAGACACTCTGTTTTTGACATGATAGATGCCGTGGGTGCGATCCATTTGGTTAAAAATTCGTCGGGCTTGTATTCTCTATTTTCGATATCATCGCATTTTAAAGCGCAATCGCCATATCCTTTTTCATATTTTATTTTTGCACGGTGAAAGCACATTGAATAATCGGGATGTTCGTTCAGAAAGTTAAACTGTTTTTGCAGTTTAATGGAGTCTGTCCAAAAATCATCCCCTTCACACAGAGCTACGTACTTCCCTTTGCAGGCAGAATTAATGACTTTTGCAAGTGAACCGTCGTGTTTAGAATACAGATTCTCCGTTTCGTAGATAGGTTTTATTATTTTAGGGTATTTTGTTTCGTATTCTCGGATGATGTCGGCAGTTTTATCTGTAGAAGCGTCGTCATGAACAACTATTTCAAACGGGAAAGAGGTTTCCTGCATCAAAAAACCGTCTAATGCTTGTGCAATGTATTTATCTTGATTGTACGTGAGACAGCGAACGCTAACAAGAGGAGTATCCCATTCTTTGGGCCAATTTTTCATTATTTCTTCTTGTGAACGATTAATCATATTTCCCTTTTGGCGTAAGTGTTATTTGCGCTTAAAAAAAGCTAGCATAGTGCTGGTGCAATAATTAAAACTTTCAAAATTGAATAACTTTGCAAGTCCAAAATAAAATACACCTCCAGCTCCAGTAAGTATAATTAACTGAAACGCAAGGGGTATTGTTTGTTGTTCCTTTAAAACTCCAACAATAAAGAAAACGAACGCCCCCATGAAAATGGATAGTAAAAATGAAGGCATAAAGTCTTTCATTTGTTCGCCAAACCCATAATCTAATATTTTTTTGTTTGGATAGGCGTTTACAAAAGAGCCAAGAGGAGCGGTGACGGCCGCACTCATGGCAATTCCGATGGGAGAACGAAATAGCCATATCGCAAGAATCAGGACGGCAAGACCATAAGTTTTTTTGACAATTTCAAGTTTTAAGAAAATGTCACTGCGACCAATCGCGTTAATTGCAGATAGGTTTGTCGTGTGGATGGGCCAAAAGGCATAGCTAAAGCAGCATATCTGAATGAACGGAACTGCGGGCAGCCATTTGTCGCCAAGGATCAGTTGTGTCAGCGGAGATGCGATTGCGGCAAGGCCAGCCATCATGGGAAGGATTACAAAAGAGCTTGTTTTTATGGAACGGCGTGCCAAGGATTTTAAGCGAGTTCTGTCATCTTGTATGGAAGATAGTGAAGGCAGTAATACAGATTGTATGGATGCATTGATGTTGGTAATGATTAATTTGGGAAAATGATCTCCTCGGTTGTAAAATCCCAAGTCTGCCGCAGTAAACATTTTGCCGATGAGCAAATCGCGAATGTTATAGTAACCGGTATCGAGTAATGCGGAACACAAAAGTTTCCATCCGAATGAAAATAGTTTTTTGAATCGCGTGAATGAAAAAATTAGTTGAGGTCTCCATTTTACAGTAAACCACATGATGATACAAACAAGGCAAGAATTCATCAGTTGTTGACCGACAAGTGCCCAAATTCCGAAATCAAAGATGGCTAGAGTTATACCAAAAATTCCCGACGGAATTATTGCTCCGATGCTTCTATAAAAAAGCTTTTTAAACATCATGTTGCGAGCAACATAGGCTTCTTGTACCGAATTGAGAGCTCCTAATAGAAGCATTACTCCTAAAACGCGTATGACGGGAATGAGCTTGGTTTGGTCATTGAAAAAATGGGCTAGGAGAGGAGCTGTAAAGAACAGAATTCCATAAAGAAACAATGCTATTGTTAAACTTGAATAAAATACTGTTGAAAAATCGAGGTTGTCTGCTTCTTTTTTTTGAATTAAAGCGGTGTTTAATCCGCTTTGAACAAAAACGTTTGCCAATGTAATGAATGCTGTTACAAGTGCAATCAAGCCGAAATCCGATGGCGTCAGTAATCGGGCGAGGGCGATTGCGACAATAAATTGTACGCCTTGGGTGCCAATGCGCTCAAGAAATTTCCAAAGTAGAGAAGATATGATGGACGATTTAAAGGACATGTTTTATAAATAATTCATAAAAGCTTTTTTATTTTCCAAAGCTGTTGTTGTAGGCCTGCCAAGATTATCACGGGCGCCGATAGAGCATTTAACCTCAATAAAAGTCAACTCGCCGGCATTTTTTGCGGAATTCAATTCCCTGTCCAAAGCCTCAAATGTATCAACAGAAACGGCCTTGGGATAACCGCAAGCCCTGGCAATTGCCACCAAATCCATCTTGGCAGCAACAGTCGGCATGCCGCCTACAGTTTCATGTGCGCCATTGTTGATTACGATATGTATCAAGTTCTTCGGCGCATTCGCGCCGACAACCGCCATTGCCCCCATGTGCATGAGTACGGCGCCGTCGCCATCGATACACCAGATTTTCTTTTCCGGTTTATTGAGTGCAACGCCAAGAGCAATCGATGAACTGTGCCCCATGGAGCCCACCGTCAAGAAGTCGTATTTGTGCGCCTGTCCGTTCGCCTCGCGAATCTCAAAAAGTTCCCGGCTTGCCTTGCCCGTGGTAGATACAATCGGATCCTCGCCCGATACGGCCACGATATGACGGATAATCTCCTCGCGGACCATCACGTTGTCGTTCTTATATACGACCTTGCCATCATAGGAAAGGGCGCCCTTTCGAACAACAAAGGCGACATCCTTGCCCTGGGCCAGGATCTTCCTGAATTCGGCCATGACAGATTCAACTTCCGCATCGGTCGTGTCCTTGCCGATAACAAACGTTGCGATATCCATGTCCTCGAGGAGCTTCACGGTAACTTCACCCTGATAGATGTGTTGCGGTTCATCATGGACACCGGGCTCGCCACGCCAGCCTACGACGAACACCATCGGAATGGCGTAGACCTTGTCGTTAAGGAGGGATGCCACCGGGTTGATGATGTTGCCTTCGCCGGAATTCTGCATGTAGACTACCGGGACCTTGCCCGTCGCTAGATGATATCCGGCAGCAAGCGCAGTGCAGTTGCCCTCGTTTGCAGCAATCACGTGATGCTTCGGATCGATCCCGTAGGTATTCATCAGGCAATTGCAAAGAGCCTTAAGTTGGGAGTCCGGCACACCTGTATAGAATTCGGCGTCGATAATTTCCATCAACTTCTCAACTTTCATCTTATTCTCCCAGAATCTGGTGGTAAAGGGTGTCTATGGCGCTTTCGTCCAATTTTACAGGATTGTTCTTGAGACGTACAGGATTGACCGACTTTCTCAAGACTGCGAAATCTTCGACGGAATGTACCCCGGGTCTATCTAAACGAAGGGCGTCCAGGAAATCACTGAACTTGGATGCCGCGGATTCAGGGGTCTCGGCCTGCATTGCGGCAGCTAAACCACTGAAAGCGCTTGCAAGGTGGCCTTTCCCACGAGGATCTACGCATTGGTCCATGTGGTTAAGCATATAGGGCCACAGGGCGGATACGCACAGCGCTGCGGCATGGCCATGGGCGATGCCGTATAGGCTCGTAAGTTTGTAGCACATTGCGTGTCCGGCAGTCGTCTGAGTGATATTTATGGCCTTCCCCGCGATATTCGCCGCTTCCAGCATCTTTTGGTTTCCTTCGGTGGCATTGCCGAGATAGGCTTCAGCATAATCCAAAATCATACGGACGGCCCTGTCCGAAAGGATCCTGCTTTCGTCGGTGGAATTTACAGACCAGAACGATTCCACCGCATGGCAGAAGGCATCCATCATGGTTACCTTGCGTTGGTATTCGGGCAAGGATTCAAGGACTGTCGGATCGAACAGGACCGCGGACGGTATACAGCTATAATCCGTTACGGACTGCTTTTCGCCCTTGTAATAGACAACCGCATAGCGGGTCGCCTCGCTTCCCGTTCCAGCCGTAGTGGGAACCGCGACAAACGGGATAGTGTTCGGGACAATCTTTTCGTGGATATAGTCACAGCCCACAGGCATGGTTGCATAGAGCTTGATGCACTTGGCCGTATCCATGGCGCTGCCACCACCGATGGCGAGTATCGAATCGCACCCCTCGGTTCGGAAAACATCGATTCCCTTTACAACGGAAGAGTAGTCGGGATTGGGCGCGAAGTCGCTGAAACGAACAAATTCCGAGCCGATTCTGGCGGCGAGTTCATCCAGGTTCTTCCCTATACGAAGCCTGTCACAGGACTTGCCACAGACAACAAGTACCCTGCGCATGTTAGAATGTGCAAGGTGTTCGCCAAGTGCCCTGTATTCGGCGTCAGACGGGATGACAATCTGGTCCATGGTTACTTTGTGCCCGGAATCAGTTCGAGGATTTCTTTGATGCTCATGCACATGTCGTTGGCCTCGAAAGAGCGGTGATGCGTAAGGATGGACTTCGCCGTGTTCACCATGGCGGGGTATGCGCTGCGGAGCATGTGGTTCGCGTAAATGACGACGTTCACGCCCCAGCTGGCCAGTTCCTCTTCGGTAACATGGTTGTAGGTCGTCGGTACGACAACCAGGGGTACCGAGGCGTGCTTCTCGCGGAAGCGCTTGCAGAATTCCTTGATGTCATCGCCGGACTTGTCCTTGCTGTGAATCATGATGCCGTCGGCACCGGCCTCGACATAGGCGAAACAGCGCTCGAGGGCGTCCTCGACAGGCTTGCCCGCGATGAGACTCTCGCACCGGGCGATAATCATGAAGTCCTGGGCTATTTGGGCACGCTTGCCTGTGCGAATCTTTTCACAGAAGCCTTCGATGGAATCCTGGGTCTGGATGGCGTCTGTGCCGAACAGGGAGTTCTTCTTGAGGCCGACCTTGTCCTCGATGATTACTGCGGAAACGCCAAGACGTTCCAGCGTGCGTACCGTAAACACGAAATGCTCGATCTTTCCGCCAGTGTCTCCATCATAGATGACCGGCTTGGTCGTGCATTCCAGGGCGTCATTCAGGCCGTGCAGGCGGGTCGTAAGGTCCACCGCCTCAATGTCCGGCTTGCCCTTGCTAGTGGAGTCCGTAAGGGAACTTGCCCACATGCCGTCGAATTCCTCAGTCTTGTTGTTCACCTTGATCTTGGTCTTCTCGATGATGAGCCCTGTCAAACCGGAGTGGCTTTCCATAATGCGTACGATTGGTTTTGCTGCGATAAGTCGACGGAGCATCTTCTGACGCACTGCGGGAGTCGTTCCGATTTCGCGCATCTCTGCGTTCAGGACGGTTGAGGAAATGCCCGGGGTATAGGGAATGTCAACAACCTTGCCGCCCCACTTGGCGATGCAGTCGATAACACGCTGGCGGGTTTCCTGCTGCACGCCGGTCTTCCAATCGTCGCCATGAACCACATAGTCCGGCTTCAGCTTTTCAAGATTCGGGACATAGTCCAGTGTAGTCTGCGGTACAACCTGCGCAACGCCCTTGATGTTGGAGACAATCTCCGCACGCTGTTCATACGTCAAGTAAGGCAGACGCTTGTAACTTGCGATGGCCTCGTCTGTCAGGACCCCTACGGTCACTTCGCCAAGCTTCATAGCTTCGTGAATAATGTTCAGATGTCCGTGGTGAATCAGGTCGGCACTCATGCCGCAATAAACAGTTGCCATAGTTTTTACCATCTCCGCTTAAATTGTTTTTTCGAATTCTGACGGAAATACGCCCTTGCATTTGCGGATAAAATCCTTGTATGGCGTATCCAAATCAAAAAGTAGATTTCCATGCCATCCGCCACGCTTCTCTATAGGTGGCATTTGCATATAGTCGCCATAGGAAATTTCAAGAACGCGTTTGTATCCTTGGGGGATGGGAAATTTTAGTCCCTCGAAGTCTACAATTTCCGCCCTATCAAAATCCGACGCATGGAACGTGTCCCTATCAAAGCCGTATGTTGTGCAGGCCAGCGTTGAAACGTATCCTGTTTCTTCGTTTTCAAACAGACGCGCTAATTGGTGGATTTCTTCGTAGCGTTCGTATGGATCTCTTCCATCGTATTGTGCGATTCTGATTTTATCCTTTTCCGATGGGTCCGGGTTAGACAGCTTCATGGCGGTCGAATTGTCCAGAATCAATTTGTTGACTCGGTCAAAACGTTCTCGGCCGCCGTCGATCCGCACGTTATCTAACGGCAAAATATCCAGGAATACGCCGAAATTAGTGCCTTGATATGCGAATGGCCTATCCCACGCTGTCGTGTTGCTGTTACGCAACTTGGCATGGGCGTAAAAAAAGCCTTTATCGGTATAGGGTGTCTGGAAGAAATAGGGCTCTTGGAATTCGTCACCATGTTTCAGCAGTTCTTCATAATCCTTGCGGGGCATGACGACGTCGGTATCGTCATCCCAGGGAACAAAGCCGTTGTGTCTAACGGCTCCAAGAAGGCTTCCCCAGAAAAGAAAGTACCTCAGGCCATATTTCTTGCATATCCTGTCAAATGCGGAAAGGAGGTCTAATTCGACTGCCCATATTTTTTTTCGTTCAACGGTCACGAGGAAATCGTTACGGATTTCTTCCTCAAAGAAACTTTTAGGCAAAAGTCCTTCTTTTATAATTCTTTCACATTCTGTCATGCAGTCCTCGGCCTATTTTTATAATTCCATTTTAAATAGCCCGCCTGCGGCAAATTCGCTGGGCGTGCCATCGTCATGCATAGCTGTTGTAACAAATAGCGTCTTGCGGTCTTTCCCGCCAATGGTGCAGCTGGAAACATTTTTTACCGGAATGGAGTATTCCTTCAAGCATTTTCCAGTAGATGGATTCCACTTGCGCACACGATATCCGCCCCATTCTGCAACATAGATGTTCCCGTCGCAATCAGCGCACATTCCGTCGGGAACGCCTTCGCCGTCGATTTCAACGACATACTTGTCAAGCTTACAGTCCCCAGTTCGTACATCGTACACATAACGGCCCACTTTTTTTGTAGGCGTATCAATGAAGTAAAGATAACGGCTGTCAGGAGAAAATGCTATCCCGTTCGAGATGCTTGTTTTTTCAATAATTTTCTTTATGCCCGAACCATCCATGTTTGCCGAGTAAAGGCAATTTTCTCCCGGAGCAAACCGCTTGTAACCGGTCGTTCCCATAAGGATCCTGCCGGCAGGGTCGTAGTCACCATCGTTATAGCGTAAGGTTTTGTCGGAATTTGCCTGGAACAAAAACTCGTCCTTTCCGGAAGCGATATCCAGTTCGTAAATTCCGTCGTAGGCTGCGTAGATTATTTTCTCGCCGCCTTTAAAAACGGCGAATCCCACCTGTCCATGCGTCTTGAATGTTCTGACGAACTGTCCCTCTTCATCTATCAGGAATATGCGCTCTTGTTCAATGGAAACGCAGAGAAGTGCGTTGAGCTCATTGCTCCAACGAGGCCCTTCTAAAAGGGTCGAGCCTGCGTAAAAGACTAACTGCGCTTCGTTCACCATCGCTCTCTATTAAATTAGTTCGCCACCGTTTAACGTGAACTCGGATCCGGTAAGCATGCTGGAGGAATCACTCAAAAGATACATCATTCCGGGGACAATGTCATCCGTTTCTGTCATGCGTCCCATCGGAATGGCCTTTGCAGCTTCTTTTCGAAGATCTGCTTCAGAAATTCCTTGTGACTTTCTGAGTGCGAGCTCGCCGTCAGTTGGGGTCCATCCCATGACGAGGTAGTTGCAGCGGATTTTGTCTTCAGCATAATGCCGGGCAATGTGATTCGACAGCGTAAAGAGAGCACCCTTGGCACAAGCGTAGGCGGTGCGATCCTTGTTCCCGCGCCTATGGTGCGTTGATCCGACCAAGACGATGGATCCGCCACCCGTCTTTTGCATCAGTTTAACGGCTTCCTGACAGCAGAAAAAGGCGGCCTTGATGTCAATGTCAAAGACTTCGTTGAAAAGGCTTTCGGAACATTCCGTGAGGGATGCCGCAGGCGTGATGCCGGCATAATTCACGAATCCGTCCAGCTTGTTACACTTGCTTGCAACGAAGGCGAAAAGTTCGCGGATAGATTCGACGCTGTGCAAGTCTGTCTTCTTGAACTCGATGGAGCCGGGGGCGCCTTTGGCTGCCTCGATAATGCGGGCAGCACTCGCTTCGTCGCGACCGGAAATGACCACGTGCGCACCGTCAGCGGCGCACTGCAGGGCCAGCTGCTTGCCGACTCCCTTCGTGCCTCCCGAAATGACAATGATTTTCTTGTCCAGAGATATTTCCATGGTCCCTCCTACATGGCGCTCAGCAGAGACGGAAGAATCAGGTTTTCGCCCTGCGCGTCGGTTACGGCTAGGTGGCTTTCAAAATCCTTGAGAATGGCGGCAAGTTCTGCCTTGCTTTCGCAATGCATAAAGATGCGGAGGAATACCTGGCGTTCTGTGCCCAACATATTCGGGGTGATTTCGTCGCCGATTTCAAAACGGTCAATCACGAAGTCTACGGAGGGGTGGTTCTTTACAAAGTCAAGCCCCTTGATGTCCGCAATTTTTCCGCTTTTCAGCAAGAACCATACAACTGCAGCGCTTTTGCCATGCATGTTGGCATCGTTCTTGGCTTCAAAATTTCCGTCGGTGGTTTCGACGTAGTCCATGGAACCGGTAAGGGCGAAATTCACCAGCATTTTTCGCTGGTCAAAATCGTTCATGTACTTGAGAATCAAGTGGAATCCACCGCCCTGAAGGCGGAAGCCGGGGTCATACACGTAGAAGTGCCCGTCTTCGCAGAATGCGGAAACGTAGAGCACGCCGTTTTTCAGGCCCAGTTCCTGGAACATCTTCACGTATTTCGGATGTTCGTTCTTAATGAATTCGTCGTAGTACTTGGAAACAAAAACGTCGCCTACGCAAATGGGCGTGGCGCTCGTGTTTGTGCGCAAGGTATAGCGGTCCGAAAGGCTGGACAAATAAACTTTCCCGTCTACAATGGTGTAGTAGATGCTCAAATCGTCGCATTCCATATAGCGCTCGATAAGCACGGTCTGGGTGCGTGATTCTTTCTTTGCGCGTTCAATGCAACCGTCCAGTTCTTCGCGGCTACGGCAAAGGGTGATTCCCTTGCCGGAATTGCTGTCGGCAGGCTTGACGATTACAGGGAATTTAATGGCGTCCTTATTGCCGGGCGAATATTCGGGGATTCCTTCGATGCCAAACTTTTTGCAGGTTTCCTTGAAGTGGCGCTTGTTCGTGAAAGCCTTTACGGTTTCTTCGTTTCCGTAGCAGGGAACTCCGAGCCGTGCGCAAAGCTTTTGGTAGGGGGCAATCAGTGGGTCTGCAACGCCGACAAGGACGCCGTCCACTTTCTCGTTAACCGCCATTTCATAAAGGGCATCGACATTCATGGCGTCGATATTGTAGCTGATGTCAGAAACTTTTTTGGCGGGAGCCTGCGGGTCGTAATCCGTTACGATTGTCGTGACACCCATTTCCTGGGCGACCTTGACGATGTTGGCAGTTTCAGGATTCGCTCCCAGGATAAGAAGTTTTTTGCCGTTTAAATTCATAAAGGCCCTGTTGTTTACTTGTTAAAAATCTCTTGACTGTCCAGACGCAAGAAGTGGCTTAACGCGTTTTCGACTTTGTCGTCTTCGGTGTGGATAGAAAGTATTTTTGCGGATTCAATCCCCATAGAGATGAGTCGTTTGCGCATAGATTGTGTTGCCTGGCTATCGACTGTTCCAAGTACGATATAATCAAATTTTGTCTCGAGCAGTTTTTCGAGCGGATCAACATTCAAACAACAGCGCCTATATTCCCAATAATCATAATCAACCCATGCCGTAATATCACAATGGTTCCTTTCGCGGAGCCTTTTTTCAAGTTGCTGACCAAATGTCCCTGCTCCGCAAATGGCTACGCGTTTGCCTTTGAGGTCTTTCTCGAACGGAAGGTATTTCGTTTCGCCAGCCGAATCGACAATGCCGCCGGAACGAATGATACATGTGCTAAGCACGTATTTTTGCAGTTGCTGCCTTAAGTTTAAGCTTGAGGGATATCGGTCTATTGCGCAATCAATTTGATTGTAGAGAATCTGTAGTTGCGAAATTTCCTGTTCAAAAGGCTTTGACTTTTTGAGCATGGAATCTTCACGCTGGCGGTAATGATACGAAAAATTATTCGTGACGAGCACTCTCTTGCATTTTAGCAAGGCTGGATAAACAACAGCGCCGTCTTCGCCAATGGAAATCCGGTCGTCAATTCCCAGTTGAATATCTTCGATGACTTCTCGTTTAAAGAGTTTGTTCCATAGATATGTCGTTATCCCGTGACGGAAAAATGCTCCCGTAGAAATCATGTTAGAAAACAGGTTTCCCAGTTTTTCGCCTTCGTAGCAGCCGGCTGGAACCACATTTGACATTGGAGTTGACGAGTCAAACAGATCCCGGCTAAAGCCGGCAACCACCGCATCACAGCCGTTATCTTCTATTTTCAAAAGTAGATCTGAATAGTAATCGGGGCTAATCCAGTCGTCACCATCGACATAGCCGACGTATTTTCCTTTTGCAATTTGCATGGCGGTTTTCCTTGCCGAGACGAGACCGCCATTTGCTTTGTGAATGACCTTGATGCGATTGTCCTTTTGCGTATAAAGATCGCAGATTTCGCCACTCCGGTCGGTCGAGCCATCATCAACAACAATGATTTCTAGTTGCTTGTATTTCTGTTTGATGATGCTCTCTAAGCATATCCCGATATACCGTTCTATATTGTAGACCGGGACAAGGACGCTTATAAGTGGCAGACAAGGCACAGTCATTTTTTTTGATAAATTATTTGTTGCGGACAAGGCTTAAAATCCGTTCCACATCGGCTTCAGTCAATCCTGCATGCATCGGCAAACAAATAACCTCGTCAGCCATGCGATTCGCAACAGGAAGGTTCTCCCTTGATGCCGACGGAAGGCCGCGATAGATGGCGAAATTCGATATCAGCGGGTAGAAGTAGCGACGACCGAGGACGTTGTGTTCCTTCATTTTCGCATAAAGGGCGTCACGGCTTATGCCGTACTCCTTCTCATTCACGAATATCGGGAAGTACGAGTAATTGTAGGTCACGTCGTCGCGTTCCTTGAACATCGAAATGCCGGGAACATTCGCTAGCGCGGCACGGTACTTTTGCGCGGCTTTCTTGCGGTCAGCTATAGCGTCGTCGATGTGCTTGAGATTGCAGAGGCCGTACGCCGAACGGATTTCATCCATCTTACTGTTGATGCCCGGGGCAACCACTGTCGTTTCGCCGGCAAAGCCAAAATTCTTTAGGTAGTCTATGCGCTTCTTGGTGCGGGCGTCATGGCAGATAAGAGCTCCGCCTTCAATAGTATTGTATGTCTTGGTCGCATGGAAACTCAGCGTGTTCATGTCTCCTGCATCCAAGATGGTTCGACCATTCACCTTCACGTTGAAGGCATGGGCGGCATCGTAGATAACGGCAAGACCGTAGCGGTCTGCTATTTCTTGAATAGCCTCGATGTCGCACGGGTTGCCGTACACGTGCACCGGCATAATTGCCGTTGTCTTCGGCGTAATTGCTTCTTCGATCTTCTGCGGGTCGAGGTTGCCTGTTGTCGGGTCTACATCGACAAATACCGGAGTAAGGCCATTCCACCAAATGGAATGCGTTGTGGCAACAAAACTGTATGGGGTCGTGATGACTTCGCCCGTAATACGCATTGCCTGCAGGGCCGTAATCAGTGGAAGGGTCCCGTTCGTGAACAGGCTGATATACTCAACCCCTAGGTATTCTGCAAGAGCTTTTTCAAGTTCCTTGTGGTAGAACCCGTTGTTGGTGAGCCACTTACGGTCCCAAATATCCTTGAGTAGGGGGATGAACTCGTCTAAGTTCGGGAGCAGGGGACTTGTAACGGTAATAAGCTTGTCGTTCATGACATCAAATATAGATGTTTATTGTGTCATGTGACTATCTAAACGACAAAATAGACGGTTTCTAACGCTTTACTGCTGCATGCTCTGGATGGTTTTGGTGAACATCGTTTCAAGATCTGTCTGTGCCGCCCAGCCGAGTTCTTTCAGTTTTGAGACGTCAAGATTCATGTGCAGTGTTTTTGCGTATCCGAAGCTTGAAATATCGGCTTCTTGTATTACTACCTGTATTTTGTTTTCGGCGATTTTTTGTGCCACCAATTGGGCCATTTCGAAGATGGAACAGTAAGTACTTTCGTTGGCGGCATTGTATGCTTCGCCGGCATGCCCCTTAGTTAAGACAGTGAGAATGGCTGTTGCGGCATCTAGGGTGTATAGGTAATTTCGCTTGGTTTCTCCCTTGGTCCGTAAAATGATATCCCTATTCTCGATAACGCACCTAGCCAATTCGGCGAAAATCCTTCCGTCTTTGTACTGGACCCCAGGCCCAAAAGTCTGGGTGAGTCGGACTACTTTTGCGGGAACACCTCGTTCGCTTGCATAGGCCGTGCAAAGAGATTCGCAAAGGCGCTTGCTTTCGGGGTAGCTAGTACGAACATTCATGGTGTCTAGGTCGGTTCCGTGGGTTTCGAAAATTTTGTCGTCGTTGTTGGGCGTTCCGTAGACTTCCATGCTTGAAAGGTATACAAATCCCTTGACCTTCTTTTCGCTTGCTAGTTCAAGCAGGTTTTTGGTTCCTCCGATGGCGATGTCTATGACTTTAGTTGGAGCTTCGACAAAAGATTTACTAGAGGTTTCGCTAGCCGCATGAATAATGTAGTCGATAGGGTCATTAGTTAGAATTGGGTTCCGGATATCGCCATTGACATAGGTAATTTGGCTGTTTGGGCCAAGGGTACGGAAAATAGAATCGGCTTTGTCTTTGTTGCGAACCAGTGCTATAATCTTTGCCGATGGAACGTTTGTGACAATCGTCTTGACGATGGTGCTGCCGATAAGGCCTGTGGCACCAGAGATAAAGATGCTCTTGTTTTCTAGGGCCTTGAAAATGTCGGCGTTTTGCGGACCGAGCTCCTTGATGTCTCCAATCAGTGATTCCTCAGAATACATTGCTACTCCAATCCGTAAATTTGCGCGTCTTCCTTGACCTGCAATATGGCCCTCATTGTGTAGAAGTCATCGGGCGTTGTGATTTTGATGTTTTCGTAAGGTCCGTCAGTCATATGGAGTTGGTAGCCATAATGTTGCATTAGGGTACAAGAGTCTATAAAGTCGTGAATGTTTTCTGAAAGGGCTTTTTCGTGTGCGGCGAGGATGTCTTTGAGCCAGAAGCACTGGGGGGCTTTTGCAACCCTAGAATGAGCCCTATCGGGGACGAGGACGATTCCCTTATTGTTGTCTATTTCGACAATGGTCTCCTTGACGATAGCCCCTGTAATTGACGAACCGAATTGCTTGACGCATTGAATGTTCTGTGTGAGCAGTTGGGGGTTGATAAGTGGACGAACTCCGTCGTGAATTAAGACAACAGAAGGCTCGTCTTTGGCAATGTCCTTTGCGGCAAGAAGTCCGTTGTAAATAGAGAGCTGTCCGGTTTCGCCACCGGCAGCGACGGCCCTAACCTTTTTTAGGTGGTGCTTGTCGATTAGGTTGTTGAGGTGGTCAATCCATTCCTTTACGCAGACGACAACTATAGCGTCTATGTCACTGCAATTTTCAAAGTGATTTAGGGTGTGTATGATAATAGGTTTATCATGGATTTTTAAGAATTGCTTTGGCAGGTCCTTGCTATGCATGCGAGTCCCGACACCGCCTGCGAAAATAACGCCAATATTCATAATAGATTTTACCTCAACGTCTTAAAAATAAATAATTGTTGGGAGCGTGAAGACAAAGTCCTCAAAAAGGAAGCAAAATTGGTTGGGCTCGTAGCTCCCGACGGATTATCTATGCTATTTTTACAACAACGACTAGAGAAAAATGGAGAAAAAATGATTATTCGTAGTAAAGCACCCCTTCGTCTTGGCCTTGCCGGCGGTGGCAGTGACGTTTCCCCCTATAGCGATATCTATGGGGGCTTGATCCTGAATGCTACGATTAATCTGTATGCGTACACTACCATTGAAGAGACCGACGATCAGCAAATAACCATACAGAGTTACGATAGCGATTGTTTTGAATCGCACCCGCTGTCTAGGGAGCTTCAGATTGATGACAAGGCTGCCCTGATCAAGGGCACCTACAACAGGGTCATGAAGGACTTCAAGATCCCGTTAAAGTCTTTCAAGATTACGACCTACAACGATGCTCCGGCAGGTTCTGGCCTAGGAACGTCGTCTACGATGGTGGTCTGTATCCTCAAGGCGTTTGTAGAATGGTTTGGCCTGCCTCTTGGCGATTACGAAATTGCCCGGCTTGCCTATGAGATTGAGCGTAAGGACCTTGGGTTGAGCGGTGGCAAGCAGGACCAGTATGCGGCGGCTTTTGGCGGCTTCAATTTTATGGAATTTCTGCCCAACGACGTGGTTATTGTGAACCCGCTGAAAGTCAAGCGCTGGATTGTCGACGAACTGGAAGCCTCTATGGTGTTGTATTTTACCGGACGCAGCCGGTCTTCGGCTCAGATTATCGACGAGCAGATGAAAAATACCAAATCCGGGAATTCCAAGTCTGTAGAGGCCATGCATAGGATCAAGCAAGGTGCCGTGGACATGAAGCTTTCCATTTTGAAGGGCGATATGAATTCGTTCAGCAAGGTGCTTGGGCAAAATTGGGAAGACAAGAAAAAGATGGCAAACGCCATTACCAACCCGGTAATCGAAGAGGCCTTCGCGGTGGCCATGGCGGCAGGAGCCAAGGCCGGCAAGGTTAGCGGCGCCGGTGGTGGAGGCTTTATTATGTTCTTTGTGGAGCCTACACGTAAAAAAGAAGTTATTGATGCGTTAAAGCGTCTGGAAGGTTTCACGATGCCGTTTAATTTTACCGACGGTGGCGCCCATGGTTGGAAAATCTACGATTCTGACAACATAGGTAGTTTTAGGTATTGATAAGATGCATTCAGAAAAAGTAAAAGAACACCTTGATACACTGGTTTCTCGTTATCCAGAGTTGAACTGCTGCAAAGCAGACGTTGAGAATGCCTATTCCGTGCTGCAGGCGTGTTTTGCGAATGGGAAAAAGCTATTGGTGGCGGGCAATGGAGGCTCGGCTGCCGATGCCGAACATATTGTGGGCGAACTGATGAAGGGCTTTGTGAAGCCTCGCAAATTGGGCAAGGAACTTTCCGAGGCCTTGGTTTCGGCAAATCCTGATTTGGGACGGGTCTTAAGCGAGTCTCTGCAAGGGGCGCTTCCTGCCATTGCCCTTGATGGTCACCCCGCCTTGACCACGGCCTACATGAACGACTGTGAACCATTGCTTTGTTTTGCGCAGCAGGTGAATGGTTACGGTAACTCCGGCGATGTCTTTCTTGGAATTTCTACCTCGGGCAACAGCAAGAATGTTCTTTATGCAGTAACGGTGGCAAAGGCCAAGGGCCTGAAGGTGGTCGGGCTTACGGGTGAACGTGAAAGTGAACTGTCGGCCATGGCGGATGTCTGTATCCGCGTTCCCCAAAAAGAGACTTACAAGATTCAGGAATTGCACCTTCCTGTCTATCACTGCCTTTGCCTAATGCTCGAAGAGGCCTTTTTCTAGTCAGGTTCCTATGGATGTTATTGTTTTGGCGGGTGGGCTTGGTACTAGGCTCCGTAGCGTTGTAAGCGAGGTGCCCAAGTGTATGGCTCCCGTGGCTGGGAAACCTTTTCTTTGGTATTTGCTCAAGTACCTGACCCGCTACGAGGTTTCCCGGGTCGTGCTGAGCGTGGGCTACCTTAGAGAGGTTATTTTCAAGTGGGTAGACGAGAATAAGTCTGAGTTCCCGTTTGAGTTTGACTACGCTATCGAAACGGAACCCCTTGGGACTGGCGGTGGTATAAAGCTTGCTCTCGGCAAGGTACAGAACGAATCGGCCTTTATTCTGAACGGCGACACATTCTTTGATGTGGACTTGCAGGCTTTGCGCTTGCAACATGAATCGTCTCGAAAATTCATCACGATGGCACTCAAGCCCATGGCGAACTTTGACCGCTACGGTACGGTGGAATACGAAGCTGGAAGCGGCAAGGTTGTGGCCTTTAACGAAAAGAAGCATTGTGACCACGGCCTAATTAATGGCGGGGTTTACCTCGTTTCCGCCAAGTCGCCCATTTTTGATGGCCTGCCCGAAAAATTCTCTTTTGAAACGGCAGTTCTTGAAAAGCAATGTCTGGCCGGGAATATTGACGGTGTTATTCAGGACAAGTACTTTATAGACATCGGCATTCCTGAAGATTACCATAGGGCCGATGAGGAATTTGTCAATCTGTTCTGAACCGTATGCAATTGAAGGATGTAGACATTTCGAAATACGACACGCTCCTGTTGGACCGTGACGGAACGATTAATGTCCATATTATCGGCGATTACGTTCGGAGTTGGTCGGATTTTGAATTCATTCCGGGTGTGTTCGAGGCCCTCGCCAAGTTTGCAAAGCATTTCAGGTATATTTTTATCGTGACGAACCAACGCGGAATCGGCAAGGGTAAGTATACGGAGCACGACCTGGCAGATATACACGCCCGCATGCGTGCCGAAATAGAGAATCATGGCGGCAGGATAGACGGAATCTATTACTGCACCGCTCTTGATGAGAGCGATATCCGGCGTAAGCCCGGCCGCGGGATGTTCGACGATATCCTGCAAGACCATCCGGACGTAGAACCCGCCAAATGCCTAATGCTAGGTGATGGCGACGTAGATATGGAATTCGCCAAAAACTGCGGCATAGCAGGAATGAAAGTGGATTCTGTCAAGAAAGAGAACGGACTGTACCGAACGGTGGTCCAGTAGGGGCTTACCCCTGTTCTTCTTTGTTCCAGGGGTCCCGGTAAAGGCCTAACATCTGCTTGAAAAGCAGCCAGAAGAATGGCAGGTCTTCTAAGAAATAGCGCCGCCACAACCGTTTGGGTTCTTGGATAAGGCGATAGAGCCATTCCAGTGCCAATTTTTGGAAGATGACAGGGGCTCGCTTGATGTTGCCTGCTTCAAAGTCAATGGTTGCACCCAAGGCCATAAACACATTGATGCCCGGCAACCTGTCTTTGTACTTGTAAATCCATTTGGTCTGTTTGGGGTTGCCGAGCCCGACGAGCACCACGTTTGCTCCGGATTCCTGGAGAATTGTGAGTATGCGTTCGCATTCGGCTTCGTCTTTTTCGAAGCCGAATGGGGGCGAATAGGCGCCAACGATGATTTCGCGGCCGATTCTCTTGTTGATTCTTTCTTTAGCCTTGAGGCCGACTCCCTCTTTGGCGCCGAGAAGAAAAATCTTGATGTTCTCGTCTTTGGCGTGGTAATCGCAGTACTGTGGGAAAAAGCTTGACCCCGGGATGGTTTCCTTTAGGGAGATTCCACGCAGCTTGGCGGAAAGCATCACGACCTTGCTGTCGCAGACGGAGAATTCGGCCTGGTCGGCCATCTCATGGAATTCCCTATCCCGTTGGTGTTTCATGATGTCGTCGACATTGGGGGTGACGAGGACGCCCTTGTCTAGCTTTTCGAGCAACTCCTTGACAGTAAGGTTGTCAATCCGCGTATTTAAGAGTTTTACAGGTCCCTTCGCCATCTTTCATCCCAATTTCATTACAAACATAAGAAATTATAGGTGCTCGTCAATCCACTGGACGCGCCTTAGAGTCCATTCTTTAAGGCTGTCGACGGCCTCTTCGTAGTTTTTGTAGGAATCCACAAAGGGCCAGTAATCATCTTGGTCTAGCACGGGCCAACGCTTAAAGTCATTTTTGGCTGCCGAAGTGAGAATTTTAGATGCGGACTCTATGGAGTCGGCCAGGTCTATGAACTGCTGCCTGTGCTCTTTCCAATATTGTCTTGCGCGCTTTTTTATGGATTCGTTTTTGAAAAGATACTTGTACCATCCCTGATAGCGGACGTACCAATCGTTAGAACTCATGACCGACGAATTTCCAATGCCGTAGGCTAGGTCAAAGTCCCATACGGGGCCCATCTCTATCAGATTTCCCGGCTGCCAGGTAAGGTATATGCTGCGGCCGAACGCCCCGTCAATATTCTTTGAAAATTCCTGGATCCAGTAGTATCTGATGAAATCGTTGACATTGATCCATTCTTCTAGATTGATATCGTTTGCTTCGAGTTTCTGTTCGAGGCTGTCAACGTGATCTTTTAGCAGGGCGATTGATTTTTGGGAGGCGTCCTTGGGTTGACGGATAACAAAGGTGTGGCCAAGCCGGCTTTCAAAGTACTTGTCGTCTGGATCTTGGTCCTTTGTTTTTTCAAAGAAGAAACTAGAATCGCTCTCGGTGATGTTTATCCGGTACTTGGCCACTTTCGGGTATTCTACAAGCAGGTAGACTCCCATGTATTGCCGGTTCAAGAAAACTTCTACAAAGTGATTTCTTGGAGCATAACTGTCTTGTAGGATTTTTGCTAGTTGGTAGGTAATGAAATTTCGCATTAGGCTCTTGTCGCGTTGGTTTGCCACTAGGACCCAGTCCTTATCTTTGGGCATGCCGAAGAGAGCTTGCTTTTGGTCAAACCGTAGCCGAATCCCGTGCTTTGCCATTGTGAAGCTGGAATTGCCCCGGCCATTGACGCTTAGTTCTATCACTTCGCTACTGGGCTGTTTTTCATCCCAAATTTGCAGCTGTGACGGAATCTTAGTCGTCTTGTTGCGGATTTGACTGAAATTTTCGGTGTCGATAACTAGTCTCGGTAAGCCGGTGTACGGGTATTCGGAATCGTCTAGAGGCAGGTAGTCGGGGTTATCCTCGGTGCTGTTCCACACGCATCCGCAGCATGCCATGCAAAAGCCCCAAAGAGCGATAAGGGCCCCAATGCGGAAACGGGCAGGGGGTGTCTTGAAAAAGGGGTTGTGGGAATGTGCTGCCATTGCGGATAATTCGTTTCAAATTTAATAAATCAGGAGTTTTTTTTTCTATTTTATTTCCTGTTTGTATGGGGAACCATTATGGCGTCTAAGAAGAAAGAAGAAACAGACCTTTTTGAACTACTTCAGAACTTGCTAAAAAATTGGCTCATCGTGTTGCCGTGCGTGTTTTTTGCTGCGGCGGTGGGCGTGTTCGTCGCAATGTGGATTCGACCGGTCTATCAAGTGGATGCCTTGTTGCAGATTGAGACCAAGAACAGCAAGGGCAGCGCCATGATGGGGGATATGGCCGCCATGTTCACCACCACGAGTCCTGCAGAAACGGAAATAGAGCTGATCAAGAGCCGTAAGGTGCTTGGGACCACGGTGGAATCGAAACGCCTGCAGTTCTACGCTATCCCGAAGGGAAAATGGGATAGGCTTTTCCATCGCGAAGGCCGCATGGAACTGATGAATTTTGAGGTTCCTTGGCGTTGCCTGCCCAAAGAGGACAAGGAAGAACCTTGGACGGCGAAAGCCCTAGATTCTACGACTTTTGCGTTGTACGACCACAACAACAATCGCGTTTTGGACGGTTTTGTTGGACAGACTTATCATTTCCCGTACGCATGCGATACCGCCTCTTTCGGAATTTACCGGATGATTGCCAAGAAGGGCCAACGTTTTTCTGTAGGCAAGATGACGTACTTGGATGCGGTTGAGGCTTTCCGTAAAAACTTCGAGGTGACAGAGAAGGGCAAGCGTACCGGCATATTGGAATTCTCCTACCAGGATGTCTACCCGGACCGTGCTGTGGATGTGCTGAACGAGGTGGCGACCTCTTACTTGCGTCAGAATGTGGAGGAGCGCAATGCCGAGGCCCAACAGACCCTTGAGTTCTTAGAAAAGCAATTGCCGGACTTGAAGGCCAGGTTGGATTCTTCGCTGATGAACATGAATGCCTACCAGAACAGGGTGGGTTCCGTGGACGTGGCCGCCGAGACCCAGATTGTGCTCCAGAAGCGCATGCAGTTGGAACAGAAGATTCTGGATATTCAGCAGAAGAAGCAAGAGGCTATCCGCTTGTTCCATGCGGAACACCCCACGGTTAAGACTCTTGAAGACCAGGAACGTGCTATACGGCGTGAATTGGCTGCCACGTCTAGAGATGTGAAAGATTTGCCGGAAACCCAGCAAGAGGTGCTGAAGCTGACTAGCGAAGTGGAACTGAACAAGGTGCTCTACACCAACATGCTGAATAGTGTGCAGCAGTTACGCCTCGTTTCTGCTGGCGAAGTGGGTTCCGTGCGCATTGTGGACTTCGCCGAACAGACCACGAAGCCGATAAAGCCCAAAAAGAAGATCATCCTCGGTATTTTCCTGTTCCTTGGATTGTTGCTCAGCTTGGCCATTGTTTCACTCAAGGATAAGCTCAGCGGCGGTGTCAAGAGTGCCACCTTTATCGAGAAGGAGACGGGCTTTACCGTTTACGCCAAGGTGCCCAAGGGCAACCCCAAGGGCACAAAGGGCACGCGCCCGCTTGCCGTGGTGGAACCCGACGACGTGGCCGTGGAATCCCTGCGTGCCTTGCGTTCTTCTTTGGAATTCTCCATGATGGAATCGGACCAGCCGATTATCGGCGTGAGCGGACTTATTCCTGGCGTGGGCAAGAGCTTTATCTCTGTGAACCTTGCCGCCCTGTATGCGGGCCTTGGCAAGAAGGTCTTGCTTATCGATGCGGACCTGCGTAAGGGCCGTCTGCACAAGGAATTCGGTATCAAGCGCGGCAAGGGATTCTCCCAGGTGCTGCTGCGGGAGATCCAACCCGAAGAAGTCATCTCTTCTACCGAAGTGGAAAACCTGTTTGTGCTGCCCTGTGGAAACGTTCCGGCGAACCCGGCGGAATTGCTTGGCTCCAAGCATTATGCCGAACTGATTGCACAATTCAAGCAGCAGTACGACCTAATTATCATCGATACGCCGCCCATTATGCTGGTGACGGATGCTGCCCTTGCTTGCCGTGTGGCTGCCCAAGTTGTGATGGTTATTGAATATAACAAGCATTCCATTGAAGCCATTCAGGATGGTATGAACCAGATTCTCAAGGGCAATCCCAACGCTCATGCCTCTATTGTCATCAACAAGTACGAACATGGCAGCCAGGATGGATACGGCTACAAGTACGGCAAGTACTGATTTGTTTGTAGTCTGGCGGGCTTGGTGTCGCAACTTGTGGTCCGTCGCAGTTCTCCTTGTTGTTCTTGCCGGGTCCGTGCTTGCAACAGAACCTCTAAAGCCTGTTTTGCCTCCACAGAATGCCATTGCGGTTGGTGGTGTGGGCGAACTCCGTGACGATGTTTACAGTGCAGACCTGAAATGGTCTGTAGAAGTGGCGCCCTGTAACTGCCTGAGCTTTTACACTGATATGTCCTATCGGTTTATCAGTTACGAGTGGCAGGTCATGCTTCACGACCAGATTCACGAGATGGTGAACTTGCAGGTGAACGGACTGAACGAGTCTTTTGTTGGCATGAAGTTTTTCCCGATACAGTATTTCGGCCTGAATGTGAGCTGGCGTTTTAAGCCTGGCGACGGAAGCCGTGTGGAACGTTTTGAGCGGTTGGGAATCGAGCCCATGGGCGTGTACCATTTTAGCCCGAACATGCTTTTGGGACTTTCAGGGCAGTACTATTCCTTTATCGAAGACAGGAACTACCAACCCGGTGATGAACTGGGTGTGAAAACCTCCTTTGTCTGGAATGCCTTCTGGGACAAGTACGCGCGCACAGGTTGGCAGGTGGGTTACGTGTTTCTTTTTCGCTGGCGCATCCAGGAATCCGAAAACCACAACCTGGCAAAAGACTACCAGAAGATGGATGACTTGTACCGTGGATTTCGCATGCGGGGCGACATTGCCCGCTATGTGGGCTGGTTTCCGTTTCCCTTCGGCATAGGCATGGCCTACGAGATGAATCGCGGGAACCTGTTCGGTTTTGAGACGGGCCACAAGGTGGAACTATATTTAAGGGCAGAATTCCCGTAAACCACAGGACGGTCACGAATGCGACAAGGTTACCAGAAGTGTTTTTTCCTGCGGCATCTCTCGTCCTTCGTCTGTAAGGCCGTAGGTTCGTTCTTTCGTCTTTGTCTGTTCTTTCTCGCTCCTGCTTTCGCCTACCTGTCGGGGGAATCCGGCTTTGTGTCTTTGGAGGGAGCCCACGGCGTTTTCGGAAACCCCGCCGGTCTCACGGCTTTTGATTCCTGGGGAACCTTGCTGGACTATCAGTATGACGACGAGATATCCCAGTTCCGCGTGGGCGGTAATCTGGACCACTTTGGCGCGGGCTTCGAATACCGTTTTGCGGACAAGGGTCTGGATGAATCCCGCTGGAGCTTGACGTATTCCACCGACATTCTCCGGCGCTACTTTTTCTGGGGTAGCCGCCTGACGGCCTTCAGGAGCTCCGCCTTCGAAGGCACGGAATGGTCCTACACCCAGGGTGTGATGCTCAGGCCTTTCAGGTTCTTGTCCCTCGGGTATTCCTGCGATAACCTGCTGTATGCAGGCCCGAAATCGATGGACCGCGTTCACAACGCGGGCGCTACCCTGCGACTTGGGCGGAACTTGAGCGTGAGTTACGATGTGGAGGATTGGGAGGAACACCGCCTGCTTTTCGAGCTGGAACTGTACGGCACCCGCTACGGTTTCAAGATGCCTGTCTACGGTGACGATGACGAATACACCCTCACCATGTCCATGCCCTTCGGCGGTTCCAACAATTTGGCGGTAAAGTTTTACGACGACTACCTGCCCAAGGGTGTGACCTGGGGTTACCATTCCGCCAGGAATCCGAACGCCACCATGTTCGCCCAGATTGTCCGTGTGCCTTTGGACATGGAAGTCTCCGAAGTGGAAGGCCCCTTCTCCTTTATACGGCCTCAGTCCATCGCCCTCATGAAGGTGCGGACCTTGTTTGAACACCTGCTCCGTGATCCGTCGGCAAGTATCGTGCTGTTGGACTTTTCAGGCTACAAGGGGAACGTGGGTGTTTCCAACGAAATAAACCGTGGCGTCATGAAGCTGAAGGCCCGCGGTGCGAAGGTCATCGCCTACATGGACGACGTGCGGCCTTCCGTTTTGTTGGCCGCTTCTTCTGTGGACCGGATCGTGGTGGAGCCTTCTGCCCATTTCTCTTGGCGTGGCGTAGGCGGAAACACGCTTTTTTACAAGGGCCTGCTGGACAAACTTGGCGTGAAGGTGGAGTTCTTGCGGCATGGCGCCTACAAGTCGGCGGTAGAACCCTACATTGCGGACTCCATGTCGGTGGAGTCTCGCGAAAACCGGCTTGAACTCTACAGCGATTTCTGGAAGATGATGAACGCCTATGTGGCGGGTCGCATGGCTTTCCGCAAGCAGATGCCTGTGGAAAAGGCCGCCGCGTCTTTAGATTCTTTGGCGAAGGTTCCTGTGGTGAGCGCCAGGGCGGCTCTGCAGGCGGGTGTCATCGATTCCATTCTTTATATAGACCAGGTGCCGTCTTATGCCTTGAAGACCTTCTTTGGACTGGACGCTCCCTATGCGGGCTATGTCACCTGGAAACCGACGGACCGAAAAATCTTTAACGAGAGCTGGTCTCACCGGGCTCGCATCGGTCTGTTGAATATCGACGGAACTATCGACGGCGCTATGGAAAAGTCCGTTTCTGCTACGCTGAACAGGCTTGCTAGCGGCGGAGGCGTGTCGGCTCTGGTGGTTCGCATTTCTTCGCCGGGCGGTTCCGCTATCGCTTCCGACAAGATCTGGGCGGCGCTGAAGAACCTGCACAAGCAGGGGCTGCCTATTGTGGCGAGCATCGGGAATATGGGCGCCTCTGGCGGGTATTATATCGCCTGTGGCGCCGACGAGATTGTGGCCGAGCCCTTCTCCTTTGTCGGGAGCATCGGCATCTACGGCGGCAAGGTGGACGCCTCCGGCTTGCTTTCAAAGCTTGGGCTCAAGGCAGAAACCGTCAAGACCCACGATTACGCCGATGCCGAAACTTTCACCAGGCCCTGGACCGATGAGGAGAAAAAGGCCCTGCAGGATTACATGGACGAATTCTACGACAGGTTCGTCGGGGTGGTTTCCCAGGCCACCGGTGTAGACAAGGCGAAAATCGATACCGCTTACGGCGGGGGCCGGGTCTTTGTGGGCTGGAAGGCTTTGGAGGCGGGACTGGTCCACAAGTTGGGCGGGTTGGACGTGGCCATTGCTGAGGCCAAGCGCCTTGCCGACATCGGGGAATCTACCGACGTGGAACTGGTACAGTTCGCCACCGAGAAATCTTATCTGGTGCCGGTGCCTAGCTCCAAGATGCTCGTGGACTTTATGAAAGAGGCGGAACGCACCCAGTTCTTTGCCATTGAACCTAATTTGCTAAACTTTGAACCGTAAATACTAGATCCCGGCTCAAGGCCGGGATGACGTGTGTATGTCATGGCGGTTCCGGGTCAAGCCCGGAATGACGTCTGACCCGCCATCTAGAATGATTCTTATTTTTGTGGGGTTGGAACTTTTTTATGCTAGCTATCGTTATTACAGTTCTTTGCTGTCTTTTCTTTTCGGCCTTCTGTTCGGTAACGGAAGCGTCGTTTTACAGCGTGCCCCCCAGCACGGTAGAATCCCTGCAGCGCCGCAAGAGTTTTACCGCCAAGTACCTGACTCACGTCAAAGAAAGCATTGACCGATACATTGCCTCGGTGCTGGTGGTGAACACCATCGCAAACACCATCGGAGCTTCCCTGGCGACAGCCCTCGCCGTGCGCCGCCTGCCGGAATCGGGGCAGTTTGCGCTGCCCATCGCGCTTACCATCCTCATCTTGCTTTTTGGCGAAATCACTCCCAAGACTCTGGGCGTGAAACAGGCCAAGGTGATAGCCCCCATTGTAGCGGTACCGTTCTATTACATTACCAAGGTCTTGAGCTGTACGGGAATCATCTGGCTCTGCCTCACCCTCACCAAGCACTGGACTCACGAAGACGAAGAAAAGAAAGAGGTGAGTATCGAGGATATCAACAGCCTGGTAAGTCTCGGTCTCAGGGAAGAGGTGATTGACAACCATCAGGCGGCGGTCATCAAGAACATTCTGGCCCTGAAATCCGTGGTAGCCCGCAAGGTAATGACGCCCAGGCATGTGGTGTTCAGCCTCCCGGCCGACAAGACCATTGGGGAGACTCTGGACGAACGGGGCAACTGGCCCTTTTCCAGGATTCCGCTTTATGGTGAAAAGAAGGACGAATGGATTGGCATCGTGCTCCGCCGGGATGCCTACAACTATCTGGCCGAAGGTAAGCGCGATATCAAGCTCCGCAAACTGATGCGGCCCTTGCAGCTAATTCCCGACAGCGTGACTCTCGAGAAGTTGCTGCTCCGGTTCTTGAAACAGCGAGGCCACATGGTGGGCGTTGTGGACGAGTTCGGCGCCATCGCGGGAATTGTTTCCCTGGAAGACGTGCTGGAAGAAATCCTCGGCCGCGAGATTGTGGACGAGTATGACGAGTCCGTGAACCTGCAGGAGACCGCCCGCCGCCGGAGCAAGGCCCTGGCCTTTATGCGGAAAGCCGCCTCGGAAAGGAAGTAGGGGCTAGGATTTAGGGGCTAGGATCTAGGATTTAGGGGTTAGGTTCGAAGGCTCGAGGTGCGAGGTGTGAGGAATGTCATCCCCGACCCATTCGACAAGCTCAGGGCAGGCTTTGGTCGGGGATCTGCTAGATAACTCACAACTCATAACTCATAACTCGTAACTCACAACTCAATCCCCTTCGTTTCGGTATAATAAGGGCCAAAACAATATATCAATTATTATGATTCATATAATTAATAGAGTCTAAAACCCCTATATATCAACATTTTTCGTGAAAAAAGGTGTTTTTGACCCTTGTGGGGTGGCACAAATCCTTCTATATTTAGCTCGCATTTCTCGGGACGCCTTTGTCCCGGAATCATCTAACTAGAGGATTTACATGAAGACCATTACGGTAAACCCCAAGTCCGTCACCCGCAAGTGGAAGCTTGTGGATGCAGCGGGCAAGCCTATGGGTCGCGTCGCAAGCGAAGTTGCCCGCCTCCTCATGGGTAAGCACAAGGCCATCTATTCCCCCAACGTCGATACCGGCGATTACGTGGTTGTCATCAACGCTGAAAAGGTTGCCGTTACCGGTAACAAGAACCTTCAGAAGCAGTACTTCCACCACACCGGTCACATCGCTGGCGAACGCTGGATCAACTTTGCCGACCTTTTGGCAAAGCACCCCACCGCTCCGCTGGAAGCTGCCATCTGGGGCATGCTCCCTCACAGCGCTCTGGGCCACAAGATGGTCAAGAAACTCAAAATCTATGCCGGCGCCGAACATCCGCACGCGGCACAAAACCCCGAAGTCGTTGACTTCTAATCTTTAGAACGGAGGATACCTCTATCGCTACCGCAAAGAACAAGAAGATCTACCGTGGCACGGGCCGCCGCAAGAACGCCATCGCCGCTGTGATCCTGAAGCCGGGTTCCGGCAAGCGCACTATCAATGGTCGTGATTTCAAGGATTACTTCCATTCCGAAGTGCAGAACATGATTGCTAACCTTCCGTTCTCTATTCTCGGCAACGCCGAAGAATGGGACGTGGAAGTCACCGCCCGTGGTGGTGGCATTGCCGGCCAGATGGGCGCTGTCCGTCTGGGCATTGCCCGCGCCCTCGTGGCCAATGACGCCGAAGTCAAGCCCGCCCTCAAGAAGGAAGGACTCATGACTCGAGACTCCCGTGCTGTCGAACGTAAGAAATTCGGCCGCAAGAAGGCTCGTAAGCACTTCCAGTTCAGCAAGCGCTAATCTGCGAAACTGCTATTCGAGAAAGGCTCCCGCATTTTTGCGGGGGCCTTTCCTTTTTACCAACCGGATATTTTAAGGAGCTTTTGCCCTCCCTTGTCATTTAAGCACACCGAAGGTGTGCCCGCGAAGATACTAGTATCGAGCGTCGGGAGGGTTTTAGGGAGGGCGAAGTCCTCCCTATTTGTTTTACGCGGCGAATGCCAGACGGCATTCTTCGTAGAGGCCGGCTTCCCTCAGCAGGTGTTCCAGCTTCTTGCGGAGCTGGCCGGCGTTGGCGCGGGTGCAGCCCAGTTCGACGGCCACGTCGATGTCCTTGCAGTCGCCGTATTCCTGGCAGAATTCGTAGCTAGTGCGGAAGTAGGGGAGCAGTTTTGGGCTGTTCTTCTTCAGGAAACGCTCGATGCCCTCGATAGTGTCCCTGTTTTCGATATCTTCTATCTCCTGGCAGGATGCGTGATCGGCCTCCTTCAGGATGGCGAGGTCACGGAGCATCTGCGGATCGTCACCGTATTTTTCTTCGCTGGTGTTCCCGGAGAAATCGACGAGAACTTCCCTGTTGGTGCGCT
Organism: Fibrobacter sp. UBA4223; assembly: GCA_002382975.1. Lineage (GTDB taxonomy): Bacteria > Fibrobacterota > Fibrobacteria > Fibrobacterales > Fibrobacteraceae > Fibrobacter. The sequence continues at coordinate 31,657 of DFTB01000017.1, forward strand.
TGGAGTTGTTGCGCTTCTCGGTCTTCTGCAGGAACTTGCTGCCGTTGGCCACGTAGGCCATGAAGGGCACATTTGTGCGTGGGTCGTAGTTCATTACGGCACGACGGAACATCATGAACGTGTTGGACTGGATTTGCTGTTGACGTTCGGCATGACTCAGACCGTGGAGGTCCCAGTCGGCATCTTCCTTGGAGGAATTCTTGTTGTCGATGCCCATTACCTTCGGACCGTGGATGTCCCAGAGTGCCTGCACGGCGTTTTCGCGCATGCGCTTTGTCTTGGCGCCCTGGGCGATACGCACCAGGCTCAGGGTGGTCTGTTGGTTGGTGTTCTTCTGCATAGGCAGCTCCTGGTTTGAGGTTTTGCCGGAGGTCGGCGGTGGCGAATGCCCCTTAAGAGTTTCAAAAGGGGGTGCCGATTATCTGGAAATAAAAGATGAAAAAGTGATCGAAAAACGAGAATCGAAAACGAAAAAGCGGGGGCGCGACCTCAAAAAGAGTGTCTATAAATATAGCTTCAATGGGCTGACAAAAAGTGTCAATTTGAGAATGACTGGGAAAAAATTTTCAAAAAAGCGGGGCGCGAATATAGAAATTTCATTTTAGTTTGTCAATGTTTTTTGTGAGAAAACAAGAATCGAGAATCGAAAACGAAAAAAGCGGGGGCGCGACCTCAAAAAGAGCGTCTATAAATATAGCTTCAGTGTGCTGACAAAAAGTGTCAATTCTGGGACAAGGGAGAAAAAGTTGAAAAAAAAGAATGTAAAATAAAGTTTGCAAAGGGCGTCGCGACAGTCCATGTTGTATCACTGGGTTCCCCTTTTGCTGGAATTGACCTTTGCTCAAAACAGTTATGCAAAACCCCCGGGCCTCCCGGACATCCCATCCGTAGCCCGATAGATACACATTGTTTTTCGGTGAGCCCCGGGGCCATCAGAACGATGTTTCCCCGTGTCCCCCCGAACGTGGTACTTGCCCGGCCCTGCGGTATTTGCCCTATGCCCGCGGGCGGTAGCCGTCAAGGAGTCCGTTTTTAAAATTGCCGTTTTTTGCTAAATTTCGCCATGTATATACTCGTGAAATGCAGTCCCGACGCGTTCCAGTCAGTCCCGAGAACCAAAAACAGGATGCTGGAAAAATTTTTTTTGTGTCACCTTGACAGTCGGTTTCGGCTACGCGATAAGGAGGTGTTCACCTTTTCCAGGAGGCACTCATGCTCACTCTCCCATCGATGACACAGATTATAGAATGGTTCGGCTGGGGCAACGAGGTAGGTGCCCTGGCAGCCATCAGCGCGATCCTCACCTTGCTGGTGCTGCTCGCCCCGGTGGTGTTCGGGCTGATCCTGTATGGCTTGGAAAGGGTGCAAGTGGAACTCATCGGCACGGTAAACCGGGATTTTGCCTATTTTTTTGTGAATTTCGTAACTTTTCCGGGGACTTTCGTGCACGAGATGGCTCACCTGTGCTTCGGCGTGATTACGGGGGCCGAGGTCAACGAAATCTGCATGTTTGAGGACGACCGCGGTAGAATTGGGCATATCAGTTACCGCACCAGAGGCCCCTGGTTCATGGAGGCGGTGCAGCATACCCTCACGGCGGTGGCCCCCACGGTGGTGGGATTTGGTCTCGGGTATTACCTGCTGCAGGTGATTTTTGACGGTCCCCATAGCATGTGGGCCTATCTCGGACTCTGGTACCTGGTGATTTCGCTCATTGATCATTCTACTATGAGCGACGCCGATCTGGAACACTATTTCCAGGGCGTGTGGATTTTCATTGTTCCCGTGTTCCTTGCGTTTTTCGTCTTTGGACTTTTGGCTTAATAGAGGGAGGAGGAGACCAATGAGAGGACCCAACGACAATATGGACCGTCTTTACGAAAGATGCATGGCGGAGCCGGGGGAGATGCACAAGGCTTTCGAGAATTTCAATGAGTGTACAGAAAAGACCTACCAGGCCTTCAAGGAGATCATGGAGGAGCATCCGAATATGGGCAAGGCTGCCATGGTCATCATGGCGGGAAACCAGGCTTCTCACCTCATCGCGATAGCTCGTAACAAGGACAAGAGCTACGCTGAAGTTCTCAGCGAAATTATCGTGATGATCAGCCCACTGTTCCAGATGATGTACGACCGGCTGGTGGCAGAAACCATAGAGAAAATGGAGGGAGTATGAAATACCGGGAACGGATTTTGAGTCTGGGGTGATTGAAAAACGTCGTTGAATATAAAGGGTTCCCTGCCTAGCGGGGAACCCTTTTGTATAAAGCGAGTTGAACGCGCTATTTGCTCTGTACGTCGAACTTTGCCTGGACTGCAAGAGCTTCGCTTTCGGAAAGCTTGAAGATACGGGTGACCTTCTCGATGGAATCGCCCTCTGCAAGCGAGGCTCTGGCCATCTCAAGGCGTTCTTCGTTTGCCTTCTTGCGTTCTTCTGCGGCGCCTTCGGTCTTCCCTTCGGAAAAACCGATTTCGTGTTCAGCCTTCAAGTCCGTCATGTTTTTCGCCTCGCAGTTGAAAAGTTCCTCTACAAAGTTAATCAATTTAACGGAATCAAGCAAGTGCCGGAACGTCTCGTTCTGCATCATCTTTTCGGGAACGGGTTCCTCCTTGACAATCACCTTGATGGCGCGGAGCCACTGCGCCGCCTCGGAGTTGTCGCTTGCGGTGATGCCCGCCTTTTCGAGCTCGAAAAACTTGTCGATTTCCACGAAAATCTTCTGGATCTTGGGGAAGAACTTCCTCCCGTTGCACATCTCGTCAACGTGATGGATGTACTTCTGCGGTTCCTCGGGGAAAAGCTCGAAATCCAGGAGCCCGAGGAAGTAGATGCGCGGCAGCTCGTACTTCTCGCTGGTGTGCACCTGGTTCTCGATGACGCGGGAGATGTAGTATTCCACGCGGTCGCGGAAGAAGTCGTCGCCCTGCTGCTGGACTTCCACCAGCACCTTTTCGCCGGCGTTCGTGGTGCCGATGATGTCCAGAATGCAGTCCTTCTTGTTGAAAACGCCGGGGAATTCCTGCATTTCGAGGGTAATTTCCTTGATGGCGTCGTCGCCCTGCAGGCCCAGCATCGCATTCACGAGCGAGATGAGAAGCAAGTGGTCCTTTTCCTCGGCGAAGACAATCTTGAAGATGCCATCGCTAAGGATGTAGGCGTACTTGTAAAGTTCCTGGTACTTGAGGAGGTTGCTCTTGTCAATTTCCATCGCCTTGAGCAAGGAGTAATGTTGCGTGCGGTTCATGTTATGTTGTCATTCCCGCGTAGGCGGGCGGACAGCACTTAGCACTTTTATACGATACTTGGCAGCTTGTTGCCATAGTAGAGTTATCCTCTTTGGGGAAGTGCTTAGTGCGCGTGGCCACCATGGTGGGAATCTCCTGTTTGAAGTTGCGGTTTTGGCTTGCAAACGGGAAATGCTGGGACGTAGAACACCTGCGGCACCAGACGGTTGCCGCTCGCAAACCAGATGAATGACTGATTTTTACGTCCACCTTTACGGCAGACGGTGCTCTACGTTGATAGCCACAGGGCCGGTTCCCTGCAGGGCAACTGTCGCAATTTGCGGATTGTCAGGTCCGCAAAGGGCAACGACCTCAAGCAGATAGTGAAACTTCCTCCCCGGATCGTGTCAAGTCGAGTGTCGCGGTATTAAGCTTGCTTAATGCCATGACCGAGACGCAGACAGAGACGCCAAAGGCGTCCATCGAATACGCTGTCAGAAGGATTGTCTGAATCTACTGAAATGAATATACAAACTTTTGCGGGGAATGGCTACTAGCTACGCCTCATCTCTCTTTTAAGTTTTCCTTGACGCTTCAGAACCCCTTCTTGTCACTGCCGATGCGTACAATGAGCCCATTTGTTTTGAGCGTGCTGATGGCTCGTTTAACCGTTTTATCACTGACGCCAATTTTTTCGGCGATTTCTTTGGCGGTAATGTTGTTTTTCTTTATAATGAAATCAAGAACCTGTCGCTCCTTGTCAGATAAATTTATTTCAGGGACATTTACAGGGACATTATTCTTGTTTACAGGGACATTTACAGGGTCAATGACCGTGTTTATGGTATCATTTATAGTATCATTTGTGGTATCATTTGTAGTATCATCCAGCGTGTTTATGGTATTGATCGGTACTTTTGTTCAAAATATATTCTTTCGCCTATAAATGCAACTAATATTCCTCCTCCTCGTCCACCATTTCGAACATGTCCAGCTCGGTCTGGGTGGCTACGATTTCTTCTTCGGTGGCATGGTTCAGGTGTATGGTAACCTCCACGAGTATGCAGCCGCAGTCGAGCCTGTTGAGGAACCGGGTGAACCGTTCACGCTGCTGCTCGCTAAGGTGGTTGACGTAGATGCGGATGTCATTGTCAACGCTGGTATCGTACTTTGCTAGCGGGAACAGCTCCGGCGGGAACAGCTGAACGCTCTGCACCCGCAGCGTGTCTTCTAGCTGCTGCTTGAACTGGCCTTGAATTTCGGTGAGCTGCTTAATGTCCAGCCGGCTTTGGGTGAAGGGGTAGTTCCGTATTTTGCTGTCGAAATATTCCTTGATTCGGGGAAGTTCGTCAGCATCGAGCCGCTTGTGGATATGATATGTATAGAGCATGGTGTTGTCCTGGAAGCCGATGGACACGTCTTGCACCCTGGTGTCGTAGATGTCGGCAAGGAACCGCCCTTGTTCGTCGCGGAACTTGAAAAGGGTGCTCTGACCGTTGACACGGACAGAATAGTAGATAACAAACAGCGAATTGATACCCATCAGGTAGTCGATGACGCTCTGGTCGATCCAGGTTTTGGGCTTTTTCTTGAAAAATGGGAACATTGGGGCCTCCTTCTTGCCCTATATCGGATAGCGAAATGCCGATGTCAAGCTTTGGCGAAAAAATTTATGCCGCCGGCGGGTAGCTGTCGCCGAGGATCCCCTTTTCCTTGACCAGGCGGTTCAGGGACTTCTTGTACAGTCCCACGTTGGCACGGGTGCAGCCCATGCGCCTTGCGACCTCGGCGTCGCTGTATTCATAGCCTTCATTCACCAGTTTCCTGCTGGTGACGAAGTACCTCTGCAGCTTGGGGGTCTGCTCGGTGGCCCTATATATCTTGTCGATATCGTCCTCCTCCTGGATTTCTTCCACGAAATCCGGCCCGCAGGTGGTGGCCTTGCGCAGGAGCCGAAGGTCCCTGTCTTCGCCGGGCTCCTCGGAAGCGGAGAGGCTCTCCAGGCTGAAGTCGACAGGCTTTTCGTACTTGCCGCGGATGGCGTTGCTGCGCTTTTCGTCCATAACGTGCCAGTTGCCCTTCTGGGCAATATAGGCGGCGAAGGGGACACCGGCGTCTAGGTCGAATGCCATGACGGCACTATAGAGCACCATAAAGGCGTCTCCCGCCAGGCTCTGCTGGCGCTCCTTGGGGCTGTACCCCTTATAGCTGAAGTCGGAGCTTATACGGTACGACGTCTTGGCCATGATGCCGGTAAGACGGTCCCCGTGGATCTTCCAGAGATCGAACACGGCCTGCTCGCGTTCTTCCGCCCGGGTTGCGCTCTGGGCGACCGAGATGAGGCGGGTGGTGTCGGCGTGGTTGTTGTGCTGCATAAGCTGCTCCTTGGTTAGGGTTGAGTTTTGAGCAGACAAAAAAAGACCCACCTGGACACTATCCAAATGGATCAATTAATGTTCGCTACTGTATAAATGTTATGGAATCAGACGCCCCCGCCGATGGCGGGGGAGGGGTGGCGCTTTTATCGCGCCGGGGTTCAATGTGAACTCCTTCACTCTCACGTCTACAAATATAGTAAAGGGGTGTGACAAAATGTGTCAAAAACGGGGTCTTTCGGGGACACCGTTTGTAAATATTTGTTTACATGCAAGAACATGCACGAACCGTCGGCCTTATTCGATATATAAGTAGTGGCTGATGAAAAACGAGCGTCTAATTTTTCTGGGTGCCGTTTTTTGAGAAATTTGGCCACTTTATACATGTTGAGAGCAGTCCCGCCTGGTTCCAATCAGTTTTGAGAATTGGAAACAGGGGTCTTGTTGACTTTTTTCGGGGGGGGGGCGCCTTGACAATCGGTTTCGTCGGATCGATATGGATGTGTTCACCTTTTCCAGGAGGCATCCATGCTCACTCTCCCCTCGATGACACAGATTATAGAATGGTTCGGCTGGGGTAATGGAGTTGGTGCCCTGGCCGCCATCAGCGTGATCCTTACGGTGCTGGTGCTGCTCGCACCGGTGGTGTTCGGGATGATCCTATATCTTATAGAGCGTATGCAGGTGGAGATCATCGGGGCGGTGAATCGGGATTTCGCCTACTTTTTCGTGAATTTCGCGACCTTCCCGGGTACGTTCGTGCACGAGATGGCGCACCTGAGCTTCGGCGTGATTACGGGGGCCGAGGTCAACGAGATATGTATGTTCGAGGATGACGGCGAACGGCTTGGACATATCAGTTACCGTACCAGGGGCCCTTGGTTCATGGAGGCGGCCCAGCATACCCTCACGGCGGTGGCCCCTACGGTGGTGGGCTTTGGCCTCGGGTATTTTCTTCTGCAGCTTATCTTTAGCGGTGAGTTTTCTGGCCTGGCCTGTTTTGGGCTCTGGTACCTGGTGATTTCGCTGATTGGTCATTCTACAATGAGCGAGACCGACCTGGAGCATTATTTCCAGGGAGTGTGGGTTTTCATTGTGCCTGTGTTCCTTGTGTTTTTCATCTCTGGACTTTTGGCCTAATGGTAAAAGGAGGAAACCAATGAGAGACCCTGATGACAATCTGGATCGTGTTTACGAGGCGTTCAAGGCCCGGTCAGAGGACTTGCGCCAGATTTTTGAAAATTTCGATGCCTGGACGGAAAAGACGTACCAGGCTTTCAAGGAACTCATGGAGGAGCATCCGGACATAGGCAGGGCGGCCATGGTCATCATGGCGAGGAATCAGGCTTCTCATATCATCTCGCTAGTGCGTAATGGCGAAAGCCACAGGGAGGTTTTCCGCAACATTACTGCGATGATTAGTCCCATGTTCCAGATGATGTACGACCGCCTTGTCTCCGAGACCATCGAGTCGGAGATGTCTGGCCTGTGCAAGGATGGAGAGGAAGGGGAGGAAAACTGATGGTCTTCAAGACGTTTTTCAAGGCCTGTGCCAAGCTCGCCCTGTATATGACCGCCGGGTTCCTGGGCGGGCTTTTGGTGGCGGCCGTTATCGCAGTGCTCGATGGCGATCCGGCTCCGAAGGCTGTTTCGCGTTGCCCAGCCGCCGACGTAGACGACTACCATTTCCAGAAGCTGGAGACTTTCGTGGACCCTCGTGATAGCAACGAGTACACGGTGCTCAAGTTTGCCGAGTATAGGGGCTGCACCATGTCGGAACGGGATCCCGGTTTTTTGGCGGGGGATACCGTCACTTTCCACCTGATGCTGGAGAACCTGCGTTACAAGACCAAGAGCAGCATATGCATGGATTCTACTTGCCAGCGGGGGCGTTACTACCCCTTTGGTGACCGCTGGAGGATCTGCCCGGCGGGCTGGACCATCGCTAGCGCCATGCAGAACGCGGGTTACCATATCTTTGGCGGGCGCATGCAGGACTACCCGACCTTTAGCCCTATCAAGGTGGTGGATCCTGAGGACCCAAGCGGCCTTAGGCGCCTGCGGGCTCGCCCCCACGATGGCACTTTGGGTTGGGTCGATACGGTGGACCTGAATCTGTCGGGCTTTTATGACATCAAGAAGGGGGCCTTTGAGTTTGTGGATTCCCTGAGCGTGGTCTGGACGGCGGATGCCTTTGCCACCGTGATTATGCCGAGCGAGCCTACCGAGGAGCAGAAGGTCTGGGCCGCCGATGCCATGTCGTCGTATGCCCGCATGAAGGTCGACAACCTTTACCCGGTCCGCTGCATCCGTATCGATGACCCGAACCACAATATGGACACCAAAAAGGCCAATATGGAGACATATTACAACAATATGCGCATGTTGCCGTATTTGTTTAGGTAAAGAGGGTTTAGGTTGTTATTGCGCCAATCAGTGATTCTGAATTGGAGGAAAAGGGGATAATTCCATGGTGGAAGCGTAATGAATATGCGTTTTTTTCGGCATATTGGGCATAGTTTTGTTGACTTTTGCAAAAAAAGTATATATTAAGGACATGGAATGTAATATGAACAATATGCCCTCCATCCGCTGTGGTTGTAATCAAGAAATTAGCTTAATTAATCAAGCTCTTGACATGGTTGAAGATGGCGGGACTGTTTTCCTTGAACCAGGAGTGTATAAGGAACATCTTGTCATTTCCAAAAAGGTTAAGATTGTTGGTGTTAAGGACTCAATTATGGGAATGAAATCGGCTGAAATGCCGATAATAGTCCTTGATTCGGATAAATCCTGTAAAATCGATGTGCCTGTAGAAATTGAAGGTGTTCTTTTCACACACGATGAATTGATTGCTTTTGACAAACTTGAAGACTATATTGGTAAAAATGGTGGGGTAGAGAAGAAAAAAATTTTTAATCATAAGGATGGATCCAAAGTTTCTTTGCTACGCATAGAAGCTGATGCTTTTTTGAAGAATGTTGGTGTCTTGAATTCTCAAAATTGTGGGATAACGTTTTCAAAAGGGGCGCCCATTGTTGAAAATTCTGTAATATCGCAATGTCGTAATATGGCTCTATGTTGTGAAGGGTCATCTGCTCCCAAAATTACGAAAACACATATTTCTAATTCGCAAAAAATGGGGGTGCTTATACAAGATTCCGCAACTCCGCAGTTTGTTGATTGTTTTATTCACAATAATACTCAAAATGGTATTGTTGTAAGGGATGAGGCAGACCCCAAAGTTACAGGATGTGAAATATATAATCAGCTGAGTAATGGAATTTTTTTTAAGAATAAGGCTGACGGAACTTTTGAAAAGTGTGATATTCACAGTAACAAACTACATGGACTTGCTTTGTCCGGGCGTGCAGCTCCTGCTATTAATGAATGCAAGATTCACGAAAATGGGGTAGAAAAAGGGAATTGCGCTGGAGTAACGATTTTGGAAACAGCATCGCCCAAGATGAATGGGTGCGATATATTTAATAATATGGGTGCAGGGGTTAAGTGGATTACTTCGCAATCATTGAAAGAATGGGCTGAATCGTCACAAGAAACTTTTAACTCGGCAGGTGGAACGCTGTGTGGATGCCATATCCATGATAATAAAGAAAATGGAATGATTATAAGGGGTCGAGCAAAACCTAAAATTAAAAAATGCAACATTCATGACAATAAAACGGTAGGTGTGGGTTATCCTGGGGTGATTGTTGGTCAACAGGCGTCTCCACAAATGAGTGATTGTGAAGTTTATAGTCATTTGAGTTACGGCATTTGGTTGCAAGGTAACGCTCAGGGCGTATATGAAAAATGTGATATTTATGATAATGTAGAACAAGGCGTTTATATTCAGAATTCTGCTAAAGGTTTGTTCAATGAATGTGATATTCATGATAACAAAGGAAATGGATTATTTGTAGATGGCGATAGTGCTCCGAAGGTTGTAAAATCTAAAATTCATGATAATATGGTTGAAGACGATAATTATCCTGGAGTTGTAGTTTCTGGAAATGCATCGCCAGAGTTTGATGAATGTGAAGTATTCAACCATGCCAGCTGTGGAATTTGGTTGCAAAATCAGTCTAAAGGTGTTTATTCAAAATGTAATATATATAGTAACGAAGAAGAAGGTGTTGATATTCAGGATGCTGCCAAAGGTTTGTTCAATGAATGTGATATCCATAACAATAAAGGAAATGGATTTATTGTAAATGGCGAAAGTACTCCAAAGGTTATGAATTCTAAAATTCATGACAATGAAAAAGGAGGCGCTTACATCAAGGAAAAATCGTCCCCAAAATTCGAAAAATGTTCTGTCTATGACAATGCTGGCGGTGGTAAAAATGATTTAGGCTTCCATTTTTGCGAGGATTCTTCTCCGGTAATAACAGATTGTGAAGTATATAATCAAAAATTCGGAGTTTTTCTGGTAGATCGAACAAATGGAAAATGTATAAAATGCAGTGTTTATAACAACATAGTTGGTGTAGGTGCTGCTAGGTCTGCTGCGGGTGAGATTTGCGAATGCCAAATTCATCATAATAATGGTAACGGCTTTATTATAAGAGGTGAGTCTTCGCTAAAAGTTAAAAGATGTGTTGTTCATGATAACAATGCTGAAGAAAGCATTAGTTCAGGAATTGTTATAAAGAATGATGCGAAACCTGAAATAAGTGAATGTGAAATATACAATCATCGTGGTTGTGGAATATGTGAAAATGGAGTGCCTAAACAAGGCATAAGTTGCAACATTCATGATAATAGTGAAGAAAATTTAAAGAATTAATCCTCGATCCAAACAATTAACATTAGAGAGTGTTTATGTCTTTCTATGCTGATGAGTTCCTGTCTGCCAAGCCTGGCGAGTTTGAAAAAAAAGAATTTAACATTGGCGCTGACCAATCCCTAGAAACGGAAGTTTCGGAGTCGCTAAATGCTTTTGGCATTAGAGGGAAAGTTATCGGCAGCGAATCGGGCCCCTATATCACGAGAGTCTATTTTGAACGTGACCGAGGAGTTCGCTTTAATTCTATAGAGCCGCTTGCTGAAGATTTAAAGATGGATTTAAAAGCTCCAAGTATTAAAATAATGACGGATTCAGAAAGAGGTGCGGTTGCTATTGAAATTCCAAATGCGAAAAGAGAAAATATTCCTTTTGGTAATGTATTTCATGCCGACCATAGCGATATGGTGATTCCTGCCGCTCTTGGAGTTGATCCCAAAGGGAATCCTGTATATCTTGACATCGCAGATATTCCTCATATGTTAATTGCCGGGACAACCGGAGCCGGAAAATCGGTTTGCCTCAATTCAATTATTACATCGCTTGCGCTAAATTGTCGTCCGACTGATTTACAGTTTCTTTTGATTGATCCGAAGGGGACAGAATTCGTTCAGTATAAGAGCCTGAAAAATCTTATATCAGGAAGAATTATAGACGATGTAGAAACTGCTTTGAAGTCTTTAGCATGGCTTGTTGAAGAAATGGAATGCCGCTATAACATTTTTAAAAGATGCGAGTGCCGTTTAATTGACAAATACAAGCAAAAACGGAATTTTGGATTAAATGATGGTGCCTCGACATGCTTTGTCGAAGATATGCCGCATATAGTAGTCGTCATTGACGAATATGCTGATTTAATGATGAATTCCGCCAATGCTCTACAGGAGGATGTGAAAAAGTTAGGGAATAAGGCTAGGGCCGCCGGGATACATTTGATATTGGCGACGCAACGTCCTAGTGCAAAAATTGTTGAAGGTGACATAAAAACGAATATGACTACAAGGATAGCCCTAAAAGTGTCATCCATTGCAGACTCCAAGACGATTTTGGATTATGGCGGAGCAGAAAGACTTTTGGGGAAAGGTGATATGCTGCTTAAAAGGCAGGATCAAGAAGTTCCTCAAAGAGTTCACGGATGCTTTATATCCGATGAAGAAATTAAGAAAGCTATTGAATTGTTGCCTCAAAAGAAATTATACCGAATTAATGAAGAGGATGTATTTGAAAACAGCATGCATGACTTGTATGCTCAAAAAGATTTAAAAAAACATGCGACCTGGGGTGAATTGAATGCAGTCAGCAAGATTATTTTGGAAAACTTTAGCGAATTCATTGATGGCAAATATGATACAATATATCAAGTATGTGCGAGTGAATATGGAATGGATAAATCTAGAATCAATGTTGTTTTTAGTGATGTAAGTGGCGCGATTGGCGACTCCGACTTTTATCAAGTGCTTCAGCGCTCTTGTTCTGAAAGAGGTGAAAATTGCGATTACCCATTTGTCAAGGCTGTGATTTACTCGTCACCGCTGCGGTGGAAAGGCAAAGATGGCCTTTATCTGTTTACTGATTATATCCTTGAACAAGCGTTTGAAAAAGACGATGCAGCTGCCATGACGAGCGTGCGTTTCTTTTGCAATGCGAAAACATTCCACTTGGATTATCTAAAGGAAAAACTCGATAATCTCTCTGAAAACGGAAACGAAAAAGTAAAAGATTATTTGGAGGAAATCAAAAACAAAGTCGTTAACGAACTAGAAAATGAATATTGCGATGATATAGAAGAATATCCAAATAGAGATTTGTTTGACCAGCTGCTTGCAGACGCATATCCTCCGCTGATGAATTTCTTACTCGAATCGGAAAACGAGCAATATATCATAGATGCTGCAGTAAATAATTCCTGTATAGAAGATTTTATCGTTGAACAAGCTTTTGTTAATGAAAATTGGCGAGATTTTGCGGTAAGTTATTTTTGTGATGATGTTCCTTTTGACCGCGATGATTTGTTTATTGATAATGTACTTAAACTTGCCACTCATGATATAGATGCAGCCATAAAGTATTTATGTGAGTTTCCAGATTTTTTTGATTTAGAAAACTCTTTTTGCAAACTTACTGAATATGGTCAGGAGAAGGCTATAAACTATATTTGTAAGCAATTCGATCCTTCTTCTACATATAGCGAGTGTAGGCAGGAAGATTTAATTTTAGAATGTGCTATAGAAGGAAATGCTAGAGCGGTTGGTTGTATTCTAGACAATTACGACATCTTTCAAGAAGAGTTGATTGCGGCTTTTATTGATGGACGCCTGTCTATTGAGAATAGACTTATTTGCCATGATGGCAAAAATTTGATTCTTGAAAGTGTAGAAGAAAATATGGATTTGCAGCATCATCTGATAGATGAAGCTGAACAAGAAAAGGAATACGCTTGGGAAATCATATCGGATTACATTGATATAGAGGAATTTCACGCCTTTGTGGAAAAGATGCTTTGTAATCCTTTGAATGAAAATATTGAATCTTTGGCGAAACAGGTTGTTTTTGCAAATCCTGAAACTTTTAGTGATATTGTACTAGAATTTGCTCGTAACGGGAATGTGTCCGCTAGAAATGCTATTTACAAGTATATTTATTATGAAAATGATTTTTGCGAATATGTTTTAGATGACGCTCGAGAGGGAAATAGTCAAAGCCAAAAAGTGGTTTACAATAATCCCCAAATACAATTATTTCAACAGTATATTTTGGATGAGGCTCGATTGGGCGATGAGGATGCGATAGCCGTGATTTATTCTCACCCTGATGTTGACAATTTCCATAATTATATTCTTCAACAAGCAAAATTAAGTGATGATGAAGCGATTGAAGTGATTTATAGCCATCCTAATGATGCTGATTTTCGCGATTACATTTTGCAACAAGCAAAAGCCGGTGATTACGATGCAAAGAACATTGTTCTAGAAAATCCGGCAATTGCGCTGTTCCAGGAATACATTTGCAAGCTAGTTTCATCTAGTGATGAGGAGGCTAAGGCTGTTGTTCTATCAAATGTGAAGTATGACTTATTCCGAAAATGTATAGTCGAATTAACGCTTCAGGGAGATCACGAAGCGAAGAAAGTTGTTCTAGAAAATCCAGAAATCACGCTGTTTCAGAAATATATTTGCAAACTAGTTTCATCTAGTGATGAAGATGCTAAGGCTGTTGCTCTAGCAAATGTGAAGTACGACATATTCCAAAATTGCGTAGTCGAATTAGCGCTTCAGGGAGATTGCAACGCGAAGAAAGCTATCCTAGAGAATTATGAAATAAAGTTGTTTCAGGAGTGTGTTTGCAAGTTAGCCCTGAATGATGATGTTGATGCGAAAAAGGTTGTTCAGATTAATTATGAAAATTACGAATCTTTTCAAAAATGTATGGTGAATTGTGCTTTGCAAGGAGATGATTGCTTTGCTAGGATTATTTATGAAATAATCGAAAAAATACAGGACAAAGCAGGTATTGCAATAGCTAAAATTTTCCGAGGTTTTATTGTTTCTGAAGCTCGTCAAAATGTGGAACGTGCCTTGAAATGTGTTGAAGCTGATCCTCAAAACGAAAAATATAAAGATTTTTTGATTGAAAAATGTTTGGAGAAAGATGAATGGGCGCTGACAATAATTTGTAATAATTTAGGCTGTTATGGACCTTGGATTAATGAAATCATAAAGAGCCAATGTGAAAAAAATAATCTAAAAGGATTGTTAGTTGAAAAAATCTTGCATCAGGCTAAATCTGATGACAATGCGCTAAAATATGTTGTTTGTGAAAACCCACAAGAAGAAAAATTCAAGAATTTGATTGTTGAGAGGATTCAGCAAAATAAAGATGTTTTTGAATGTATATATCGACATTATTTGCGAGAAACCTCGTCTTGTTATGGTGAGTTTGTAAAACAAAGAATTTCAAAAGAGTTTGGAGTTCACTATGAATGTGATGACGAAACTCTCAAGAAGGCTATAAGAAATTCCAGCAACGATTATTACAAGTACTTTGTTTTAGCTGCGGCTTTAAATGGCAATGAGTTGGCTTTAGCCACGGTGCGTAAAGGTTTTCTGGGTTTCGGCAGATGTATTATAGAGGGATTGTATCGTGGCACGCCTCAGGATAGAAACTATATAGCAGAATGCGTGAATAGTGATACTGTGGGTAAACTTATTAGGGAACTTGCCGGGAATGGTAACGGCGAAGCAATCAAAATTCTGCAGATGGCATAAATCGCCGATTTTACCCCAAAAGATAAGGTTTTGGGGGTGTTTTTTATGCGATTTCGCCCTGAATTCCGCATTTCGAATACCGAATTATTCTAAATTGTACTCCGCTTTGGCAATTTCGCCAGGGTAAAACCAATCACCGGCTTGCGAGAGTCGCTTCGGTGGCGCGGTCCAGAACCTCAGGTTCGCCTGGATTTTGGGCATCGCTTCGCGGCTTATTTGCAGTCCGGGTAGTAACAACCGAAAAGGAATACATTATGGCAAATCTGCCTTCCGTTGAAGACCTGCTTGCTGCAGGCTCCCACTTTGGTCACCAGACTCAGCGCTGGAACCCGAAAATGAAACCCTACATCTTGGCCGAAAAGAACGGTATCTACGTTCTGAACCTGTCCAAGACCCGTGAACTTTTGGAAGAAGCTGGCAAGGCCGCCGCCAAGATTTCTGAATCTGGCAAGACCGTGCTGTTCGTCGGCACCAAGCCCACTGCCCGTCAGTGCGTGCTGGACGCCGCCTCTACTTGCAACCAGTTCTCCGTCACCAACCGCTGGCTCGGCGGCATGCTCACCAACTTCCAGACGGTGCGCAAGTCCATCAAGAAGATTGACAAGATCGACGCCATGGAACAGGACGGCACCTTCCAGGCTCTCTCTAAGAAGGAAGTCCTGGACAAGAACCGTGAACGCGAAAAGCTGCTGGGCGTGTTCGGCGGCATCCGCGAAATGGTGAACCTTCCTGGCCTTGTGGTCGTGACTGACCTCCAGCATGAAAAGATTGCTGTGGCCGAAGCCCGTCGTCTGCACATTCCTATCATCGGCATCTGCGACACTAACGTCGACCCGACCCTCGTGGATTATCCGATTCCGGCCAACGACGACGCCGTGAAGTCCCTGAAGCTCATCGTGGACTACATCGCCGCCAACGTTGCCAAGCGCACCACCGACAAGAAGGTGGAAAAGGAAGAAATCAAGAAGTTCGACAACGGCGAGGAAGAAAAGTAATATGCAGATTACCGCTTCTCTCGTAAACGAACTCCGCCAGAAGACTGGCGTGGGCATGATGCAGTGCAAGAAGGCCCTCACCGAAACTGACGGCGACATGGACAAGGCCGTTGAACTCCTCCGCAAGCAGGGTGCTGCCGTTGCTGCCAAGCGTGCCGACAAGGCCGCCAAGGAAGGCCGCATCTACCTCATCGAAACCGCCGACAAGGCCGCAGCTTTCGAACTCTCTTGCGAAACCGAACCGGTCTCCAACAACGATGACTTCGTCGCTCTCGCTAACATGGCTGTGAAGGCTGTCGAAACTCAGGCTATCGCCTCTGTGGATGACCTGAAGAACGCCGTGGTCGATGGCAAGAAGATTAACGATGTGCTCCAGGACGTGCTCGTCAAGATCCAGGAAAACATCGATTTCCGCAAGTTCGCCGAAATCAAGAAGGTCCCGAACTCCGTGTTTGGCGTTTACAGCCACATGAAGGGCAAGATCGGCGTGATTACCGAACTTTCTTTCGAAGGTACCGCTTCTGACGAAGCCGCTCTCAAGCAGGCTGCTAAGGACATCGCCATGCAGGCCGCCGCATTTGCTCCGGTGGCCCTGAACGATGCCGCTGTTCCGGCCGAAACCATCGAAAAGGAAAAGGAAATCGCCAAGGCCCAGATCGAAGCTTCCGGCAAGCAGACCAAGCCCGAATTCATGCAGCGTCAGATCGACGGCCGCGTGGCTAAGGTGCTCAAGGAAATCGTTCTCGAAGACCAGGAATTCTTCATGACTGACAAGAACCCGAAGAAGCTCAGCGTCAAGGACTACCTCCAGGAAGTCGTCGCCAAGCAGCTCGGCCTTGCTAGCCTGAAGGTCGTGAACTTCATCCGCTTCGAACGCGGAAACTAGTAGGTGCTAGGTAACAGGCAATAGGTGTTAGGTGAATAATCGCGGCTACGCCGCCAATTAAAGATTTGCGAAGCAAATGATTTGAAGCCTAAAACCTACAACCTAAGACCTGTAACCTTTAAATTGGTCGCTCCCTTGCGGGGCGGCCAGTTTTTTTATGCCCATTCGAAGTTTTCTTTCCCGGCCGCAATCTCGAAATTGCACTTGACAATCCCCAGGTCCAGGGGTGCATAGCCCATAAGGTCGAAACTCGCCTTGGCGGCCACCTTGTTGCCGTCCAGTAGCGTGAAGAAAAACTTCTGCCGGTTCATCGCGGTGGGGGCGAGGAGTGCCGCCTCCATTCCCCTTTCAAACCACTCGGGGAGCGGGGCGTTCCCGCCGCGCGCATCCTTGTAAAAACGGGAGATGGGCTTGAGCTTGCGAGCGGCACCGTTTGACTCGCCGTAACCGCAGGCGATGACCATCCGCAACTTTTCGTCGGGTTCCATCTGGTAGGCACTCTTGATGTTCTTGAACGTGAGCCCCACCCAGCAACTGTTCAGCCCCAGCGACTGCATCAGCAGGACAATCCTTTGTCCGTAATAGCCCACGGCCTCTTCGTGGTTGCCGTTCTTCTTGACCACTAGCGCAATGTAGTTCTTGACGCCGGAGAATTGCCCGTACTTGAAAATCCCGGTTGAAAACGCCAGGGGCTCGTTCTGCACCAGCTGAATGTGCAGGCCGCCTTCCGCGTTGCATTCGTCAATCAGTTTCTGGATCTCGGCCGCCTTCTCGGGCTCGATAGGCCTGTCCGTGTACTTCCGCACCGAATGCCTCTCGCGAATCGCCTGTTGCAAGTCCATAATGCCTCCTGGGTGATGATGGTAATATAGGAGTTTTTTTCCTTCCGTTTGAACAATCAAGCATTTCTTGACGGTTGGATTGTATTTTGTTTTGAAGGGGGAAGTCTCCCCCTGGCTCCAGCCGAATGTCATCCCCGCGAAGGCGGGGATCTCCCTTCGTCTTCCGCGCACCCCCTCTAGCGGGGCTCAGACGCCGCCCCGCAAAACCATGCAAGGCGAGTGCCGCAGCCATGCTCGCATGGCTTTGGTCGAGCCGCAGGGGTTTCTGTAACGCCCGGGCTTGAAGCTATTGCAGCATGACGGAAAATTCTTGCAAACTCTTCAAGATTAGTTTCGGAAAATCTATTTCTCGAAGAACGCTGAAATGCGAATCATTCGATACGATGAAGGTTGCATTCCCGGCAATGGCGCAGTCGACAAACTTGTTGTCATCTGAGTCATCCTTTATAAGGTCGAACCTGAAGAATGTGTCAATAAGTTCAACGGAAGGTGCGTTCAATAGGGTTTGGATGACGTTCGAGGCGATTATTGAATTTGTCTTTTGTCCAATAATCTCTTCATATTCATCAAGGATTTCGTTTGAAACGCAAAGGGTGTATTTGCCTTCCTGTAAGCCGCGCCAGACATTGAAATAAGCACCCCGCTTAGAAAGGGATGCTAAAAGGCAATTTGTATCAAGAACAATTCTCATATGTTCTTGTAAGGCGTCCGAAGGTGTTCGTTCAGGACGGCTTCATTTTTTTCGTTGTCCCACTCGCCGGACTCCCACAGCGCATCCATGCCGTTCTCGACACGCTTGGCGAAAACATCCGTCAGGGCAACACGAATCTCTTCCAAGGATTTAGAATCCTTGGCAAAGGAAAACATCTTCAGAAGATGCAATTGAGTCGGGTTCAGGACGGTTTCCATAGGTTGCTCCATGTTTCTAAATAGGAATATACATTATTTATGAGCTGTTTGCCAACCCTATTCCAAGTTGGAATAGCTCTCTTTCTTTACAAATGGGTCCGAGAATGCCGTTTTGCTTGTAAAGTCGGTGCTCTTGCGAACTTTCCAATAGCCTTCTTTATTTCGGCAATGTCCTCTTTTACGCTTTTGAACTTGGATTTGATATCCCTTCTCTTGGCATCTTGCTCCTCGAACGACTTGGCTTCGGGGCTGTCGCCTTGACATAGGTATTCCGTTACTACCCGGTCGCCTTTTCTTGAAACCAGATAGAAGTAAATCTTCTGTCCGATTTTCTTTTTCCGCAGAGCCCCTTTGGGGAGGGCTTCGAGCATGGCGGAATACTTCGCCTGAAGCCTTTCCAGCCGATCGAGTTCTTCTTTCAATATTCCGTTCACGACTCTCATTACCCTACAATATATACAATTTTAGTGATTGTAGGGTAAAATTTTTTAATATACAAAAAGGGGGGGGGGAATCCCCCTGGCTCCAGCCGAATGTCATCCCCGCGAAGGCGGGGATGACATTCGGCTTCCGCGCACCCCCACTGCGGGCGCTCAGGCGCCTAACCACCTAAAGGTGGCCATGTACACTAAGGCCTAAAGGCCAAGTGTCCAAAGGCCGCAACGCCCAGGCTTGACTCTAATCAGTTTTCAAATGTCATAATTGTTGGAAAACACGGATTTTATTCAAGTTTTTGTACTAAAGAAGTTCGTTTATAGGCCACCCTTGGCACAATCTTGCGTTTAAACGCAAAAAAATGTATATTAAAGGTGTATAAACAACCAAGGGAGGCGATTATGGCCGAAGCACTGATGGAACTCTACGAAACGATAAGTCCAGAAGCTCAGCGGGAACTGTTCGATTTCGCCCTCTTTTTGGCGTCGAGACAGGTTTCCCGCACGAAGGATTCTGCTGTCTTGAAAAGCAGAATTGAAGATTTGAAGGCTGGGCGGAACTGTGCTGAACACGAATTGATCGAGGCCTAAACATGAAAAAAGTTTGGCACGACAGTGCGTGGGAAGAATATCTCTATTGGCAGGTTCAGGACAAGAAAACACTCAAAAGAATAAATGCCCTAGTTCAAGATATTGAACGAAACGGGGCGTTAGATGGCATTGGTAAGCCCGAACCGCTAAAGGGCGATTTGTCCGGCTATTTTAGTCGGCGTATTGATGATGCAAATCGACTGGTTTACGCCGTAAAAGACGGTGTTCTTGAGATTGTTGCTTGCAAAAGCCACTACGGCGATCACTAAAATCGTGGCTGTTTCCCGCTTTGGAACACACCATTCCCTTTACAAATTGGCCCGAAATCGCCGTTTTCGTCACAAAAACAGGCTGCTTTGCAAATTTTTGTTGCGTCCAGGCTGTATTTAAGTTATTTTTAAATTGGACATATTAGAGAGTTTAGCTCTTGTTCTCCAATCGAAATCTGCAAATTTCAATTACACGAGGACAAGGCGAACGCTCACGCAGGTATGCCGTTTTTGCGGTGTATCTCGGTTTGCTATACCGACTTCTTGGCCGGTCTTTGGTCGCATGGCCAAAGGGCAACAGCCCTTTTGGGGCGTGGGTCGCTCGCGTTTATCGTGTAAAGGCATTGCAGAGCCTCGATTGGGTAAACGCAACGATCTACGCCTTTTTTGTATCCATACGGAAGGCTCGGTTCATTGCTGTTCAACAGGAGCGGACTCTATTGGTGTAAATGATGGAGGCTGTTATGGCTTGGAACAAAATTGGCGATTTTGCTGCGTTATTCCTCGCGTTCATCTTTGCTGCTTGTGGTGGAGATAGTGGAAACAACGCACCTGCTTCTGAAATGGGGGAATCTCAGTCGTCTAACAGTAAATCGAATCAATCAAATGTTGGTGATAAATCCTGCGAAGACTTATCGTTTCTTAGTACATGGGATGGGTGCTTTTGTGATGATGGCATTTGGGCCTGCGATTTATCCATAAGTTCGTCGTCAACGCCTTTATCGTCGTCATCGCTCTGTGATTTTTGTGAAGATGAAAAAAAATCTAGTAGTTCTTCAGGTGCACAAGATGACGAACTGGTGTTAACGCAAATTGTAAATAAAACTATTTCTGGCCTAGCGCAAAAAGGACCATTTGATGTTGGTTCTACAGTAAGTCTTAGTCAGTTCGATAGTAAGACTTTCCTTCAGACTGGTAGCAACTATACAGGCAAAGTTGCAAATACTAGTGGTGCTTTTGAAATTTCGAATATCACACTATCAAGTCCGTATGTGACAATTCAAGCAAATGGGAGCTACAGGAGTGAAATTACGGGCAAATTTACTAGTGGCAAGATTACTTTAAAATCTTTTGCTGATTTAAGTAATCAATCCAACGTCAATATAAATGTGCTTACGCATTTAGCGAACAAACGAATAGCTTATTTGGTGTCTAAGGGGACGAACTTCTCCGATGCAAAAAAACAAGCTGAAGGTGAAGTCTTGAAAATTTTTGGAATTAAGGATGATGTCAAAAATTTCGAGGGTCTAAATCTTTTTGGCAAGAATAATGGTAGTGCCGTATTGATGGCTATTAGCATTATGATGCAACGAGATTTGAACATAGCGGATATAAATAGCCTGTTAAGTGAATTTGAAACGAACTTTGAAAAAACTGGCAAATGGGATGAATCTGCTCAGGCGAAAATTGCGGATTGGTCGTCCACAAAAGACTTGACTGATGGACTTGATTCTATTCGAAATAATATTGAAAAGTGGAAATTAGGAACTGTCCCTGATTTTGAAAAATATATTCGCAACTATTGGTATGATAGTTACGGATTGGGGGCATGCTCGAAATCCCGAGAGGGTGAAGTTCATGCGGACACTAATAAGTTCAGTTCCAATTATGAGAAGAAAGTAAGATATATCTGTAAGGATTCTGCGTGGCGTAAAGCATCCTATTTTGAAATGGATACATATAAATGGGAAAAAGGTGAAGATGGAGAAATGAGGACTGGAAATGTGTGGCAAACGTCGGTTTACATCTATGATGCAGAGTTAGGAGAATGGCGAAGTAGGACCTTTGAAGAGGAACTGTTCGGTGCTTGCATTTTGAGTAATGTAGGCGAGGTGTCTCGGTATAAAGATAGATGGTATATCTGTAAATCCCGTGTATGGGGACTTGCCGATACGATTGAAGTTGATACTCAAGGCTGGAGTGAAGGTGCTGATGGTGAAATCAAGAAAGGTGATAGCACTGATGTATTCTACAAATATGATGAAGTATTAAATAAGTGGATGACTGCTAACAAAAATGATACCACGCTCAAATTGAATGGGTGTACTACAAAACAAGAGGGCGAGGTTAAAAATAGCCAAACGGATGCTTCGTATTATAAATGCAAAGATTTGAGATGGAACGGATTGGATGAAGTGTGGATTTGGGGAATTTCAATAGAAAACTATTTGAATCCTAGTATATCCTATGGAACAATGACGGACTATCGTGATGGTAAAACATACAGAACAGTGAAAATCGGAAATCTAGAATGGATGGCGGAGAATCTCAATTATGCAGATAGCGCTGAAATGAAGAGCCTTTTGCATAGAAGTTGGTGTTTTAACAATGCCGTTGCCAATTGTGGATTGGGTGGTCGTCTTTATACTTGGGCTGCTGCTAAGGATTCCGTACAAATTGCAAAGGATCTTATAGAGTATTATTCGGGTGTTGTTGTTCAAGAACCTATTAAAGGGTGTGGTTATGGTGTTTATTGTGGGCATATGACGGGATCGCCAAGTGTTTGCCCTGCTGGGTGGAGGTTGCCTTTGAAAGCCGAATTTATCAAATTGTCGAATTCTTTGGGCGGTGGAAAAGGAAAGTCCTTAAAGGGATGGAATGATGGAAATAATGGAACTGACAACTATGGTTTCTCTGCACTTCCTGTTGGAATGAGAGATGATGCCGGCGGTTTTATTCAAGATGGGTATGGAACATGTTTTTGGAGTGCGGAGGAAGTCGGTGCCGGTAGTTGTTCTGGGGCGGATTGTAATTACGCTGCTACACACGCAAATATTTTGTGCTTCGGGGAAATTTATGGTGAACACAGAATCGACCAATCGGCTGTTAATAAAAAATACGGCTTACCTGTTAGATGTGTTAAATAAAAATCGAGGACTTTTATGACAAAGAATAAATACGGCAGGCTTATCGCAGCATCCTTTGCGTTAATCTTCGTTGCTTGTGGCGGAGATTCTGGAAGTAACGCATCAAATGATGAACCTAAATCTAGTACATCGGCAACATTTACCTATAAAACCTATGAAGGGCTCGTTGCTGAACGCCCCTGCGATCAAACGCTTAATGGGGTGGTTGCTCATGTGAGTTCGACAAATGAGGATTACATCTGTAGAGATGATGCTTCTATAGGAGACTGGTCTTGGCAACCATACCAGGATGGCAATGGATCTATCATTGGTGAAAATGGACAAACCTATGAAACATTCGTCGATTCGCGTGATGGCCATGTCTATAAGATGGTGACTATCGGATCGCAGACTTGGATGGCCGAAAATTTAGATTTCGTAACGGAAAAGAATTACTGTTTTAAGGATTATAGTACTGGACTTGAAGATTGTAAAAAAGGACGTTACTACACTTGGTCTGATGTAATCGATAGTGTTGGTAGGTTCTCAAATGACGGACTTGGTTGGGGATATTCAGGAAACAAACTTGTCGAGAAATTGGTTCTAGATTATCCCGTTCGTGGAATATGCCCTCAAGGATGGCACTTGCCTGATACAAGTGAATGGAATACCCTTGTTTTGTTTGTTGGTAATCCGCCCTATGGATTGGTTGATGCAAACGCCTCATATTTTAAAGGTCTTGGAGCAACAAATTCGTCAGGTTTTTCTGCAAAAGGTGTAGGATCATGGAATGGAAGTGGTTGCTATCAATGTTACAGCACGGAAAATAGTTCGAGTATTTATTATTGGAGTTCTACTCCCGATATTTATGATCAGAGATGCAAAAATGCGTATATCTTTAGTTTGGCATATGGAATGAACGGGTCGTTCCCCAAAGCTGAAATTACTAACGGGGAAATAATTCATGATAAATACGCCCTTCCTGTCCGTTGTATAAAAAATTCCGATGAGTCGAAAACAACAATAGCGAGTTCCTCATCTGGAAAAGTTCAAAGCAGTTCTTCTGCTAGAATCCCTTTAGATGGCGACTACTTTATTGATAATCGTGATGATCAAGCCTATAGAATTGTAACGATTGGTTCACAGACTTGGATGGCGCAAAATTTGAATTATGATGATGAAAATGGCTATTGCTATGGAAATAAGGACGAAAATTGTTCCCAATATGGTCGCCTCTATTATGGCACAAACCATTGTCCCGCAGGGTGGCATCTTCCGACAATAGATGAATGGAATGTTTTAATTGATTTTGTCGGAGGTGCTTCTGTTGCAGGGAAAATGCTCAAGTCTGCTACGGGCTGGAATGAATTTGGAAATGGTGTAGATGCTTACGAATTTTCAGCTCTTCCAGCAGGGTCGTATTATGCTAGACAAAGTTTTAACGCTATAGGTGATGGCACTGTTTTTATGGCTGATACTGTAAAAAACGACTCCATGAGTGTGCATTATGTTTCAATAAATGGCGAAAAAGATGGCGTGTCGTTTGGAGGTATGAATAAAAAGTATATGGATCTTCCTACTGGAACTTCAATTCGTTGTCTTAAAGGAAGTTCTGCTGTGGATGTCGAAAAAAATACTTTGAGTAGCTCTTCTGTAGCTCCTCGTAGTTCGTCATCTAGTTATAGCTCAACACTGATAGATTCTCGTGATGGTCAATCATACAAGGTTGTGAAAATAGGCAAGCAGATTTGGATGGCTCAAAATTTGAATTTCGAAACCGATGATAGTTATTGCTATGATGATCAAGAAGAAAATTGTGCTAAATATGGACGGCTCTACACTTGGACTGCCGCAATGGATGGTGAAGGATGGTTTAGTGGAGACGCTGTTGGGTGCGGTGATGGGAAAAAATGCTCGCCGACTTATCCTGTTCATGGAATTTGCCCTACTGGATGGCATTTGCCAAGTAGTGATGAATGGGAGGCTTTGTTGACAACTGTTGGAAAAGATAACGCTTCTACAGTATTGTTTAGCAAAACGGGATGGGATGGTGGCAGAAATGGAACAGATAAATATGGATTTTCTGCACTCCCTGCTGGAGGCAAAGTCGATTTTGGTGTTTATCTTGGAGCAGGAACAGAAACATATTTTTGGACAAGTACTGAAAAATATAGTGGCTCAGCAGATGTTGCTCATTTAGCGTTTGGTTTGGCAATTGTCGGAGATGATGGTAAGTTTGCTGGTTATAGCGTCCGTTGTGTAATGGATTGATTTTGAGCGATGTTATATATGACTCGAAGAAAATGTAAAGCAAATGAGACTGAAATAAATATAGAGGCTGCATATATTTCGCTGATGTCTGCAATTCAAAGCTATTTTGATACTTATCGGACTCTTTCTTATGCTGAATGTTCTGTAGATTTTTGTGATTTCAGGGGAAAACGAGAAAAATGGAAAGATAGGGAAAAACAAATAAACGACACTCCTGAATATCGGTGCGATTATTTTACTAGTATTACCCATTTTCAGCATTTTTTTGAAATAGTAATAAAAGGCATATTGAAGAACTATGATGAAAAATACAAAGATTTTCCTAGTGCACTTCAAAAACTCAAAGCGCTTCATAAAAATAATCCACATGAAGATACAATAAAAGAAATAGAGATTCTTTTAGGGAATCGAGGAACCTTATGTGTTCTAAATAAGCTAAGAAACTTTGCTTGGCATCAAGGCTTAATTAAGAAAGCATATCGCACCTATGATTTTTTTGTAGGTTATAAAATTTTACCGTTGGTATCAAAAATTGTTGATACTTTGAAGCATTCACGTAAAAGGCGATTGTGGGCATATAAAAAAGTATATTCTGATTTGGATCCGATGGATGAAATTTATAAAGAGTTCAAAAAACAAGGAAGATATGCTGATTATGAAAAAGTCGCCTTGTTGAAAGAAATTGGGCGAGCAGCGTATAATAATCCGTTATTTTTAAATGAATATGAGGATTGTGATGGGAAAAAATATCATTTGCATAGACGAGTGGTGCAAATGACAAATAGGGATATAATGAATGAATATGGTGCTAAAACAAAAAACTATAAAATAATGTTTCCGTATTTGAAACTTTTAAGATGTCCTGTTTGTGGTCAAAAGATGCTTGTCAAGTTTATGGATGCTGGAGATGAAAATGTTATAGATGGAGATGGAAATGTTTTCTGCGAAATGGTGGAAGTTTTGGATAAGTATGAATGTCAAGTATGTTCATTTAGAATTAATCCAAACGTAAAAAGTCTTTCTATTAATACAATAAATGGAAAGGAAATTTGGAAGTGGAAGGGAAAAGAATTTTTGGTTATGGAAGAATGATGTTTTTGAAGGTGGAATAAAAAGGAAAGATTATGATTGAAAAACGTAATTGTTTTTTTAGGCTTGTTGGAATTTTGTCAACACTCATTCTTCTTGTTTCCTGTTCAGACGAATCAGGAAATAAATCTGTTGCTCCGGCAAATGAAACGGATAATTCCGACAATACAACGTTGTCGTTCAATACCTACAATGGGCTTGTAGCGGAAGAACCTTGCAATGAAGGATTGCGTGGCGTAGGTGCTCATGTAAATGAGAATGATGTCGATTATGTCTGCGTCTTTAGTGATGTTATGGGAAGTTGGATTTGGACAGCCTTGTCAAATTCGATTAACGAACCCGAACTGAATGAAATTCAAAGTTGTAGCTCAATCATTTTCTCAAGTTCGCAACAAAGTTCTCTGTCGTCATTATCGTCATCTTCTTCGTTTTATAATCCATATTACTACTCTAGCGTAACGACCGTTGTTAAATCTTCTTCTAGCTCAAAGGTCGAAACAGGTTTATCGTCAAGTTCAAAAGCAAATTGGGCGTATTTGAACCCTGCAATTTCTTATGGCGAAATGCAAATTTATTTAGAAACGTATAAAACGGTCACAATCGGGTCGAGGACATGGATGGCAGAGGATATGTATGATTTAGGTACAAAATGTCGTGGGTACAACTCCAAAAAATATAGCATAAAAGGATGTTTGTTTAGTTGGGAAGATGCCGTGAGTATTTGTCCTAAAGGATGGCATTTGCCTGACTCGGCTGATTTTGCTGAATTAAAATCTTTGCATTTTGACTCACAAAGATTGGCTTCGCGTATTTGGAAAGAAGAATATGTAACATATGATGGTGAAGAGAAGACTTTTTATGGCTCCGATGATTATGGTTTTTCTGCAGTACCTGTGGGATATACAACGGGAACGGGATTGATTTTAAACACTCTTGAAGGAGAAGGAACGCAAACTCTTTTTTGGACATCAAAGAAAGTTTATCCGTCAAGTTCTGGAAATATGAGATACGCTTTCAGCATCCACGCAAATCCTCGCATGACGGGAATGGGCTTTACGCCTCTTTCTGAAACATGCGGTCTTGCTGTACGATGTATAAAAGATGATGAGTGGTAATTTTTACATAACAAGAGAGGTGAAGATGATATCTAATGTTGTTCAAAGAGGTGGTTGGTATTGGATTTACGATGAAAATGGCAAAAAGACTGGTCAGGTTACCGCTGGTGATGGGCTTGTCGCGTTTACTTCTACTACGGTTTCTGTTAAACATGGAAACCAAATTTGGATTTTTGATGAAAAGGGGCATCAGACAGGATCTTGTCCTGCACGTTGATTTATTAGAACAAAAGTTGCGTTAGGGATAGTGACCCGATAGGGCGGAGACGCGCAATGGAGATCCCCGCCTTCGCGGGGATGACAAGTGCGAGGCTCCGTGAGCGAAGCGAGTATAGCCCGACCCCGCAGGGGAAACGCCCATGAACAAAGAAAACCCCGACTCGATTGAGCCGGGGTAATTTCTTTATGAGAGATCCCCGCCTTCGCGGGGATGACATCCTGCGGGCTTATGCTTGCTTGTAGCTTTCCATCGCGTCCACGTTCAAGCTCTTCACGAAGTTGTAGTGCTTGGCGACTTCGGCTTCGGCGAGGTTCAGGTACACCTTCATGCTCTTTTCGAACAGTTCCGGTGCCTTGGTGGCGTCGCGGAGCATGAGCTGGCTCATCACGCAGTTGGCGGCGAGTTCGTAGAGGTGGCGGCTGCAAAGGTCGGTGAACTCGTTGTTGTTCGCGGCCTTCACAGTTTCGATAGCTTCGTTGAACTTCGCGTCCATGGCCTTCGCGCGGGCCTTGAGGCTCTCGTATTCGGCGGCCACTTCGCCCGCTTCCAGTTCCTCGAGCATCTGGCTGTAGGTGCCGGTGGTGATGTGCGGGAGGGCGGCAACCGTCTGCAACTGCGTCGTGCCTTCGTAAATTGAAGTGATACGTGCGTCGCGGTAGAGACGCTGGCAGGCGTATTCGAGCATGTAGCCGGAACCGCCGTGCACCTGGATGCTGTCGTAGGCGTTCAGGTTGGCGTATTCGGAGTTCATACCCTTGGCGAGCGGCGTGCAAGCGGAGGCGAGCTTCTGGTATCGCTTGAGTTCAGCCTTCTCCTCGTCGGTGAGCTTGCGGGTGCGTTCGATGTCCTCGAGGCCCTTGTAGATATCTACATAGCGGGCTGTCTGGTACAGGAGTGCGCGGCCTGCGTCGAGGCGTGCCTTGATGTTGGAAATCATCTCATAGACGGCGGGGAAGTTCACGATGGCCTGGCCGAACTGCTTACGGTCCTTGGCATAGGCGAGAGCTTCGTTGTATGCCATCTGGCTGATACCCACGGACTGTGCGGCAATGCCCAGGCGGGCGCCGTTCATGAGGGCCATCACGTACTTGATGAGGCCGAACTTGCGGCGGCCACAGAGTTCAGCCTTCGCGTTCTTATAGACAAGTTCGCAGGTCGGGCTTCCGTGGATGCCGAGCTTGTTCTCGATGCGGCGCACGTTCACGCCGCCGTCGCGCTTGTCGTAGATGAACATGGAAAGGCCGCGGCCGTCGTGGGTGCCTTCCTCGGAGCGGGCGAGCACCAGGTGGATGTCGGAGTCACCGTTGGTGATGAAGCGCTTGACACCGTTCAGGTACCAGCACTTGTCTTCTTCGCTGTAAGTAGCCTTGAGCATCACGCGCTGCAGATCGGAACCGGCATCGGGTTCGGTCAAGTCCATCGACATCGTCTCGCCGGCGCACACGCGCGGGATAAAGCGGGAACGCTGGTCCTCGTCGCCGAATTCATACAAGGTCTCGATGCAGTCCTGCAGGGACCAGATGTTCTCGAAACCGGCGTCTGCAGAGGCAATCATTTCGTTGATGGCCGTGTAGGCGGTAATCGGGAAGTTGAGACCGCCGAAGCGGCGCGGCATCGTGACTCCGTTGAGGCCAGCCTTGCGGGTGGCTTCCAGGTTCTCGTAGGTCTTGCTTGCGTAGCGCACGCGGCCGTCTTCGCAGTGGGGGCCTTCGGCGTCCACGTCTTCGGAGTTCGGGAAGATGGTGTTCGCGGTGATGTCGCCCGCGACTTCGAGTACGCGGTTGTAGCTGTCTATCGCGTCGGCGTAGTCTTCCGGCGCGTAGTCAAAGCTGTCCTTGTCGGCGTAGCCGTTTTCCTTGAGCTCCACGATGCGCTGCATCAGGGGAGAACTTTCAAGGTTGAACTTAATCTCTGGATGGTCTGTGTAAAAATTCGCCATGTTGCACGCCTACTTGTTGTTTGCCTTGTAATACTTGATCATCTTCGGGATGACCTCTTCGACGGTGCCGTTGATCACGTAGTCAGCGATAGCGTTGATCGGGGCGTCGGGGTCGGAGTTCACGGAGATGATGATTCCTGAATCCTGCATGCCGGCGAGGTGCTGAATCTGGCCGGAAATACCGCAGGCGATATACACCTTCGGGCGTACGGTCACGCCGGTCTGGCCAATCTGGCGGTCATGATCGGCAAAGCCCGCGTCGATAGCGGCACGGCTTGCGCCCACTTCGGCGTGGAGTTCCTTCGCCAGTTCGAACAGCATGTCGAAGTTTTCCTTGGAGCCCATGCCGTAACCACCGGCCACCACGATGGGTGCGCCCTTGAGGTTGTGCTTGGCCTTTTCCACATGGCGTTCCAGCACCTTGACCACGTATTCCGTTTCCGGCACGTACTTGGCCACGTCGTGCTTGATGACTTCGCCCTTGTAGTTCGGGTCCACGATTTCCTTCTTCATCACGCCTTCGCGCACCGTCGCCATCTGCGGGCGGTGTTCCGGGTTCACAATCGTTGCGACGATGTTACCGCCGAACGCCGGGCGAATCTGGCAGAGCTGGTTTTCGTAGAACTTCTTCACGCCACCGATGCTCATTTCGAAGCTGTCGATTTCGAGTTCGGTACAGTCAGCGGTAAGGCCGCTGTGCATGGCGCTAGAAATACGCGGGCCGAGGTCACGGCCAATCACCGTTGCACCGAGCAAGCAAATCTGCGGCTGCTCTTCCTTGAAGAGGTTCACCACAAGCGATGCGTGCGGGTTGGTGGTGTAGGGGAAGAGCCCTTCGGCGTCAAACACATGGACCTTGTCCACACCGTAGGGGAACACCTGCTTTTCAATTCCGTCGAGGCCCTTGCCTGCGCAGATGCACTCGAGCTGAACGCCGAGCGTGTTGGCGAGCTTGCGGCCCTTGGACAAAAGTTCGAGGGAAACATCGACAATGGTCGTGCCCTCAATTTCGCAATATACAAATACGTTATTCATAGGCTAGCCAATAATCTTCCCGTCTAAAAGTTCCTTGATAAGTCCTTCGACGTCGGCGTCGCTTGCGGTGAGCGTGCGGCTTTCCTTCGCCTTGAACACGATGTTCTTGACAGCCTTCACGTTCGTCGGCGAACCGGCCTTACCGATCTGGGCAGGGTCTGCGTCAATGTCGGCTGCACCCCACTGCGGAATGTTCAGGTAGGGCTTCTTCGCGATGAGGGCTTCGTACTTTTCGGCGTCTTCCGGCTTGCGTTCGGCAACCACGGTCGCGTTCTTGAACTTCATGAGGCGCTTTGCGCTGCGCGGACGGCACGGGGCCGCACTTCCGTTCACGGTCACGACCAGCGGGAGCGGTGCTTCCACCGTTTCCACACCACCGTCGATGTGGCGGCGAATCACGACCTTGCGGGCCTTTTCGTCGAGACTCAAAATTTCTTCGGCGTAAGTCACCTGTGTAAGTCCCAGCTTTTCTGCAATCTGCGGACCGACCTGTGCGGTATCGCCGTCGATAGCCTGGCGGCCACCGAGGATAATGTCGTAGTCGCCAATCTTCTTGACGGCCTGGGCGAGCGTGTAGCTCGTAGCGAGAGTGTCAGCACCACCGAGCGGGCGGTCCGTCACCACGAAACCCTCGTCGGCACCGCGGTACAGAGCTTCGCGGACGACTTCGGCAGACTTCGGGAGACCCATCGTCAGCACAGAAATGGTGGAACCCGGGAACTGGTCCTTCAAACGAAGGGCTTGCTCCAGGGCGTTCAGGTCTTCGGGGTTGAAGACCGCGGGCAATGCGGCACGATTGATGGTTCCCTGCTCCGTCATGGCATCGGGGCCCACGTTTCGTGTATCAGGTACTTGCTTAGCAAGCACAACGATTTTAAGACTCATATTTGTTTTTTGTTTATGGTTTAGATGTTTGCTCTCTACAAGATACATTTATTTGACGGTATGACTACCGGGCAAAGCCTATATTTACCTTGCATGTGTCTTATCTCTTTTTCTGAGTGGAACACCGACAATCTCTACCGAGGGAATGTAAGAAACGCGTAGTAATTTTGACAAGAACTCCGGCGTAACACCCGTTTTTGCTCAGGGGAGGTCGCCGGACAAAAGCTTAAGCAGAAATTGGGCTATATTTAGTGTAAGCTATTCTCGAATGGAGAAACGATGAACATATTGCGTGGATTTTGTGTTACGGCGCTCACCTGTTGCGCGCTTGCATTTTTGGCGTGTTCCGGCAACGAAAGTGCTGGCAAGACGGCCGAAAACCAGCCGATAGGCAACCTTTCCGAAAAACTTGTTGGCAAGTGGATCCATGCCGAAACCGATGGTGCTCCCGTGCTCACCAACCAGAAGTCCGTGAGAACCTTTGCCCTTGAAGATTCTGTCATGAAGGTTTACAACAGTATGGCCCTGAACGATGTGGGCGCATGGTGGGAACACAAGAAGAACATGGATATCGCCATAGACGGCAACCGGATAATCCTGAAGGCGAAATACGACAACGGCAAGTCTGTCACTACCGAAATGACGGTGACCGCTATTACCGACAAGGACATGCGTTTTGACGCCAAGACCACCTTGTTCAATGACGGCGAAGCTTATGCAGAAATTGCCCCGCGGCACGAACGGTTTGTTCGGGTGGAAAAGGATTATAGCCAGGAAATACTTGGTGTTTGGGAAGGCCATGTCACCAGTGAGCAATCCGCCTACGATGACCACAAGCAGCACCGCTGGGAATACAGGGACGATGGTACCTATTCTTATATGGGTCTAACTGAAGATGGCGAGTGGGAAGACGATGTCAATTCCAAGGGAAACTACTTTGTCGATGGCAACTTGCTCTGCACCCGCTGGAAAAACGTGGGAGACAGTACGGAACATCGAGAATGGTGGGAAATAGAATCTATTGAAAACGACGTGATGAACTGGACCGCTCTCCGCAAAAGCGAAAATGATTCCCTTTATACGGCAACCTTCAGCATGCACCGCGTCCAATAGTTGACACTTCCTGTAACCAGCAACTCTAATACATACAACCTAACCCCTAGATCCTAACCCCTAATCCCTATTATGAAATTCAAACGCATTCTTCTCAAACTCAGTGGCGAAGCCCTCGCAGGCGAAAAGGGCCACGGTATCGATAACCAGATTCTCTCCGACATGGCGTCCGAAATTGCCTCCATTGTCAAGCAGGGCGTGCAGGTTGCCCTCGTAATAGGCGGCGGCAACCTCGTTCGCGGCATTTCCGCTTCTGCAGGTGGCATGAACCGCGCCCAGGGCGACGCCATGGGCATGCTGGGCACTGTGATGAACGGCCTCGCCATGCAGGACGCTCTCGACAAGCAGGGAATCGACTCTGTGGTGATGTCCGCCATCCGCATGGAACCGGTCTGTGAATTCTTCGACCGCCGCAAGGCATTGAAGCTCCTCTCCGCGGGCTCCGTCGTCATCTTCTCTGCAGGCACGGGCAACCCGTTCTTCACCACAGACAGCTGCGCCGCTCTTCGCGCTATCGAAAGCGAATGCGACGTGATTATGAAGGCTACCAAGGTCGACGGCATCTACACCGCAGACCCGGTCAAGGATCCGACTGCAACTCGCTTCGACGACATCAGCTACAAGGAAGTCATTTCCCGCGGCCTCAAGGTGATGGACACTGCAGCAGTTGCTCTTTGCATGGAAAACAATATGCCCATCTTCGTGTTCAAGATGGAAAAGGGCAATTTGACCCGTGCGGCTATCGAAGGTGACCTCGGCACCCTGGTTCACTGCTAACCCTCTTCGTTATCCCCGGTTGTTTATTTATATTTTTTGCTAGAAAGAAGGGGTCTAACTTGAGATCCTAAAACCTATAACCTGTAACCTAAAACCTATTATGGCAGACTACACCGAAAAAATGGACAAGGCCATCGAGGCCACCGAACGTGAATTTTCCAAGATCCGCGCAGGCCAGGCTAGCCCCGCGATTCTGAACGATGTGCGCATCGACTACTATGGCACGCCCACCCCGATTTCTCAGGTGGCAAAGATTTCCGTGCCCGAACCCCGCATGCTCCTGGTGACCCCCTGGGAAAAGCAGCTCGTGGATACCATCGACAAGGCGATCCTCGCCGCAAACATCGGCGTGACCCCCATGAAGGATGGCAACTGCATCCGCGTGACGCTCCCCATCCTTACCTCTGAACGCCGTCAGGAACTGGCCAAGGTGGCCCGCAAGCACGCCGAAGAAGGTCGTGTGGCAATCCGCAACATCCGTCGCGACGCCAACGATGCCATCAAGAAGAACAAGGACCTGCCCGAAGACGAAGTCAAGAAACAGCAGGACGAAATCCAGAAGGCTACCGACAAGTATATCGCAAAGATTGACGCTCTCCTTGCCGAAAAGGAAGCGGACCTCCTGAAGGTGTAGTCCGGAGCGGCAGTGGCTAACCAGCTGAGACATGTGGCCATCATCATGGACGGCAACGGGCGTTGGGCCCGCAGCCGCGGCTTGGAGCGTTTTCTGGGGCACCGCAAGGGGACCCAGGCCACCATCGATGCCGTTGAAGTGGGCGTGAACCTCAAGCTGGAACACATGACGCTTTACGTGTTCAGTTCCGAGAACTGGGGTCGCCCCAGCAAGGAAGTGGATTACCTGATGAACCTCCTCATCGAGATGGTGGTCAAAGAAATCCCCGACCTCATGGAAAAGAACGTGAAGCTCACGGTCATCGGGAATATGAAACGCCTGCCAGAGAAACCCCGCGCAAGCCTCCAGTCTGCCATCGACAAGACGGCGAACAACACGGGCATGCAGTTGAACCTGGCCATCTCGTACGGTGGCAGGCTCGAAATCGTGGATGCGGCGAAGGCCATTGCCGCGCAGGTGCAGGCGGGTAAGCTCAAGATCGAGGATATCGACGAGACTGTATTTGCAAAGAATTTGTACTTAAAGGGCGCTCCCGATCCGGATCTGGTCATCCGCACCGGCGGTGAATTTAGGCTTTCGAACTACCTGCTCTGGCAGGCGGCCTATAGCGAGTTCTATGTGACGGACACGCTTTGGCCCGACTTTACCAAAGAGGAGTTCCTGAAGGCTGTGGAGTTTTTCAAAACCCGCGAAAGAAGGTTTGGGAAGGTGTTGCATGAGTAATCTGGCTCAGCGTTTGATAACGGCGTTTATCGCCATTCCGATAGTGTTCTTTTTGCTGTGGTTCAGCGACTACAGTCGTATCGGGCTTATGTGCTTCTTGGCTGGCGTGGGCGCCTGGGAATGGGCGGGCATGGCCTCCAAGATGTACAAGGGGCCGGACACCCGCTATCTTTCTTTTGCGTCGTCCTTGGCTTTGACCCTGGCATGGACGCTCTCCAAGGGCGGCTATTTCGGACTGCCCGCGGTGCCTTACGTGGTGGGCATGACTTTCCTGGTGATTTTTGCCATCTACATTGGTGTGGCCTACGCCAAGGTGGAAATTGACCATCTGTTCCCTTGGCTGGTGATGCAGCTGGGAGCTCCGCTGTACGTGGGCCTCTGGGGCGGCATGAACGTGCTCATGATGGGCAACGGTCAGGGTTTTGAACATTGCTATGCCTTTATCTTGGTGATGACATCTGTGTGGATGTGCGATACGGTGGCCTATTTCTTCGGGAAATTCGCCGCAGGCAAGGGCCCCTTCGGGCGTCACCCCTTTGCACCCAGCATCAGCCCCAAGAAAACTTGGGAAGGAAGCGTCGCTGGTTCTATCGCCACCATTGCCTGGGTGGCCTACTGGGCCAAGTGCAGCGCTGCCCTCAGTTGCTTTAGCGTAGAAATTGACTGGACCCGGGCCGTTATTCTCGGCGTGCTCGTCACGGTGGCGGGCCAGGCCGGCGACCTCTTGATGAGTGCCCTCAAGCGCTGGAGCGGAACCAAGGATTCCGGCAATTTGTTCGTGGGTCATGGCGGAGTGCTTGATCGCTGCGATTCGTTCTACCTCGCGGCCCCTGCCCTTTATCTGCTCATGGATTTTTTCAAGAATATTGCTTAATAGGTGGACTTTATGAAATCCAAGTTTCTTGTCGGGGCGTGCGCTTTGGTGATGGCCCTTGGTTTTACCGCATGTGATGACAGCAGTTCTACAAGCTCTGATACGGGTACGACGACTACGGAACCCGGTGGAAGCGACAACGCTAAGGATAACGCCAAGCCGGGCGATGTCTGTGGTGCCAAGCCCGAAGCGGGTTGCAATTTCAAGAAAGAAGACAAGGTCTGGAAGTTCATATACAAGGACAGGAATTACATTGACATTTATACATGGACCGACGATTCCACTGTTGAATTCAAGGAATGCATGAACTCCTACCACATGGACAGAAACGATTCAACCTACACGAATGTGACTCGTGACGAAATGTTCGAGAAGGTGATGGCTGATTGTGAGTCCTTCGCTGATACCGAAGGCGGAAACTAAGGAATTGTGATTATGAAAAACGTTGTTCTTTTGGGCGCTACCGGTTCTATCGGAACCTCTAGCGTCGATGTGATTTTGCAACACTCCGATATTTTCAAGCTGTATGCCGTTGCCGCCAACAGCAGTGTGGCGAAGGTGGCCGAAATTGTGCGCAAGTTCAAGGTGGAACGCGTGTGCATGTTTGACCCGAATGCTGCGAAGGAGTTGGAAAAGGAATTGAGCATGCCTGTGCTTGCCGGCATGGAAGGCCTGTGCGAACTGGCAGCCGACCCCAAGGCCGATATCATCATCAATGCCTTGATGGGTGCGGTGGGTTGTCTCCCCACCATCACCGCTATCGAACACGGAAAGCACGTGGCCCTTGCCAACAAGGAAACCATGGTCATGGCGGGCCCGGTCATTTGGGACAAACTTGCTGAGAATCCTAAGTCTTTCATCACTCCGATTGACTCTGAACACAGCGCCATTTTCCAGTGCCTTTCCGGACGCCCCGAAAAGGAAGTGGAGTTCCTGGAAATCACCGCTTCTGGCGGACCTTTCCGGGAGTGGCCTATCGAAAAGTTTGAATCCATCACCGTGGCCGACGCCCTGAATCACCCGGTGTGGAGCATGGGCAAGAAGATTACCATCGACTCTGCTTCCATGAT
This sequence comes from Fibrobacter sp. UBA4223, assembly GCA_002382975.1. Taxonomy (GTDB): domain Bacteria; phylum Fibrobacterota; class Fibrobacteria; order Fibrobacterales; family Fibrobacteraceae; genus Fibrobacter. The sequence goes on from DFTB01000017.1 coordinate 67,825, forward strand.
GAACAAGGGCCTGGAAGTTCTGGAAGCCCATTTCTTGTTCCACATCCCTTACGAACAGATCAAGGTGGTGGTTCACCCCCAGTCCATGGTGCATTCCCTGGTGCAGTTCCGGGATGGTTCCTTGATGGCTCAGCTGGGCGCTCCCGACATGCGCATTCCTATCCAGGTGGCGCTTACCTGGCCCGACCGCCTGCCGCTGGAGACCAAGCGTCTGGACCTGCCGACGCTTGCGAAACTGACCTTCTTCGAGCCGGACTTTAACAAGTTCCGCTGTCTCGCCCTGGCGTTTGAAGCGGGACGTCGTGGTGGTATTGTTCCGGCCATGATGAACGCTGCCAACGAGGTGCTGGTTGACGCCTTCCTCAAGGGGAACCTGAAGTTTACCGACATCCCGAAGCATGTGGAAACCATAATGGCGGGCGCTCCTACGGTTTCTGGCCACCTGACCCTGGACCAGGTTCTCGAAGCCGACGCCGAAGCCCGCAGGCTTACCGCTGCGCTTATCAAATAGTTGATTTCTACATTTTGCCTCGATGGAATCTATTCTTGACAATGTTTTGATGTTTGTGCTGGGCCTTATCGGGCTGAGCTTTCTCGTGACCATTCACGAGCTGGGCCATTTTTTGGTGGCCAAGTGGAACAATGTCAAGGTGAACACTTTCAGCATCGGTTTTGGAAAAAAACTGATCAAGTTCCGCCACGGCGAAACGGAATATTGTATTTCGGCAATCCCCTTTGGCGGTTACGTGGCCATGGCGGGGGAGAACCCGGACAAGCTTAAAGAGGGCCAAGTTCCAGACGAGCGGGATTTTGTAGCCAAGTCGGTGGGCGCCCGTGCGGCCATCGCCTTTGCGGGGCCCTTCATCAACATCGTTTTTGCTTTCTTGCTCTTGATGGTGCTCTACATGGTAGGCGTCGAAGAGGCCGACAACAAGAACCTTATTGTGGGCTTTGTGGCGAATGATTCTTCCGCAGAAATTGCAGGTATCCTGCCCGGCGATACCATTACCGCCATGAACGAAAAGCCTACTCAGGGTTGGGACGATTTTCGCGAGCAGATTGGCGTGAGCCTCGGTGCAGAGGTGGTGCTGGAAGTCCATCGCGGCGGAGCTCCTTTGAACATTACCGTGGTGCCGCAGGAACTGGTGATTCCTGCCCAGGATTCTACGGGCAAGCCCATCAAGATGGGCATTGGCGATATCGGGATTTACCCCCGCAACCGCGTCATGGTACGGCTTCCGCCAGTGGCTGGCTCTGCCGCCGAAAAAGCCGGAATTCTCCAGAATGACACCATTTTTGAGATTAACGGTGAACACATTTCCCGCTACGAAGAAGTGGTGCGTATTATTGACGGGAGCAAGGGCGAGCCTGTAAACATTACGGTCATTCGAAACGGCGATACCCTTACCAGGGAACTCACCCCAGTCTATAATGAAGAATACGACCGTTATATGGTGGGAATCCAGATGGGCTACGTGCTTTTCCGCGAAACGAAGATTGTGCGCCGTGGCCCTGTCGAAGCCTTTACGAAAACTTGCGCCACCAGCTGGAAAATGACCACCAGCATCTTCCGCTATTTCAAGCGTATGTTCCAGGGACAGGTCAAGGTCGATGCCTTCTCTGGTCCGGTTTCCATCGTGGCCGTGATGGGTAACGTTTGGATGAGCGGATTCCAGGACTTCTTGATGCTTTTGGCCCTTATTAGTATAAATTTGGGAGTGATGAACCTGCTGCCCCTGGCCATTACCGACGGCGGGCTTCTAATGTTCCTCGGAATCGAAAAACTCAGGGGAAAACCCCTTTCTACCAAGACCCAGAGCATTATCCAGAATGTCGCCGCCGCCTTCTTCATCAGCTTCTTCGTGTTCATCACGATTCTGGATTTTAGCAAGCTTTCGCTTTTTTTGAAATAAATTTCAAATTTTACTTGACATTTTGTGTCGTCGTGTCGATACTATATTTACAGGCGAAAGTTTTTTTTGCTGTCGAGTAGATTGTAAAAAAGGATGATGGAATGAAATTTTTACATACGGCGGACTTGCATATCGGGAAAAGCATATGCGAACATTCGATGCTCGACGAACAGAGGCATATCCTGGCGAGCATTTTAGAGGCGGTTAGGGGAGAAAAACCCGATGCGCTCCTGGTAGCGGGGGATGTTTATGACAAGTCGGTGCCCAGCGCTGAGGCGGTTGCCGTTCTGGATGACTTTTTGGTGCGGCTATCCGAGACAGGCACAAAGGTGTTTGTGCTGAGTGGAAACCATGATTCGGCGGAGCGCATAGCCTTTGGCGGACGCCTCATGGAAAATAGGGGCGTGCACATGTCACCGGTTTATAGTGGCGAGTTTGCTCCAGTGACCTTGCAAGATGAATTTGGCGAGGTGGATGTATGGATGCTCCCCTTTGTGCGTCCTGCGACGGTACGCGCCTGCCTGGGCAGCGACGAAGAGCGGGACCAGGTGATGGATTACACCTCTGCCATGCGTATGGCGATTGCCCAGATGCATTTTACGCCGGGGCGTCGCAACGTGCTTCTGGCACACCAGTTTGTGACTGGTGCCGAACGGAGCGATTCAGAGGAAAACGTGGGAGGCCTCGATAACGTGGATGCCTCTGTTTTCGATGGCTTTGACTATGTAGCCCTCGGGCATATTCACAAACCTCAGAACGTGGCAAAGGATACTGCTGGAAACGCCCGCGTGCGCTACAGCGGAACGCCTCTCAAATATTCCTTGTCGGAGGCAAACCACAAGAAATCTTTGACGTTGGTGGAACTTGCGGGAAAATCTGCAGACGGGCTTGCCGGGATAGAAGTTCGAGAGGTTCCGCTGACGCCCAAGCATGATGTTCGCGAAATCAAGGGAACGTTTGCAGAGCTTGTTTCGCCGGGATTTCAGCGGAGGCAGTTGGCCGAAGGCCTTGAACTTGATGATTTTGTTTATGTAAAACTCACGGACGAAAATGACGTGCCTGATGCGGTCTTGAAATTGCGCGGAATATACCCGAACTTGATGATGCTGGATTATGACAACGAACGCACCCGCAATCAGCATGTTACGGTAGGCGACGGAAAGGTGGAGCAGAAGACCCCGATGGAACTTTTCGGGGAATTCTTTAGCGACATGACCAAGCGTGAATTGAACGAAGAGGAAAGTGAGTTCGTGCAGGACATCATTGATGGCATTTGGGAGGAAAAATGAGACCGACTAAGCTTGTAATTTCTGCTTTTGGCCCTTATGCGGATCGTACGGTCATCGATTTGGATAGACTCGGAGCAAATGGGCTCTACCTGATTTCGGGCGATACAGGAGCCGGTAAGACGACCCTTTTTGATGCCATTACTTATGCCCTGTTTGGCCGTGCCAGCGGCGAAAGCCGTGATGATGCAAAGTTGTTCCGTTGTCTGAATGCAAAACCCGAAACTCCAACACTTGTGGACTTGACCTTTGTCTATGCAGGCAGGGAATATCGCGTGGTGCGCAATCCCGAATACGAACGCCCCAAGGCTCGTGGTGAAGGCTTTACAAAGGAGTCTGCATCGGTGACATTCTATTACCCTGATGCAAGCGGTAAACAAGGGCCAACGAGCCGTTCCGTGAGCAAGGAAAAGGAAGTTGCTGCCGTAGTGCAAGAAATCATCGGGATTGACCGCGACCAGTTTACGAAAATCGCCATGATTGCCCAGGGCGACTTTATGAAGGTGCTGCTTTCGTCCACCGACGAACGCAAGAAAATTTTCCGCAGGATTTTCAAGACGGACAAGTTCAACAATTTGCAGGAGGAATTCAAGAAACGGGCTGCTGAAATAGAAAAGCTTTGCAGCGGGAGCGAATCGGCTGCAAACACCCTGGTTGCGCAAGTCCAATGTTCCGGCACATCTGCCAATGCGGCGGAACTGGAACGTCAGAAAAACTTGGCGACCCAGAAGCAGGTATCGGATTGGCTGGGCGTTTGTAATCTGGTGCAGGCACTTCTTGCTGAAGATGGCGAATCATTGCAAAAGTTGAGGGCTGAAGCAGATGAAAGTAGCAGGCGTCTTGCCGATATGGACAAGGAGCTTGGTCGCGCCCAGAATGTGGAAAAGACTCGTGAGTCATTTAAAAAGGCATCAGGTGATCTTGAAACACTTTTGCCGAAGCTGGAACCGCTGAAGGCCGCAAAAGCTGCTGCCGAAGACAAACAGTCGGAACGGGACCAATTGCAGGAACAGATTACGACTCTCAGGAATTCACTTCCGGAATACGACAAGCTGGAATCGTACCGCTCCGACGCAGTCAAGAAAGAAATCGAGTGTAAAAATCTTAAGGGATTGCTCCAGAAGAATCACGAAGACTCTGATTCGCTCAAGGCGAATATTGAACTTCTTGAAAAGGATTTCAAAGACCTTGGTGATGCTGGTGCAAAGAAGCAGGAATTGCTAGCTCAGTTCGAAAAACTTTCGGCAAGACAGGAGGACTTGCAGAAGGTGGGCAAGAATGTCAAGGAACTGTCCACGCTAGGCGAATCGTATGAAAATGCGAAGAAGGCATACGTCGATGCCGATAAAGCCTATCAAGAAAAGCAGGGTGAGTACGAGGCGAAAAACCGTGCCTTCTTGAATGAACAAGCGGGAATTATGGCCGAGGCGTTGGTGGAAAATGAACCTTGTCCGGTATGCGGTTCTACGCACCATCCCCATAAGGCGTGCAAGTCCGTAGATGCTCCCAGTCAGGCGGAACTGGAACAGCTCAAGAAGGCCTTGTCGGGGCTAGAATCTGACCGTAGCGATAAGAGTGGCCTTGCATCGCAGGCAAAGGGAAAGTTCGAAGAAAAACAGACCGCTGTACAGGCGCTGGTGCAAGAACTTTTCGGCGAGTGCAGCCTGGAAGACGCCCGGGAACGGGGTAATGGGGAATATGCCGAAAACCGCAAAAAGATGGATGGGCTGACATGCGCAAAATCTGAGGAGGAAAAACGGGAAAAGCGCAAGGCCTTCCTGGAAAAAACGATTCCCGAAAAGCGAACTGAACTTGAAAAATTGCAGGCCGCGGCAATTGGACTGGAAAAGCAAATTTCGGGTCTAAGCGCCGAAGTGGGGTCTTCCAAGAAGGCGGCTGAAGCCCTTTCAAAAAAACTGCCCTTTGAAAACAAGACGGAAGCCGAAAAGCAGATTCGCGAAACCCAGGCAAAGCTTGATGAATCCAAGCGCGAACTGGAGAAGGCTACTGCCGCATTTACTGAATGCGAAAAGCAGGTGAACGAACTGAATGCAAGCAAGTCAACGCTTGCATCTCAGCTGGAAGGCGCTCCGGAATACGACCTTGCGGCCCTGCAGGCAAGCCGTGAACAGGCCGCCGCAGCGCACAATGCGCTTGCGCATTCGCAGAACGAAGTTTCTGCCCGTCTTGCCCAGAACCGGAATGTACTTGAACAGATCGGCAAGACGGTGGGTGCGCTGGGCGAGCAGCTCCGCAGACGCGGCTGGATCAAGAATCTGTCCGATACCGCCAACGGAGGGCTTTCAGGTCAGGGCAAGGTGATGCTGGAGACCTATGTGCAGGCGTCTTACTTTGACCGCATTGTGAACCGTGCCAACATCCGTTTTCGCATACTTTCCAACGGCCAGTATGAACTGGTTCGCCGTATCGAGGCCGCCAATAACAGGAGTCAAAGTGGTCTTGACTTGAACGTGCTGGACCATTCCAGCGGCAGGCAGCGCGATGTAAAAACGCTGAGCGGTGGTGAAAGCTTCTTGGCGTCCCTTTCCCTTGCCTTGGGCCTTGCCGACGAGGTGCAAAGTTCTGCAGGCGGAATCCAGCTGGATACCATGTTCGTGGACGAAGGGTTCGGTTCTCTTGACGATGAAAGCCTGAAGCTTGCTATCAATACTTTGCAGGGCCTTGCCGGCGAAAACCGCCTGGTGGGCATTATCAGCCACGTGAACGAACTGGAACACAAGATTGACAAGATCGTCCGTGTGAAAAAGGACGAAAACAAAATCAGTCGGGTGACGATAGAAGTGTAATTGGGGTAGGCGCTTCGGCGCCTATTTCTTCAGGCACTTTTCGTAGGCTTGGACTTGCCGCTCGATAATGCCGTCCCAGGTGAAGCATTCGGCGATGCGCTTCTGGGCGCCGGCGAGTAAGTCCCTTACGAGGCCGGCGTCCGAGGAGAGCTTCTTGAAGGCGCTGGCGAGGGCTTCCGGGGACTTTTCAGGGACCAGGATGCCCGAGACGCCGTCAACGACTACGTCGGGAATTCCTCCGACGTTGCTGGCGACAACGGGGAGGCCAAGCTCCATCGCTTCGATGAGCACTACGCCCAGGCCTTCGGTATCGCCCTTGCTGTCTACGATGGCGGGGAGCGTAAAGACGTTGGCGGTCCTATATTCGTTTGCAAGTTCCTCCGGCGAAAGCTTGCCCGTAAAGATGATTTCGGCAGATTCCGGGGGCATGCTGGCGGCTTGCTTCTTCAGTTCTTCCGTCAGGTCTCCCACGCCCACGATGCGGATTTCGAACTGGTCTCTGGGCAGGTACTTGGCGGCTTCGATGAGGTAGCAGATGCCCTTGCGCTCGATGTGCCGCCCTACGAACAGGATCTTGAATTTGCCGTTTATGGCGTGAGGTTCGGGGGTTTTAGGGGAGTCTCCCCTAGGTGAGGGGGTAGCGGAAGCCGAGGCTGGAGCGAGGGGGAGGCTTCCCCCTTCCACTGCCTCTCGCCTCTCGTCTTTCGTATTTCGTCTTTCGTCTAGGGTAGTCCCGTACGGACTCCATTCCACATCTACGTTCCGGATGGCCTTGATCTTGCCGGCGGTGAAGCTGGAGTTGGCGAACACGGCCTGGGCTTGCCCGATGGCGAATTTCAGGAGGGGCTTCACCCATTTCTTTTTGCGGATGAGCAAAAGTTCCGCTCCGTGAAAATTCAGCACCAGCGGAATTTTGAACAACTTAGCGGCCCCGAGGGCGATGTAGGCGTGGGGGAATGGCCAGTGGGCGTGGATGATGTCAGGGCGCCACTTGCGGCAGATGGCAAGGCACTTGAAAAATCCGCTGATGATGTAGGGGATGGCGAGGAGTTGCAGCCAGGGCTTGCTTGCCATCTTGGAGGGAGCGCCTTCTTCGTGGGTGAGCATCTCCAGGTTCGCGGGCGCGTAGCGGAAACGGTTCACCGGCACACCGTCGATATCGTGGGATTTCAGCCCCTTGTAGGCGGGGGCGAGAACCTGCACCTGTAGGCCTGCCTTTTTCAGGTGGGCGATGGAGGTACGCAGCCAGGGGACTTCGGCGTCTTCGTGGAACCGCGGATAGACGGAGCCAATGACCAGGACTTTCATCTTAGGTTCCCGTCTTGGCGGCTTCGCTTTCGTCCTGGATGCAGGCGGGGTAAACGATGGGGCGCACGGCGTTGGGCAGAATCAGGGAGATGGCGCTGAATTCGCGTCTCTGGGCAATCTGCTCGATACGGCCACGGACGCGGTTCCAGCCTTCCAGCTTGGAGTCCAGCAGCAGCATGCCCAGACCGGAGTTGTTCTCCAGGAACCCGATGATGTCGCTTCCGCGGCTGTTCTTGGTCAGGGACTCCAGGAACACTTCCCAGAAGATTTCGTTCTGCTCGTCGGTCTTGAGCATTTCTTTGATGGTCTTGAAGTCGAATTCGAGGTAAACGAAGGAACTCTTATCCTCGTCGCTGCGGATAATTTCTTCTTGACAACGCCTTTCGAATATTTCCGCGGTGTAGATGGAAATATTAAAACGGCATTTTCGAATAATTTCGAAGAGGGTTTCCTTCATCATCGCCCATAATTTAGTCTATTTTTAGGGTATGCAAAGATTGTTGAAGTTGAAAAAAGTGCTGAAGGCAAGCGATTTGTCGTCGCTGGCCGAAAATTTCAGGGCCATCAAGGCGTCTGTGGCGAAATTGCGCAACCTGACCGCCGAAGAGGTTACCACCCTGGAAAAAAACGGCAACCGTTGCGAGGACTGGAACCGTGTGCTGGTGGAGCCCAATTTTGACCCCGCCCGCGTGCAGCGCTCCGTGTTCATGGGCGATGTCCGCCTGCCCGCTTTTTACGGCACTCTTCTTTTGCCCGGCGACGTTTCGTTCCCTACGGGAATTTACGACAGCCTGGTCCACAACTGCATCGTGGAAAACGCCCTGGTCTATAAGGTGTCCATGCTCTCTAACGTGCTGGTGCGGAGCAGCGCCGTGGTCCACAACGTGGGGACTTTGGTCAGCAGCGGCAAGATCAACTTCATGATCGGTTCTACCATGTCGGTGGGGAACGAGATGGGCGGTCGGGAGCTTTTCGTGTTCCCGGACATTACCATGGACCTGGTGGAGGCGCAACTTTTCCACAAGGCGGAATCCGACGTGCAGCAGTCCTTCGAGGAACAGCTGAAAAATTTCCGCGAAGAAATTTCGCTCCCCTTTGGCGTGGTGGGCAAGGGCGCGGTGGTGAGTAACACCAATATTGTGCGCAACAGCTGGATCGGGGCCCATGCCCGCGTAGAAGGGGCGGCCAAGATCCGCAACACCATTATCCTCAGCTCCTTGGAAGAATCTACCCACATTTACGATTCCGTGATTATCGAGAATTCCGACCTGCAGATGGGCGTCAAGGTCCATACCGGCGCGGAGGTTCAGCGTTCTGTGCTGATGAGCCGGTCAAAGGTAGGCTGCAAGGCTATCGTGAAGTCTTCTATTGTGGCGCCCTGCTGCCATATCGAAGAGGGCGAGGTGAACAGCTCTTATATGGGCCCCTTGACCCAGATGCACCACCATTCCCTGCTGATTGCGGCCCTGTGGCCCGACGGTTGCGGAAACCTGGGCTATGGCGCCAACGTAGGGAGCAACCACACGGGACGCATGCCTGACCAGGAAATTATGCCCGGCCAGGGGATGTTCTTTGGTCTTGGAGTAAACGTGAAGTTCCCCGCCAACTATAGGGAATCTCCCTTTACCCTGATTGCAAGCGGTGTGACCACCATGCCCCAGAGGGTCAAGTTCCCCTTCTCCCTGATTCGCTCCGGTGACCCGCAACTGATGGGAGTGCCTGCCCGCCTGAACGAGATTTTGCCCGCCTGGAATTACGCCCGGAACGCCTACGCCCTGGACCGCAACATCTACAAGTATGCCCAGCGGGGCAAGGGCGCTGTGCCCAATTCCTACTTTAGCCTTTACGGGGCGGAAACGGTTCACTATGCGTTTGACGCATACTGCCGCTTGCAGGTGAACCAGGTTCAAGACGTTTATACCAAGGAACACATCGACGGCCTGGGCGAAAACTTCTTGCGGGAACGGGTCCGCCAGAAGGCCCTGAAGACCTACGGAGAATACCTGGAACGCTACGTGCTGGACCAGATGATAGCCCTGGTGGAAAACGACGCCTCCCTGGCGCTTCAGCCCCCGCGGGAACTCCGTCGCCTGCTTTCGGGCGACCTGAACCGGGAAGTTTCGCGGGTGGTGCCTATGCCAGCTACCTTTGATGAACTGGTCAAGCGCTACCGCACTCTGGAAAAGGAATGGTTCGACAGCGTGGCCCACGGGCTGGACAAGGACATTGCCCGCGGCAAGGAAATCTTCGACGATTACGAGAGCGCTCACCCCATCGACAAGAATTTTGCCGAATGGGAGAAGAACCGCTTCGAGGAATCTGTGAAACGCCTGAGCGCCGTGCTGAAAAACCTGGGCTAGCTCCCGATGGATTATCCTGTGCTTTTGTTTGCGTTGCTTGCGCTGGAGATTGCGGCGCGGGCTGTGCTTGAAATTCGCGAGAGGCGCGTAACCCAGCTGCGTGGCGGTGTGCTTGCGCTTTTGCGCCTGATTCCCCTGCTGAACGACATTTTACCCCTGCCCGAAAGTAGGCGGGAGGTGCCCGAAGACCGTTTTGTGGAAGAGCATGAAAAGGCCCATCGTGAATTGAAGCACGGGATTCTGCGGAACCTGCTGAAGGTAATCCTGCTGTGCCTTGCGGTTGGGGTCTTGCTGTTTTTGGTGGTGCGTCTTGGGCTACCCTGGTGGCAGTCCGTGCTGTGGCTCCACCTGGCGGCGATTCCCTTCAAGCTGTTTTTCCACTGGTCCTGCTGGGGCCAGGAATTCGAGGCTGACGAACGCGCCTACAAAAAGCTAGGCAAGAAGGTGGCCAAAGACGCCATGCGCGAACTTGTCGCAAGGGAGATTCCCTACACGCCCCTGTTTGCACTTTTCTATCGGGAACACCCTACGGCAGCCCTCCGCAGCCAGAGACTGTTGAACCGCTAGGGCTTTACATCATTCTCGCACTTTACGTTGTCATGCCCGCGTGGTTCGGCGTCGCTCACCAACCTTAGCGGGCATCTCCTATCATCAAGGAGAGGATTCATACTTTTTATACCTGCTTAGATAGATGTTCCCGCCCAACCGCAAGCACTATCCCGTTCACCACAAAAGCAGCAATCATCAATATGTCGCCGGTATGGCTGCCTAAGGACCCCGGTAATGCGGGGCAGAGTTTCCCGGCCAGGGCGAGGACGCCTCCTGCCACAATGGCTACCGCCACGAATTTTGGCTTTGCCTTGAGACCCAAGAGCCCCCACAAGATGGGAACGGTGAAGGCTCCCGCATAAACGGCCAGCGCGAGCAGCAGTGTCCCGATGATGTCGGTAAATACCAGCGCCAGCAGGAGTGCCACGATTCCGTTCAACAGAATGACGACGCGGGCTTTTGTAAGGGGGCGATTGTTGGCACTTTCGAGCTTGCCCTGGACTTGTTCCGGGGTCATCCCCGCGTCCTTCATTGTCATCCTCGCGTTCTTCATTGTCATCCCCGCGCAGGCGGGGATCTCCTTTTCGTTGCTTACATCAAACAATCTGCAGATAATCACCGAACTGCTCAACAACGTGGTATCCGCACTGGAAAGAACCACGCTCAACAGCGCCAGGGCAATCAGGGGTATCAAGGGTTGCGGCAGAACCGCGTTGGCGATGGCGGTAATGTGGGCCCCCTGCACATCGCCGAGGCCCACGCCATAAACCGCCAGGAACCCGATGACAAAGGCCACGGGCACAAGGATTGCTGCCGCCGTGAAGATGGCCTTTTTCGCCGTGGCCGTATCCTTGGCGCAGAACATGCGGCTGAAAATGTCTGGCCCTGCCGTATAGGTGGTGCCGTAGGTGAGTATCAGCAGGAACAGGTCGAGGGGAGAAAAGTTCGTGTTGAAGGGGAAGGCGGGGGCACCCTGTAGGATTGCAGAAAGCGACGGTGCGGCATTTGCAGGATTTCCGCCGAAAAGGGCGAACCCTGCCAGAACCACAAGCCCGAGGACAATCAGGCAGGCTTGCAGAAAGTCCGTCCGCAAAATGGAAAGCTGGCCCCCTGCAAGGGTGTATCCCGTAAAGACCGCCGCGGCCACAATCGCCGCCGCGGTATAGCTGAGAGCCGTGAAAGTCATCAGGAGTTTTGCCGCCGCAATGATTTGGGCGGCAACAATGCCGGTCCACGCGACCGGTATCACCAAGGATGCTACCAGTCGCGGGCCCTTGCCGTATAGCGATTCCACCAGGTCGGGGAGGGCGTATTTCCCGTGTTGGTAGGCGCGGCCTGCAAAGGGAATCAGGGCCAACAGCCCGAGAGCCCCCACAAGCATGAACCAGGTGGCGGCCCCACCCAGCCTGGCACCGGAATCAATGGCTCCAATCACAGCCGACCCGCCTAGAATGGTCGCCACAAGGCTCCCTGCAACAGCTTTAGCCGAAGCACCCTTGCGCGCCACGAAAAAGTCGGGGATGTCCTTCACGTGCCGCGCACTTCGGGCGGCAATAAAGATCAAAAAAATGAGGTAGACAATAAGAGCAATATTCATATTGGGCGACGTGGCAAACTGTTGCTACGTGGTGTCGCCAAAGATAGAAATTGCTAGAACTTCCTGCTGGCGATGAACATGACCATCCGCAAGTCCCATTCGCTATCGACCTGCTTTTGCAGCAGTTCTTCCGTGGTGGGGTAGCGGCGGTTTTCGAACACGCGGTCCCGTGAAACGACGGCCATCAACATGCCGTTCCATTTTTCGCTAATCTTGACCGATGCCATGGGAGTGAGGCTTACGGTCTTGAATCCGGGATTGTAATCCTTGTAGGTGTCGTCAAAGTCGTAGGCGTGCTTGAAGGCGCTTACGGTGGCGGCGAACATGAACATGGGCACCCGCTTAAAGGGCAGCATGTAGATGAGGGTGCCGCCGTACTTGTACCTGAAACCGTTAACCATGTCCTGGCCCCCGGCCTTCCAGACCTGTTTGTCTTCGGCGCCGGTGTAGCCGGAGTAGGTGTATTCGGCCGTGCCTTTCAAGATAATCTTGGTCCAGTCGGACTTGGGGAGGAATACCATGAGAAGGGGAAATGTCAGGCCTGCCTTGAAGTTAACACCATAGACAAATTCTGTGAAGAAAATGTCCTGGTCATAGTCCCTTTTTTCGGGGTTGTAAACGCCCATGAAGGTTGCTGTCTCGCCATAGTTGATGGCCGTCCCTAATATAGGCTGTATGCCCAGTTCCAGCGTGTGCAGCCAATTTATGGACGCTTCTGCCTGCGTGTTGATGCCTGCAAACCCTAAATCGCCACCGATTCCTGCCTTTACGGACAGGAGCGGGTTGATGTTTTTTTGCAGGTAGGCCTCGGTCCGCCATCCCGGCACAGAAAAGGCAATGAAGGGCCAGTTGTGCAGCGTCTTGGAATTTCTGAGGGAATTGTGGGGGAGCACCAGCGTGATAATGGAGAAGGTATTCTCGAAGGCGCTTGTGACTCCGGACGCGTCTGGTTTTGCGGCTGGTTTTTCCGGTGTGGTAGTTGCCGAATCGGGCTGTGCCACCGCCGTAGAATCTGAACCGTGCGCATTTGCATAGAGTGGCAAGAGAATTGCCAGTATCAATGCCCTAAAAACGTTGCAAGATTGCCGTTTGCACATACGCGGGTGAAAATATAGATATTTTGTTCGTTTGTTCGTGCTCTGACACGCCATCTAGCAAGAACAATGGCGCACTTTGGTTGGTCTTTATTGTACGTATTTTTGTATATTCTTATGTATAGAGGTTTGTATGTCTCGCTTTTTAACCTTTTTTGCCCTAGTTCTTGCTTTTATATGTGCTGTGCCGGCCCTTGCCTTCGATGTCTCGGTCAAGGCCAACGTGGATAACGCCCAGGTGTTCGTGGGCGACATGTTCAATTACGAAATCCAGGTCACCGCCCCCGAAAACGCCATCGTGGATCTGCCCAGCTTTGTCGGGAATTTGGGTAGTTTCGAAGTCAAGGAAATGAAAAACGAGAAGGTCACCGAGGGCATGCCCAAGGGTTCCGCCAGGTTCGTGTGGCTTGCGACCCTCAACACCTTTGTGAGCGGCGACTTTCTGATTGCGCCCCAGCAGGTCCAGGCCGTTGTCGGCAACGATACGGTCAAGGTGAATACGGACCCCGTGGCGGTGATGGTCTCCATGCGCACCACCGGCGAAGAGACGGATATTTTGGAGGCCGAAGATCCCCTGGACGACCCCAGGCTTCCCCAGTGGCTTTTCATCTTGCTCATTGTTCTCGGTGTGATTGTGCTGGTGGTTCTCGGCTGGTTCCTCCATAAAAAGTTTGCGAAGGTGGGCGCGGCTCCCAGGCTTCCGCCCTACGAAGAGGCGGTGCTCGCCCTCAAGGAACTGCGCCAGAAGAACTATCTGGCCGAAGGCAATCAGGGCGACTACTTTATGGCCCTCGGGTTTATCGCCCGCCGTTACGTGGAACGCCGTTTCGAGGTGGACATTCTGGATGCCACCGTGGCAGAACTCAAGCAGAGAATGGCCCATGTTGCGGGGCTCCCGCAAGCCTACAAGGAATCCATGGTGACCCTTGCCGTAGAGACGGAGCCGGTGAAATTCGCCAAGATGAAGCTTGAAGGTGAACGCTGCCGTTTCTGGGACGAATGGGCCGACCGCCTGCTCGAAGACACCAAGCCCACTCCCGAAGAGGAACAGGCCAAGAAGGATGCGCTGAAAGCCGCCATACGTGATGTGAAGGCGGAACGCAAAAAGAAGAAGTAAAAATGGAATTCACTCTCGAAGAAATGCGAACCCACCTTGCCGCTTTGGAGGCAAGAATTTCAAGTGCCTGCAAAATCGCAGGCCGTGGACGTGAATCTGTCAAACTCGTTTGGGTGAGCAAGTTCCACCCCGCAGAGGCCGTAGAAAACGCCATCAGCCTGGGCGCTACCGACTTCGGCGAAAACCGTGTCCAGGAGGCGGAACTCAAGTTTTCTACACCCCGCACGGCGCTCAACGGGGAACGCGTCCGTTGCCATGTCATCGGTCCTGTACAAAGTAACAAACTCAAGAAGGCGGCCATTGTAGCCGACTGCATCCATTCCATCGCAAGCATCGAAGCTGTTGAAAAGCTGGAAAAGGTCTGCGCAGCCCTCCCCGGAGAGAATGGCTCGGGCAAAATCCTCGACATCCTTTTTCAGGTAAACGCCGGCGAAGAAGAGACCAAGAGTGGACTGGACGTTCACGAGGCGGAGGCTTTCTTGAACGGCTTGGCAGCCCGCGGCGAAACGGCGTTCCCCCACCTCCGTTTCCGCGGGCTCATGACCATCGGCAAGAACACCGGCGTGGCCGAAGATTCCCGGGAATGTTTCGCTTTCCTCCGTAACCTTCAGCAGAAATTTTTGGCCAAGGGTGGAGTGTTTGCGAACTTTGACCAGCTTTCCATGGGCATGACCGGCGACTTGGAAGTGGCCATCGAAGAAGGCTCCACCATGATCCGCGTGGGCACCGCCCTCTTCGGCGAACGGGACTATAGTAAATAGTAAACGCAGACATAAATTGTCATAGCCGACTATTCCAAGTTGGAATAGTGTTTTACCCTTTACAAACAAGGCGTTTTTTACTATATTGCGCCAGCTTTTTTTATGATTAAGAAGTGATTTTAATAAAAATTTTGGGATGAAAATTGAGAAAAAATTGAAAAATTTTTTTGAGTTTTCGTCTATACCCACCCAACACCCCATTTTTCACCTTTCGCGCCCTTTTTCCCGATTTTTAATATAAATTCCAACAAGAGAGGTTCGTTATGGAAAACACAACCAACACCACCAACACCCAGACTTCCCCCCGCTTCCTGGTCGCGGGCAAGGAATGCATCTACAGGTTGTTCGACGCATTCCTCAAGAAGGTCGTCATTGACGATTGCGCCATTGACTTCTCGAAGCCGGCAACCATTGCCGAGGACGGTTCCATAGAATTCGCCTCTGGCGAAATGCGCTTCTCCGAGATTCTCGGGGTGGACGCGAATGCCGCTAGGGGAGCCAATGTGAGGCAGCCCACTCGCGGCCGCAACGAAAGTGATCAAGAATACGCCAAGCGTATTGCCCTCTGGCAGAAGGCTCAAAAGAAGGAACTGGCGCAGGCTAAGGCGGCCGATGCCCCCCAGGTGGGAAAGATCGAGGATCCCGAAAAGTACAGGGTCGCGCTGGGCAATTACCTGAACGGCAAGGTCACGGATGTATCCAAGGAAGCCATGGACTGCATGAACCTTGCCTTAGCTCACCTAAGCTGGCTTCGCTTACTGGGGATGGCTGACCGCAAGACTTCCTGTGCTATGGCCTCCAAGTCTCTCGACATCAAGGAAAACTGGATGAAAAACCTTGATGGCTATAATGTGAAGGATGGCCTGTGGACTGTCAAGAGCTCCAGTTCGAAAAATGACATCTTGCTGGAGGCTGCTATCCTCTATCGCTTTATGACTTGGCCCAATAGGCCCGTGTTCAAGTCCGTGGCCGAAGTGAAGTCCGCCCTGGTGGATTTCATCTTCAAGACCAAAAAGGAAAATGCGGCGCCCATTCGCAACGGACTCCTGCATTTCTGCGATCCCGACCGGTATATCGGCATCTATTCCTTCGAAAAGAAGTCAGAATTCGTCAAGAGCCATGAAGCCTTGCTGCAAGACTACAAGGTTTCCGACTTCTCCGGATTCCGTGAGCAGGATTCCCTCTTCTTCTCCATGAAGTTCGCGAAGGGGCTGAACCTCGCTCCGTACCAGGCGAACCGCACCGAAGAGAAGATCTGCTACATCTTCGACAAGATGAATGCCCGCGCCGCCGGGTAGGTGCAGGCCTGCAACAATCCAACAAATTTTTTCGAAAAGAAATTTGTTTACGCGGGCAGGCCTGGATTCTATATTACAATATTATTGTTACCTCCTTGATGATGGCCGTCGGCTTAACCGCCGGCGGTTTTTGCTTTATATATGGGAGGGCTCGCAGAGGACTTGTTGACAAAAAACACGTTTTTTACGGAAAAAAAAAGAGGTTTTTAGGGGTGAAAGAGGATTTTTTGTTGTTTTTGTGTAAATAAGTGTATATTAAAAACCGTAAATTAAAAACCAAGGGAGTAAGATATGAGTATTGAAGATTATTTTAAGCATGTGGGTTCCAAACCCGCCCCAGTATTAAGAAATGGGGCCGCGAATACAATTGGTGAATTTTTTGAGCAATGTGTAGAAGGCAATTTGCCTTCCTATGATTCCATCTGTAGATGGGATGATTTGCTAAATCAATATGTTGATGATCCAGAAGCAATTTTTTTTGTAAGGCGTAATGCGAGTAATTCGGCGGTCGGTGAGAATGTAAATAATGGAAGCCGTTGGGATAATAGACGAGGTTTTATGACCGTTCACAGAGATGGATTAAGATATGTTTTTGTGGATAATTCATTTTCCTTGTTTTTCTTTTCAATGGCATACAATAAATATTACCCGGATTACGAAGACTTTAAACAATTTATTCTTAATCGCAAAATAAGGTGTGGGATGTTTATGACTCCGCCAGAACGAAATTTGGGACATAATGCTTTTAGGGTTGGTGCGGGGCCCAAAATCAATAAAAACGGTTGGAAACTGTCGCATATCTTTTCTGCGAACGGGTCTGATTATAATTTTGATTATGATGCTTGCATTGAAAGGTTGTTCCCTTGTGGTTCTGCAGAGCAGTATTATGTTCACGATGGTGAAACATATCCTTATAGATTCCTTGAAACAGAATTAGCACCAAGTGATAAGAAAAAAATAAAGGCGCATTTTTTAAGAGTTGTCCATCCGATTAATTATTTCCTTACGCCCATGCCTGAGAGCTATAGACAAAAAAATCAAATATTTAGGGAAGGATCGGACATCGGTGAGTATAAACCAGTTATAGATTATTGTCGGAAATACTTGCAAAATAAGTATGGACGTGTTTATGATAATTTTGTTAGAAAAATAAAAGCTTGTGACGCGTATCCTACTGAATCAATAGATGTGTTGTCAAGAAAACAGATTCATGTACAATACGGGAAACATATTGCTCAAAATGAGCGAAATAATACGGACCCTACTCGAGTAGCTGTTCACCCTCGCACCCAGAGGGCGCGACAGCAAAATACAAACGCCGTAGATCACAATAAGGTTCGAAATCGAATTGCAGGCTGGGCTTCAAAAACGGATTCAAAAGTCCACAAGATTTTAAAGGCTTTCTTTGCTGTGTGCCGAAATGGAAAAGCTTTGGTGAATGACGTGGAACAAAAGTGCTCAAATGCGCGTCATCAAGTTTTTTATATAGGTGATAACAATTTTATAAATAGCCTACGGTCTTTGAAAACAGATGCAGGAAATAGCTATGGAAAGGTCTTTGAGCAATCTGGTGATTATATAAAAATTTGCGAAGAGGCTCGAGCAATCATAGAAGAATACAGAGATTGTTTCTCGTAACCCCTCTCCTTTTACAATCCCCGCCTGTTTTACGATATAAATGGGTGGGGGAGGGGGAGGGTGTATTCACACCGCGACTTCAAAATCATCGTCCAAAAAAAGGCAGGTTAAAATGGGATTTCTGTGGTTCGGAAAGAAAGAAAAGTCGAAACCGGTGCCGGATGGCCTGGTACGTCTCGAAAATTATTGCGGGCGGTATGAACCTGTGCAAGCCATTATAAGGATGTACGAAGGTGATCATCCGATTCAGCAGACGGTGAACGCGTTCCTTGATTCCGGGGTCCATGGCTATAATCGTGAGAGAATCATATCCCTTTTGAAGATTTACAAGGACTTGAAGCAAAAGGGCGAACCGCACCGGGCGCGTGATGTTGAATTGGCTGAACCCGCTGTTCGCTATTCTGATGGAACATACGAGCCATACGACCTTGAACTGCCCTTCAAGTGTCAGCGGTATGGTGTCGTAGAAGCGATTATTATGTGCTATTGGTCTGATGTTTCTGTGGACCGAACCCTAAAATTCCTTCGCGAGGCGGGAATTCATAGCTACACCGCGGCACGAATCAAGAAATTGATAAAGATTTATCTTGATTTGGAAAAAAAGGGAGAAAGATTTAACTACGCTGATGTTGAGCTGCTTGAAGGCCCTGTGGGTGGAGCGAAGTCTGCGAAATCCGCTGCGAAGTCCGGCGCGAACGCTGCGCGGGGTGTGCGTGCCGCTGAAGCCGATGAAGACGACTTGCCCGAAATCGATTTTGACGAGCCGCTGCCGGAATACGTTGACGCTAGCGTGAAGATGAATCGCGACGAAAAGAAGTTGATTGCGGATGCACTCCCGATTTTCAGCACGCTGAATGCCCACGTGATGGTAGTGGGCAAGGGCCTTTCGCCCGCCCTCCTGGTAACAGGCCCGGGTGGTATCGGCAAGTCGTTCTCGGTAGAGAAAATTCTTTCCCATTTCGGCAAGAAGAATAAGGACTTTGTCATCATGAAGGGCAAGTGCACGCCCAGCGCAATGTTCGAATTCTTGTTCAAGAACTACGACAAGATTTGTGTGTTCGATGACTGCGATTCTGTGCTTTCGAGCAAGGAAGGCGTCGCGGTGCTCAAGGGCGCGCTCGACTCGGGCCGTACCCGCGAGATTTCCTGGAACACGAAACGCGCCGACATGGTCGACACGTTCGATTGCGAAACCCGCAAGGAGGTACTCGCCCGCCTTAAGGAATGGAGCAAGGCCCACAAGGGCAAGGCCGGCGTTCCGAACCATTTCCAGTTTGAAGGGAGCGTCATCTTTGTCTCGAATATGACACGCAAGGAACTTGCCTCGAAGGATTCTGCGCTTCTGACCCGCTGCGACCTGGTAGATATTAAGGTAACGCGTGACGAAGTGCTTACCCGCATCCGTTACCTGCTCCCTGAAATCAAGATTTACGATGCAAACGGTAAGAATATCTCGAAGGCGGGCCTGAAGAAGGAAGTCTTCCGCTGGATCAGCTCACCGACATTCTTGAATGACCGCCGCATGCGTAACAAGGCCATAGACTTCCGCGTGTTCATCAAGGCATATAAGGCGCGCTACGCGAACATGCCCAATTGGAAACAGATGGCATTCTCGAACTAGCGAGTGTCACTTATTGACAAAAGGCCCCTTTACAAAGAGGGCTTTTTTTACTATATTTGCTCAGCTTTTGGGAAATTGATTTAATAGAAATTGTGGGTTTTTGATAGAGAAAAATTTTAGGATTTTTCGGGTTTTTCGCCGTATCCCCTCAACTTTCATCTTTTCCCCAAAATTTTTTTCCAAAAAAAGGAGGCACGATGGTTAAGGTTATCGCTCGCGATAGAAAGCATCTCATTCAACTGATCGACAAGGCCATTGAGGAAAATGGTCCCGAATGCGATTTGAATTTTATAGACGTGTCGCAGGTGACGGACATGAGCGGGTTGTTCGATTCTGCACGCGGTTGTAGCCGAGATGAAGATGATGAAGACGATGCTGCTGAGCTAGATAGGAAGGCGAAAATAAGGGGCATGTTCAACGGTGACATTAGCCAGTGGGACGTGTCAAACGTGACAAATATGAGATCTATGTTCTATAATTCCCAATTCCATGGTGACATCAGCCAGTGGAATATGTTGAACGTGACAGAAAAAGATCGTATGTTCGGCAGCGATTATGATTTTTAACTAACACTAT
The DNA here is from genome assembly GCA_002382975.1 of Fibrobacter sp. UBA4223. GTDB lineage: Bacteria > Fibrobacterota > Fibrobacteria > Fibrobacterales > Fibrobacteraceae > Fibrobacter. The sequence continues at coordinate 87,750 of DFTB01000017.1, forward strand.
ATATACTACTAAGACCCGCCGGAGTTCATGCCGATGGGCCTTTTTTATTCCGGCTTCAGACCGGAATGTGACAGGGACTGTTTTTAACCCCGGTACGTAAGTCCCTTGTAGTTGAACCTCACGACATCGATGCTCATGTCGGCCTGGTCGATGAGTTTGTCCTTCCATTCGCTCATGGGCGTGTCGCTGGCGATGAGCTTGTTCAGGCGTTGGCCGAACAGGATTTCTTCGCGGGTTATGGTCACGGCATCGGATTTGAAGCACCCGTTTATGGCTGCTTCGGTGGTGTTGCTGATGAACATGGAGGAGAAGAACCCGTTTAGGTTCATATCCTTTGCGAACGATGACGCGTAACACCAGATTCCGATTATCCGTTTCGCCTTGATGAAACGGACGTTCCTTTCGGATACCAGGAACTGTTCTCCGCGATTCTGGGGAGACAGCAGTCCGCTAGGGTAGCCGTGGCCGCATAGTATGAGCGTGTCCTTTTCGTTGAGCAGCGCCTCATCTACTTTTTTGGAGAACGGCCCGTTGTGACTGTTGACTTCGACCACCTTTACATTTGGGAGCCCTTCCCAGATGTACTTGAGCACCAGGGTGTCGGCATCGCCCATGTTAGAGAAGATAACGGTAGCTGTGTTCATGTGGACCTCCTTTAGGCACAGGGTACAATATCCCCAAAAAAGGGAAATAAAAAACAAATGTGGGGGAGAAAAAAGTGGATGTAAATATACAAAATATGACAGGTTTTGTCAATGGGACAAAACGGAGAGAACCACCAGCTGGACTGGTGGTTCTAAAGTTGTACTATATAATTTTAACTTGTTAACGCGTTGCTCGATTGGCAATCACATTATAGAATTCTAAAAACTGCGTCGGCGAGAGTTCCTCGGCACGTACGGTGGCGGGGTAGTCCAGAAGTTCGATGGCTTCCTGGATTTGCTTTTTGTCGTAAGCCTTGCCGAAAGAGTTGGCGAGAGTCTTGCGCTTTTGGGTAAAGGCGGCCCGCACAAAGTCGAAGAATCCGTCGGGGGCTTGCAGGGCATCGGCCTTGGGCGTGAGCAGCATGGTGGCGCTGTCCACGTTGGGTCGGGGCGTAAAATGCTCTGGGCCGATCTTGCGCAATATTTTGGTGTCGGCGTAGGCGGACACCAAAACGGAAAGGCTTCCGTAGTTGCTGCTGCAGGGGGCGGCGCAGATGCGCTCGGCTACCTCCAGCTGAACCATGCCCATGAATCCTTTGGTTAGGTGCAGCTTGGGCATGAGTCCTGCGATGATGGCGGTAGAAACGTTGTAGGGGAGGTTCCCCGTGACCCAGGGTTTTTCGTGGGCGTCCAGAAAAACCTGCAGGTCAAACTTCAAGAAGTCTATATTTTGGATGTGGAAGTTCTCGCGGCCCTGGAATTTTTGTTCCAAAAATTCGACGCACTGCTCGTCGATTTCGACGGCAGTGAGTTGCACGGCACGATCCAGCAGGTGCTCTGTGAGGGCGCCGTGCCCAGGGCCGATTTCCAGCACGCAGTCGCCTTCATTTGCCGGCAGGTCCCCTGCAATCAACTTTGCGGTAGGAACGTCCAAAAAGTTCTGGCCAAATTTGCGACGGCGGGCTCTGTCCATGGGAGGAAAGATAGGAAAAAGGGGGTAGGAGCGTCATCCTCGCGACCTGTGGTGAGCGGTGTCGAACCAAGGCGAGGATCCGCTTGAGGAAATGGGTTGCTGGGTGCAAGAGGAATTCGGGTCCTGAAATCCGAATATGCTTGACGTCTCGTATGCATATAACTATATTTATGCATAAATAAAGATGCGCGACCGACAACCACTATCTATAAGATGGTTGCAAAACCCGCGCCAAAAGGAATAAACCATGGAATACAAAATTAAGGACATTAACCTTGCAGTGGAAGGCCGCAAGGAACTCGACCTCGCCGAAACCGAAATGCCGGGCCTGATGGCTCTCCGTAAGGAATACGCAGGCAAGAAGCCGCTGGCTGGCGCCCGCATCATGGGTAGCCTCCACATGACGGTGCAGACCGCCATCTTGATTGAAACGCTGGTGGACCTCGGTGCCGACGTGCGCTGGGTCAGCTGCAACATCTTCAGCACGCAGGACAACGCTGCCGCCGCCGTCGTGGTGGGCAAGAAGGGCACTGTGGAAAACCCGCAGGGCGTGCCCGTGTTCGCCTGGAAGGGCGAAACGCTTGAAGAATACTGGGAAAACACCGCCCGCGCCCTCGTGTGGCCCGACGGCAAGACCGCAGACCTCATCGTGGATGACGGCGGCGACGCTACCATGCTCGTGACCTGCGGCGCCGAATTCGAAGATGCCGGCAAGGTGCCCGAATTCAACCCCGCTACCGACAGCGAAGAATGGGGCGTGTTCCTCGCCACGTGCCGTAAGATTTTCGAGAAGGACCCGAAGCAGTGGACCCGCGCCCGGGTCACTCTCCGCGGCGTTTCCGAAGAAACCACTACCGGCGTGCATCGCCTGTACCAGATGGCCCAGGCCGGCCGCCTCAAGTTCCCGGCCATCAACGTGAACGATTCCGTGACCAAGTCCAAGTTCGACAACCTCTACGGCTGCCGCCACTCCCTCATCGACGGCATCAACCGCGCCACCGACGTGATGATGGCAGGGAAGATTGCCGTGGTGTGCGGCTACGGTGACGTGGGTAAGGGCTGCGCACAGTCCCTGCGCGGTCAAGGCGCCCGCGTGATCATCACCGAAATCGACCCGATTTGCGCACTCCAGGCCGCCATGGAAGGCTACGAAGTCAAGACCCTCGACGAAGTCGTGAGCTACGCCGACATCTTCGTGACCACCACCGGCAACACCGGCATCATCAGCGCAGCACAAATGAGCAAGATGAAGCACCGCGCCATCGTCGGTAACATCGGCCACTTCGACAACGAAATCGACATGGCCGGCCTCAAGAAGATTCCGGGCATCAAGAGGAACGAAATCAAGCCGCAGTACGATGAATGGATTTTCCCCGACGGCCACAGCATCCTCGTGCTCGCCGAAGGCCGCCTGCTGAACCTCGGCTGCGCTACCGGTCACCCGAGCTTCGTGATGAGTGCAAGCTTCACGAACCAGACCATCGCACAGATCGACCTCTGGCTCAACGCCCAGGGCAAGCAGACTGTCGCAGGCATCAAGTACGAAAGTGGCGTCGTCTATACGCTCCCGAAGATCCTCGACGAAAAGGTCGCACGCCTCCACCTCGAAAAACTCGGCGTCCACCTGACGACCCTCACCAAAGCCCAGGCCGACTACATCGGCGTGCCGGTCGAAGGCCCGTACAAGGCGGATCACTACAGGTACTAATGAGGTCGTGCTTTGCACTTTGGGGTCGCTGCGCTCTGAGGCGTGAGCACGGCACTTCGTGCCTTTGAGCAGTCATCTTGGAGGGAGCCGTAAGGCGACCTATAGGATCCACGGCAATAAGCGTCGCACCCTATTTGTCATCCCCGCGCTCCATTTGTCATCCCCGCTATACGATACTTGGCAACTAGAATTGCGATGCAATTCGTTGCCATAGTAGAGTTATCCTCTTTGGGGAGAAGGCGGGGATCTTTAGTTTTGTAGCATTTTTTGTATTTTGTATTGAACGCCTAAGTTTCAAGGACGGTTCTTTATGCTGATGGAAAAAATTGCATCCCCGACAGATGTGAAGAAGATGGACACGGAAAGCCTAAAAGCGCTCGCGGCCGAAATTCGCACGGCACTTTTGAACAAGATTTCAAAATGCGGTGGGCATTTGGCTCCGAACCTCGGATTCGTGGAGCCGACCATCGCATTGCATTACGTCTTTGAATCGCCTAAAGACAAGATTGTCTATGACGTTAGCCACCAGAGCTACACCCACAAGATTTTGACAGGCCGCGCCGAAGCTTTCCTCAATCCGGAAAAATACTGGAGCGTTACGGGCTACACCGAACCCTGCGAAAGCGAACACGACCATTTTATGATCGGCCACACCTCGACTTCCGTGAGCCTTGCGCTCGGGCTTGCAACTGCCCGCGACATCAAGGGCGAAAAGGGCAACGTGATTGCCGTCATCGGTGACGGTTCCCTGAGCGGCGGCGAGGCGTTCGAAGGCCTCGACAACGCCGGTGAATACGCGACCAACTTTATCGTGGTGGTGAACGACAACGAAATGTCCATCGCCGAAAACCATGGCGGGCTTTACGGGAGTCTCGCGGAACTCCGCAGAACGCAGGGCAAGAGCGAGAACAATTACTTCAAGAGCCTCGGCTTTGATTACCTGTATGTAGAACAAGGTAACGACATCGAATCGCTCATCGCCGCATTCCAGCAGGTGAAAGATTCCACTAAACCCGTGGTCGTGCACATCCACACGCTCAAGGGCAAGGGCTACAGTTTTGCGGAAAACGCGAAGGAAGGCTTCCACTGGGCAGCCCCCTTCGACATTCCCACCGGTGTTGTGAACTGGGGCAGCGGAGAATCTTACGGTGCAATCCTTGGCGACTACCTGATGAAAAAAATCAAGGCCGACCCGAAGGTTGTCGTGATCCATTCCGCAGTACCCGCAGGCATTGGCTTCTTTGCCGACCAGCGTAAAGAAGCAGGCAAGCAGTTCATTGATGTGGGTATTGCCGAAGAGCACGCCGTCGCACTCGCCTCGGGCCTTGCCAAGGGCGGTGCAAAGCCCGTGTACAGCACGCACAGCACGTTTATCCAGCGCACCTACGACCAACTTTCGCAAGACCTGTGCGCGAACAACAACCCGGCCACATTGCTCATTACCATGTCCGGCGCCGACGGCATGAACGATACCACGCACCTCTGCATTTTCGATATCCCGATGATGAGCAATATCCCGAACCTGGTTTACCTCTGCCCCACCTGCGTAGAAGAGGCAATCGCCATGATGGATTACGCGATTGACCAGACAGAACATCCGATGGCCATCCGCATCCCGAACGGAGTCGCACACAGGAATGTCGCGTTCGACAAGGATTACTCCAAGTTCAACACCTACAAGGTTGACAAACGCGGCAGTAAAGTCGCCCTCATCGGTCTCGGCAGCTACCACGCCCTCGCTGAAGAAGCCGCGGCGGAACTTGCCAAGCAGGGAATCGACGCAACTATCATCAACCCGCGATTTGCAACCGGCATCGACTGCGAAGTGTTGGACGGGCTGCGCGCTGACCACCAGGTAGTCGTGACGCTGGAAAACGGCGTAGTCGATGGAGGCTTCGGCGAAAAAATCGCCCGCTTCTACGGCAACAGCGACATGCGCGTGCTCGTGAAAGGCCTCTCGAAGGAATTCTACGACAAGGTCCCTTACGGCGAACTCATGGAAAGGAACCGCCTCACGCCCAAGCAGATTGTGGAAGACGTGATGGCGGCACTGAGGTAAGGCGTCTAATGAAAAACTCCCCGAGCGCTAGGCTGGGGAGAGGGTTGCTTGGTCGTTAGGAAAATATCTTTCTAGATGGTTTCCGCGAGCTTCTGCATCTTCTCGAAATCGTGGGTGGGATTGTCGACCACTTCGGGGATGCCGAACGCATCCTCTTTCAAGGTGAGGCCATACAGCCCAATGTCATCGGCAAGTTTCGTTCCTTCGTAAACCTGCAGGGGAAATGCCCCCACCTTCCCGACACCGTAACTCTTGACAATCCCGATATCGCGAGCGAAGGAATCGTAAGTTTGCAACGGAAGCCCGTAAATCAGGGTGACCATCGTCGCGACGCCAAGTTCCCTACAACGGTCCAGTTTCTCGCGAAGTTGCCCTTCGGTCTTGGAGCCACCACGCTGGATGGTCTTTAACACCGCCGGATCAAGGCTCTGCACGCCAATCTCAAAACTCACGTTCGGATTCAACGAAGCCTCTTCCATAAAGCGCTCCGTCAGCAGTTCCGGGCGAATCTGCAGAGTGACCTTTCCGCTGAAACCGACCTTGCGGATAAGCTTCAGATACTGTTCCCCGTGCCCCTCGTAATCGTTGAAAAGCGGGTCCAGAACGTTCAGCTTTTTCACTCCGCGTTCCTTGAACAACTTGAGTTCGTCAAGATGACGCTCGTAATTGTCGATGCGGTACACCTTGCCCGAAAGCGTATCGCGATGCTTGCAGAAGGAACAGCGGAAAGAACACCCGCGGCGGGTTTCTGCCCGCACGGTATTGACGCCACCTTCAAGGGATATGGCGCCCGAAAGATACGGAGATTCGAGTTCCCCGAACCTGGGCAAATCCATCACGCGGGCGGCACCCTGGTTGATATAATGGCGCAAGTTCGCGAATATCTTTTCGCCATAACTGAGCGTGAACATGTCCGCGAAAGGGAAGCGCCTGCGGAGTTCCACCTCACTCCCGAAAACGGAGGCTCCTCCCAGCATGATGAAAATGCCCGGAGCACGTCGGCGAAGTTCTGCGCCAGCGAGCGCAACCATCTTCTCGCACCAGCCGAAAACGCTGAATGCGACTACGTTATACCCACCGATAAGCGCCCTAGTGACAACCTCGCTTGCCACGAGATTCCAGTCGATATTGAAATCGCCGTTCAATTTTTGAAAGCGATTCAAATCGCTAGTGAACACATCAAGCGTATCGCCCGCATTAGCCGGGCTATTCCGGAACGCGGAGACAAGGCAACTCGCGCCATAAGCATCGCGCGGCTCATTCTTGCGGCAGAAATTGCTACCCACGAGCAACACGCGAAGCGGTGTGTGGATGAAGGAGTTTTTCATCATACGCACCTCCCACTTTTTTTAATTGCCGCTTTTATCGCATCCGCAATTATCTTACAATTATCATTATGCGCCTTATAAACAATCCAGTCTGTGGGTCCCTTAAAACAGGTATCAACAATTTCAGTTGCTCGATGCGCTAAATGTTTGCAAAGACACACAATAACACCGAAATCCCTCATATGCGTACCATTCCATAACGCACGTAACTTTGAACACGATTTAGCATTGCGTTCAACGAGGATTTGTCGTACAAAAAAACCTAATTCTTTTTCCAAGGCTTCTTTTTTTGATGCGTTTCCGCCAACTAGGATAATATCGAATTCGTTCTTTAAATTCGCAGTAGACGCCTCACTTGCATTTACGCCTAACTTATTCCTAGAATGAGCTTTACCCTTCTTAAAAGGACGATTCAAAAGTTTGAATGCACTCGGCTTCAAGGATTCATACCTGTTTAGTGACTCTCGTTCCCAATCTTCAGCAGAGAATTCTGATCTATATCGCGTATTTGTATTCCGGAGGTAAATTCCCCGAGGACGCCTTTCAACAAGAAATTGGAGTATATCAACTACCGACAATCTCAAACTTGGGTATTTTTCAGCAATAAAACGACAACGACAAGCTATAAATTCTGCTATCGCTGTAACCCCGTGATTGTAGTCCTTAAGAAACGCATTGATTCGACCCAGTTCACTTTTAGCATCATTTTCGCAAAAAATTTGACCGGGAGCGCCATATTTTTGTGAAAAAGCGCGATTTAAAGGCAAAACAGATTGATTTTTCATATTTTATCCTTCGCCATTATGGCTTCTTGTTTTTTCAAGGGCGGCATTGCCCTTCACTCCCAATTTCTCTTTGAATCCATTACCAGTTTTCACCAGTTTTTACTTTCCCCTAGGGGAAAAGGTGTTTTTTTCTCAATTTTAAGCACTTTGTAAATTTTTTTATTATTTTAAGAAATACAACATTCTTACCCAAGGAGCCTCCAAATGAAACAAATTATCCTAACTTGCCTTATCGCATGCGGACTTTCCTTCGCTTTTCTACCCGGTGTGTGCGAGGTTGGCGACGCCAAAAAAGAACGCTTTGAAAAAACCGTCGAATATGAACTCATGAAAGAATGCATGAACGGAAGTTTCGGAACACAAGGAGTTTCCGGTTATAACGAAAAATTGGAATACTGCTCATGCTTAATCGGAGCGCTGCATTGCTATTTTGGTTCAATTGAAAAATTGAATGAGGCCGACCAAAAGAAACTGGAAAAGGCGACCAACCTAGCAAAAAAGTGCTATGACAAGTCAAAATAAAAAGAGCTCCATAGAAACTGAATGGAAGAGAGTCAACGAAAGCATTGATTCTCTTCTTTCGCAATTGACCCCACAATACACGGAAACCGGCGTAGGAAAAACGAGCGAAGGCTTTTTTAACGGAAAAACTTTTCATGATGAACTCGATAAATTTGCAACCGATGAATACAATCGTGCAAAAAAAGAAAACAAGGGGTTTCTTGATCCAGAAGAATTCAAAAAGAAATTAATAGACAACTACACAAAACACTATCGATACAGAGCAACACGAACATCCATCATTAAGCTGAAATTATTTCTAGATTTCCTATGTAACCGAAAAGGAAATACGCTTTCTTCCCAATTTATGTGGCCCGAAAACTCCAATCCGATTTTATCGCCTACGGTTGTTCGTTTCATGAGAAAATGCTCAGAAGAATTCGATAAAAGAAAAAAAAGAAATAGAAGTACATAGCCCATTTAACCAATGGGCTCCTTGTTACAAATTAATGCAACTAGAAATACTATTTTGAAACGGGCTTATGCACTTCGATTTCGGCTAATTACTTCTTCCTCCCCTGATAAAGCTTGTTGTTAGAATTCAGCTGATCAGCATGATTATCCATACGGGCTTGATACTGGTAATTATTCGGGTTCATCTGGTCCGCATGGTGGTTCAGATCGGCCTGGGATTGGTTCGATTTCATAGAGATTCCTTTTGTTTGTTTACTTCAACATCGAAGTATTAAGAAACTAGATTTTCATCTTCCCAAACTCAATATGACAAAGACAGCGAGTTACTCCCAAAAAATGTTTGAGCAAAAAAGCCATGGTGTATGAACCACGGCCATGACTTTTTAGGGAGACTTATTTCTTACTTGAATCGATCTCGATTTTCTTCAAGATACTTGAGAATAGAATTTGACTTCCAAGAATATGCTATTTCCCAGCATGAAATTGTTGAACTGTATGGGCCTGTGTCTCGTGCGGTTTGGTTTGGATTTCCGCCATGCTTTATCATTAATTCAAATAGATCAATTAAATTCTTTTCTGCCGCCATCATAAGGGGGGTGTAACCAATAAGACCATTGACGTCGTGTCTTTGGTTTGGGTCCGCATCATTCTCCAAAAGTACTTTGGCGATAGAGAACATCTTCTCTTTAGATAAACATTTTTGTCGCTGTTCTTCAAAATGTTGAGCCACCCACTGTTTGGCCTGTTCTAACATGGGGTTGTTTTTTTGCAAAAGCATAGAACGATAAACTTCTTCATTTGTCATATTTCTAAAGAACTCGTATCCTCGTCTTATGCCATCTAACATTTCGGGCGTCCATGAACATGGATTTTGAAAATGTTTAATTATATTCGGCATAGTACTATATTGAATTGCCCTATAAAGGGGACTCTGTTGATCTGTTGATTGAATCTGGTTTACATCGGCGCCCATTTCAATGAGTTTTTGAACGACATCAACCTCTCCAGTCAATATAGCTTGACCGAGACAGGTTAATTTCTTTTTGTTGGTTGGGGTAAGGAGAGTCTTTCGATCATGGGGATGAGACGCTATCAAATGGAAAATTTCCTTGCCTTCTTTAGGTTTAAATGGGATGGTGTTATAGACCATGCTTTCTATGGAGAATAACAGGGCGGATTCTCCAGATGAGGATAACGCATTGACGTCGACATTTGCGTCAAGCAGAGTTTTTACCGCATCAACATCATTCATTTGAGTAAACCATACTAACTGTGGATAAGTCTTCCATGATATTTTAAAAGGCGTCTTGTAGGGCTTTACAGGAACTTTTGGCTCTTTTCCCCACTCAATGAATAATGGCAAATGAACATCTGTTTTCTTGTCTTTTATTGATTCAATGTTTTTTACATCTTTTTCTGAAAAAAGAATAAAAAAGTCATTTGCCCACTGCTCAACTTCCCAATCTTCCACGATAACATCTATACTTCGCGAATCTTTGTTGACGTAAGGAAATTTATTATAGGATTCTTTGATGACATCCATCGGTTTCCCGAATAGTCCAAAAATAACACCATAGGTTTTCATCATTTTTAAAAAAGGCCGATCTTCGCAAATTGCTCCTAAGGCTAAGGCAATATGGAAAAAACTGCGCCCTTTCTTTTTTTCGGGGTCTATTACATAAATAGCTGTATGAATTATATCAGTTGTATAAAAAAGGTTGGGCATAACGGTCTTAAGCGTCTCTAATGCTTCATCAAATTTACCTTCATAAATTAAGGACAATACCCAAAGGAGATTAAACCGCCATTCTACGGCAATACTGTTGATTTGCAGTGTGGCACAAACTCTTGCGAATTGCTCTAAAGCAAGGATAGTTGTTGGTGGATTTTGTTGTGCGCAATATCGTACACCATCTTGTGCACAAATAAAGTGTTTTTGTAGTAGAGAACATTTTCCAAGATGAATATTGTCATACTTGAAATCTTCGCTATTTGAAGAGGAATTTTCAATTAGCGATTTGAAATAATCTTGAATCTTGTATACCGGTTCAGCAATTTCGGCTGTTTTTTGCAGAAGTTGCGAAGCAAATGCAATTTCACAGCACAGTATGTAATGACATCCAAGAACATCCTTTGCTTTATTGATGACGTCAAATAGATTTCCCATATTGGGAAGTTGCTTGCCCGCAAGCCATCGCTGGACTTTATCTCGTTCAGTATTGTGAAAGCAATCAATAAACTGCGGACACTTCTTCAAAATAGTATTGAGTCCGTCCTGGAGAGGCGTTTCCGTCAATAGGATTCTATTTGTAAAATTATCATCCTTGAATAGTTCTTTGACAAAGGCATAAATCGTTCCGCAGATAAAGGGGATAAAAGATTTATACAATTCATTTCTATTAGGGAAGGTTTCGGGAGGCCATCTATTAATATTCGTTTGATTGATGATGAAAAAATCTTCTTTTAACTGCTGAATGAATTCCTCGCATATGTTATATGTAGAAGCGATAGAGCCGGAACAAACTTTTGGATACTCAAATGGTAATTTAAATACTTGTTCTATTGCATCTATCAGTGAATCAAGATTGATACTTGGATCGTTGGCAAGGTGTTCTAATTTTTTAGTGATACCTGGAACTGAATCTGTGTCTAATACGCGAGCTATGATTTGTAGTTGCCGACCCAGCGTAGGATAAGGTGGATTAAATTTCATTCGTATTTTCATAATAGTCCCTTTTTTTATAAAAATACCTTCAAATTGTTGTTTTGTGGAGATTAGACGGCCCATCGTTTCACTCCCAAAAAATGTTTTGGCTTTTTTAGACAAAAAACGGTTTTTTATTTTCTGTAAAATCGTTTTTCTAGCCCATTTTAGCCACTTCTTCCAAATTATTCACATTTTCGCTGAGTTCCCAAAACATCCCACGCCTCGTTTTGCACACTCAGCATTGCTAAACCGACCCCTTTTCGCGTCGTTTTAGCAATAAAATGAATAAAAAGTGCTAAACCGACACAATTTTTAATCGTTTTAGCACTTTTTTAACAAAAAAATGCTATTTTAGAGGTATGGAAAAGATTGTCGGAAGAATAGAAGAGCAAAAATTACTCCTTTCGCTAAAGGACAGCCCTAAAGCTGAATTCGTCGCCCTTTATGGCCGCCGGCGCGTCGGGAAGACGTTTTTAATAAATCAGCTCTTCGGAAGCGACTTTGCATTCAAGATGACGGGAGTCCTTGACGGATCCCTAAAGGATCAACTAGCTGCATTTTCCGACTCCATGGACGATTTCGGTTACGACATGGAAGAAAAGCCCAAGGACTGGATGGAAGCTTTCAAGTTGCTAAAAAGAGCCTTGAAGCCCCGTGTCGAAAGTGGGGCTCCATGCGTCATCTTTTTGGACGAACTCCCTGCAATGGACGCAAAAAAATCCGGCATCGCCAAGGCTGTCGGTTATTTCTGGAACAGCTGGGCATCTCTGTTCAGTAACGTCACCTTGATTGTCTGTGGTAGTGCTACAAGCTGGATGATTACAAATATTGTCGATAGCAAGGGCGGCCTTCACGACCGTATCACGCAAGAGATTCACGTTCATCCGTTCTGCTTAAAAGAAACCGAAGAGTACTTTAACGAGAACGGATTTCAGTGGAATCGTGACATCATTTTGCAGGCTTACATGGCGTTCGGAGGCATACCTTACTACTTGAGCCTTCTCTCTCCTAAGGAAAGCTTTACGCAGAATATCGACAGACTTTTCTTCGGCCCCGATGAAAAAATGCGCCGCGAGTTCAAGCGCCTTTTTGCAACCCTCTACAATCGTCCAGAAGGCTACATTGAAATTGTCAAGAAACTTTGCGAAAGCAAGCACGGCGTAACTCGTAAGGAACTCGCCGAATCACTTAAGGTTTCGAACAACGCATTCCTCGGAAAAAAGCTAGACGACCTTGTGCATTGTGACCTGCTGCGTAAGATTCCCGTCCGTGAAAAGAAAATCAAGAAAAATGATTTCGTTTTTCAACTGGCGGATTTCTTTTGCATTTTCTGGTTGACATTTATCCAAAAGGCCGAATTGGAAAACAATTATTGGCAGCACCACATCAACACTCCGGAAATCAATACCTGGATGGGCCTGTCGTTTGAACGTATCTGCATGTCGCACATTCAGCAAATCAAAAAGGCTTTACGAATCGACGGCATTTCAACAATCAATTACGCTTGGCGCAGTAAAAGTTCTACACCGGGAGCTCAAATTGACTTGGTGATTGAACGAGCGGACAAAATCGTCAATCTTTGCGAAATCAAATACAGCCAGACACCTTATTCTATTGACAAGGACGAATACCAAAAGTTGTTGAATCGCAGGGAGGCGTTTTCCAAGGAAACGGGACTTCGCCATTCACCCTGGATTACAATGATTGCAAGCGAAGGCCTTTCGCAAGGAATGTATTCCGACATTGCACAAGGGGTCGTTACAAAAGACGAACTATTCGTTTAAGGACTAGAAATTATATAATCCCAAATAATGACGGCCTCCCAGAGAACAACAAACTACCGCTGAAACCGTAGGATTACTAACTTTACCCTATGTTCATTTTCCTGTTCATCCTAGTCGCTGGCCTTGTCCTGATTTATGCCAACGTGAGTCCTGTTGCTCCTGGCAAAAAGGGTAAGTTGATTGCCCTCGGGATTCTTGTTTCCATATTCCTTGGCTTGTTCTTCCGCGACACGCTGGTTGGCTGTGCTGTCGTAGCGTTCACTTCGGTGTGGCTTTGCCAGGCTCTCCTTTTTTACATCCCGTGGGACTTGTTCCGGGCCGCCCGCCGTATTGTTCTGCGAAAGGCGATGCCGCCCCAGACGTTGACGTTTGCCAGCCGTATTTTGCTCGCTGTGACGATTTTGTTGACAGTTGGGCTGTTTGTCTATGGAGTTCCCCATAACGGCAACTACAGGCTTCTAGAAACGACGGTAAAATTGCCCAGTCGCCACGTTGTCGTGGCTTCGACGGATTCCGCTGCAGTCGCCGATAGTTCTGTTACAGACAGCTCCGTCGTCACCTTGCAGGCACCGTCCAGCTTTACGGCGGTATTTTTCAGCGATGTCCACGTGGACCCGCTTTTCAGACGCGTCAAACTGGAACGCATGATTGCTAGCGTGGATTCCATCGCACCGGACTACCTGCTTTTCGGGGGAGACCTAGCCGATGTTTCCACGATGCAGCTGGACGAATGGGGTTATGACTCCCTGTTCAGGCAACTCACCTCCAAGGCGAAAGTGGCCGCCGTGGCGATCAACGGAAATCACGAATCCATGCAGGAGAGGGGCGGTTCCGATCCTGATGCCTGGATGCGCAAGGTGGGTTTTGTGGTGCTGGACGATTCTAGCGCCTGTATCGGACAGGCTTGCTTTACAGGCCGTACCGACTTTCAGGTGGCCCGCTCTCGCGGGATAGAGCGTGTTCCTCTGGCAAGTCTTGCTCCTAATGATAGCGTTCGTTCCTGGATTCTGATGGACCACCAGCCCAAGGGAATCGAGCCTGAATATTCCGGTCGTTTGCCGGACTTTGCCCTTTCGGGACACACTCACGACGGACAGTTTTTTCCAGGAACTATCGTCATCAACTTCGTGTGGCGTCTTGCCTTTGGCGAAGGCATGCTAGATGGTGTCCGCTGGCTGGTGAGTGCCGGCGTGGACTGCTGGGGGCCGCCCGTGCGTGCGGGCAGCGATGCCGACATGTGGGTAATCCGCTTCACGTTTGCCGAATAGGATAAAATAGCAAGCTTATTTGAAAAATGGGAGCTTTCTTCCCGTTTGACCTTTGGCTGCGTGGTTTCCCCGAAATTTTCTGTTCAAATGCAAGAAAAAAGCCTCGCAATTCTCCCAAAAATGAGGTAATTTTCAAGACATAGGGGGTAGAATTAAACACACGAGGTTCATTATGAAAATGATTCCAGCAATGACAATGGCATTAGTAGGCTTCTTTGCGGCCGCCTCTTTTGCCCAAGATGAAACCACTTCTGCTACAGAAAATGCCGCCGTGCAGGAGGTTTCTGGCGACGAGTCCGCAAGCACGATCGAAAAGCAGGACCCCAGGGCCGATCGTGCCAAGGAACGCTTTGAGCGCAAGGACGCTAAAAAGGCAGAAATTGCCAACCACAAGGCCGAAATGAAGGCGTTGAAAGAAGAACGCGCCGCTGCTCGAGCCGAGCGCAAAGAAGCCAAGCAGGCCGAAAAGGAGGCCAAAAAGGCCGATAAAGAAGCCATGAAGGCAGAGAAAGAAATCAGCAAGGCCGAACGCAAAGAGGCCAAGGTTGCAGAAAAGGCTGAACGTAAAGAAGCCAAGCAGGCCGAAAAGGAAGCCCGTAAAAATCAAAAGGGCAAAGGCCGCCACAAGTAATTCTTTGCGAGCATTTTAGTTATGTAAAAGGGCGCCACGTGCGTCCTTTTTAAATATTCCACCTGATTCCGGCCTTCAATTTGGACAGGAGGCTCCATTTAGGATAGCCGATGCTGTATTCCGATGTGTTGAGGTAATGCCGGTAAAGTTGCTCGAACCCGATAAAGGTTCCGAACATACCCGGTTTCCATGAGATGTTGAACGCCCAGGAGCCGCTGAACTTTTGTATGCCGTCGTAGTCTGTGTCGGGCTCGTCAATCACAAATCCGTAGAACAGGTTCAACTTTGTCTCGACGGAAATGTCTGTTTTAAACTTATACGAAACAGATGGCCTTAAAGAAGGCCCGAGCCATTTTAGAATATACAGGGAACTGAGCGAGTCAGATTCATACCTTGCTCCTGCGTAGATGGTGCTGTTCCATCCGTATTTGGCAAAGCGGTGCCACGTGCCGTAGAATGATGCCGATGTCGGGCCGTCGAAATTTTTGTAGGCGCTAGTGGCGAGACCGAATTTTTGCTTGCCGCTTTGTGCAAGGTACCTTTCTGCCCAGATATAAAAGTCGGGATTCCATTCTTCATTTTCTGAAAAGTTTATACTTGCACCGATATCTAGAATCAAGGCGTTTCCGATGAGACTGTACCCGATGCCGACCGAAGTTTCCCAGGAGTTTGTGTCCAGGGAGGGCATGTCGTCCTTGTCGATAAACCAATCTCCCGATACATTCAATTCTAACGCGTGACTCCAGTTTTGGGATTCGTATTCTACAGATGCGTTTATTGATGCGTCGGCTTCGCCTCCGGTTTCGGCGTCAGAGGATCCTTTTTTCTTGTAGTGCAGGCCGCTGTAGTTGATGGTGCCGTAAGTGTGAAACGACCAGGGACTTTGGGAGGAGCCGTCTGCGGAGTATTCGTCGGATTCCTTCAAGACACTTTGATAATCATCGATAATCTCTTGAATTTCTGCTGTGTATGGTCCTGATACCGCCACCGCTGAATCAAACAAGTCCAGCGCGTGGGGAATATCGCCAGCCTCTTCGGCCTTGAGCGCACGATAATAAAGTTCCTCCTGTGATTCAGCAAGTGCGTTGGCTGCCCAGAGCAGAGAAACTATTATCAAAAGCTTTTTCATTTGTGCGTAAATTGCGGGTTTATACCTTGTAGCCGTATTTTCTCAGTTTCTCCACGTAGGCTGGGTCTGCCAGTCGGGCTTTGGATTCGGCCATATATTTTTCATTGTCCTTGGACTGGAATCCCATCTTGATACGGGCGAGCATGACAAGGCATGCAAGGGAGCCCAGCGCCGAAGCTCCAGCAACTGCAAGGACTTTTACGGAATAGTAACCATTGGTGTGTTGATAGAAGGCAAGACCTCCGGCAACCAGTGCCAATACAAGGAGAAACAAGGCTCCCTTCATGTAAAATTTGGGGTTGTTGCTTCGGGGGTCAAAACCGTCAATGGCCACCTCGCGGAATCGTCGGTCCAGGTATTCACTGCGGCATGCCTTGCACTGCCGAATAGGGCTGCCGTACATCCAGGCGTTACAGGTTTCACGGTTCTTGGTTTTGCATTCGGGGCAGGTCCATTCGGCAACGCTTATTGTCATACAAAGTCCTTTGATTGTTGGAAAGGAAAATAATAAAAGATTCTTTGATTGTCATCCATGGAGCCTATGTTGAGCGCAATCAAAGTATGGCCGAGAAATTTTTTATATTGAAAAAAGGTTTTCTTATGATTGACAACGAAATTGAAAATCGCAGCAAGGTCATTGTGCGCACGTGCATCGTGGGCATCGCTACAAACGTGGTGCTCTCGGCGTTCAAGGCCGCCATCGGCTTTATCACGGGCTCCATCGCCGTCACGCTGGATGCGGTGAACAACCTCTCCGACGCGCTTTCCTCGGTCATTACCATCGTGGGTGCAAAGCTTTCGAACAAGCCCGCCGACAAAAAGCATCCGCTGGGCTACGGACGCATCGAGTACCTGAGCGCCATGATTGTGGCCGCCATCGTGCTGTATGCGGGCGGCACCTCCGCCGTGGAATCCGTCAAGAAAATCATAAACCCCGAAGCCGCCGACTATTCTACGATATCGCTGGTGATTATTGCTGCCGCCGTGGTGGTAAAACTTGTGCTCGGCAAGTACGTAAAGAGTCAGGGCGAGCGCGTGAATTCCGGTGCGCTTGTGGCCTCCGGTGCCGACGCCTTGTTCGACGCCATCCTTTCTGCGTCGGTGCTGGCCTCTGCCATCGTGTTCGTGACGACGGGCGTTTCGCTCGAGGCCTACGTGGGCGTGCTGATTTCGCTGTTCATCATCAAGTCCGGCATCGAGATGCTCAAGGATACGCTGGACGATATCTTGGGCAAGCGCGCCGACAAGGAAACCGTCAAGCAAATCAAGGCGATTCTTACCTCCGAAGAGCCCGTGCGCGGTGCCTACGACTTGATTCTGAACGATTACGGCCCGAACAAGTCCATCGGCTCGGTGCACCTGGAACTGCCCGACACCATGACCGTCGAGGAACTGGACGTGCTTACGCGCAAGCTGCAGGCCAAAGTCTATAAGGAAACGGGAATCCTGCTTGCGGGCGTGGGAGTTTATTCGCACAACACCAAGAACGACGAAGTCGCCAAAATCCGTAGCGATGTCTTGAAAATCGTGAAGTCCCACGAATGGGCGCTCCAGATGCACGGATTCTACGTGGATGTGGCCGAAAAGTCACTCCGCTTCGATGTGGTCATGAGTTTCGCCATCACCCCCGAAGAAGGCGTTGCGACCCTCACCAAGGATGTCGGCGAAGCCTTCCCCGAATACAGCGTTCACATCGCCCCCGATGTGGACGTGGGGTAAAAAAACTTGACAATGGATAAAAATTACTTATTTTATATCTATGTCGAGTTTGTTTTTCAAAATGCGTTTTTTGGCGTGTCCCGCGCTCGTTTTGCTTTGCGCTTGTGGCGATATTGTTTCGTCTAGCGAAACTTACAGTCAAAGGTGCAGCGATAATTCCAACATCGAAGGTTATGCCGCTGATTTTGGCGGTTATAAAAAAGGCAAGAAAATCCCTTTCAAACATTCAGACGGTTACCTGTTTTCCCTTACTGTTACCGAGAGGGAAAATTCCATTGACCACATTTGCCAAAAACACTTGGTTACAACGCTTGAATCGGCATACCCCATCTATTCCATTTTGCTTGCCGCTCAGGCCCCCACCTTTTATTATAGTGAAGAAGACAAAAAGAACAGTGGAAGCGTCGATGTGGTTTTCGGGCAGTACACCTTTTCGCTCCCGAATCCCCTCGCTCTCCAAAACGTGCCTGGTTCCGATTCTTCTTACATCGACACCATGAAAATCAATGGAGTCGTATACACGGGCGTTGCCGTAAGCAACGGGAGAAAAAACGAACAACCCGACAAGGATTATTATCAAGACGCCTCGGTCAAATCTGACGCCAAGCTTTACTACAACACCAAAAAAGGAATCTTGAAGATCGAATTGGAAGACGGAAGCCATATTGCAATCAACGAGGAGGACGACTGATGAAAAATAAAAACCTCCGAGCATTTTTTTGCGCAATCAGCCTCGCTATTCCGGCGTTCTTTGCAGCATGCGGCGAAGGCAATGATTTGCCCGAATTCACCGAAGACATGCAAGTTCTGTGGAATGCCGAAAAGGGCTTCAGCAAGGATTCCGTCATTTATCTCGCTGACTCCGTCAAATTTGTCGACAAGTTGTTTCAATCCGCCGAGTTTGGGGTAAAAGAAACGCCTTTTGTGGATTATAAAGCCAAGGCGATGGCATCCGCTATCAATATCGGGCTATATGTAGCTCCCAACTCTGACGGAGGTTCCGTCCAAATTGTTTGTCACCCGAATCAGACTCGGTTTGATATTTACGATGTCGAGAAAAATCCGAAAATTATTTTTGAAGAGCCTCGCTTGCCCGCAAAAAACAATGAGGGCTATTCGCTAAAATTCCTGGATTCCCTGAAAGTGCTTGATACCACTTTCTACGACATCCTGTATTTCAGTGTGCCTGATAGCGGCATGAATCTTTGCAATATTTCTGCATTCTACTATGGAATTCATGACGGCGTTGTCAGGGTTGTTAGCAGGAACGGTGTCGAATTAAACCGCGTTTCTGCACAAGTTTACGAAAATGCCGAAGACCGCAGGGCTGAAGAACGCGCTCTGGCCGATTCTATAGCGCAGGCTGTTGCAGATTCCATTGCTCAGGCAGTCGCCGATTCCATTATCAAGGCAAACACACCTTCCGAAAAAGACAGCACAGATGACAACGCGGAAATCGAAATTCCCCAAGAAATTGTTGACTTGGCCGATTCCGTCGCAAACTGCATCAAAAAGGCGTATTCCGAAGGTTCACTTTCTGCGATAAAGAATTGCAAAATATAGCCGATAAGCAAGGCCTTGAAATAAAGGATCGACTTTATGAAATTAAAGAAATTGGATCGCAAACTAACAGTCTGTAAAGTAGCGGACGTTAGTGATGTTGATACAGGTAAGGATTTTTCTCTTATAGGAATCCTTTCGAAACTCTCGGCTATTCTTGCAGAAAATGGCGTTGGAATTTTTGCGATATCCACTTTCAATACGGATTATATCCTTGTGAAAGCCGAAAATTTCGAGAAAGCGCTGAAAGTCTTGTCTGATGCGGGATATGATGTGGTGTGATAAAGCTTCAAAGAAAGGATTATAATCGGATGAACACTATTATCATCTACGGTAGCTGCTACGGCTCGACAAAGCGCTATGCCGAAGTCGGTAAGGCATACACCAAAGTCACTGCCGCAGGAGCAAAAAGCGTCATGCCGCCGACTACGGAACCGTGGGGGCGGCGTACCTGCTACGTCGCCGATCCCGAAGGCAATTTGGTAGAAATCGGGTCTTTCGTCAAGGATTAACAAATAAAGGAGAACTTATGGAAATGAAATTTTGTCAGAGTTGCGGAATGCCGCTCACACCAGAAATCTTGGGCACAAACGCTGACGGCAGCAAGAACGAAGAATACTGCATCTACTGCTATAAAGACGGAGCCTTCACCGGCGACTTCAACATGGAGCAGATGGTCGAATTCTGCTCGCAGTTCGTCGATGAATTCAACAAGAATACAGGCAAGAGCCTTTCCCGCGAAGAGTACAAGGCGGAGCTTCGCAAGTACTTCCCGACGCTCAAGCGCTGGCGACTCCCCGCGGACCAACTTCCGCACGCCACCTCGCCCATGAAGCAGAAGTTCATTGAAGAAGTCAATGCTCTCGGTATCAAGGACATGCCGAAAATCGACAACCTCTTTGTTCTGCAGGGCTCGTTCATCAATCAGGAATACAAGATCAACGGCAACAGCGTCAAACTTTTAGACGATAACGCAAGCTACTGGGGCAACCAGGTCGAAAAGATTGGTGCCGAAGGCCGCTGCTTCGGAATCGCCTGCGACGAACGCTACATTCTCGTGAGCGAATACGGCAAAAACGGCGCCGATGCCGAAATCGCCGTATTCAAGAAACGGTAATGTTTAAGATATTACGCTTCTTTCCCGAGGACGGCGCGGGCGAGCTGGTCGGCGCATGAAGTCGGCTTCCCGCCACAGGTGTTGCCCAAGAGCTTTGCCGCGATGTCTTCGGCGCTCATGCCTTCGCAGAGTTTCGCAATCGCCTTCAAGTTCCCGTTGCATCCGCCCGTAAAGCGGATGTTCCTGATTTTGTCTCCGTCGCGCGTGAACTGAATTGTCGTCGCGCAAACGCCTTTGGTCTTGAAAGTCTCTTCCATACGTGTCTCGGGGTTGAAAGTGTGTGTTAAATATACAATGATTCCTGAAAAAACACGTTTCTGCATAAAATTTTAGAAAAAATATGCAGATAATGTGGTTTTTCTGCATAAAAAGTGCTATATTGTATGCAGAAAAGGACTCGGCTATGCATAAGTTTGACTATTCCTTCTTGAAAAACGGGGTTTTGCCCGCAAATTTGGTCAATACGACATCCTCTATTGCGTCGTTAAGGACGATGGCATCGTTTCGCAAGGAGTCCCATCAGGAAATTTTCACGGAACTTGAATCCATTGCCAAAGTTCAGTCCGTCAAAAGTTCAAATGCCATTGAGGGCATCATTACTAGCGATGATCGAATTGCTCAAATTGTGAACCAAAACAGCGCTCCGCTCAATCACGACGAAGCAGAAATTGCGGGTTATCGTGATGCGCTTTCGCTTATCCATACCGGCTATAGTGATATTCCGTTTTCAGTGCAGAGCATGCTTTCTCTGCATCGGACGCTTCTAGCACAAGTTGCCCAAAGTCGCGGAGGCGCGTTCAAGAACGAAGACAACGTGATTCTGGAAATCGACAAGTCGGGAATGCGCAAGATTCGTTTTGCGCCTGTGCGTGCAGTAGAAACGCAAAAGGCGATGGAACAACTTGAACTCGCTTACATGGACGCTGCGGCTGATGACGCGATAAGCAAGCTGTTGCTGATTCCGTGCGTGATGCTTGATTTCCTGTGCATTCATCCATTTAGGGACGGAAACGGCAGAATGTCACGATTGCTCTCGCTACTTCTTTTGTACAAGAATGGCTACGATGTCGGCAAGTACATTTCTTACGAAGAGCAAATCAATAAGAACAAGTCGTGGTATTACGAATCGTTGCGGGAATCTTCCGTGAATTGGCACGAGAGTCACAATGACTACTTCCCGTTCGTTCAGCACTTTTTAAGTATGCTTTACCAGTGCTATCAGGAATTGGATAAACGCTTTGCGACTGTAAATTCAAACAAGATAACAAAGTCGTCACGTATCGAGGCGACCGTATTGAATAGTCTTCTCCCGATATCGAAATCCGATATATGCAAAATTCTTCCCGATGTCAGCCCGACTACTGTTGAATATGTTTTGGGAAAGATGCTGAAAAGCGGAGTCATCACGACTGTCGGCGCCGGGCGTGGCACGAAGTATCTGAAGAGGTAACAGCGTCTCGTGAATTTTATGGAGAAGATGTAAAGGATTTATGAAAAAGTTTATTCTCATAATTCTTGCGTTTGGTATCGCGACGGCTTTTGCTCAAAAAGACTCCGTTTCGGTAGATTTGAGCAAAACGTCAGAGAAACGTTATACGTATAGCACTGATACTATTCCGCCAACGATAAACTTCTATATAAGCCATTTTACGGTAGCGGATTTGATATTGCCAGCTTTTGGTGCTCTTCTATTTGATTTTACTCTTGAAAAAGAAAATTCATACAATGGTTCATTGATATTCAATTTGACCACTTTTATGCGTTTTTTTTGACATTCAAGATAATTTGGGCGAAAAAGATTGGGAGGGCTTTAGAAGCGTAACAAGTTTAGGCGCAGGTTACCGTTATTATTTGGGACATTTAATTATACCGGTTCGTTCAGGGTCAAAACTAAAACATAGGAATGTTCCCTTAAATAGTTTTTCTCCGTATATACAAACTATTGAATCTCCAGTCTTTAAATTCGCAAATGACAAAAGTTATGGTAGTAAAGAAAGTAAAAGTTCAAGCTTTGACATTGGGTTCTCATCGTCAGTTTCGTTGGGTTTGATATGGAATAGTTTTAATTTTTTGTGGGATATAAATCTTTTATTTGGTTATCAGTATTGGTCGGATGACGCTCGTAACATTTTAATTAATGATTTTAGGGAAAAGAATGGTTCGTCAGTGAATATTCACTATTTTATAAATGGCATGGACCCTAAAGGCTTTTATTGGGGTTTTGAAAGTCGATTTGGTTTTTAATGGATGCCCTTTTTTTCTACATTTCCCCCCCGTACAAGTATAAGGACTCGCTTATGAATATTCTCGTCGTTGGTAGCGGTGGTCGCGAACATGCCATCGCTCTTGCAGTCAAGAAGTCGCCGATGTGCGACACTCTCGTGTGCGCTCCGGGCAACCCGGGCATGGCTAACCTCGGCAAGTGCGTGCCGGTGGATGTGGCCGACCCGAAGGCGATCGCTGACCTCGCGGTTGCCGAAAAGATTGACCTCGCGGTCATCGGCCCCGAAATTCCGCTAGTCGCCGGCGTGGTGGATGAATTCCGCCGTCGCGGGCTGCGTGCTTTCGGCCCGACTGCGGCTGCTGCCGCGCTCGAAGGCTCCAAGGCCTTCAGCAAGGATATCATGAAGAAGTATGGCGTGCCGACGGCAGCCTTCGAAACCTTCACCGATCTCGCCTCCGCCAAGAAGTTCCTTGCCGAACACCCGGCTCCGATCGTGGTGAAGGCGTCGGGCCTCGCTGCGGGCAAGGGCGCAATCGTCTGCATGACCGACAAGGAAGCGAACGACGCTGTCGAAGAAATGCTCGGCGACAAGGCGGTCTTCGGCGAATCCGGCAAGACGGTCGTGATTGAAGAATTCATGGACGGCGAAGAGGCCTCCATCTTCGTGGTTTGCGACGGCAAGGACTATGTGATTCTCTCTTCTGCCCAGGACCACAAGCGCGTCTTTGACGACGACAAGGGCCCGAACACGGGCGGCATGGGCGCCTACAGCCCGGCTCCGGTGGTGACGGACGCTCTCCTCGACGAAGTGAAGAAGACGATTATCGAACCGACCCTCAAGGGCATGGCCGCCGAAGGCAAGCCCTACACGGGCGTGCTCTACGTGGGCATCATGGTGACTGCGAAGGGCCCGAAGGTCGTGGAATACAACTGCCGCCTCGGTGACCCCGAATGCCAGATTGTGCTCCCGCTCTACGACGGCGATGTGCTCGCGTTGTTCGATGCTGCCGAAAAGGGTGAACTCGCCAAGCTCGGCGCCCCGAAGGCTCCGAAGGGCAGCTCCGCAATCGTCGTGCTTGCCAGCGCCGGTTATCCGGGTTCCTACGAAAAGGGCAAGGTTGTTACAGGTATCGAAGAAGCCGAAAAGAATGGCGCCCAGGTGCTCCATGCCGGCACCAAGATGGTGGACGGCAAGCTGGTCACGAACGGTGGCCGCGTGTTCGGTGTGGTGGGCCATGGCGAAACGCTCCAGGCCGCTCTCGACATCGCTTACGAAGCCGCCGAGAAGGTTCAGTTCGAAGGCAGGTTCTACCGCAAGGACATCGGCAAGAAGGGTTTGGCCCGTCTCGCCAAGATGGCGAAGTAGGGTTGGCCAATAGCGTCATTCCGGTTTTCGCCTTTTACGTCATTCCGGGATTGACCCGGAATCTAGATGGCGGATCAGGTCCGCCATGACGTGAAAACTGGATCCGCCATGACGTTGTTAAGGCTCTGTTATGACTTATAAAAGAGGTAACAAAATGGATTTGAAAGAAAATGCAAAGGTCGGTATCGTTGCGGGTAGCAAGTCCGACCAGGAAACTGTAGATAAAATCACCGCCGTGCTCGACAGCTTCGGCATCGTGTGGGAATTCAACATCCTCTCCGCACACCGCACCCCGAATGCCACCGCGAAGTATGCTCGCGAAGCCGCCGGGCGAGGCCTCCAGGTCCTCATCGGTGTCGCTGGCCTCGCTGCAGCCCTCCCGGGCGTGCTCGCAGGGCACACAATTCTTCCCGTTATCGGCCTGCCCTGCGCCGGCGGCCCGCTCAACGGCGTCGATGCCCTGCACTCCATCGTGCAGATGCCCCCGGGAATCCCGGTGGCAACGGTCGGCATCGGCAACGGCAAGAATGCCGGTTACCTCGCTGCCCACATCGTCGCCATCGCAGACCTGGCTGTCCGCGAAAAGCTCATCGCCTACCGCAAGAGCCTCGGAGATATTGATTAGACGAAAGAACGGGCTTCGCCCTACAGACGAAAGACGAGAGAAACTTCTCACTTTCGTTTGTCGGCTAGTCTTTTCTTAGTCTTGGACTTGGTTGTCTTGATGTTTTCGTCTATCGTCTATCATCTATCGTCTATCGTCTTTCTCACGGCGTTCCTCGTGGCGGCGTCTTTCGCCGGTGAACCGAACCTGCCGGAGATCCAAGCCCCGTGGATGAAGGGCGAAAAGTTGACTTTCAGCCTTAGCTGGGGCTTTGTCACGGCGGGTTATGCGACTTTAGAGGTTAAACCGATAGCCGATGGAAAAACGGAGTTTCTCACTTTTGCCACCGGCAACAAGACTATCAACAAAATTTATCCGGTGGCTGACACCATTTACACCCGTGTGCGCAACAAGGGTCTTATGACCGAGGTATTCCGCAAACGGCTTCATGAAGGAAGTTACCACAACACTTCCGTGATTAGATTCGACCGCAAGGGCGAGAAGGCTTGGCTTTCGGACACCGTCTTTACCGACATGAAGACCCGCAAGGTGAAGCGCTCTGCCGATACAGCAGTCGCCATTCAGGGAATGGAACACAGTATCATGTCGGCGTTCTACTTTGTGCGCACGATGCCACTTACGGTGGGGGACACTTCCCGTTTTTCGGCGGTAAGCGGAAAAAAACGATACGAACTTAAGGTGGTGGTCCATGGTCATGAAACCCTGAAAACGGACTTCGGCAAGCTTCAGACCATCAAAGTGGAACCCATGCTGGATGGGGATGGTATCTTCAATTCCAAGGGGCGCATCTTCATCTGGTTCACCGACGACGATCGCCGAATCCCGGTGCTCATGGAGTGCGAAATAGCGCTTGGGTCTATAAAGGCGCGGCTGATTGAGCGAAAATAAGGCGGCAATTCTGCAAAAAATGCTGTTTTTTATGAAAATTCAAAGGTTAAAGCAACTTTTACACTTGGTGAATGGATAAATCCCTCTAAAAAAGTTATATTCCAAAGGCGATTTATAATCAGAGGCGTTATGCTTAAAAAAATGTGTTTGACTTTGTGCTTGATGGCGTTTCTCGCGTGGGCGCAAGACGACGAATTTGATGATAGTGATTTTGTTTCTGCAGGCAATTCTGCTGCGACTACCGAGGCTGCTCCTAGTGCGTCCGAATCTAGCGGCGACGAATTTGAAGAGGCCGAGGACTCGTATGTAAGCCGGTCTAAAAGAGATGACATGGCCGCTCGTAAGAAGTTTGAAGAAGACCAGCGTGCTGACGAATATGCAAACTCCCTGCGCCGTCGTGACTGGCTCAAGGACCGCCTGATGCTGGAAATCGGTATGGGTGCTCGTGCTCCTTTTATGGGCGAAACGGGTATGGGCATGGGCTTCGGTGCCGGTGCCGAATACATCACTCGCTGGCATTTTGGTCTGTATGGATCCTTCGGATTCCTGCCTAAGGGAACGGACAACGATTTTGATGATATTGAACTTGAGGGCGGTACGGGTTACAAGGTCGGTTTGAACTATTACCTGTTCCCTAAGAACCCGCTTCATCTAGGTCTGTCCGTCTCTTATGGTACGGTTTATTTTGATCATGACGTAAAACCCGAAGACGGCATGCGTCCTTTGATCAAGGTGAATGGTTTCCAGTTTGACGCTCTCATTACCTACCTGACCAATGAATGGTATTTCCTGCAGTTCTCTGTGGGTATGTACTATGCTCCCGAACTTGGAAAGGCGAAGGAAGATAATATTAGCTACACTTACGACAAGATCCACAAGGAGTATGTGTCGAGAGTTGTAAATCCTGATGGGATGAGTAAAACAGGTATTGTGTTTGGCATTATGATTGGTTACGCTCTGCCGGAGCTCTTCCCGGACGATACGGAAAAGCGTCGTCGTGAACGTGAAAAGGAACGCGAACGTTCCGAACGGTAATAAAGAAAAGCCTGCGTAAGTGCGGGCTTTTTTGTGGGTATTACAGGATTTACTATATTTGCTCACACTTGCCTGTGTAGCTCAGTTTGGATAGAGTGCTTCCCTCCGAAGGAAGAGGTCATGCGTTCGACCACCGAGCAAGGCGAGAGAAATGGACAAACTGGTTTGCCCATTTCCGAGCCGAGAGGTGGGTATTTAAATCGAAGATTTAAATACAATCGCATCACAGGATTTACTATATTTGCTCACGTTCGCCTGTGTAGCTCAGTTTGGATAGAGTGCTTCCCTCCGAAGGAAGAGGTCATGCGTTCGAATCGCATCACAGGTATAAGAGGGGGCCCTTTACGGGGCCCTTTCTTATACCTGTGATTTAGAAGAGAATGCAACGTTCGACCACCTGCCAGGGCGAGTGAAACGGGCAAGCTCGCTTGCCCACTTCCGAGCCCAAAGGTGGAAATTTAATCGAAGATTAAATTTAATCGCATCACTAGATAAGTTTTACGATAAGCTCGTGCGGTTCGGCGTCTACCACTAGTGCGTCGCGGAATTCGCCAACGTTGGCGTCGCCTTCCAGCACCTTCACGATGTCGTCGTTCTCCATGGAGTTGCCTTCGGTGCGTCCGTAAAAGTGGTATTCGCTTTCTTCGGCTTCCTGGTCGATAATGATGCGGACCGTCTTTCCGATCATCGCTTCGGCATGTTCCGCGTCGATTTCTTCTTGCAGATCCGTCACGGCGTCAAGCCTTGCGCGGGCCTCGCTATCGTCTACGGCGGGCAGGTCCATGCCCATCACGGGCGTACCTTCTTCGGGGCTGAACACGAATCCGCCCAGGTGGTCGAACTGAATGTCTTCTAAGAGTTCCATCAGTTCTTCGAAGTCCTCGTGCGTTTCGCCGGGGAACCCGACAAGAACCGTCGTGCGGAGCGTAACTCCTGGAATGCGCTCACGAATCTTGTGCAGAATGTCGACAAGTTCTTTTTTGCGGTAGTTCCGCTTCATGTTCTTGAGCACGTTGTCGCTGGCGTGCTGGATAGGCATGTCCACGTACTTCACGAGACGCGGCTCGTTTGCCATCAGGTCCAGTAGTTCATCGTCCACGAACATCGGATACCAGTAGAGCGTGCGAATCCACGGGATGTTCGTGTTGTCGAGAATCGCCTTCAAAAGCTGGGCCAGCGTGCCGCCCTTCTTGCCTTTTTCGCGCCCGAAGTAGGTCGTGTCTTGCGCGATAAGAGTAATTTCTTGCACACCCTGGGCTTCAAGTTCCTTGGCCTCTGCCACAATGTCTTCGATACTGCGCGAAACCTGCTTTCCGCGGATTAGCGGGATTGCGCAGTAGGCGCATCGTCTGTTGCATCCTTCCGCAATCTTCAGGTAGGCGTGGTGTTTGAATCCGCCCAAGTTCATGCGCGGGAGGTTTTCGGCGTCGCAACTCTGTGGGGCGACTATTCCCATCTTTTTCAGAAGTTCGCCCGGTTTGTACGTGCCTACCCAGTAGTCCACCTCGGGCAGTTCCTTGATGAGCTCGTCGCCGTAGCGGCCCGAGAGGCAACCCGACACGATCAGTTTCTGTTTTGCCTTCTTGCCTTTGATTTGCGTGAGAATCGCGTTGATGGATTCTTCCTTGGCGGCCTCGATGAACCCGCAGGTGTTTACCAGAATGTAGTCTGCCTTCGCTGCGCTGTCACAAGTTACAAAACCGGCGTGCAGCATTTCACCAACCAGGTTTTCTGCATCGACCTGATTCTTGGCGCATCCTAAGTGTACAACGAAAACTTTGGGCTTTTTAGTAGGCATGATGACAAATATAGGATTTTAGGTGGTTTTATGATAACAAAAAAGTTCCGCGAGAGAATCGCGGAACCCACAAGAAAAACTAAGCGTAAAATTTATTCCCAGTCGTCGTCAACAGCGGGCTGAGCGGCAGGCTTGGCAGCCGGTGCGGGAGCCGGCTGAGTGGCGGGCTGAGCTGCAGGCTTGGCGGCCGGTGCGGGAGCGGGCTGAGCAGCGGGCTGGGCTGCAGGCTTGGCGGCCGGTGCGGGAGCAGGCTGGGCGGCAGGAGCCGGTTGAGCAGCAGGCTTAGCAGCAGGAGCGGGCTGTGCGGCAGGGGCCGGCTGAGCAGCAGGCTTAGCAGCAGGAGCGGGCTGAGCGGCGGGAGCCGGCTGAGCAGCAGGCTTAGCAGCAGGAGCGGGCTGAGCGGCGGGAGCCGGTTGAGCAGCAGGCTTGGCAGCAGGCGCAGGCTGTGCGGCAGGAGCCGGTTGAGCAGCAGGCTTAGCAGCAGGAGCAGGCTGTGCGGCAGGGGCCGGCTGAGCAGCAGGCTTAGCGGCAGGAGCAGGCTGAGCGGCGGGAGCCGGTTGAGCAGCAGGCTTGGCAGCAGGAGCAGGCTGTGCGGCAGGTGCCGGCTGAGCAGCAGGTGCCGGTTGAGTAGCGGGTTGTGCTGCCGGGGCAGATTCATCGTCAGAACCCGGCTTGCCGACTTCGTCGTTGTTGCTGTTATCGACCCACCAGCTGAAGTTCAGCTGGGCCAAAACGTCTTGACCGTATGCCTGGGCCCTTTGAATCGTGGAGAAATATCCGATACGGACGCGGTAGAACGTTCCTTCCAGTTCACCCGGATTTTCCACTTCCACCACGTAGGCTTCGATATCCTGTTCTGCAAGTTTCTTGACGATGGCATCGGCAGCCTTCTTGGAGGACTGGATGCTGACCTGAATCACGTACTGGCCGTCCTCTTCGGGCTTGACGCTACCCGGGGGGAGCTGCACCTTTTCGGCCTTGGCAGCCTTGTCCTTCTTTGCGGAGAGGGACTTAATGGGCACCAGTTCGGGTTCGTCTGCTGCCGGGGCCTTAGCTTCGGCGGCCTTGGCGGGCCTCTTGATGGTCATCTGAGGAACGACATCTTCTTCGCTGCTGTCGCATGCGGTCAGCATGAAGCAGGCAAAAGCTGCGGTAATCAGGGTGGAAATCGAAAGTGATTTCATTGAAATCTCCGTTTTTCTTGTTAAAATCTCCAAAAGTACACTTTTGGCCGTGTTCTGCCATAATATACATAAGTCTTTGTCAATCCGCAAGTTATAAATGCGGAAAATGCGCAAAAATGCACTCTCCCTTGACGAATTTCGGCTAGTTAAATATATTTGGCTATCCAAAAACGAATTACCAACTCAACCAAAGGATCATCGTGATCGGCGTAATTGTTAAGTCCAACGAACCTTTTGAACGCGCTCTCAAGCGTTTCACCAAGTCCTGCGAAAAGAACGGCATCATTTCCGATGTCAAGAAGCGCCAGCGCTTCGAAAAGCCTTCCGAAGAAAAGAAGCGCATCGAAACTGCCGCCCGTCGCAAGCGCCTCAAGGAAATCGCTGACCAGAACCGCAAGCGCCTCTACTAGTCTGTAGCGGGGCATCCGGGCCTGTCGGTCTGACGGCCCCGGAAATCATAGGGTTTTGATTTGAAATGAGTCGCCGGTCCACCACCGGTGGCTCGTTGCGTGTTTTTAGAGCTTTAACCAAGACGCCAGGAGCGGGGCGTAAACCGCCAGGGAAAACTATGAGCAGTGCATTGCTGACAAAAATCAAAGACGATATCAAGACCGCCATGAAGGCCCACGACGCCGAAACTCTCGGAACGCTCCGGACCCTCCATTCCGACATCAAGAACGAGGCCATGAAGTCTGGCGCCACACCTGCCCAGATCGAAGAAACCATTACCGACGAAATGTGCGTCGATGTTCTCGCCCGTAGCGTCAAGCAAAAGCAAGAAGCCATCGATATCCTCACGAAGGGTGGCTTTACAGACAAAATTCCCGCCGAAGAAGCCTGCATCGCCCTCTACCGCAAGTACATGCCGGCAGAAATGACCGAAGACGAGGTCAAGGCCCTTATCGCCGAAATCAAGGCCGCCACCGGAGCCTCTAGCCCCAAGGACATGGGCAAAATCATGAAGGAACTTTCCCCGAAGGTCAAGGGCCGCTTCGACGCCAAGCGCGCTTCTGCCCTGGTGCAAGAGGCTCTTAAGTAGCTTGCCGCAATCGGCCTTGAGGTATGAGAAGGGGAAAGCCTTCCCCTCACTCCAGCCAATGTCATCCCCGCGTAGGCGGGGATCTTCCTTTGGCTTCCGCTACCCCTTCCCCTAGGGGCTCAGCCCCTAACACCCCGCTGTCATGCCCGGCTCGACCGGGCATCTCCTTTTTCTTTCGTATCTTTACGCCCATGCCCACCTCCCAATCCAAAATCCAGGAACTGGAACTGCTTTACAAGATCAGTTCCATTCTGAACCAGACGCTCGACTTTGAAAGCGTCGCGCACCCGATTCTGGAAGTGGTGGAATCCACGATGGGCGTGGAGCATGCAACGCTTACGCTGTACAACCGCCACACCGGCGAAATCTCCATTGAAATTGCGGAAGGCTTGAGCAGTCGCCAGGCGCGCAAGGGTCGCTACAAGGTGGGCGAGGGCATTACCGGCCGCGTGGTGGAAACCGGCAAGCCGATTATCATTCCCTCGGTCGCGAAGGACCCGGACTTCCTTGATCGTACGGGACGCGGCAAGACGGAGGACAAGGCATTCCTCTGCGTTCCTGTCATCATGGAACATCAGGTGATTGGCGCCTTCAGTGCTGACGTCCAGAATCCGGTAGAAGATGAACTTCCCGAGAAACTCCGCCTGCTGGAAATTATCGCGCAGATGCTTGCGGCTGCCGTGAAGCTCCGTCGCGAAGCCCGCGAAGAAAATGAACTCCTGAAGGCGGAAAATGAACGCTTGACATTGGAACTCAAGGACCGCTTCCAGCCCGACAACATCATCGGGCGTTCCAGCGAGATGCAGCGCGTGTACGCGCAGATTGACCAGGTTTCAAAGAGCCCCCTGCCCGCACTCATTGTGGGCGAGGTGGGTACGGGCAAGGGGCTTGTGGCAGAGGCAATTCACTACCGCTCCGACCGCAACATGGGCCCGTTCGTCCGCGTCCATTGTGCCTCCATGCCGGAATCGGTACTTGACCGCGAACTTTTTGGCAGCGTGCGTGGCGCCCTCGTGGGCGTGTTTGCCGAGACTCCCGGCCGCGTAGAACAGGCCGAGGGCGGCACGCTGTTCCTGGACGAAGTGGGCGAACTTTCGCCGAACCTTCAGGTGAAACTCCTGCGCCTGTTGCAGAATGGCGAGGTGGAGCGCATTGGCGCCCGCATCCCCAAGAAGGTGAACGTCCGCGTGATTGCGGCCACCACCAAGAACCTGCAGCAGATGGTCGAAGAAGGAACCTTCCGCGAAGACCTCTATTACCAGCTGCACATCTTCCCGATTTACGTGCCGCCGCTCAGGAACCGCAAGACAGACATCGTGCTCCTGGCGGACCACTTTGTGGAGCATTACTGCCGCATCGTGGGCAAGAACGTGCGCCGCCTTGCCCGCACCACCATCAATATGCTCATGAGTTACCCGTGGCCCGGAAACGTGCGCGAACTCGAAAACGGAATCGAGCGTGCCGTCCTTGTGGCCGACGAGGACGTCATCTACCCGCACCATTTCCCGACCACGCTGCAGACCGCCGAAACCAGCGGCACTCCGGTGAACGGCAACCTGAAACTCATGGTGGAGGCCTACGAAAAGGACATCATCTGCGATGCCCTCAAGAGCAGCAAGGGAAAAGTCGCCGCTGCCGCCCGTAGCCTCTCCACCACACCGCGCATTCTTACATACAAAATAAACCAACTCGGCATAGACCTCGCTGGTTTCGGGAAATAGAATCGCGACGGAGAAAAATGGCAAATACGATGTTCTTCGCGTAGTTGAATAACTTGAATTCGCTTTTTTAACCACAAATCCCTTCTTACTTCAAACTTACTACTTCCTACTAATTCTATATTTATCCCGTATGATTATCCATTCCTTCTACATGGGCTTTCAGTGACTAGTGGTTTAGACTTGTAATTTCCCTAACCACTAACGGCCTTCGGCCTACCAACCACAAACCACTTACCTAATACTATGCAATTCCGTCCTGTAAAAGAACAGCTTGAAATTTTGATGCGCGGCGTTATCGATGTTGTGCCGCAAGAAGAACTCGAAAAGAAACTCCAGAAGTCCTACGATACCGGAGTTCCGCTCCGTATCAAGATGGGCGTGGACCCGACCGCCCCGGACGTTCACTTCGGCCATACGGTCGTGATGCGCAAGCTCCGCCAGTTCCAGGACCTGGGCCATACCGTGGTGCTCATTGTGGGTGACTACACCGCCCAGATTGGTGACCCCAGCGGCCGCAATAAGGCCCGTCCGCGCCTCACCCACGAACAGGTGCTGGAAAACGCGAAGGAATACCAGGAACAGTTCTTCAAGGTTGTCCGCCGCGACCAGGTGGAAATCCACTACAATGGCGAATGGTTCTCTAAGCTTCCGTTCAGCAAGGTGACCGAACTCATGGGCCAGTTTACCGTGGCCCAGATGCTCGAACGCGAAGATTTCCACAACCGCTACACGGCCAATACGCCGATCAGCCTGCACGAGTTCATGTACCCCATGATGCAAGGCTACGATTCCGTGGCCATCAAGAGCGATGTGGAACTGGGCGGCACCGACCAGAAGTTCAATGTGCTTCGCGGTCGCGACTTGCAGCTTTTCGAAGGCATGGAACCGCAGATCGGCCTCTTCATGCCGATTCTCCTCGGTACCGACGGCAAGGTTAAGATGAGCAAGTCCATCGGCAACTACGTGGGCTTGAACGAGCCTGCCGACGTGATGTACCATAAGATTTACAGCCTCGCCGACAGCATCGTCGAAAACTGGTTCGAACTTCTCACGAATATTCCGCTTGCAGAAATTAAGCAGATGATGGCAGACATTGCCGCAGGCAAAATGAACCCGAACGATGCCAAGCACCGCCTCGCCATCGATATCGTGACGCAGTACTACGGCGCAGAAGCCGCCGAGGCCGCCGCTGCCAAGGAACGCGAAATCCATAGCGGTAACGCCATCCCGAGCGATGCTGCCGAGTGCAGCGTGGCGGCCGGCACCTACGGTGCCCTGGACCTGCTTGTGGAAATCAAGGCCTTTGCAAGCAAAGGCGAAGCCCGCCGCATGGTCCAGAACGGCGGCGTAAAAATCGCCGGCGAAAAGCTTGCCGATCCGCAGGCCACCTTTGATATCAAGGGCGCAGACCAGCTGGTTGTCCAGGTGGGCAAGCGCAAGTTCTACAAGGTAAATTTCTAGGTTTATTATGGCTCAAGAAATCCTTATTCTCGGTCTCAATCCCGCCTGGCAGCGCCTGTTCTTCTTGGATAAGTTTACTCCGGGCGAAGTCCACCGTATCCCGAAGGTCGAAGAGTATGCTTCTGGAAAGGGCGTCAACTGCGGGCGTGTCTTGCAGCGTTTGGGCGGAATTCCTTTGCTGATGCATTTCTTGGGCGCCGAGAATGGCTCAAGGATTTTTGACGAATTGTCTGCTTGCGGTATCCAGCAGGCCCCTGTCTGGATTAAGGAACCGACCCGCATTTGCACCACAATCGTAAGTGGCGGAAGCACGACCGAACTCATTGAACCGTCCCCTGTTTTGACAGGCAATGAGAATGAGGATTTTCTTCAGACGTTGAACGAACACTGGACATCTACCCAATGTGTCGCTCTATGCGGGTCTTTCCCGCAAGCCTTTGACCTCGAGAAGATAAATTCCCTGGACTTTACGGGCAAGCGTGTGTTTATTGATGCCATTGAAGGTATCGACACCTGGCTTTCGAAGGGTGTGGAACTTTTGAAAATCAACATGCAGGAATACTGCAAGCTTTTGACCCGTCTTGGAATCCCGCAGGTCACCTCCAGCCCCCAGTTCTGGAAAATGACTGCCACCGCCGTGCTGGAACGCCTTCCTATCAAGAACCTGGTGGTGACCGATGGCGATTCTCCGGTTCGCGCCTTCCGTTTTGTAGAAAAGAAGTTCCAGGGGATGCAACTGCAACCGCCTACTATCACCATGAAAAACAATATTGGCGCAGGCGATTCCTTCTTTGCTGGCTGGCTCTATGCCGATGGCGAAGGTATGAGCTTTGAGGAGTGCTTGATCAAGGCTACTGCTGTGGCCGTTTCTCGCTGTGAGGTGGACAAGCCTTGGGATTTGGATCTTGCCCGTGTAAGCGAACTGGAAGCGGAATTCAAGGACGCTATCGAAAAGTTGGAATAAAATCTTCGGAGGCGTTATGGCAAAAACCCTGATTGTCTTTGCGTCTAAGCAAGAATTCCAGTTTTTTTTCAAGAACATTTCGTCGGTGGTGGCGTCCTCTACGCCGGCAATGGTCAATCCCTCTGTAGACGTTGCAATAGCTGGAGTGGGCATCGTAGATTTCTCGGCGAATTTGGCTCGGTTCTTAAGCCTAAAGAAATACGATCGGGCTTTTTTGCTTGGCATTTGTGGCGCTTATCCGAATAGCGGTCTTCAGGTGGGGAGTGTTGTCCGTATCGATACCGAAGTCGTTGCCGATATGGGGGCTCAGAGCAGGGAGGGGCATTTTATCCCATGGGGAACCCTGGTGTCAAAAGAGACCCGTTATAGTGGGGCCTCTATCCGTGATTTGCCGTTGTGCCTTTTGGATGCTCCTGGGGTTGCCGGGGGAACAGTCAACTGCTGCACGGGAACCCAATACCTGGGAAACCGTCGGGAAACCCTTTTCCAGATCCAAGTGGAGAGTATGGAAGGTGCGGCCTTTTTTGCCGTATGTAAAAATTTTGGCGTGCCCGGCTATCAGTTCCGCGCCGTAAGCAACATGGCCTCTGACCGTGACGAATCCTCCTGGGATATTCCTCGTGCACTTTCCGCTTTGAAACAATCTGTTCTTGATCAACTTTTCTAATTCGGAATCGTTCTCTAAAAAAACTAATTCCGAAATCCGAAATCTGAATTCCTAATTAATCTCACACCTCACACCCCGCATTCCACATTTCACACCCCACAACTCATAACTCATAACTCATAACTCATAACTCATAACTCATAACTCATAACTCATAACTGATAACTCAATGCGTCTTTCCCTCGGCATCTCTACCTGTCCAAACGACACCTTCATCTACGAAAACCTCATCGCAGGCCTAAAGGAATCCCCCTTTGAATGGGATGTCCATTACGCCGATGTTCAGACCTTGAACGAGATGGTCATGGCGGGCAAACTGGACGTGGCAAAAGTCAGTGCCCAGATTTACCCGCAGGTTCGTGGGAATTACCGGGTGCTTGGCTGTGGTGGCGCCATCGGTTATGGTTGCGGACCGCTTCTGCTGTCAAGCAAGGGGAACGAATTTGACCCTAATGGTGAAACCACGCTGCCCGGTAAAAACACAACGGCTGCCCTTTTGTTCAAATTTTGGTACCAGAAAAACTTCGGTGGTGCGCCCCGTCTCCGCTACGCCTTTTTTGATGAAGTGTACCGCGGGCTACTTGCGGGTTCGGTAGCTCAGGGCGTGACTATCCATGAACACCGTTTCACCTGGAAGCGGGACGGCCTTTATCTGCTGCAGGATTTAGGTGCTTATTGGGAGCAGGAAACGGGTACTCCGATTCCTCTGGGAATAGCGGTTGCTCGAAAAGATTTTTCGAATGAAGTAATAGAGGGCGTTGAATCGGAAATTCGAAAGAGTCTAAAAATGGCATGGATGAGGGCTGAAATGGTAACCCCGTTCGTTCAAGAAAAGGCCCAAATTGAAGAAAAAAATGTTATAGAATCTCACATAAAAATGTTTGTAAATGACTTTTCTGAGGCAATTGGCGAAAAAGGGAAAGCCGCCTTGGAACGGTTGTGGATGTTGTCAAGTTGTTGACAAAGTGTTTATAAGTGAAAAAATCTTGTAATAATTCGTTAATGTATCTTTAAATTTACAAAATGGCGATTTTTTAGCAAAAACTTTATTTATTTTCCGTAAAGCATCTTTTTTATGGGAGTTCTATTATGAGCTTAGTAAACGACCTTGAACTGGAAGTCGAAAACTTCAAGCGCGAGTACGAAAAGTTCGAGCGCGGTAACAAGTCCGCCGGCACCCGTGCCCGCAAAGTCCTGCAGGACATCAAGAAGACCTGCCAGGAGATTCGCGTGTCTATCCAGGGGGCGAAGAAGGAGGACGTGAAGGAGTCTCAGGCTCCTGAATCGTAATTTTTGCTTTGCATAAGGCTGACTTTGATTCCTTTTTTTGCGAAAAATGCCGTTTTTTCGCAGAATTGGTTTGACTAAACTCGATTTTTGAGGTATATTCCCACTTGAGTTTGATTTTGTCAGTCTTGGCAAATGATAAAGCTAAACGAATTTATGTGTTCTATGATTGGAGAAACGTAGCAGTATGACCCTAAAGAAACTGGTCTTAGTAACGGCCGGGGCGATGCTTCTTTCTGGAACCGCCATGGCAAAGAATATCAACGTGCCTGGCGATTACTCAAAGATTGCCGACGCTCTTGGCAATGCGGATGCTGGCGATACCATCTTGGTAAAGCGCGGCACCTACAACGAAAACATTACCTTGGTGATGGACGTGGTCTTGAAAGGTGAAGACCCGCTCACGACGATTATCGATGGCGGCCGCAATGGTCCGACCGTCATGGGTACTTCGGGCGCCGAGATGTCGCACTTCACCATCAGGAACGGTCTTGAAGGTATCCTTTGCGAAAACGCCGCCCCTTACATCCACCACTGCTACGTGTTGGATAACAAGGCCACGGGTATCGGTGCGTTCATTTCGCTCCCTCACCTCCGTAATAACGTGGTGTACGGCAACCGCTGGTCCGGCATCCTCGCTTGGGGTGCCAAGGCCCTGGACGCTTCCATCGAACAGAACGTAGTGCTCCGCAACGGCTATTCCGGCCTTGCCCTGAAGGGACCTACCAACGTGGTCGCCACCAACAACATCTTCATGGAGAACCACTACTACGGTGTGTTCGCCGACCCTGCTGCTGGTCAGACCAAGGTGGAGTACAACAACATCTACAAGAACTACTACCCCTTCAACCAGTTCATCAAGGTGAACCGCACCAACGTTTCCCTTGATCCGAAGTTCATCAACCACTCCCTTTCGAAGCCGAACTTCTACTGCCAGTCCACCTCGCCGATGCTCAAGCGTGGAAAGGGCAAGCTGGATATCGGCCTTACTGCTACTGAGATTGAGAAGGAAGAGGAAGAAGTGGAAGAGACCCGTAATCCGGACACCGATGCCGACGGCATGTGCGATCCTTGGGTCTCCGAAGAGGGTCTTGCAGACAAATACGCATCGGTCTGTACCGGTGTGGACAACTGCCCCGAAGAAGGTGAAGACTTTGACGGCTATCAAGACGATGATGGCTGCCCGGATGCCGACAACGACCGCGACGGTATCTGCGATCCTTGGGTTGAAGCCAAGGCTATGCAAGCTAACTTTGCTCACGTCTGTAAAGAAGTTGACCTTTGCCCCGAACAGCCCGAAACCATGAACGACTTCAAGGACGATGACGGTTGCCCGGACGAAGTGCCGCAGCCGCCCAAGAAGGTGTTCGTGCTCGAAGGCGTGAACTTTGAATCTGGTAAGGCAACCATCACTCAGGATTCCTACATCTCCCTCTTGAAGGTGGTGGACATCATGGAAACCTTTACCGAAGCTACTTTTGAAATCGTGGGCCATACGGATAACCAGGGTAACAAGGCCAAGAACAAGCAGCTCTCTGCCGACCGCGCCGAAGCTGTGAAGAACTTCCTTGTAGAAAAGGGAATTTCCGAAAGCCGTATTACAACATCCGGTATGGGTGACACCAAGCCGGTGGCCTCCAACAAAACCCCCGAAGGGCGTGCGCAGAACCGTCGTATCGAATTCAAGCGCACGGATATCAAGTAAAGGAGTAGGTGATGATGCGTACTAGTTTCATCAAAACGTCAGTCCTCGGACTTACTGTAGCTGCCAGCGCTCTGTATGCTGAAGCAGTCTACTCCCCGCACAAATACCAGCAGAACGACTGGTTCGGTGAATTTGGTAGTAACAACACTGCTATGTATGTGAACCCCGCTGGGATCTCCATGACGGACCAGCTGGAAGTAAGTGCCGCTTTCTTCAGCTCTATCAGTGGTGAAGCCAGCCAGGAATACGTGAGTTTGGCTTTCCCCATGGATTACAAGCACACCATCGGATTCTCCTTCTTCGAGAACGGTGCTTCTATCGATGGCGGTAAGTCCTACGATGAATTCGCCTTCTTGCTGGGCTATGCCTATAACCTGATGCACTGCGTGGCCGTGGGTCTCGACATCTCTGTGCTTTACATCAACCAGTTCGATGAAGTGAAGCATGTGACCTTCGGTGCCGACGTGGGCGTGAGCTGGAACCCGCTTTCCTCCTCCAAGTATGGTGACTTGTTTGTGGGTGTTGCTTTGCAGAACGCTCTGCAGCCTGCAGTCAGCACCGCCGAAAAGGATGCACCCACGGTGGTCCTCTTTACGGAGAGCGAAGCGTACAAGATTCCTGCTAACCTGAACTTCTCCTTGTTCTACCGCGGACTTAACCGCGCTCTCGAGGCCAAGGCCGAACTTTCTGTTATCGACGTGATGCACGACGATGAAGAAGGTGGTGAGGGCATGAACTTGGAAGAAAGCTTCACCTTGACCTACTATCTGTCCCCGCACCTTGGTGTTCGTCTTCGTTTCACGAAGGAAGGTTACCCGGTTGTCGGCGCTACGGTTAACGTGAAGGACGTAAGCTTCTTCCGCTACCTGCAGCTTGATCTGGAAATGTCTCACGACGACCTCTACGCCAAGAAGAACCGTGGCTTTATCTGGGCTGTGAAGCTCACCACCCGCTTCGGTGATACTCGTGAAGAGAAGATTGGCGAAGAACGGTATCGTCGTTTGAAGATCGAACCTGAAAACGATTACCGCGCTGCTATGCGTCTGTACTTGAACCGTCAGTTCCTCGAAGCCGCATACGCCTTCGGTAAGGTTCAGACCAAGTACCCCGCATTCCACTTGGTGGACCAGGCCGCGTTCTACAAGGCAAAGTCCTTTGAAAACCTCCGCATGCACAAGGCTGCCCGTGCCGTTTACGAAGACGCTATCAAACGCTATCCCAGAACGGAACAGAACGCCAAGTACCACTTCCAGTTGATGAACATCGACTATAAGGAAGGCAAGTACACCGACGCTATGGCCAAGTACCAGAACATTGTTCAGGTGTTCGGCAAGAGCGACGTGAAGGCGGACGCCGACTATATCGCCGGTCAGATCAAGTTCGAACAGGGCCTCTATCAGGAATCTGTAGACCTGCTCGCAGCCATTCTCCCCGGTAACGCAAACTACTTCTACGCCCGTTATACCATGGGTATCGCCTACAGCCGCATGGGCAAGTGGGAAGAAGCCGAAAACTGCTTCCGCGACATTACGGAACAGCCGGTTTCCAACCAGTCTGAACGCGACCTGCAGGATGCCGCCAAGGTGAAACTCGGCCATATCTACTTCTCTGGCGAAAAGCCCGACGTGGCTGCTGCCGCCCAGATGTACGGCCAGGTGGAACCGGGTTCCCCTGTGTATGACGAAGCAATGCTCGGTATCGCATGGTCCTTCCTCAAGGTGAACAAGCCCGACGAGGCTTTGAAGCCTGCCAACTGGATTATCAGCAACCTTCCGGAATCCTTCCTGGTTTCCGAAGCCTACCTGGTTCAGGGTTACTGCTACTTCATCAAGAAGGACTACGACAAGGCCGTGAAGTCTCTGGAACAGGCCGAAAAGCGTACGGAACAGCCGGTTGTGTCTGTAGCCGCACGTGACAGCGCCCGTCAGGCTTACGAAGCCATGCAGAACGATTTCGATTCTGTTCAGGTCAAGGCTCTTGACCTTGCCCGTCAGTTGCCCACGCCTCGTGTGGAAAGCAAGCGTGAAGCTTTGAAGCCTGATTTCGATAAGGCCAACAAGGCTATCGAAGATTATGCTGAGTTCACCCAGAGGTCCATTCAGAGCGACCGCTTTGAATCTAACCGTAAGCGCATTTTGGATGACGCTGGCTTTACTCTGGCTACCGTCAAGACCAAGATGGCCGGTGGTGCCGGTGGTTCTGGCGCTGCTCAGGAACTGGAGGAATTGGATGACCTGGAGTAATCCGGGTTCGTCCCTTTTATAGAAATTATAGGTGGATAGAGAATAATGAAACGTATCTTACTCTTAACGGCAATGGTCCTTTCCCTGGTGGGAACCTCCTTTGCCGCTTCCGATCCCTGTAAGGATAAAACCGAAGAAGCCAAGAAACTCTACGCAAAGTGCAAGTCCATGGAAAAGGGCTCTGCAAAGTACAAGGAATGCGCCAACTCTTACAAGCTCCTGAAAAACCAGGCTGCTCAGGCTTGCCGTTCTGGTGGTCTTGACGAAGAAGGCATGCGCTCTGCTATCAAGCAGTGGGAAAAGCAGGTGAACAACTGTAAGGGTAAGCAGAACGCCCGCTGCGCTTCTGCCTTGCAACAGTTGGGCCACTACCAGTTCCAGTTAGAAGAAAAACTCTTCTTGGATAAGCAAGCCCAGTACGAAGAAGACGTGGCATGGTGCGCTGACCGCGACAACAAGCCCGCCAAGTGCGCAAACATCGACCAGTTCCCCAAGGCAGACCACCAGAAGTCTCTGGGATATTTCCTGGAATACATCGACAAGTATCCCAAGGAAAGCAAGACTCCCATGGTGCTGTATCAGGCTGCTGCCGTGCAAGAAGCCAGTGGCGAAGACGAGAAGGCCTTCCGCCTCCGTGAACGCCTGGTCCGTAACTTCCCGGATAACGGTCTTGTTCCCAAGGCATGGCTCCGTATAGCAGAATACCACTTCATGAACCGTAAGTTCCGCGACGCTATTGACGCCTACAAGAAGGTGACTGGTTTCGAAAACTTGACGGGTAAGGAAGCTGCTCTTGCCATGTACCACTTGGCAGAATCTTACTACAATATCGCTGAATATGAAACAGCTGCTGTCAAGTATTATGACTACATCATCGGTGCCGATAAGGGTAAATACCCCAACGACCTTCGTGCTGAAGCTATGGACTTCATGGCAGCCTCCTTCTCTGACTTGGAAGGCGGTGGTGTCGCCGAAGCTGAAGCCTTCTTGAAAGACAAGAAGGTCCCCTTCAAGGACTCCGTGTACTATCGTATCGGTATGAAGAACAAGGATCATGACCGTAACGAAGAAGCGGTGCAATCCTTCAAGCGCTTGATGTCTATCAACCCCGATTACATCGATGCTCCGCTCGCTGATATCGCGATGATTGAAATCCTCATCATCCAGCAAAAGTTTGAAGAAGCCCAGCAACACCGTTACACCGTGGTGAAGCGTTATGACCGCAACTCTTCTTGGTACAAGAAAAACCAGAAGTATCCTGAATCAGTGAAGAATGCCGAAACGGCTATCCGTGGTGCTATGCTGGACATTCCGCAGTATCACCACGCTCGTGCAGCCAAGCTCACTAAGGAAGGCGACATTGAAGCCGGTAAGAAGCAGTATACCGAGGCTATTAAGGCATACGAAGCTTTCTTGAAACGTTATGCCAAGGAGCCGTCTTGGGATGAGTACAGGGTTCACATCAATTTGGCCCTGGTTTACCAGGAAATGCAGCAGTTTGCAAACGCTGCCAAGATGTTCAACTGGATTGTGGATTCCGATACCACCCGTTACGGACGCCGTCCCATGGGTGACAAGGAACTCCTGAAGAAAGAAGAAGCCGCTTATAACGCTGTGCTTATGATGGACCAGGCTCGTGAAGCTGCTAAGACCAAGAAGTACGGTGGCGATGCTACTAAGGCCTATAAGGGCGAAGAAACCAAGGCTTATTTTGCTCAGGTTGACAAGTATATGGCCAAGTTCGGTCAGAACAAGGAAGCTGCTGAACTTGCTTATAACGCTGCCATTGTCCACTACGAAGCTAAGCAGTATAAGACTGCCGTGACAGTGCTCCGCGATCTAGTGCAGCGCTATCCGGATCACCAGTACATTTTGCTGATTCGTCGTATGCTCGCCCAGTCCTTGCTGGAATCTGATCAGCTGGATGAAGCCTTGGTGGAATTCGAGTGGCTGTACAAGCAGTACCACGACGTGAAGGCCACCAAGAACGACTCCATGGCGAAAGAAATTGAAAAGGCTATCGCAGCCGTGCTCTTCCAGAAGGCAGAAAAGGCCGTCAAGGCCCAGCGCTACGAAGAAGGTGCCGTTGCATACTTGGCTCTTGTGAAGCGTTACCCGTTGGTTTCTTTCGCTGACAAAGCCGTGTTCGAAGCCGGTGTCGCTTACGAAAAGGCCAACAAGCACGAACAGGCAGCCGAAACCTTTATGATGCTCCCCAAGAGCTATGCATCGTCTTCCCTGACCATTAAGGGAATCTTGCGTGCAGCTAGTAACTATAAGAAGGCCGGTAACCCGCGCCAGGCTGCCCAGACCTTCTTGTTCATCACCAACAACTTCCCGCAAGATTCCATGGCCTTCCAGGCAATTGGTTTTGCTGCCCAGACATTCGACTCCATTCCGGATAAGAAGCAGGCTGCTGTGACTTACGAACTGGCTTACAAGCGCTACCCCAAGGATGAACGTACCCCGAGCTTCCTTTACAGCGCCTGCTTGAGCTATGACGAAGCCCAGATGACTGACGAAGCCATTCGCTGCTCTAAGGACCTTGTCCACGACTATCCC
The DNA here is from genome assembly GCA_002382975.1 of Fibrobacter sp. UBA4223. Taxonomy (GTDB): domain Bacteria; phylum Fibrobacterota; class Fibrobacteria; order Fibrobacterales; family Fibrobacteraceae; genus Fibrobacter. The sequence continues at coordinate 130,906 of DFTB01000017.1, forward strand.
AAGAGCACCTACGCCCTCGATGCTGCCTTCAGCATTCCTGTGGCTTACGGTAACGCCAAGAAGTGGGAAGAAGCCGCCAAGGAATACCATTTCTTCATCAAGAACTACACCGAAGACAAGGAAAAGCTGATTGCTGCCTACATCGGTGCTGCTCGTGCTTACATGGAACTTAAGGAAGAAGAAAAGGCCGTTGCTGATTACGACCAGACCCTTAAGAACTACGACAAGTACGGTCTGCAAATCAAGAATGCCGATCCGGGCGTTCCTGCTGAAGCTGCTTTCTACTTGGGTGAACATGAATACAACAAGATGGAACCCTATGTGCTGAAGGGCAAGGAAAAGGAAAAGGCCGCGACCATCAAGAAGTTGGTGGAAATCCTGCAGGCCGCCATGGGTCACTACTCCAAGTCTGCGTCTTACGCTTCTGAAAAGTGGACTTTCCGCGCCACCAACAAGATGGGTATGCTCTTCGTGGTCATGGCCACCAAGGTTCGCGAACAGGAAAAGAGCGCCAAGGGCGAAGAAGAAATGTTTGCCGAACGTATCACTATCGTGCAGCAGCTGCCGCCTTATTACGACCAGGCTCGTCCTATCTTCCAGAAGAACATTGACCTTGCTCGTGACCAGGGCTTCTACAACCAGGATGTGGTACAGGCCGAAGAGGGCTATATCGAAATGTACTATCAGCAGTGCGCCGTGTTTGCCGAAGTGGCTGACGCCTTCGCCAACGCTCCGCTGCCGGACTCCGCTGCCATCGTAAGGGAATATGTGGAATACGAAGGTGCTGTGAAGGAAGATGCTATCGAAATGGCTCACGAAGACTTGGAAGCCTACCGTGAAGAACTTAATAACAAGTCCGACGCCGCAAAGCAGGCTGCTGTGCCTGTGTGCGCAACTGGTATTAAGGCTTCTGCTCACTACGGTATCGACAACCAGTGGACAGCCAAGTTGTTTGAACTCTTGAAGCAGATGGATGAAACAAACGAGACGTTGAACACCAAGATTGAAAAGTTCGACCCGTCTACCTTGTTTGCTGACCCGGCATACTTCAAGACCAAGGCTCGTATCGAGCAGATTTCCAAGTCCGAAGTCATGACTCCGGAAGAAAAGCTCGCTACCTACCGCGACATTATCAAGGAAGCCAAGGCCGAAAACGAAAAGTTGAAGAAGGAATTGGCTGAACTGAAGGCTCAGATGGCTCCGGCTCCCTCCGCTGCCGGTGCTGCAGGTGCAGAAGTAGGCGCTTCTGAATCTGCTGAACCCGAAGCCGCCCCCGCTGCTGCTCCTGCCCCGAAAAAGAAGGGAAAGAAGAAAAAGTAGTGCGGTAAAAACAATTTTACGGGAACCTTGTTCATAGGGTTCCCTCGCCTTTTAGAGCTTTTGAGGGCAAATCGGGCGCTGTAAATAAAGTTTTACAGCCTTGACAGCCCTAAAACGCTTTAAAAAAAATAAATATGAACGCAGGAATTACAAAAAACAAACCAAAAACAACTCTAAAGGAGTACACTAATGTCTAAAATGCTTCAATCCTTCAGCCCTGAATCTGATGGTTACCAGTTCATGTGGATCATCCTCGTGGTGTTCATGATCGGTCTGGGCTTTTCTATCGAACGTATCGTCTACATCATGGTGAAGAGCTCTAAAGGCCGCGCCAAGTTCCTGGCTGACTTCGGTAAGCTCATCAGTTCTCAGCAGTTTGACGAAGCTCAGGCTTTGGCCCAAAAGACCAATCTTCCCATTGCCCGTATCATGGCTTCCATCGTTTCCACCCGTGCCGGTGGCCGCGAACAGATGCAGGCCGCATGCGACGCCGTGTTCCTGACCGAAGCTCCTCGTCTTACCCGTTATATCAGCATTATCCAGGTTATGGCTTCTATCTCCACCTTGCTCGGACTGATGGGTACGATTTACGGTCTGATCTTCACATTCGATGCTGTGGCAAACAAACCCGCTTCTGAACGTGCTAAGGCTCTTTCCGACGGTATCGCTATCGCTATGGGTACGACGCTCCTTGGACTTCTCTCCGCCGTGCCTCTTCTGGTCATTGTGGGTCTTCTCAACATGAACTCCGAACGCCTGATCCAGGAAATGGAAGAAAAGGGCCTCAAGATTATCAACTCCCTCTCCTAATTTCGACTGAGAGTTTTAATTTAACGGAGTTATAAAACATGGCAAAAGAATTAAAGAAACCAGCCAAGCCTGAAGAACCGGACCTGTTGCCGGCCATGGGCTTGTTTACTATTCTGATTCCTATGCTTTTGTCTATGACCGCTTTCTCCAAGCTGGCTATTGTTGAAGTCAATCTGCCTGAACGTTCTATGATGCAGATGGACAACGACACTCCTCCGGAGCCCGACCAGCAGGCATTGAACCTTTCCCTCGCGATTACCAGCGATTATCTCGTGATAGGTGCTCGTGGTGGTTTCCAGCCCAACGTCTATTTCAAGGAAATGTGGACGTTCCGCTGCAAGTCCGATGCTAAACTGATTACCTACGCCATGGATGACGTTAAGGCGACAGTGGAAAGTGGACACGGACCCAAGTGCAAAGATGGTTCTGAGATGGATAAAGAAAAGTATCTTTACGAAATCGAGAACATCGAACTCTGGGCAATCCAGAAGGAATCTGAAGAAGATCCCGGTAAGGTTATTTGGGCACTTTACACCAACGGCGGCTCTGCAGAAGAACCCATTGCTGACAGTGCTTATGTAGATGGAAACAACAGCTTCCTCGCTCTCCCTGGCGAAGGCAACCTGGGGCTTACCCCGCCGCCGGCTTTGAAGAAGCCCGGTGCAGGTGTGACCCTTGCAACCCTTACGCCTAACTCCGCTCGTACGCTCAAGCCGGACGTGGCCGCCAAGACCATGATTTATCCGCTTTCTGCCTACGATCTGATTGCGAAGGACCTGATTGCAATTCATACGCAGTTTATTGACCTCGAAGACGTGGATAACATTATCATCGTGGCAAACGACGATACTCAATTTGACAAGATCATTCAGCTCATGGACCGCTCCAAAGAAGCCGGTTTCGTGAAGATTCAACTTGCTAAGTTGGGAGGTTAATCATGGCTAGAAGAACTCGTAAGTTTAGCGAAGACGTACCTTTCTCCCTCACGTCCATGATGGACATGATGACCATCATTCTGGTGTTCATGATCAAGAACCTGGACGCTGAAGGTCAGCTTTTGACTCAGGCCGAAAACCTGATTCTTCCGATCTCTACCTCCAAGGTTCAGCCTACGGAAGTGTCCTTGACGGTGGTGGTCGATAATGCGTACGTTATCGTGGATAATGAAAAGGTGGTGCCGACTCCCGATGTGCTCAGTCAGGAAGACCTCCTGGTCGAAAAGGTGAACGACGTTCTGAAAGACCGTCGCGCTATCGAACAGGAACACAACCTGAAGATGGGCCTCCCGGCTGATGAAGCTGGCCATATCATTGTCCAGATTGACAAGAACATCCCGTACGATGCCATGTACAAGGTGATGGCCACTTGTGGCTTTGCCGGTTACACGAACATCGCATTTGCCGTGATGGAAAAGAACGGCGGGGAGGAATAATTATGGCTAAGAAAAAAGCTCCTGTAGATCCGTTAGTAGCGTCCCTGATGCCGGAATCCGACAAGAAGATGGGTGCTATCGCCGGTATCTCCTTGATCGTTGCTCTTGCTTTCTCCCTGTGGGCTTCCATGTACGAAGCTGTGGTTGACGAAGTGATCTTCGAAGAATCTGCAGCTGCCGACCTTTCCGCTTCCATGGTGATGGACGAAAAGAAGGAAGAAAAGAAAGAAGAGAAGAAGAAAGAAGAGCCCAAGAAGCCTCGTAAGAAGGCTGGTGGCGGTGGCAAGCCCCGTGGTAAGGGCCAGCCCAATGCTCCCCAGACTCGTGGCGTGCTTAAGCTCCTCACTGCTCAGACCAAAAACGCTAGTGCTGCTGCCTACGACCTGATGAAGAACCAGAAGTTCACCAAGGATATCGATAAGGTTCTTAAGGACGTGGCAGGCCTCCAGACTACGGGTAAGACCGTTCTCGGTGGCCGTCGCGGTAAGGCTGATGGTGGCTTTAACGAAGGTTATGCCGAAGGCGGTTCCGGTGGTATCGGTGACGGTCTGGCTGGCCTCCTTGGCGGTGGTGGCGGTGGTATCGCTACCAAGGCTAAGGGCTCCATCAAGACTCCGTCTGAACGCGATATCGACATGGGTGCCGGTGGTGGATCTCGTTCCGCTGCTGACATTATGAAGGTTGTGCGTCAGCGTACTCCGGGTCTGCGCCACATCTATAACAAGTTCCTGAAGAAGAAACCGGGATTCCAGGGTAAGGTTACCCTGAAGTTCACGATCGCTCCGGGCGGTGAAGTTATCAGCATTTCCATTGCTTCTTCTACCACTGGTTACGGCGAGTTTGATGGCGAAATCAAGACTGCTGTGAGCCGTTGGAAGTTCAGCAAGGTGAAGTCCGGTAACACTACGGTAACCATTCCGTTCACCTTCTCTGAATAATTCAGGTCTAGCGATACGCTAAAAAAGGCCGCGCGAAAAGCGCGGTCTTTTTTCATTTTTCTGTTGCGTTTTTCAAAGAATATATTTAACTTTATGACAGATATTTCAACAGGAGTCCTGTACAATGAATTTTAAAACAGCTGCGGCAGTGGGTCTATCCTTCGGCGTCCTCGGCGTGGGGTCTGCCTTTGCAACCTTCGCTCGTGTAGAATCCATGGGCAAGAACACCACTTACATTATGGATGATGTTAGCATCTTTGACAACGCTGCAAACATCAACCTTTACCCGAACTACTTGATCGGTGAATTTGGACCTTATACCCAGGATGTGCCTACGGGAACGAATAGGGATCCGCAGCACCCGAATTTTGGTGGCATTTTCTCCCTGTCTTTAGGTGACGAAAACAATCCGGATCCGCGTCTCTCTATCGGAGGCTTGTTTGGCCGTATTAACAACGACTTGATGCGCTATTTCCCCACGAAAGTTATTGGCGAAACCTCTGGCGACACCACGGCAGTTCCTGAGACTGTGACGAACTTCGACGGCTTCTTGGGTGGTACGCTTTCTAACGGTGATGCTTGGGGCTTGCACATCTACATTGCCCACCAGGACGGTGGTGACAAGACGGAAAGCGGCGAATACCAGGTTGAAGATGGAGCGTATGCTTCTGCAGTCCAGGCCGATGGTGGTTTGAATCTGCAGTTCGGAAGCAATATTGACTTCGAGTTCAGCTTTGGCTTGGCTCGTATTCAGTACGGTCCGGAGCACCTGAATTTCTTCGATGACGGTGATTTCTCCTTCCTTGCCAAGTCCCGCGCTTTCTTTACGCTGGACGCTTTGGATGGCGAACTGGTGCCGGCCTTCTCTATGAGATTGATGCAGGCTCCTGGTATCGAAGACAAGCATGCTCAGGCCGGTCTCGGTATCAATGTGGCTCTTGATCGTGGTTTCTTCTGGATGGGTGCTGACTTCATCTGGAACAAGCTGAAGGCTCACGACTGGTACTTTGACTACGAGTCTGGCGAATCCATTTATGACTCTCAGGGTGAAGAGCACCCCCATTGGGACAAGCGTTCCGATATTGGCGGTATGATTACCTTCGGTATCGAACGTAACATTTGGTGGGATTGGTTCGTGATTCGCGTTGGCGGTCAGAAGTCTATCCTCTATACCAAGTGCGACGTTAACGAGAAGAACAAGTCTGGTCAGGGAATCTGCCGTGAAGACGGAAACTTCTTCAGCACGAACCCGCTTGCTGACGGTACTGCCGATGACCATGTGGGCTTTGGTTTCGGCATCAACATTGAAGAAAAACTGAAAATTGATGTGACCGTTGCTGAAGACCTGTTGTTCCGTAACCCCTTCCAGGGCGAAGGCAGAATCTTCTCTAGAATCTCTGCAACGTATTCGTTCTAATTTGTTTGTAACAGGACTTGAAAACGCTCCCGTCAACGGGGGCGTTTTTTTGTATAAACCGAAAACCACCAGCTGGGCTGGTGGTTCTAAAGAAGCCTTCTGGCGGTGATGAAAAAAGTCCTCTAGTTAAATTTGTGGTGCGGTCTGGACACTGCATCACAACTCAACAAGAGGACCAATCATGGAAAATATAAAAACAATGGCTCATACGAGCTGGAACTGCAAATACCACATAGTGTTCGCGCCCAAATTCAGGCGGAAGGTGTTTTACGGAGAGAAAAGGCAAGAAATCGGGAAAATCCTCCGGTCGCTATGCGAATGGAAGAAAATAACGATAGTGGAGGCGGAGGTCTGTCCGGACCATGTACACATGCTTCTCGAGATACCGCCCAAGTACGCCGTGTCCAGCGTGGTCGGCTTTCTAAAAGGGAAGAGTAGCCTGCAGTTGTACGAAAGGTTCCCCGAACTGAAGTTCAAATACAGGAACAGGGAGTTTTGGTGTCGTGGCTACTACGTTGACACGGCAGGCAAAAATGCAGTTAAGATAGCGAACTACATCAAGCATCAGTTGGACGAGGACAAGTTCGGCGACCAGCTGACCATGTTCGGGAAGATGTAGCCCGCTTGCGGGCATGCCAGTAAGGACCGAACGCCAGTGTCAGAACCGTCAACGCGTGCGACGCGTTGCTAGTATCCTAGGGCTATGCCCGTCTATGAAGAACCGCCGGCTATGCCGGCGGGTTACTTTTTAGGAGCTAGGTCTTAGGTGATAGGTATTAGGGCTGATGGTGGCAAGAGGTACAAATGTGAGATGTGGAATGTGAAATGATAAGTTAGGATTTTTCATTACACACTACACATTGTTCGCAACTCACACCCCGAGCCTTATTTCTACATTTCCATCCATGAAGAAAATCCTTTTTGCCGCCGTTTTCGCATTACTGCTCGTCAGTTGTTCCGAACGGACGGACCGCATTGAAAAGAAGTTGGAGGCCTACCTTCAGGAAGACCTGAAGTTTATGGTGGCGGAGACTATGAAGGCTGGAAGCCGGGATGCCTTGTTGGACACGCCTTATTACCGGGTCAAGGACTTTAGGTTGTTTTCTGGGGCGGAGGCCGAGATTTACTCTGCCTACGCCGAAGTGGATTATTTTATCTACAAGGACATGGCGCTTCACGAGAAGCGGAAATACCGCTACGATGCGAGCGCCCGCCATTGGGACCGGTACTACAAGGTCCTGTTCTTCGGGGCAGATTCGTTGAAGAATTGAGTTTTGCGCCTCGGACCTGGCGCCTTGTGCCTCGAGCCTCAAAGCGAAGCGACCCTAGCCCCTAGCTCCTATTACCTAAAACCTACAACCTAACACCTAATTACTATATTAATCAACAAAATCTTCACACAGAGGGAAACATTTTGTTTGGATTATTTTCTTGCGATATCGGTATAGACCTCGGAACCGCCAATACCCTGGTTCACGTTGCAGGTCAAGGAATTGTAATTAACGAACCCACCGTGATTGCTGTAGATAGCAAGAACAACAGGGTTTCGGCCATCGGCTTCGAAGCCAAAAAAATGCTCGGCCGTACTCCTGGCGAAACCCGTGCCGTGCGCCCTATGCGCGATGGCGTGATTGCGGATTTTGAACTGGTGGAAACTCTTTTGCAGACATTCATCAAGCGGGTGCAGAAATACCCCCTGTGGATGGTAAAACCTCGTGTGGTGGTCGGTGTGCCCAGCGGTATTACCGAAGTGGAAAAACGTGCCGTGATTGACGCCGCCAAGCAGGCTGGTGCCAAGGAAGTCCACCTGGTGCACGAACCTATGGCTGCTGCCGTGGGTATGGGAATTCCTGTGGAAGACCCCGTCGGTAATATGATTGTGGATATTGGCGGTGGCACTTCTGACATTGCCGTGATTGCCTTGAACGGAACGGTCTGCAACGCTTCTGTGCGCGTGGGCGGTGACGAGATGGACGAAGCCATCGTGGGCTACCTGCGTAGGATGTACAACTTGCATGTGGGCGAAAGTACTGCTGAACAGATCAAGATTCAGATTGGTTCTGCAAGCCCCCTGGAAGAAGAACTGACTATGGAAGTTCGCGGTCACGACTTTATTGCGGGAATGCCCCGTACCATGACCATCAACAGCACGGAAATTCGTGAGGCATTGAACGAACCTGTGACCGCCATTATCGAAGCGGTGAAACAGGCCTTGAGCATGACGCCTGCAGAACTTTCTGCTGACATTTATGACAAGGGCATTATCATGACTGGCGGTGGCTCCCAGCTCCGCGGTTTTGACGAACGTATCCGCAAGGAGACGGGCCTTTCTGTAAACGTTATCGACGAAGCCCTGGTGTGCGTCTGCAAGGGTGCCGCCCGCATTCTCGAAGATTTGGACAAGTATCGTCCTGTATTGATTGCCTCGTCGAACTAGCCTAACTGAAAACGGTCCTCGATGCTTAGAGCGTTCCGCTTTATTGTCGGTTTGTTTTCGCAGAAGCATGGCATAGTCGCCTTTGCATTCTTTCTACTGCTTGGAATCTTGATGCGTCAGGCCCCGGAGGCCACGCAGAAGAGCGTCATATCGGCGGCTCTTGCCTCTGTGTTTTATCCGGCGCAGATGGTAATTTCGTCGGTAGATGAATTCCGCTCGGTGGCTCATGAAAATGAGATGCTGAAAGAGGAGAACGCAAGGCTCCGGCAAGAGACGTACTATGCCAGCGAAGCCCTGCAAGAACTTGCCCGACTGCATGCGCTGGTGCGTTTTGATGACAAGTGGGACTATCCCATTGTGACCGCGCGTGTGGTGGGCCATAATCCCGGCCGATTCCTAACGACTCTTGTCATCAACCGTGGAACGTCAAGAGGTGTCAAGGAAGATATGCCGGTGTTTTCTATGAACGGTTTGGTCGGAAAAGTTTCCAAGGCTACCCTTACTCATTCCAGAGTGCAGCTTTTGGTGGACCCGAATCTTAAGTTGTCTGTACTGGAACGCAGAACTCGGGTGGTAGGCTTTTTGGAATCTGTAGATGGACGAACCCTTTCGGCTATGATTCCGACCCACGCCGGCGTGAAAGTGGGGGATACCCTGATTACTTCTGGCCTTGGCGGAATTTTCCCGAAAGGAATTCCGGTGGGTACGGTGACCCAGGTTCGCCCCTCTGATTTGGAAGTGATGCAATTGATGGATGTTATGCCTTTCCAGGAATTTTCTTCTTTGGAAGAGGTCTTTGTGATGGGCAAGGAACCGGAATGGGTTGTGCAGGAACTTTTAGATGAATAGCTTGAAGTGGATAAAAGTTCTGTTGGTGTTTATCGTCTGCTTTATCTTGCAGACGACGGTTGCTGAATGGATTCAGCTGTTTGGAGCAAGTCCCGATATTGTCGTTATCATGATCGTGTCCATCGCCATCAAGTTCGGGCCTGCGGCAGGGTGCTTCTGGGGCTTCTTTGCCGGATTCACCCAGGATGTTTACGGACCTGCGGAATGGCTTGGTGCCAACACCATTTCCATGACGGTGCTCGGATTCTTGGTAGGCCAGCTTGAAGAACGGTTCTTGACATTGAACCTGCCCATGAAACTGGGGGTGCTAGGCTTTGGATTCTTTGTATGTGACATGGTTTATTTCTTCTTGACGGGGCTCGAAAAGGATGTGGTTACCAACCTGTTCTTTTCCAAGACCCTTCCGGAGTGTGCCTACACGCTGTTTGTTGCGGCCATCTATTTCCACTTGTCTATCGGGAAAAAGAAAAAGGTCCATGTTTAATAAGTCCGATAACGAGAGTGTTCAGAATCGGAACTGGAACGTACTGGTCTATATGACCGCCGTATTCGTTCTGTTTGTCATTCTATTGTTTCGGCTTTATTCCTTGCAGCATACTCACTATGACGAAAATTTCCAGCGGTCGGAGAACAACCGTCTGCGCCGAGTGGAACTGGTGGCCGAGCGCGGTTTTATTTACGACAGGAACGGCGAAATCCTGGTGCGTAACAGGCCTTCTTACCAGATAGCCTTGCAGGCGCTGAACCTACCTCGGAAAAAGGCAGACCGGGATTCCATTTTCAATACGTTGCTCCATATTGTGGACAAGGACGGAAAGAGGATGTTCGATTCCCTTTCGCTGGATACGGCGTTCCAGCGGACCCGCTGGATAAAGAACAGGCCTATCCGCATTCTGGAAGATGCTTCGCCGGAGCAGGTCTCCATTATAGAGGAACATTCCGAAAAACTGCCCGGCGTGGTGACCCTTATCGAATCCAGGCGTGCCTACCCTTACGGGACACTTGCTTCCCATGTGCTGGGCTACACCAGCGAAATTTCAGAAGAACAGCTGAAGTTGCCGGAATACGAAAATTACTCCCAGGGAGACCGTATTGGCCAGAAGGGGCTGGAGCAGTTTTATGACCAGGAGTTCCGCGGAACAAACGGTGTGAAGGTGGTGGAGGTGAATGCCTCCGGTCGTGAAATTAGCCAGGTGAAGGGGGTAGATAGCAAGGCTCCCATACCGGGACTCCATCTGGTATCGACTATCGACCTGAAATTGCAGAAGGTGGCAGAAGAGGCCATTCCGGATACGGCCCGCGGTGCTTTGGTGGCCATAGATCCCCGTAATGGAGAAATTCTTGCCATGGTGAGTTCGCCTAGGCTGGACCCGAATATTTTCTCCTTGAAAAAGCGCGAACGCAACAAGGGATGGGCTCAGGTGGCCCTGGATTCCCTGCGGCCCTTGACCAACCGCGCCATTTCGGGAACTTACCCGCCGGCGTCTGTGTTTAAGCTGGTAACAGCCGGAGCGGGGTTGGAGTACGGAGTGCTTTCGGAATTCAAGCATTATCCTAAATCTTGTACGGGCGGTTTCCAGTATGGAGCCCGCTACCAGAAGTGCTGGGGAAGCCATGGAAACCTGAACGTGGTGAACGCTATCCGCCTCAGTTGCGACGTGTTCTTTTACCAGGCCGGTCTCGACATTGACATGACCCGCATTAACGAATTCGGCAGGCGTTTCGGCCTAGGAGAAAAACCCCTGGGCGTAGATATTCCTGGCGAAAAGGCGGGGTGGCTTCCGGATTCAGTTTCTTTCAACCAGCGGAACAAGCGCTTGGGTTGGCGTTGGGCCAGGGGGCTTATCCTGAACTTGTCCATTGGGCAGGGCCAGATTGTGACGCCTTTGCAGCAGGCGGTGCTTGTTGGGTCTCTTGCCACCAACAAGGGCGTTTACAGGCCGCATTTTATGAAGGAACTTCGGGATAGCGAAGGAAACGTGGTCCGAAAGTACGAGCCCGAAATTGTTCGCTCCGGAAAGATGAAGGAATCTACCCACCGTATTTTGATGGCTGCCATGGATTCTGTGGTGAACCACCCCGGAGGAACAGGTAAGCGCGGTCGCGTGCCCGATATCCGCGTAGGGGCTAAGACCGGTTCTGGCGAATGGAAGAAGGGCGAAAAGACCCACGCCTGGTATGCGGCAGTGGCCCCGCTGGACAATCCGGAAATCGCGGTAGCCGTGATTATGGAAGCTGCAGGTGGCGGTGGCGCTGTTTCGGGCCCTATTGCCCGTAAGGTGCTGATGGCCTACTTTGGGAAGGAGGACAAGAAATGAGTTCCGGTCGTTTTTTGGACAAGTCCCTGAAGGTAGACTGGTTCTTTCTTTTCTTGACCCTTTGCCTGATGGTCTGCGGCGTGCTGCTGGTTTATTCCGCCACCAACAACGAAAAGGTGGTCTTTTACGAGACTTTCTGGTTTAGACAGATTATTTACTTTGTTTGCGGTAGCGCCATTGCGGCGGGCATTGTCTTTTTGCGTCTGGATTGGCTCAAGAGGATGGTGGTGCCCATGTATGTGGCGGCATTGATTCTGCTTGTCGTGGTGCTGTTTTTTGCCGGTGATGTAGTGAAGGGCGCAGGCCGCTGGATTGACCTTGGCATATTCAAGCTGCAACCCTCGGAGTTTGCAAAGATTGCTTACCTGCTGACCATATCCTATTGGCTCTCCAGGCATCCGGTGAGCTTGTTCAAGCTGAAGAGCTTTGTTGTGCCCATGCTTTTGTTCATTGTGCCCTTTGCCCTAGTGTTGAAACAGCCAGACCTGAGTACGGCCCTGGTGTTTATTGCGGTAACCTACGTGGGGTTCTTTTTTGCGGGACTCACTTTGACGGACATGTTCCTGCTGGCAAGTCCGCTCCTTTCGGTACTGTTCTCCCATTCCCAGACGACTATGTTTCAGGTGCTTTGGGGACTCCTGATTTGTGCTGTGGTATTCTCCTTGGTGCGTCGCCGCTTGCCCAAGATTTTGACTGTTTTGTTTTTGGTGGTGAACATCTTTGCGGGTTATGCCAGTTCTATGGCCTGGAACATGTTGCAGCCCCACCAGCAGAAGCGGGTGAATACCTTTTTGGACCCCATGAGCGATCCTTTGGGAGATGGCTACCAGGTTTTGCAGTCCCTGACGGCCATTGGTTCAGGTGGTCTCAAGGGCAAAGGCTTCGGGCATGGCACCCAGACCAACCTGGCCTTCTTGCCCGAAGAACATACGGACTTTATCTTTAGCGTGCTGGGGGAACAGTTCGGCTTTATGGGTTGTGCCGTAATCCTTGTGCTTTATTTCTTGTTCCTCTGGCGGGCCACCTCTACCTGCAAGCTTTTCTCGGACCCCTTTATCACCCTGATTACCATGGGGGCCTCTACCATATTCCTATTCCATATTCTTGTGAATATCGCCATGACTATAGGGCTTATGCCCGTGACGGGGCTTCCATTGCCGTTCCTTTCTTACGGAGGCTCCTTTGCCCTTACCTGTATGGTTTTGGTCGGTGCGATTCTTTGCATGAGGTTCCAGGGCCATCGCCAGTAATTATATTTACGGCATTATGGCTACTATTCCTACCCTCAAAGACAATCTGGTTATTGAAAACATCTGCCCCCAAATCGAAGGGGGGCGCTTTATGCTCAAGCGTGAGCCCGGTGATACGGTTACGCTTACGGCGGATATATTCCGTCACAGTCACGAGAAGTACGACGCTGCGATTTTCTACCGTCACGTGTCCAAGAAAAAATGGGAAAAGGCTCCCATGCACTTTGTGGATAATGACCAGTGGGAAGGTTCTTTTACCGTCAATAACATCGGTTACTACGAATACAAGATTTGCGCCTGGACCATTGAACCGAAGGATGTTCCTACCGAGTCCCCCGTGATGAAACTCCGTGTGGACCCTACCTACAGCCGCGTGGGAACCTGGTACGAGATGTGGCCCAAGAGCCAGGGCACCGACCCCAAGAAAAGTGCTACCTGGAAGGACTGCGAAAAGCAACTGGACTACATTGTGAATCTCGGCTTTGATACGGTTTACCTGGTGCCGATTCACCCGATCGGTGTCACGAACCGTAAGGGCGCAAACAACGCCTTGCACGCCAAGGTGGACAAGAAGGGCAAACCCATTGAACCAGGATGCCCCTACGCCGTGGGTAACAAGAACGGAGGCCATTATGACGTGGACCCGGAACTGGGTACCATGAAGGACTTTGAACATTTTGCAAAGACCGCCCGTGACAAGGGTCTTCGCTTAGCGCTGGACATTGCCCTCAACTGCAGCCCGGACCACCCTTACGTGAAGAGTCACCCGGAATGGTTCTATCACGAACCGGACGGCAGCATCAAGTTTGCGGAAAACCCGCCCAAGAAGTACGAAGACATTTACCCCTTCGACTACTACAACGAAAACTACAAGGCCCTGTGGAAAGAAATCGAGAACATCATTTTGTTCTGGGCCGACAAGGGAATCGAGATTTTCCGTATCGACAACCCCCATACCAAGCCTTTCCCCTTCTGGGAATGGCTTATTGCCGACGTGAAGGAAAAACGCCCGGAACTGGTGTTCTTGGCCGAGGCCTTTACTCGCCCGAAAATGATGCATCGCTTGGCAAAGTCCGGCTTTGACATGAGCTATACCTACTTTGCCTGGCGGTCTGCCAAATGGGAATTCGAGCAGTACCTGAAGGAACTTACCCAGAGTGGTGCCAAGGAATACATGCGCGGAATATTCTTCCCGACGACTCCGGACATTTTCCCGAAGTACCTGGCCTACAAGGGCCCCAACGCCTTCAAGCAGCGTTACTTTTTGGCGGCTACTCTTTCGAGCCTTACCGGCATGTATAACGGTTATGAACTGTGCGAAAACATCCCGAGCCCCATCAAGGAAGAACTGGCCGACAGCGAGAAGTACCAGTACAAGGTTCACAACTGGAGCGGTCCGGGTATCCAGGACTTTGTCCGTCGGGTAAACACCGCCCGTCAGGAACATGCCGCCCTGCAGGAATACGACAACCTGGAATTCCACTACGCACAGAACGACCAGCTGATGGTTTACTCCAAGAAGACGGGTGACGACATTATCTTGTGCGTGTGCAATATGGACATGGACAACCCGCAAGAAGGTCTGGTGGAAATCAACATGTCAAAGCTTGGCATGGCCGAAGATGCCTTCTACTTCTTGAAGGACGTGATTACCGGAGACAGTTTCGTGTGGCGTGGCAGCAAGAACTTTGTGCGACTGGACCCGGCTCGTGCTCCCGGACACATGTTCATTGTGAAGAGGATTTAGGATATTTCAGATTTCGGATTTCAGAATTCGGAATTATCCAATAACTCCGAATTCAGAATTCCGAACTCCGAATTGATTTAGAACGCCTGGTATATCTTGAATATGGCGAGAATCTTCCCGATGATGGCGGGGATTCCCGGACACAAGAAGCAGAGCATGACGCGGGTGACGCGGTTTTTCCACCAGTGCTTCACCTGCCAGATGTCGTCGGCGAGAGTTTCCATTTCCTGGACTCTCGGCGGGCGCATATAGACCTGGGTCAGGGCGGTAAAGAACCCGACGCCGATAAGCGGTGTAAGCCCTGTGAAGGGCGCCATGACCAACGCCACCAGAACCGTGAGAGGGTGTCCGCCTGCGATGATGGTGCCCAGCATGGCGCCGCCGCCGGTAAGCATGGCCCAGTGGAGGCTCAGTTCGCCGGCCTTTTCGATGCCTGCCTGGTAGCCGATGTAGATGATGCTTGCCACGATGGCCACGGGGATTGCCCAGCCGATGATTTTCCAGATGGGGGAGCCCTTGGGGATAACCGTGATGGATTCTTCGCTGGGGAGTTCCTTGTCCTCGCTGATGATGCTGGCGATTCCCTTCACGTGACCGGCGCCTACCACGGCCACCACCTTGTTTCCGGGGGCGGTCTTGATCTTGCTGGCCAGGTACTGGTCCCGCTCGTCAATCAGGACCTTCTTTACTTCGGGGAAGGTCTTGCCGAATTCCTGCATCATGGCACTGAGGGAATCCTGTTCCTTGATTTTGGCCAGTTCTTCTTCGCTGACCTGAGTCTTGTCGAAGATGCTCCCGAACAGGCCGCCCAGGAGGCTCAGCTTGCGGTACCAGGGGGTGCATGCCCAGGCCCGCTTCAGCGTAATCTTAATATCCCGGTCGGCAAGGACCACGGGGATTTCGTTTCCTTCGGCCTCGTCCACCGCCTCTTTCAGTTCGGCGCCGGGCTTGACTCCGGTCTGGGCGCCCATACGCTTTTGGTACGAGCCAAGCACCAGGTTGGCAATGAGGGTGGCGAGCTGCTTGTTCTTGATGACGGACTTCAGGTCGGTGTTCTTCCAGCGGTCGGGGTCCTTGAGGGACTGCATACGCCCCGCATCCAATTCTACGCACACCGTATCGGGTTTTTCGGTTTCGATGGTCTCCTTGACCAGTTCCTTGGACGCCTGGGAGATGTGGGCCGTGCCTACAAGGACGATTTCCCTGTTGTCGCTAGTAGAAATTCGGTAAATGTCCGCATTTTCGCTCATAATGGGCGAAAAAATAGAAAAAAGGGGGGTAGTGTCTGCGAAAAAAGCCTAAAAATGCAAAAAAAAGGTAAAAAGCGGATTTTTCAAAAAAAAATGTGTATATTTGAAAGGGTTAATGTTTTTCGGAGGAAAATCCTATGAAAAAGTTCTTGATGGGCGTGTCTTTTTTGGCGATGGTTCTTGCCGGTTGTGCCGGTAGCCTCTCGGATGATCCTGAAAAGATCGATACCGCTTTGGTGGGCTTCACGTCTTGCGTGCAGAGTTCTCGTTGGAGCGAAGCCCTGGACTATGTAACCACGAGCGAAGCTAACGAAATTAGCGATGGGGACGAATTCAAGGAAGAATACAAGCTGGCTGCACGCCGCCTACCTCTTTCGACCTTGCGCAAGGCCGGTTTGAAGGTGGATGGCAAGGGCCGTTTGGTCGGTATCAAGGACGCCATGGACGAAGCCAACGAACGCTATATCGTTTCCGAAGAACAGGCCAAGGTTGGAACCAACCTGGAAGAAATGGAAAAGGAACACATCCGCCGCCGCCTGGAAGAAGGCCAGCGTGTCTTGAAGCAGGAGGAGGAAGCTGCCAACCAGGAACAGGAAGACATCGTGTATTCCAATAAACTGACGGAAGAGGAAAAGCGTAAGTATGGCAGTACTCGCGACCTGCAGGCTCCTGAAAAACTGAATGACGAAAATACCGAAGAAGCCCAGGAAGAAATCCACGGCGACTACGAATCTGACTAATTTAAGATAAATTAAATTTTAGGATTCCCTCGACTGCTGTCGGGGGATTCTTGTAAAGAGACATGAAACGCTTATCGATTCTTTTATTAGTATTTACCTTGATGCTCGTTGGATGCGGGGACTGGGGAACCGATGACTCTGATTACGGTTACCAGGCAAAACTCCATTTCCACTATTATTACGGGCAGGACTGCTCCTGGATGGGGGCCGATTACTTGTGCGGCGATGCCTATTCGCTGTCGCCTTCTTTGACGGTGTCCGTGAAGGTGGATTGGAACGGGGACGCCACCGTCTATTATGACGGTTCCGGCCCCTACTATTTCTGGAAAGACGAGTACGACTACGCTTACGACCGGCACTATGGCGAATACTATTACCAGTTCAACCTGGACGGCAATTACAGCCTGACCGTTTACGATTCTGGCGCCGAGGTCATATACGCCGACACCTATACCGGGGTGGAACACCACTATTTCTACGATGTGTGGTAAAAATTCGGATTTCAGATTTATGAATTCGGAATTGTTTCCTTGAAAAGCTCCGAATTCCGAACTCTGAATTCTGAATTAGCTATATTTGTCCCCACTTATGAGTAAAAGTGGCGAGAATTTCGTGATAGCCCTGGATGGCGGTTCGGGTACCGGCAAGAGTACCACTGCTAAGATTGTGGCCAAGACCCTGGGTATCACCTATCTGGACACGGGCGCCATGTACCGCGCCGTGACGTTAGCTGCTCTGGACGCAGGACTCCCTGCCGAGGACGGCCCCGCCATGGACAAGTTGCTCTCTAACCTGACTCTGGGGTTCGACTCCGAAAATCACATTTTGATTAACGGGGTGTGCCGCGAAAGCGAAATCCGCGGTATGAAGGTGTCGAACAACGTGAGCATCTACTGCGCCCTACCCTCGGTCCGGGCCGCCATGACCAGGCAGCAGCGGGAAATCGGCAAGAAGCAGAGCTGCATCCTGGATGGCCGCGACATTGGAACCGTGGTGTTCCCCGATGCCAAGTACAAGTTTTTCATGGTGACGGACGTAGAGGTCCGCGCCGAACGCCGCTACAAGGAACTCCTTGAAAAAGGCGAAAAAGTTACCCTGGAAGAAGTCCTCCACAACTTGGTAGAACGGGACCGGCTGGACTCTTCCCGCGCAAACGCCCCCCTCAAGAAGGCGGACGACGCAATCGAAATTGACACTACACACATCTCAATCCAACAACAGGTGCAAAAGATTCTCGACTACGTAGGTGTAGTGGCGTAGCCTGAATCCTTTGAACCACAACCCAAATAAACAATATGTCTCAAAATCTCAAATTCGGAACTCAAGAAGATCTCGCCGAAATCCTCGCCGCCCAAGGCGAATGCTCCCCGGACTTCCGCAAGGCCAACGCCGACATCTACGCCGGCATGGACTGCCTGGAACAGGGCAAGCTCGTCACCGGTAAGATTAGCCAGGTGAACGATCAGGAAGTGCTGATCGACGTGAACTACAAGTCCGAAGGTGTCATTGACCGTGCTGAATTCAAGGACACGGACTCCCTCGAAATCGGTTCCGAAATCGAAGTGTTTGTCGAAAAGCTGGAAGATGAAGACGGACGTCTCATCCTCTCCAAGCAGAAGGCCGACTTCGTGCGCGTGTGGGACCGCATCCACGCCGCTTTCGAAAACAACGAAGTCGTGCGCGGTACGCTCACCAAGCGTATCAAGGGCGGTGTGGTTGTCGACCTGTTCGGCATAGACGCCTTCTTGCCGGGTTCTCAGATCGACCTCCGTCAGATCCCGGACATCAACGCCCTCATCGGTCAGGAATTCGACCTCAAGGTTATCAAGGTCAACAAGGCCCGCCGCAACATCGTCGTGTCTCGCCGTGTGGTTCTCGAAGAAGAACGCAACAAGCAGCGTGGCGACGTGCTCGAAACCCTCGAAAAGGGTCAGATCCGCAAGGGTATCGTCAAGAACATCACCGACTTCGGTGCATTCATTGACCTGGGCGGCGTAGACGGCCTGCTCCACATCACCGACATGAGCTACAAGCGCATCAACCACCCGACCGAAATGCTCCAGCTTGGTCAGGAAGTCGAAGTCATGGTTCTCGACTTCAACGACAAGAAGGAACGTATCTCCCTCGGCATGAAGCAGCTTAAGCCCCATCCGTGGAAGGACATCGCCGAACGCTACCCCGAAGGCGCCATCGTCAAGGGTAAGGTCGTGTCTATTACCGATTACGGTGCATTTGTTGAACTGGATAGCGGCGTCGAAGGCCTCATCCACGTTTCCGAAATGTCCTGGACTCAGCATGTCAAGCACCCCTCCAAGATCCTCTCCGTGGGTCAGGAAGTGGAAGCCGTTGTGCTCAAGGTTGAAGAAGATGCAGAACGCATCTCTCTCGGCATGAAGCAGCTGGAAAGCGACCCGTGGGATTCTATCGAAACCGAACTTCCGCCGGGTGCCCGCGTGGTTGGTGAAATCCGCAACATCGCTTCCTTCGGCGCCTTCGTCGAAATCAAGGAAGGTGTTGATGGCCTCATCCACGTGTCTGACATGTCCTGGACCAAGAAGATCACTCACCCCAACGAAATGGTCAAGAAGGGTGACAAGGTGGAATGCGTCGTGCTGGCCGTGGATAAGGAAAAGCGCCGCATTAGCCTCTCCATGAAGCACCTCACCGAAGACCCGTGGGATTCTGTGGAAACCACATACCCCGTGGACGCCGAAGTGAAGGGCAAGATTGTTCGCATGCTGGACCGCGGTGTCGTGGTTGAGCTCGCCGACGGTATCGAAGGCTTCATCCCGGTTTCCAAGCTCACCGCTGAATACATCAAGGTTCCTGCCGATGCATTCAAGGTTGGCGACGAAGTTCCGGCTGTGGTGACCGAAATCGACCAGAACAACCGCAAGATCTTCCTCTCTGTGGTGGACTACTTCAAGAACCGTGAATCCGCCGAGCTGAAGGCTTGGATGGACTCTCACAAGCCGGGCGAATCTGGCACCACCATCGGTGAAGCCGCCGCCCCCAAGAAGAAGAGCACCAAGAAGAAGGCTGAGAAGGCTGCTGACGAAGCTGCCGAAAAGCCGGCTGAAGAAGCCTAGTGAGTTGTGGGTTATGAGTGATGAGTTCGCAAGCCTATGGCTTGCTTTGAGGTGAAATAATGGCGCTTCGCGCAAAATGAAAACACCTGGGACTTATCGCTAACCAGTCGCTTAAAGGAATCCCGCGGGTAAAACCGCGGGGTTTCTTTTTATTATTGTTCTATGATGCAGCGGATTACCTGGATTGACAATTGCAAGGCTCTAGCCATCGTTCTTGTGGCTTTAGGTCATTTGCAATCCATTTATCTGGTGAGCGAGGTGATTTTTGCCTTTGTGCTGCCGGTGTTCTTTTTTCTTTCGGGGTGGACCTTTGGTTCGTCGGCAACGATGCCGTTTGGGAAGATGTTCCTGAAGAAGGTGCGAACGCTCCTTGTCCCGTATTTTGGTTTTTCGGTTATACTTTTTGCCTTCTGGTTCTTTGTAAGGCGGAGCTTTGGCTTGAGTGGCCATGCGGCGGATACTTCTGTGGCCGATGCTTTGTTGCAGATTTTACAAGGGGTGAATAGCGAGGTGTTTGTTACTCCTCTGTGGTTTTTGACCTGCCTTTTTGTTGTTGAAATCGCTTTTTGGATTTTGCTCCGCTTACGAAATAAATTTTTGATAGCTTCTGTCGTTGTGAGTCTTTTTGTCTATGGAATTTTTTATTGGACATACATGGACATTAGGCATTTCCCTCATGCTGTTTGGAACGTGGATCAGGCCTGTTTTTATCTTTTCTTTTTTTCGACAGGATTTGTTTTTAGTCGGTGTAACCTTGTTGAACGGACCTTGAATTCGAAGGGACGGTCTTGTGCGTTCGTTGCTGTTTCTGCTATTATTTTTGCGCTGGCGTTTTGGCTGCGTGATCATGCGTCTGCGACATGGGAGTACCTGTTGATGCAGACCCTGATGTGCAATGCAGGATTGATAGGTTTTGTTTCACTGTGCAAGATGATTCCCGGAAACAGGGTTTTGGATTTCTTGGGCCAGAATACCTTGACCATTTTTGCCTTGCACATGATGGTTCAGGCAATCTTGATAGGAATGACAGTTTCTTTGTTCCGTATGGATGTAGGGTATTTGCATAGTTCGCTTTTGGTTTGTGTCCCGCTTACCTTGGTTTCGCTGGTAATCCTGGTTCCTGAAATTCTGTTCATTAATCGTTTTATTCCGTGGCTTGCCGGCAAGCGACAAAGCCGCCAATAGCTATCTTGTACCTGTGATGAAAAAGATTTTTTTGAGTGCTTTGGTTGGGACCGTCGCCCTTTCTTTTTGGGGGTGCGCTGGTGGGCCCAAGGTAGATGACCCGGAATTTTTCAAGAACAAGTCGGGTGTTATCGGCGTGTTCAGGCAGCCCGCCTTTTACTGCAGCGAGGCCAGCCCCCAGTACATGCAGCTGGGAGATTCTACGGTGCTGGTGAAACCCGCCTATAGCGAAGACCAGGACAACCTCTTTGTGCAGGAGATGGGCCCTGGAGTTGCAACCCTGAAATACTATGAATACGCCTGTGGCGAGGACAAGCACAAGTTCGTGCTGGATACTACCCGCAAGGATGGGGCGTCGGGCCTGGTGGTACCGGAATCGGGATTCTGCAAGACGGTGGTTTCCTTTGTGGAAGGAGACAAGCTGTTTACCCAGAACGACGACCTGCTCATAGAATTTTTCGAGAAGCACAAGGTGGCCACCGGCTTCCACATGATTCCCTACTGCGAAGTGGTGACGCCGAGAGGCCGGACCGTATCGACGGGCATGGATTCGGATTCCTTGCTGCAGGTGAAATACGAGGCGGCTATTGCCGATGCCGCTGAGGCGAAACAAGAAGAGATTTACCCGCTGGTCACTGTCACACCGGAGTCGGATGGAGTGACTTGGGACAGGGATTCTACCCATGTGCTGGTGATTACCTTCCACGATAGGCCTGACATTTACGATACGGATACGTTGGTCATGTCGCAGGAAGTATGGGTAGTTTCGGAAAAGGAACTGTATTCCTGGTATAAGTCGAACAATGCTGGCGTAAAGGATTGGGATGTCCGCTTCAAGCAACTGCTGGGAATTCGTGCAAGCGCGAAGTATACCCATTTCTCTGCTTTGTGGGTGAAGCCCATTGACCTGGTGCGTCCGGCTTACCAGACCGACGTGAAACTGGATTCCATGACGCTGAAGTTTGACGAAAGCTTTGACGACTACACCTACGACAAGGAATTCAAGCTCTCGTTCAAACGCTGGTTCGACGACAGCCGTGCAAAGGCCTACGTCAAGAAAACGGGCTACCCCTGGACCCGTCTGGGCTATACCTATGACTGGGGCGCCGAAGACAAGAAATACGGTCTCACGGAATTCCTGATTTTGCAGGACTCCCATGTGCGGGTGCAGTTCACCAAGAACGTGCCTACCTTCGTGAAGTGGCTGGAAGAGCGGAATTAATTTTTTTGATTATCGATGGACCATGACCCGCCACAACTGCTGGCGGGCATTCTTGTACTTGCGCTCGAAGGCGGTGATGGGCTGCTCAGGCTCGAACGCTTCGCAACAGATTGTCATTGCGACCCTCGAAGAGGGGAAGCAATCACTAACCGGCATCTTCTGTAAAATGCCCGCCGCCTGTGCAAATTCCCGTGCGTAGATTTCCCAGTTGGTTCGCAGTTCCGTTTCTTGTGCGAGTTGCAACAGGGTGGGGAATATGGGGTGCAGGTGGAAACGCCTGCCCGCTTCGCTCTGCTTGGGCCAGGGATTGGGGTAATAGAGAGCGTGGTAAGGAATGATCCATTGCCCGCTTGTTACCTTGTCCAAGGCGAGCCGCCAAAAGTCGATGAGTTCCGCCCGGACATAGAAAATGTTTTTAGGTGCGTTTTGTCGGGCGTTGTTGGTTTGTGCCTCGGTGCCGCGGGACTGAGCAGTGTCGAAGGCCCTGCCCGCCTTGTCCAGGCGTAAGGCGGACTTGTCGATGCCGATGACGGGATAGTCCGGAAAGCGCCTTGCCAGATGTTGTGTGCTTTCTCCGGTGCCGCATCCTGAATCCAGAATGACAGGCTGTGGAGCTGCGCAGGATGGTCCTTCGGACTGGGCGTGTCCTTTGGTGTAAAAGTCCGCGATGAAACGTTCCGCGTCGGCGAAGGCATTTCGGGTGTGGTCGGCGATGGGCCTCTTGTATTCGGTGGTGGCGTACCTGCGGACCAGCTTTTCCAAATCCTTGAAAGGTCCGTCTTGGTTGGACAGGACTTCGCGGGCGCTGTTCATTCCTTTACCTCGATGCCGTACTTGTTCACCTTGTAATGCATCATGCGGGGGCTTACCTGCAGGTCGCGGCCGGCGGCGCTCAGGTTCCCGTTGTTTTTGCGCAGGGCTTCCATCAGGATTTCTTTTTCGTAGGAGCGGAGCAGCGTGGAGAGCGACGCCGGACCTTCGGGAATGAGCGACGTGCCCGAGGTAACGTCGGTTTGCAATGTAGGCGGAAGGTCGTAGGCGTTGATGCTCACGTCTGTGGTGGCGAGGCAGGCA
This sequence comes from Fibrobacter sp. UBA4223, assembly GCA_002382975.1. GTDB lineage: Bacteria > Fibrobacterota > Fibrobacteria > Fibrobacterales > Fibrobacteraceae > Fibrobacter. The sequence goes on from DFTB01000017.1 coordinate 153,984, forward strand.
TGTTCGATGCAGTTCTCCAGTTCCCGCACGTTGCCCGGCCAGTGGTAGCTCATGAGCATGTCGATGGCGGGAGTGCTGAGCCTCTGGATTTTCTTGCCGTATTTCAGGTTCATCTTGGCGATGAAATGGTCCGCCAAAAGCAAAATGTCTGTTTTGCGTTGGGACAGTTCCGGCAGCTTGATCTGGAAAATGTTCAGGCGGTAGTAGAGGTCTTCGCGGAAAAGCCCCTGTTGCATCAGGGCTTCGAGGTCCTTGCCGGTGCTGGCGATAATCCGGATGCTTGCGTTCTGGAAAATGTTGCTCCCCAGGCGGCTGAAGCGCCGGTCTTGCAGGAATTGCAAAAGCTTGGTCTGTGCGGCAAGGGGCAGGGAGCCGACCTCGTCTATGAAAAGGGTGCCGCCGTTTGCCTGCTCCGCCTTGCCCAGGTGGCGCGCGGTGGCGCCAGTGAAGGCGCCCCTTTCGTAGCCGAACAGTTCGCTTTCCAGGGAGTTGAATCCTTCGCCTGCGTTCAGGGAATCGCAGTTCAAGATGACAAAGGGCCCGCTCGCCCTTTCGGACATGCGGTGTAAAGTCCTTGCAGTGTGTTCCTTGCCGGTGCCCGCCGCCCCGCGGATAAGCACCACGGCGTCGCTACTTGCGATTTGTCGCACCTGCCGCTCCACCTCTTGCATGGCGCGGGTGTTTCCGATGAGTTCGCTGGGAGTGCCGCCCATGAGGTCCCGAAGTTCCTGGAATTTCTTCTGGTACCCCGTTTCGACGGCGGCGAAATTGTTGCCGATGATTTCTTGCAACCTTTGCCTCAGACGGTCCTTGGCACGGATATGGTGCAGGGCGTCGTCGATTTGGCGCAGGGCCTCTGTTTGCAGGGCGTTGAATTCCATGGCCTAAATATAGGATTGTTAGGCGGTTTGTTTTGTTTGTGTTTTACAAATATGTAATAATAGTGATGAATTTTACAAAAATGTAAAGAAAACGGCCTGAAATTTGCCATTTTTTCACTGCAAAGCTACCATTCTCCTTTCTATTTTTCGCCCCGAAACAAAAGGACGCACTATGATCAGCACCCGCAAGAATACCGTCAACGATATCGCTTCGGCACCCGCCACCCCCATCAAGCCCGCCACGCCGGCAAACATCGACTATTTCGGCGAGGACGTGTTCAACGCCCGGGCCATGCGGAACTACCTTTCCAAGGAAACCTGTGAAAAGCTTTTGGCCACCATCGACGAGGGCGCTCCCCTGGACGCCAACATCGCAAGCGAAGTGGCCCATGCCATGAAACGCTGGGCCCTGGACCGTGGCGCCACCCACTTTACCCACTGGTTCCAGCCCCTTACCGGCTCTACCGCCGAAAAGCACGATTCTTTCTTGGAACTGGAAGAGGGCAAGCCCATCATGGTGTTCAGCGGCAAGAACCTGATTGTGGGTGAGCCGGACGCATCCAGTTTCCCCAGCGGGGGCCTGCGCTCCACCTTCGAGGCCCGCGGATACACCGCCTGGGACCCCACCAGCCCCGCTTTTATCAAGCGCCACGGTAACGGTGCGACCCTTTGTATTCCCACGGCATTCTGCAGCTATACCGGCGAGGCCCTGGACAAGAAGACGCCCCTGCTCCGCAGCTTGCAGGCCCTTTCCAAGTCCACCCGTAGGCTCATGACCTGTTTTAAGGCGAGTCCCAAGAAGACTACCGTGACTCTTGGCGCCGAGCAGGAATATTTCTTGATTGACAAGCGCTTTTACCTGCAACGGCCGGACCTGTACCAGGCGGGTCGCACCATTTTCGGGGCAACACCTGCCAAGCACCAGCAGATGGACGACCACTACTTCGGTAGCATTCCCACCCGTATATTGAACTTTATGAACGATGTGGAAATGGAACTGTGGAAGCTTGGCATTCCGGCCAAGACCCGCCACAACGAGGTGGCTCCTGCCCAGTTCGAACTGGCTCCTATCTTTGAAGAGGTGAACCTGGCCTGCGACCACAACATGCAGATTATGGAAGTGCTCCGCCAGGTGGCGGACAGGCACGGGCTGGTTTGCCTGCTCCACGAAAAACCCTTTGCCGGCGTGAACGGCTCGGGCAAGCACAACAACTGGAGCATTACTTACGGTCATGGAAACCTGCTGAACCCCGGCAAGGACCCGCACCAGAACGCTGTTTTCTTGACGGCCCTCTGCGCCGTGATTTATGCGGTGGATACCCACGCTGACCTGCTCCGCATGACGGTGGCGGGAGCGGGCAACGACCATCGTCTGGGGGCCAACGAGGCGCCTCCGGCGATTATGTCTATCTACCTTGGTGACCAGCTGATGGACGTAATCGACCAGCTGGAACAGGGCGTGCCCAAGTCCAGCAAGCAGGCGGGTGCCATGCGGATTGGCGCTGACGCCTTGCCGCCGCTCCCTCGGGACGCTACCGACCGTAACCGCACGAGTCCCTTCGCCTTTACGGGAAACAAGTTCGAGTTCCGCGCTCCGGGCTCTAGCCAGAGCTGTTCCGAACCCAACGTGGTGCTGAACACCATCGTGGCCGAAGCCTTCGACATGATTGCGGAACAGCTGGAAAAACTGGACGAGAAGAATTTCCACACGGGACTGCAGAAGATTCTCCAGAAAATCGTGAAGGAACACAAGCGCGTAATCTTCAACGGCAACGGCTATACCGACGAATGGATTGCCGAAGCGGAACGCCGCGGGCTGCCTAACATCAAGACCTCTATGGAGGCCATGAAGGCCCTGGTGAAAGACGAGAATGTGGCCCTGTTCGAAAAGTACGGCGTGATGAACCGTCGCGAGATGGAGTCCCGCTACGAAGTGAATGTGGAGGATTTCCACAAGCGTATCCATATCGAAGGGGAAATCGCCCGTGACCTGGCGAAGAACGTGATTTTGCCCAAAGTGGTGGATTCTTACTCCAAGGCCCTCAAGACAAACGAAATGGCCCTGAACCAGGGATTCCCCGGTCTGGACAGCTACGCCAAGGCACTGGGCGAAGGCACTTCGAAGCTGATGGCCGCTGTCGCCAAGATGGAAGCCTGCCTGGAAAAGGACCACGAGGATATTCTCGACGCCATGGCGGAACTCCGCGGCGTGGTGGACGCCCTGGAAAAAATCGTGCCCGACGACTGCTGGCCCTTGCCCAAGTACAGGGAAATGCTGTTCATCTACTAATGTGGAATGTGGGCTGTAATGTGAGGTGTGAAATTATTCATTTCACGTCACACATTACACTTTTATATCTTTGAAAAGAACCAAGGGGGCTTTATGCAAGACGCTGAACGGGATAAACGCATATCCGAACTTGTGAAAAAGGACCAGGAGCACGACGCCCGCCTGGATGCCCAGGCCGAAAAGGATTACGAGCACGACCTGCGTATCGATTCCCTCTACAGCAAGGAACGGGAGCAGGAATTCAAGATCAAGGCCCAGGTGGCAAAGGACGCAGAACACGATTTCCGCCTGAATTCCGTGGACTCCAAGAACGAGGAGCAGGATTCGGAACTGCATCGCCAGTCCATCAAGGACCGGGAGCACGATGCCCGCCTGGAAACCTTGGAAAAGCTTTATGCGGACTTGGCTGCCCGTGTGGAATTTCTGGAATCGCAACTGAAAAAATAGGCCCATGTCGCAGCCTGTCCGGAACATCGCCATCCTTGCCCATGTGGATGCGGGCAAGACCACCTTGTCGGAACGGATTCTGTTCACGGCAGGGGAGGTGCGTCGTCCGGGCCGCGTAGAAGAAGGCCTTGCCACCATGGACTACCTGCCCGAAGAAAAGGACAGGGGCATTACTATCGAAAGCGGCGTGGCCCACTTTGAGTGGAAGGATACCTGGTTCAACTTTATCGATACGCCGGGTCACGTGGATTTTGGTGCCGAGGTGGACACGGCCCTCACGGCGGTGGAAGGGGCGATTCTTGTGGTGAGTGCCGCAAGCGGTGTGGAGACCCAGACGGTGGCCGCTTTCAAGAAGCTCCGGGAGGCGGGCGTTCGGACGATTTTGTTCGTGAACAAACTGGACAATCCCGACTATTCCCTGGACGAAACCCTTATCAACATCGAAGAGGTTCTGGGTGTGCGTCCGGTGCTCATGACGCTGCCGGAATATCGGGACGGCAAGATGACCGGCGTGCTGGACGTGCTGAGCAAAAGCCGCCTGGAACATTCCGCTACCGGCGAAGAGGTGGTGGACGAAGGCTGGAACGTGGATGACGGCTGGGACCAGGCCCACGACCTGAAAAAGCATTACGCCGAGGCGGTGGAATTTGCCAGCAATTTTGACGACGAGATTTTGAAACTGGCCATGGAAGGGAAACCTGTGCCGGCGAAGATTCTTTTGCGGGGGCTGAAGGCCCTGGCGGCAAGCGATGATTACGCCCTGTGCTATGCGGGCTCTGCCATGGAAGGTTTTGGCGTGCGGAGCCTCACGACGGCGCTGACTTTCTTTTTGCCAGAGGTGCCTGCCTTTGACAAGGGCGAACTTGGCCAGGTGATACGCCTCAGGTATTTCAAGGGTGTGGGGGAGATTTCCATATTCCGGAGCCACACGGATTTGGAGCGCAAGGCATGGCCTGCGGGCTTTGAGTTTTCGAGACTGAAGGCGAACCTGCTGGTGCCAGTAGATGAAATCCGTGCAGGCGATATTTACGCGATGCGCACGCCTTTCGAGACGGAACTGGGAGAGGTGATTTGTGTTAATTCGGAATTCGGAGTTCGGAATTCGGAAAGTGTCAGGAACCAGGATGACGTTCCTCAAGCCTCGAACCCCGAGCCTCGAGCCTCCCTCCGCGACAAGTACCAGCCCCTTTTGCAGACCCGCGTGGAGTGCCTGGGTTCCGAGGACTTTTTGCATGTGGACAAGAGTCTGAACATGCTGGGCCGTATGGATCCCAGTTTCCGCGTCCAGAAGGATGACGGCGGTTTCTGGTACTTGCATACCGTAGGCGAGGTGCAGCTGGATGTGCTGCTTTCGCGCCTGAAGCGGGAATTCGGTTGCGAAGTGAAGGCGGGTAGCCCCGAGGTGCGCTGGCAAGAGCGTTTATGTCGTGAGGTGGGTCCCGTGGAAAATTCGTTCCAGCTTGGGCCCCACAAGATTTCTATCAAGCTTTCGGCGACGCCTTTGGAAGGCGATGCCCACGACATACGGCTTTCTGCGGAATTTTTGGAGACGGCTCCCCGCGAGATTCTGGCCGGCGTCCGCTCGGCCCTGCTGGAATCTGCTGAAGTCGGGATTCTCGGCAAGGGAGCGCTGGTAGGCGTGCGTTTCGAGGTCCACGAGTTCACTTGGACCGAGGGGGCGCTTCCGCCCATGATCAAGAAGGCCTGTGCCGATGCGGTTACAAAGCTGATCAAGCCCGCCGATGTGGAACTTTACGAGCCCATCATGGAACTTTCGCTGGAATGCCCCGTAAACTTTGCAGGTCTTGTCACTGGCGATATCCAGGCCCGCGACGGCAAGGTGAAAGAAATCGGCGGCGACGGCAAGACCCACTTTTTGAAGGCGGAAGTCCCGCTACGCAAGATTTTCGGCTATGCTACCGGCGTTCGCAGCATCAGTAAGGGTACTGCGCTTTATAGTATGAAGTTGCTCGGGTATAGACCGTCGACCGTTTGATTCGACAAAGGAAAAATGATGATTGAAAAAATGAAAGTGCTGGGCCTCGTCGTTGTTCTGGCTGGCTCCATGGCGTGTGCGGGTTCCAAGAACGGAGAGGATGTAAAGAATGCTGTCAAGAGGTTTTTTGGCGTGCGGGAATACGCCGAGTTGGTGGACGAAGAAAACGACGATGTGTATTTTCTCGGCCGGGCCGATCTCTTTGTCTATCCCACGTTAAGTTTCGGCCGGAGTTACGGGCATTACGTATTTGAAAAGGTGTATTCGTCGCTGGACGATATCCGCCTGGATGGCGAAATGGATTACCGTTCCTTTGTCAGTTCGCCGTACACGATTCTTAAGGCGGGAAAATCCATGGTGCTGAGAAAAGCCGAAGGGAAGTATTTCTCGTACAACTTTAAAGAGAACTTATCTGCGAAGTGACGAAAAACGCCCTCGAATGTGATCGGGGAAAATTTGTAAAGCGAGTGTTGAGAAAGAAAGTGGTTGTAAAATGAATTACGCGGTGTGTAGATACATTCTTTTGGCTTGCATCTTACTGTTTTGTATTTCGTGTAGTACCGATGAAGTCTCTTCTTCGGTTGCATCTTCGCAATCGCCTCGAATAGAAGATATCCCGACGAAAAATCTCAGGAGCTCCTCGAGTGCGGCACTCTCGAGTAGTTCCTTTGGACAGTTCAACGATTCTATACCGTATGGCGAACTGGTAGATATGCGTGATGGCAAGTCTTACAGGACGGTGCTGATTGGTGACCAACTCTGGATGGCGGAGAACTTGAATTACGGGGATTCCGTAAGTATTCCGAGCCTGAAGGGAAATACCTGGTGCGGTGGTGGCGATTCCCTCAAAAACGATTGCGGCATATATGGAAGGCTCTATACATGGGCTGCTGGTGGCGAATTGTGCCCTGAAGGTTGGCGCATGCCCAGCATGGAAGATTTTATGACCTTGGCGAAGAACTTTGGCGGGATGGCGTTTGCCGGAGAAGCGCTGAAGTCTGATGCTGTTGGTTGGAGAAAACTGGGCGGATCGAATGCTTCGGGCTTCTCGGCGCTCGGTGCCGGTTACCGCCGTCACGATGGCGATATTTTGGAAATCAACAACAAGGGAGTATTCATGACGAGTTCTGTCGGGTATCGCGAGGATCCGATGGATCCTTGGCGAGGAACCGCCGACATGGATGTCTTTGTCGTTACGGACGATCTGGTCAGTGCCGAATTTGGAAGGTGTGTGTATAGCGAAGGGCTGTCTATCCGCTGCATCAAGGACGATGAATATGGCGAAGGGCGGATTATTACCGAAGGCGATGACCCCGGAGAAGACGAGTAGTACTACCAGTATTTATCCGTCTCGTCAAAATGATTCCTGCGCTCGGTTTTCTTGCAGCGGTCCGATGCGAAACCGATAAGCTGGTAGTCATATCGCTTGTATGAATATGCTGTTGACATGAAGATGTCGCGATCCTCGACAAAATAGATGTTTTTTGCCGTGGTGGACTTTGCCTTTTCTAGTTTGAGGAAGTCCTCGCTTGTGATGACCGGATACCAGTTCCAGTCGGGTGCGCACTTGTATGTTACGGAATCGAACGTTGCGTAATCCATCTTTGCCGCGGTATCGCCGTAGCATAGGCCAATCTCCTTTTCGAGAGCCGTGGCCGTGCGCCATACAAACGAGGTGTCGCAGTCACCGCTTACCTGCTTGATGTCACAATAAAAGATTTCGTCCTTATACTTGCTGCTTTCGCTGATGATCGTTATCGGCTGGAAGGCGATGTCGCTGCTGCATTTGCCGAAACCGTAGAGCTGTGAGGGAATATTGCCTAGCCAGGAGTTTACGCTGGTAAGGGTGCAGTCGTAGTGGATAGTGGCGATACCACAGTATCCGGCGGTCAGGATCTTCAATTCCAGGGAGCCCCAGTAGCCTTCCTTCTTATAGGTGCTTATCATGGAATCGAGAAGGGCTAGTGACTTGGCCTCGATGGAATTTGCAAAGTCGCTTACAGCGATAAGGGCGTCTCCATCGTTAAAGGAACCGTCTTCCTTGAAACTTTCCGCAAGGCTGGTTTTTATCTGCTGGTATTCGTCGGGCGATTTGTCCCCTCGGATGATATACCAGGGATACCAGAGGATAGGGACGTAGTTGAAGGCCTGTCCCGAATAGTATGAGAAAACGAGTGGGCTGAAATCCTCGTAGTCGAAGATGTTTGTCTGCAGCAGCATCTCTCTCTCGAACTCGCGCAGGCTCGTGTATTTTGCGGTCTCGAGAGGATAGTCGTGCTTCAGGTAAAGTTCCTTGATTCTCGGGACGAGCATGGTGCTGAGGAAGGTGACTCCGACATCGTTGCGCCATCCTAGATCGGTGATGGTGTTGAACGTGACGGAAGCTTTTCCGGATTTACCCTTGGCAACGACTTCGAACAGGGCTATGTCGGTCTTGAGGTCCGTCTTTGGAAAATGATAAGTGTGTTTCTTCTGCGGGTCGGGAGTCCCGTAGACGGTATCGCCCTTGGGCTTGAGTTTGTCGTTTAGGCAGACAAAGTAGAACTCCTCGATTTCCAGGTCGGGATCAATCATGGCAGTCGCGTTTATCTGCCTATTGCTAGTACTGTATTTTGATTCCTTCGCCGTCTCGGTCTTGGTGTCGAGACTGTCGGTTGTTCCGCAGGCAACAAGGATCAACCCTGCGAGCGCAAGGAGGATGTTTTTCACGGTTCCTCCTCTATGGCTGCGAACATGGCGTTGGGAATGACTTCCCTGCAGTTGATATGCCCGAGCTGGATATCGGTATCCAGCGTGATGTGCTTGTTCTTGATCTTTAGGTTAAATGCGTGGTTCTTGGTGTATTCGGAACAGTCGCCGTTATAGAACTGGACGAACTTGATTGGCGTAAAGGTGAAATCTTCCGGCTCTATCACGAGAACCTGGGAGTAGTCGCCCGAGCGCAAGATGATTTTTTCGGCTGTCTTGCAACTGAAATCCTCACAGCCGAATATGTCGAGATAGAAGTCGTCAACGCGTGCAGTTGACCAGTAGGGCCTATCGCTCTCCCAGTAGTTGGAATTTGTCACTTTCATTTCGAAGTGGGCTTTCAATGTAATCGGGTTCGGGAATTTGTCTATCCCCAAGGAGAATATGACCATGCTTGCGGCGGCACTGTCGGATCTGGAAGCAAGCAGTTTGTCCTTGGGCGTGTAGTCCTTGAACCGGTGTTCGTGCGAAAGTTGTTCGCTGTAGACTACGCCGCTTTCCCAGGGATGCGGTACCTGCTGGGAATCCTGGTAGAGGATAATGGAATCCAGGGCAGGGAGGTTCACTTCCTTTATCGTGAAACGGTTCAGAGTCGTTGTATAGTATTCGTATTCCGTTGTGCACGACCAGAATATGGTGGCGCACAGAGCAATAAAAGCTATACAGAAAAGGCGCTTCATATTCTTGACTTTGGAACGGGCTACATTCTAGCGGCTTTCGCCCTGCGTCTAAAGTGCTCGATAAGCGGAGCCACGGTGTCCTTGAAGTCGTCGTGTGTCTCGATGCGCACAAAATCGATGGACATGCGCTGGAACAGTTCCTTGGTGGCCTTGCCCTGACGCTTTGCCTCTCGGGCGAAAGCTTCGCGGAAAGTCGCATCGCCGGTATCGATGAGGAGTGTTTCTCCGGTTTCAGGGTCTTCCAGTTCTACGAGTCCTGCGGGGGGCAGTTCCGTTTCCCGGGGGTCCACCACGGAGACCGCAAGCACGTCGTGGCGTTTGCGGAGAATCTTGAAGGCGTTTTCGAAACCCTGGTCCAGAAAGTCGCTCATCACCACGACCACGGCACGGCGGTTCAGAATCTTGCCTGCATATTCCAGCGCCACTTGGGTGTTGGTGCCGTGGTGCTGCGGCTTGAAGTAGAGGATTTCGCGGATAAGCCGCAGCACGTGCTTGCGGCCTTTCTCGGGCGGGATAAACAGTTCCACCTGGTCGGTGTAGATGAGCAGACCCACCTTGTCGTTGTTCTTGATGGCGGCGAAAGCGAGAAGTGCGGTCAAAGTCGCCATGACTTCGCCCTTCATCTGCTTGCCGGAACCGAATTCCGAAGAGCTGGACGCGTCCACCATCAAGAGCATGGTCATCTCGCGTTCTTCGATGAACTTTTTCACGTAAGGAGAGCCTGTACGGGCGGTTACGTTCCAGTCGATGGTGCGCACGTCGTCGCCCGGCATGTATTCCCGGACTTCGCTGAATTCCATACCGTTCCCTTTGAAGGAGCTGTGGTAGGCACCGGTCATGACGGTGTCCAGCGTTCCGCGGACAGAAAGTTCAATTCGGTTGACGGTCTTTAAAACTTCTTTGTCTAGCATTTCGCCCACAATATACAAAGTTTACGGCTGTGAGGCAAACGGGGGCGTTGCGGGGGGAGAGCCCCCGCTAGAAGGGGTAGCGGATGACACGGCTAGATGGCGGGGTGGGACCCGCCATGACGACGTGGCAGAAGCGAGGGGAAGGCATTCCCCTAACCATAGACACTTTAAGAGGATCCTCGCCTTGGTTCGACGCAGCTTGCTTCGACAATGCTCAGCACAGGCATCACAGGTCGCGAGGATGACGAAAAAAGGAATCGCTCAGGATGACACTTCTTGAAACCTGCGGCCCTAAAACCTAAGACCTATTACCTAGCCCCTAGCCCCTAGATCCTAGCCCCTAAATCCTAACCGCTAATACGCCCCTTCGCCCTTGAACACGACCTTGAAGGTCTTGAGGATGAGCTTGAAGTCGTCGGCCAGCTTGCCGCCGCGGCGGATGTAGTCGTTGTCCAGGCGCATCTGCCCTTCGAAGCTGATGTTGCTGCGGCCGCTGACCTGCCAGATGCAGGTGAGCCCGGGGGTTACGGAAAGGCGCATGCGGTGCCAGGGTTCGTAGGTTTCCACCTCTTCGGGGAGAGGCGGACGGGGCCCCACGATGGACATGTCGCCGTTGATGATGTTCACCAGCTGGGGCAGTTCGTCGAGGCTGAACTTGCGGAGAATGCGACCGAAGGGGTAGATGCGGGGGTCGTTCTTGATCTTGAAGGTCTTGCCGCCAGTTTCGTTCAGGGCCATGAGTTCTTTTTTGCGTTCTTCGGCATCGACATACATGCTGCGGAACTTGTACATGGTGAACAACGAGCCGTTCTTGCCCACGCGGGTCTGCTTGAAGATGATGGGCCCCTTGGGGTCGCTGATCTTTACGGCCAGGGCACAGAATAAAAGTACCGGCGAAAGGATAATCAGGCCCAGCAGGGCACCTGTAAAGTCCACGCACCGCTTGATGATGTGCCGAAAACGGATCTTGTGGGGGTGGGGCCAGATATGGTCCATGTTCAGGCGGTCGACACGGAAGAAACTGCCATTGGTGCTGTTGAATTCTTTGATGGTGTCCGCCAGTTCTAAGTTGTCTTTTTCTTGGAGGCCGGTATAGAGGTAGGCCTTGAAGATGGGTTTCTTGGGCTTGTGTCGCAGGTTCTGGATTAGGCCCGCGTCGTTTAGCCTGTGGAGAATTTCTTTTCGGATGTTTTCCAGGGTGGAAAGGTCCGAATTCAGCAGGATGACACCGATACCGTTGCTGTCGGAAAGGTAGCCGATGACGTCGATGAACCGGAGGTGGGAGAACATGGTAAGGAGACTGATACGCCAGGTCTGCTCTACGGTCTGGTTCGGCCATGCCCAGCCCAGCAGGTCGAACTGATGGGCGTAAATCTGGACAAAGATGAAAGGCTTGCGGGTGCGGTTTGCCCGCAAGAATTCCTCGTTCAGCCTGGCCCGGAAAAGCCTGGCCGGATAGACGATGTTCTTTAGCCTCTGCTCCGTCAGAATGGAGTCAATGGCTGGATTTACCGATCCCTGTTCCATGTCCCTAAATCTAGAAAAAAGAGCCTGAGAGGTAATAGGTTTTAGGTTGTAGGTGTTAGGTTATGGATGCATGAGCATGGGCTTTGGGACCAAGATGCTTCTTGTAATCAGTAATTCTAGTAACTAGTAACTAGTAACTAGCCGCAGGGAGTAGCTCCTTTTTTCTACATTTTCCGCCGTAAAATTCAAAATGGAGACGCCTTATGTTGCGTATTGGTCTTATTGGAACGGGAACCGTCGGTGGCGGAGTTATCCAGATTCTGGAGCAGAAAATTGCCGAGTACAAGGAAAAGCTCGGTGTGGAGCTGGAACTGGCCTGCATTTGCGCCAAGTCCGAAGAGGAAGTGGCCCCCTACAAGGCAAAGGGCTACAAGGTTTCGACCAACGCCGACGAAATGATTGCCGGCAACGATATCGATGTGCTGGTGGAACTGGCCGGTGGCTACAATATGCCCCGCAAGTGGATTCTGGCCGCCCTTGAAAGCGGCAAGCACGTGGTGACCGCTAACAAGGCTCTTCTCGCCAAGTATGGTCACGAGATTTTCCCCCTGGCCGCCAAGAACGGACTGCACGTGCTGTTCGAAGCTGCCGTAGGTGGAGGCATTCCCATTATCCGCAGCCTGCAAGAAGGCCTGCTGGGCTCTACGGTAGAAAGCCTGAGCTGCATCATCAATGGCACCTGCAACTACATCCTTAGCCGCATGGCCGACGAAGGCCTGGACTTTGACGTGGTATTGAAGGACGCCCAGAAGCTGGGCTTTGCCGAAGCGGACCCCACCTTCGATATCGAAGGAATCGACTCCGCCCACAAGACGGCCCTGCTTGCAAGCCTCTGCAGCGGCAAGCGGGTGGATTTTGAAAAGATCCATGTGACGGGTATTTCCAAGATTACCGCCCAGGATATCGCCTTTGCCAAGGAAATTGGCTGTTGCGTAAAGCTCCTCGGTATCTATCATCGTGATGGCGACCGCGTGGATGCCCGTGTGCATCCCTGCTTTGTCTCTAACGAAAACCTGCTTTCCAACGTGAACGGCGTGATTAATGCGGTTTACCTCAAGTGTGACAACCTGGGCGAAACGGTCCAGACCGGTGCCGGTGCTGGCCGCCTCCCGACGGCCTCTGCCGTGGTAGCCGACCTTGTGTCCTTGGCCCGCTCTGTGGACATGGGCAGCCGCAAGGCGCTCCCCATGGGCTGGTTCAATGTGGAAAATTCCGCCACGCTGGTGCCGATTTCGGAAACGTCCTCCCGCTACTACCTGCGCTTTACCTCTCGTGACGCCTGTGGCGTGCTTGCGAAGATTACCAGCATCCTTGCCGATAACAACATCTCCATCGAGACCATCATCCAGAAGAATGTGAAGGACCCGGGCAAGGTTTCCATTGTGGTCATTACCGAAAAGACCCAGGACAGCAAGGCCTCGAAGGCGGTGGACGCTATCGATGCCCTGCCCGAAATCGTGGAAAAGAGCCAGGTTATCCGTTTCCTGGTCTAAAAATTGGTTTCTGGACGGACCATTTTGTAGATTAGGCCTGTATGATTCGTGCCGCCACATTGGAAAGGGTGCTCCTTCTCCTTTCGGACTTTCTCGCCCTGACAATCTGCTTTGTCCTGGCGTACTGGGTCCAGTTCCATAGTGGCTGGATTGCCGAAAAGTTCGACCCTTCCAAGACCCTGGATGCCTACTGGCATATCGGGTGTGCCCTGAATATCTGCTGGCTGTTCTGGTTTACCTTTACGGGGCTGTACCGCACATGGCTTTTACAGTCCAGAACTTTGCAGGTCTTGCGGGTGTTGCGGGCCGTTTTTGTGGGTGTTGTCCTGATTATTGTCGGCCTGTTCGGCTCTGAGTTTATGGGCAAGGTGGCCGCCGGTGCTCCCCTGACTGGCAACTACATCTACGGTTCTCGATTTACCTGGATCTTGGTCTATGGCGTTTTTGTATTGGTGCTGGTCGCTGCTTTCCGCATGGTGCTGTACCTTGGGCTGAGGTCGTTGCTCCGCCGGGGCTATGGGGCCAACAAGGTGCTGGTCCTTGGCTGTACGGAATCCGGCAAGAATATTGCAGAAGCTTTGAAAAAAGCTCCTGAGGTTGGTCAGCAGGTGGTGGGGTTTGTTGATGAACGCTACCAGGTGATGGACCATCATTTTTGCGATGTTCCGGTTCTTGGCAAGTATTCGGATTTGCCCGCATTGGTCAAGAAGTTGGGCATTTCGGGAATCATTATCGCTCATGACAGCTCTTCTCCGCAAGAAATCATGCGTGTGCTGGTATGGGTTTGCGAACTTCCCTTGCATATCTACATTGTGCCTGAGCTTTACCCTGCCGTCAATGGCAGGTTCAAGAGCAACCTGGTTCACGGGTTCGAACTGCAGGAACTTTTCCCCTTAGCCATGCCGCCCTGGCAGGTGCAGATCAAGAGATTCCTGGATATTGTTATTGGTGGAATTATTGGACTTTGCTCCTTGCCGGTGTGCCTGTTGGCGGCCATCGCCATCAAGCTGGATGACCACGGCCCCATTTTTTATTCCCAGGAACGCATCGGCCTGTACGGTAAGCCCTTTACGGTTTACAAGTTCCGCACCATGCGCACCGATGCCGAAAAGTTCGGTGCCCAATGGGCCACCAAGAAGGACCCTCGTATTACCCGTGTGGGGCATTTCTTGCGCAAGACCCGCATTGATGAACTCCCGCAGATTTTGTGCGTGCTGAAAGGCGATATGAGTATGGTGGGGCCTCGCCCCGAACGTGCCGTATTCATTGGCAAGCTCCGTGAGCAGATTCCCTTTTATATTGGACGCCTGAAGATGAAACCCGGTCTTACCGGCTGGGCCCAGGTGCGCCACCATTATGACAATAGTATTGAGGATGTTCAAATCAAGCTGCAGTACGATATGTATTATTACGAGAACATGAGCCTGCTTCTGGATTTCCAGATTCTCGTGCGGACGGTCTATGTGGTACTGACCGGAAAAGGAGCTCAGTAAAATTCGGAATTCGGATTTATGAATTCGGAATTAATTATTAGATTTGATTTTTGAAATTCGAACTATCTTTACTCCGGAATCTAAAATCCGTTTTTAAAGTCTAAACTTTGAATTAACATCAACTCCGAACCCCGAATTCCTAATTCCGAATTAATTATGTACGGCGACAATTCTACTCCAGTTTTTCCTACCGAAGATGCTCTCACCATGATCCGTCTCGCTTTGGCCGAAGACGTGCGGACAGGCGATGTGACCAGCGAATGGACCATTCCCGCCGACCAGAGGCAGCATGCCCGCCTGATAGCGAAAGAAGACGGCGTGCTTGCTGGACTCCCGGTGATTGAACTGGTGTTCCAGGAGCTGAAGGCAAGCGTGAAGGTGACGCTCCACAAGAAAGACGGTGATGTCGTTAAAAAGGGCGACCTGATTGCCGAAATGGACGGCACCACCCATGAACTCTTGACGGGCGAACGAACGCTCCTGAACTTTATCCAGCAGCTTTCGGGCGTGGCCACGGTGGCCCACACCTTCCAGGAAGCCCTGAAGGGCGGCAAGACCAAGGTGCTGGATACCCGCAAGACGGTGCCCGGTTTTCGCACATTGCAAAAATACGCCGTGCGTGTAGGGGGCGGTTCCAACCATCGCATGGGACTTTTCGACATGGTGTTGGTGAAGGACAACCATATTGCTGCGGCAGGCGGTGTTTTGCAGGCTCTTGAAGTGGTGAAGAAGAACAACAAGCAAGGCCTGATGGTGGAAATGGAAGTGGAAAATTTCGACCAGCTGCGGGCCCTGTTGAACAAGGGTGTAGACGTGATTATGCTGGACAACATGAGCAACGAGATGATGGCTGAAGCCCTGAAGATCATCAAGGAAAGCGGTGACAAGTGCCTGGTGGAGGGTTCCGGCAACATGACGCTGGAACGCGCGAAGGAAATCGCCTCCCTTGGCCTTGACTATATTTCGGTCGGGGCGTTGACCCATAGTGTGAAGGCTCTCGACATCTCCATGAGGATATAGTCTCTATGTAGAAAAGGAGATGCCCGGTCAAGCCGGGCATGACAAGTGGTTAAATGAAGAATTTGAAAAAGTCGGATACGTTCTCGTTTGTGGTGGATGTGGGAAACTCCCATACGGTGCTCGGTATTTTCAAGGGCGACAAGGTGGTGGACCACTGGAGACTCACCACCCGCAAGGAGACTACTAGCGACGAGGTGATGAACCGCATTGGCGGCCTTGTCCGCTTTTCTGAAATCAAGCCTTCGACTATTACCCACGTGGGGCTTTCGACGGTGGTGCCTGCCCATGAGCGTCCGTGGATCAAGGCACTGCAGACCCTGTTAAAGCGGCCTGTGCAGGTGGTGAGTTCCGACAATTGCCTGGGATGCCCTATCGCCTACCCGAACCCGGCTTCGCTAGGTTCCGACCGTCTTTGCAATATTATTGCCCTTCGGGACCGTGGCTACAAGGATGCCATCGTGGTGGACATGGGAACGGCCACTACTTTTGACGTGATGAAGGATGGCGGCTTTGCGGGAGGTATCATTATCCCGGGCATCAGCGCGAGCCTCGATGTTTTGACCGAGAAGGCGGCCAGGCTCTTGCCGGTGAGCATCGAATGGCCGGAGCATGTGATTGCCAACAACACCGACGACGCCATCCGCGCGGGTCTCTTGTACGGGTTCATGGCGGAGCTTGAAACCCTGGTGGCCAAAATCAAGGCCGAGATGGGCAAGAAGAAAGTTCCCGTGTTTGCCACGGGAGGCTGGGGCCGCATGGTCATGGGACACAGCAAGGTGATTGACACCTACGACCCCTACCTGACCCTGAATGGCGTGCGCCTGGTGGCCTTGCACGGTAACGGTGCTGCTGCCATCGAGGGCGAAGAGGACTAGCGAAACAATCTAAAAAAAAGAAAGGTCCCGGCGAAATTGCCGGGGCCTTTCTAAAGTTTGAGACGAACCTGTTTATTCGCATCCGTTGTAGGTGCCGATTTCCATGATGTTGAAATCATAGGCTCCATCACGCGACTGGATTCTGAATCTCAGATTGACCATTTTTGCTGCAGCTTCCTCGCCTGAAATTGTTTCTTTTGCCCAGCTTGGCTGCTCGAAATCAGCCCATTTGAACTTTAGGGTATTGGGCGCAGTACTCTTGGTCAAATTGACTTGTGGATTAGCAGCTCCAATAGCGGCGTCTCCATCGATACCCAGGCCGATTTCTAGCGCTATCGATGCGTCAGAGGTATAGGTTACACAGATCCCGTCAGCAAAATCACCTTTCGTGGCATCGCCGTCTTGGAGTGCTCCTGAGGTGTTTCTTCCTACCACGTCGAAACCTAGCATGACAAAGGGGCTGTAATACAATGTGCCTTGGTCCAGAATCGCCGTTCCGCAAATGCCACCGCAGTAATCAATAATATTGTCAAAGGCGTAGGCATCATAATCATTCCCTCGTTTGGCTGGCCAGACAATGGTAGAATTTCCGCCATCATCGTTGTCATTCCCATCGTACCACCAACCGGCGGTCCCGGTTCCGTTGTCCAGGGGGGTGATTGCACGGTATGCTTTTGTGATGGATGTTGGCCACCAAATGTCTCCGGTCCCGGAATATGGGGCCAATACAGCACTTGCCAATAATTCAATGTTTCCGTTATAAGTGCCGGCTTCTAGGTCATGGCCCGACTCACCTCCGTCAACAGGCCCTGCTACATAATGGGTTACATACTTGATACCAGGGTCCTCTACGTTGGCGCAAGCAGGATCCTCTACGTTGTCGCAAGCAGGGGTCTCTTCGTTGGTGCTAGCAGGATCCTCTACGAGCTCCATTTTATAATAGATGCTGTGGCTGTAATACAGGTCAAGCTGTTTACTCAAAGGAATTTTGCTTCCGAGAATGTGCTCGTAATTGTCACCGCCCATGAAGCTAAGGTCAAACTTCTTGTAGCCGAGAGTTGAAAGTTTGAGTTTGAGGTCGTTTGTGGTAATGTTTTCCTTCAACTTGGGGCCGTTTTGAGCGTTCCAGTTCACGAATTCATCCAGATCTGCGAAATATTCATCTCTATTGGGAGCCTCGCTAGAACTGCTCTCGTCGCTGGATTCTGTTCCGCTGCTGCCAGAGTCTTCGGTGCTACTGTTGCTTTCTGTTCCTTCACCTGAAGAGACGCTGTTGGTTCCGGAACTGTTGCTGGACTTGCCACGTCCGCGGCTGGAGGAAGATTTTCCCGATTCGGCGCTTTCGACAATATTCTCGTCGTCAGAACTCTCGATTTCTGTGTCGTCGGAACTTTTGGGCTTGTCGGCGCTGCTGGAGCTCTTGGGCTTGTTGATGATGACGCCAACTTCCAGCCAGTCCCCGTTGTTGCAATAGAACAAGTTCCCTGTGCTTGACAACCTGACGGTGTCGCTTTCTTCACAGAATCTTGGAAGTGTGTCGTATGCGGCGATGTGCTCCTTGGGGGCTACACCTGAATCATCGCAGGCGGCAAAGAATGCTGCGCAAAGCGAAGCTGTCAAGGCTAAGTATTTTAGTTTCATTTTATTTTTCCTTCTAGTAGTTTTTACCTGCGCCGAAATATAAGTAAAATGCCCCCCCTTGTTTTTGCAATAGTGTTTTATGGCATCGGAAAAGTGATGAAGGTTACAATTCTCTGGCTTCTGTGTGATTTTGCTAACATAAACAAGAAAGGTCCCGGCGATTCACCGGGGCCTTGTTGTGTATCAAGGAATTCTGTTCAATTTAAGGGGCCTCATGGGGCGGGGCATCCCGTTCGGGGGGAGGTGTAGGCCCGCTTTCCCGGGGGCCCCGCTTGCCATGATGGCCTTTTTTAAACTTTTCGAAGCTCTCTTTCAAGACCTGGTGGAACTTTTCTTGCTGTTCCTTGGTGAGAATCTTGTTGATGCTCTTGACGCCTTCGATGCGGTTGTCCAGCAGGGCTTTTTGGGCGTCGAGAATTTTGACCTTGGCCTCTTCGATTTTAGCTTCGTCGCCACTTTCCAGTGCCTCTTTCAGTTCTTTTTCGGCAGTCATCTTTTGCCCATGGAGTTCCTTGAAGGCCTTGCCGGTCTCTTCGCGGTGCTTTTCTAGGGCGGTCTTTTGCTCTGGAGTCACCTGCAGCAGGGAATCGAACATGGCCGGGTGGGGCCAGTTTTTCTGGAAACCCTTGCCTTCGTGGCCTTTCTTGAAATGGCCTTCGTGTGGCGCTGCCGCCACTTTTTCGGGAGCGTCCATACGGTCGCAAGAATGCTTGTGGTAACAGTGCACACTGCAGCATGTGCCGAGGAAGAACCCTACGGCGCAGGCAAGCACGATGAGGCTTGCCACGAATATTTTAACGGAGTTTTTCATTACTTATCCTCCTTTTTTAAGAGATAACTGATGAATTGAAATTCGTCTAAAGATTCCAGGTCGGCATCGCTCTGCCCGAGGTTACCGTACCAGCGGCTGAGATTGACGGCGCTGTCGGCTTGAGATGCGGCGACGTCGGCTGAAGCCATGTCAGATGCGGCGACCTGGTTCTTGGCGGCTGGAGCGGTTTCATTGGCGTCGATAGACCTGAGGAACAGGCTGAAACCCACCAGCAGGAAACTTGCGGCGATGGGAATGGCGGAAAAGAAGCTGAACTTGAGGGTGCGCTCTTTTTCGGCCTTGTCGAGCCGTGCGCAGACCTTGTCCCAGGAATCTTCCCTAGGCGTAATCCGTTCCATTTTGGAAAAGTCGATGGAATCACGCATTTTTCTGTTTCCTTGTCAAAAAGTCCTTTACAAAGTGCCTCGCCCTGCTGAGCCTTGCCTTGATGGTTCCGTCGGGCATGCGGTAAATCTCTGTCAAATCCTTGATGTCTAGCCCCTCGGCGTCCTTGAGCCAGAGCATGCTCCGGGTTTCGGCGGCCAGCTGGTTTAGCCCAAGGGTTAAAAGTTCTGTATCAAACTCCTGTTCCTTTTCCTCTGTGCCCAGGGCGCTTTCGACGATAGTGTCCCAGTTTTCTTCTTCTAGTTCGGCGTGCCTACGCTCTGCCCGGAGTTTCATGAGGCAGGCGTTGACGGTGAGCCTGTAGAGCCAGGTGCCGAGATTGCTCTCGCCACGGAATTTCTGAACGGATCTGGGCACCTGGACAAAGACATCCATCAGTATGTCTTCGGCCTGGTCCCGGTCCTTGAGCATCCGGAAGGCGAGATTTAGCACATGGCCGCTATGTTCTTGCCAGAGCATGGCAAGAGCTTTGCGGCTGCCGCTTTTCAAGCCGTTCAAGACACCTCTTTCGTTCATTCTGCTATTTGGATGTGCGGGGGTGGGGGATGGTTGCAAAAAAATATAAATTTTGCGAAAATTCTGAAAAACGCTCAAATTATCCAACTGGAGCCAATATGAAGAGACTTTTTGTCGCCCGTTGGGTCGCCTTCGGCCTATTTGTATCCTTGTTTGTCTCATGTTCCAATGTGGATTCCTCTACCAGTGTGTCGGAAGATTGTTGTAAGGACCCCTTTGCTATAGAGAACCTGTCCCTCCGGGAAAAGGTGGGCCAGATGTTTTTGGTGCGGCCGGAGGCCCTGGACACGAGCATCCACTGGAAAAGCTATACGGAGCTTCCGGATTACAGCCTGCAGGAGGTGAACCGGACCATGCTTGCGGTAAACGAGGATTACCCTATCGGCGGCATGATTCTCTTTGCCCACAATATAAAGGACAAGTCCCAGCTGGCCAATTTTATCGAGGATATCCGGAAACTGAAGGGCTTGCCCCTGCTTGCCATTGACGAGGAAGGCGGTCGGGTGGCCCGCATTGCCAACAACGGAACCTTTGATGTGCCCAAGTACGAAAGCATGGCCGCCGTTGCCGAGGCCGGGGACCCAAGCGAGGTCTATAAGATGGCCTTTACCATCGGCTCCTATGTTCGGGAGTACGGCTTTGACATTGACTTTGCGCCGGTGGCCGACGTGAACACCAATCCGGAAAACATCGTGATTGGCCCCCGTGCGTTTTCGGATACCCCGGAAGTGGTGGCCGACATGGTGCAGGCCTATTTGCAGGGGCTGGATTCGGCAAAGGTGGTGGGGACTCTTAAGCATTTCCCGGGCCACGGCGACGTGAAGGCGGATACCCACACGGGTTACGTGGCTACCCAGAAGACCTGGGAGGAAATGAAGACCTGCGAGATGGTTCCTTTCAAGGCGGGAATCGATGCCGGAGCCCAGATGATTATGACGGCTCACATCGCCGCCCCGAAGGTGACGGGAAACAACCTGCCCTCCACCCTTTCACCTGTGATTTTGCAGGAGAAATTGCGGGGTGAACTGGGTTTCAAGGGCATCATCGTGGCCGACGCCATGGATATGGGTGCCATTGTGCAGGAATTTGGCGTAGAGGAATCCGCCGTGAAGGCGATTCAGGCGGGGATCGACATTGTGCTTTGCCCTCTTGATTTTGTGAAGGCTTTTGATGCCGTGATGGCTGCGGTGGAAAAGGGCGAAATCAAGGAATCCCGCATAGACGAAAGCGTGCGTCGGATTCTGGAGCTGAAAAAGAGTATCAAGAGATAGGCATGCCCATTCTTTCTGCAAAGAACCTGCTTTTGCGCATCGGGGCGAACGCCCCCTTGCTGGACAACGTGTGCTTTGATATCGAGGCCGGAGACCGGATTTGCCTGGTGGGCCGAAACGGTTGCGGCAAGAGCACCTTGCTGAAGGTGCTTACAGATGAAATGGAGGTGCAGTCCGGCGAGGTCATCAAGAAGTCCGGCTTGCGGATTTCCCGAATGATCCAGGAAATCCCCGCCCACATGGAAGGGACTGTGCGGGACGTGGTAATGGAACCGCTTTTGCTGTCGGGCACGGCCCGCACGGGTGGCTCCGGCGAAGACGGTGCCGACGAGGGCCTGCACAATGCCCATGCCGAGGCGGTCCTCGGCAAAACGGGCATTGATGCCGACGCTTTGTTCGACAGCCTTTCCGGCGGGCAAAAGCGTCGCGTGCTCTTTGCACGGGCCCTCGCGGAGGACCCGGACCTGCTTCTGCTGGACGAACCCACCAACCATCTGGACATTCCCGCCATACAGTGGCTGGAGGGAATCGTCACCCGCCTGAACTGTGCCGTTCTCTTCGTGAGTCACGACCGGGCTTTTGTCCGGAGGGTGGCTTCCCGGATTTTTGACCTAGACCGTGGCCGCGTGCGCTGCTGGGATTTCCCTTACGACAAGTTCGTGCAGTTTAGGGACCAGGCTTTGGCCGAAGAGGAAAAGGCCAACGCCCTTTTTGACAAGAAACTGGCCGAAGAAGAAGTCTGGATCCGCAAAGGAATCCAGGCCCGCCGCACCAGGAACGAGGGCCGGGTCCGCGCCCTCATCAAGATGCGTGAAGAACGGGCGGCCCGGCGCTCCCGGGTAGGGAACGTGAACATGCAGATTACCGAGGCGGAAAAATCCGGTCGCCTGGTGGCTCGCCTTACCGACGTGAACTATTCCTACGACGGCTCGCCCCTGATCAGTAACCTCACCACGGAAATTTTCCGTGGTGACCGCATAGGAATCGTGGGGCCCAACGGTTCGGGAAAGACCACGCTTTTGCGCCTGATTCTGGGTGAACTTGCTCCGGAAAGCGGAACGGTTCGGCTGGGGACGAACCTGCAGGTGGCCTACTTTGACCAGATGCGGACCAGGCTTCGGGAAGACAAGTCCCTGGTGGAAAACATCGGCGACGGCCAGGCCTACATTACGCTGAACGGCGTGAAGCGCCATGTGCTGAGTTACCTGCAGGACTTTCTGTTTTCGGCGGACAGGGCCCGAGGCCCCATCAGTGCCCTTTCGGGCGGTGAACGGAACCGTCTGCTGCTGGCCTGCCTCTTTAGCCACCCCAGCAACGTGCTGGTGCTGGACGAGCCTACCAACGATTTGGACATGGAAACTCTGGACCTTCTGGCAGATTTGATTGCGGACTACAAGGGAACGGTTTTGACGGTAAGTCATGACCGGGCTTTCTTGGATTCGGTGGCTACGGAAATATTGGCTATCGAAGAAAACGGGAATGTCTTTGAAGCGGTGGGTGGTTACAGCGATTACGAGGCCAACCGGAAACAGCGTGAAAAGGAAGCCGCCGGCGCAGCCCGTGCCTTGGCCGAAAGGGAACAGGCTCGAGGCCAGCAGGGCTCCGTCGCTGCGAGAGCTACCCCTGCCGAGGCGCCAAAAAAGAAAAAGCGCAGTTACAACGAGGAGCGGGAATACGCCGCCCTGCCCGAAAAAATCGAGACTCTGGAAGCGGAAATCGCCCAGCGCCAGACGGAACTTTCGAAGCCCGAAGTTTATACCAATGCGGCCCGGATTGTGGAGCTGCAGGGGGAGATTGCGGAAAGAGAAAAGGCGCTCGAAAAAGCTTACGAGCGCTTTGAAGAATTAGATACGTTTTAGTTCGGATTTCAGAATTCGGAGTTGAAAATCTGAAATTCAATTCCGAATTCCGAACTCCGAATTCAGAATTATTTGACCAGAGCTTCGGTGTCCAAAGCAATCAGCAGTTCTTCGTTTGTGGCGACGACCATCGCGGTCGGCGTGCCGTCCTTGCTAATGATGTGGCCGGATTCCTTGCCGTTCTTTTCGTTGCGGGCTTCGTCGATCTGATAGCCGAGAATCTTGAGGTTGTCCATGGCCATCTTGCGGACGAGCTTGCTGTTCTCGCCGATACCGCCGGTGAACACCAGCGCGTCGATGCGCGGGAGTGCCATGGCGATGCCGCCGATTTCGCGGGTGAGCCTGTAGGCGAAGGTTTCGAGGGCAATCTGTGCGCCCACATGGCCTTCGCTTGCGGCCTGCGTCAGGGTGCGCATGTCGTTAGAGAGTCCGGAGAGACCGAGGAGGCCCGATTCCTTGTTCACGAGCTTGTCGAGGCGGTCGATATCGTAACCGTATTTTTTGCTGATGAAGAAGAGGATGGCTGGGTCAAGGGAGCCGGAGCGGGTGCCCATGATGAGGCCCTCGAGCGGGGTGAAGCCCATGGTGGTGTCAACGCACTGGCCGTTCAAAATGGCGGAGCAGCTGGAACCGTTACCGAGGTGAGCGGTAATGAAGCAGCAGTCTTCCGGCTTTTTGCCGAGAATCTTGGCGGCTTCGCCGGTCACGAAGCGGTGGCTTGTGCCGTGGGCGCCGTAGCGGCGGATTTTGTCTTCTTCGTAGAACTTGTAGGGGATGCCGTAGAGGTAGGCCTTGCGCGGCATGGTCTGGTGGAAGGCGGTGTCGAACACGGCGACCTGCGGGAGGCCCGGGAAGAACTTGGTGGCGCATTCCATGCCGGTGGCGTGTGCGGGTTCGTGAAGCGGGGCGAACAGCGTGATGCTGCGGATGTAGTCGATAACTTCTTGAGAGACGCGTTCGCTCTTGATGTACTTACCGCCATGCACCACGCGGTGACCGATGGCTTCGATGGTGTCGATGAGCTTCTGTTCGGCGAGGAACTTCTGGACTTCGGCAACGGCTTCGGCGTGAGTGGGGCAATCGAAGTTGAAGTCGATGTTGCCGGCCGGGCCCTTGGCCTTTACGTGGCCGTTGACGCCGATGTTTTCGACGAGGCCGCTAGAGATGGATTCTTTGGTCTGGGTGTCGATGACAGCGAACTTCACCGAAGAGCTGCCGCAGTTAAGTACGAGTACGCGCATTGTAGTTTCCTTTTTAGACGATAGACGATAGACGATAGACGATAGATTGAGCGCCAAATTTAATCTTTCGTCTTTCGTCTGTAGCCGTGAAACGGCGTTCTTTCGTCTAAATAATAGGAATTTTATTAACTACATTTACCCCGATGTTCAAGAAAATCGCAGAGTTTGACAACCAGGTGTCGGTCTACTGGACCAACCGGCATTTCTCGGAGAAGGTAAACGATCGGCTCCGCTTTTATGTGCGGCTTGGTGACGGCTACATCTGGGGCGCCTTTGCCCTGTTCGTTCTTGTGATGGTGGGTTGGGAAGCCTTTTTGCCTATCTTGTGGCAGGCCCTGATGGCCCTGGCGGTAAGCCTCATTATTTACGAGGTGGTAAAGCTGAACACCAAGCGGCCTCGCCCCTTTGCCGCCAACCCGCAAATCAAGGCAGAAGTGCCGCCCTTGGACAAGTACAGCTTTCCCTCGGGCCATACCATGAACAACCTGGCGGTTGCCAGTGCCGTCTTTTACGGCGTGCCCCGGTACGGCTGGGTTATGCTGATTTTGCCCTTGACCTGGGGGCTCTTGCGGGTGTACTTTGGGGTGCACTGGCTCACCGACATTCTGTGCGGCTTTGTGCTGGGTATCGTGAGCTTTGTGCTGGGGCACCTGCTGTGGATAATGATTTTCTAAGCCGATGACAAACGATTTTGTAAGCGCCCAGGACTTCTTTGAATCTCTCGCTCCCGACGAGCGGGTTTACCTGCTGGTGCGGCACGGTGAACGGAACCATATCACGCCAAACGATCCGGATTATGGCGCCCACGTGGGTCTGACGGAGCGTGGGCGGAAGCAAGCCCTTGGTTTGGGCCGGGTTGTCTCTGCTAGTGGCAAATCGCCTGCCGATGAGTGCTTTTTCTCTAGCCCAGTGGGGCGTTGTGTGGAAACGGCCGAATATATCGGCAAGGGCTGTGGTGTTGAGGCTCCCGAGGTGGAAAAGCTGGACAGCCTGGCGGAATACTTTGTTCAGAATTATGCCGCCTATGAGGCTGTGCTGCGTGCAGGCTTTTACGAGGGTATCTGTGAGTGGCTGGCTGCCAATTCCCGCGATGCTGAAGTGACGGAAACGCAAGACGCAGATGCTCCTTTTTACCCCCTGGCGGAACGCTCCGAGGAGATGCTTTCCATGATGCTTGAAAAGGGGCATGCCCGCGTTAACGTGTTCGTGACCCACGACGCCTGGGTGGTGCCTTGCCTTACGCACTTTTGCGGCCTGAAATTTACGCCCCAGCGTTGGATGAATTTTTTGACCGGGATGGCGGTAGTGGTCGGCAGCGACGGCCAGACTATCCGGCGGATTGTTCCCGTGACGGCACTCCCTACGGGGTGGCTCCAATTTTAGGGTTTTTGCCCGGTCAGTCCATTTACTTTGGATGTGATTTATATACATTTTGTCCAATGACCTTAACCTATCTGTAGATAATAAGAGGTTCTTTATGGGTTTTAATTTCCGAGGGCTGGCCTTTAAGCAGTCCATGATGATCTTGGCGGCTATTACGGTCGTGTTTGGCTTGATTTTTGCCATCATGGGCCAAAAGACTCAGGACATACTGAACAAGATTACCATCGAAAACGGTGAGGAAACCAGCCGGGCCAATGTGAACTACATTGACAAGCTGTTCAATTCAGGGAAACTTGTGGGCGATGACATTGCAGAAACCATGGGCAAGAGGAGAATGTCCAAGGCGGATTTGGATACCTTCCTGTTGCATTCCCTTACCAACGCCCGTAACCTGATTCCCCAGATTGTGGCTGTGGTGCTGGCCTATGAACCTGGCATGGGCCCGGAAACTCCCAAGGGCGAATTCATGCGTCTTGCCCGCTTTACCGAAAACGAAATCCGCCTGGTTACGGGAGCCAATTACCAGGACAAGGAATGGTATTCCAGCACCAAGGAAGGTAAGACCAGCCGTTGGCAAGAACCTTTTATCGGTGAGTTCGTTCCCGAACCCATTGCCGTTTATACCGTCCCTATTTTCCAGAAGGATAAAAATGGCGATGACGTTTTGGCGGGTGTTCTGGCCATCGATATGTCTATCGAGTTCCTTAAAGACGAAATCGCGACGATTCCCGTTTCCAACGGGGGCTATGCCCTGATCACCTCGGAAAATAATGTGGCTGTCGCTTACCCTAAAAGCATTGCCCAAGGGAAAAGAAATCGTGAAATAGCGGTCAAGGAAATCCGCGGCAACAGTACCATTGACTTTGACAGAAAAAATAGGGACCCAAGCGGGCTGTTTATGGGAACGGTGGCCGGCGGAGAAGAATCGGCCGTTTACTACACCAAAATCAACTCCAACAATTGGACATTTATGGTGGTGTGGCCCGTCCAGAAGTTTTTACAAGACCAGAGAGACACCCGCAAGCTTTTCTTGATACTTGCTCTGGGTGGTTATGGCGTTATCCTTGTCATCATCTTGCTGATTTCTTTCAGAGTGGCAAAGCCTCTCAAGGAGCTCGTTTTTGCGGCAAAGAAACTTGGCGGTGGAAATTTCGATGTGGATATTCCGAAGGTTTCTGGCCGTGACGAGGTGGCGGAATTTGCGACGGCTTTCTCAAATATGCTTTCTACGCTCAAGGCGCATATCGAAAAAGAGAAAGACATGAAACGGATTGAGCGGGAGCTGGATCTTGCCCGCAATATTCAGCTTTCCATGTTGCCCGGAGCCGAGCGCGACGAAAATTCCGAAGATGACCGCCATGAACTTGCCCCCTTCTTGCTCCCCGCAAAAGAAGTGGGAGGCGACTTCTACGATTTCTTCAAGATAGACAACGACCATCTTTGCGTTGTGGTGGGCGATGTTTCTGGAAAGGGCGTTGCAGCGGCTCTGTTCATGATGGTGGCTCGAATAATCCTCCGTACCATGTCGAAGAACTTGAAGTCCGTAGTGGATGCCTTCAACAAAACGAACTATGCCCTGGCAAAGCGGAACAATTTGATGATGTTCGTGACGGTCTGGGCGGGTATTATCGATTTGCGCACGGGACATGTGGAGTTTGCCTCTGCCGGCCACAATCCTCCTGCGGTCCGCCACGAAGACGGCTCGGTAGAGTTTATTCCTAGCCGCTCGGAACTGGTCATGGCGGCTATGGAAGATACTGTATATACCAAGCAGACCTATGACCTCAAGAAAGGCGATACCCTGTTCCTCTATACCGATGGTGTGACCGAAGCGACCAACGACAAGGATGAACTGTTTGGCAACGACAGGCTTCTGGATGCCTTGAAAAGGGGTGGCCGGCAGAACACTTCTGACACGTGCGCGCAGGTCAAGAGGGAGCTGGACGGCTTTGTGCAGAAGGCTCCGCAGTTCGATGACATTACCATGCTTGCTGTTAAGTTCAACGGAAGCGACGAACCCGTATGGGAACGCTACGAAAAGACGGTGAACGTGGCCGAAAACGACAAGGGAGTCCTCAAGTCCTTTGTGCAGGATATCCTCACTCCTATGGACGGCGCAAAGAAGATGCAGATGAAGGACGCCTGGGAACGTTACGAAAAGATTGTAGATGTTGTACCCGAGAACCAGGATATTCTGACTGCTTTTGTTGAGGGAATC
Source organism: Fibrobacter sp. UBA4223 (assembly GCA_002382975.1). GTDB lineage: Bacteria > Fibrobacterota > Fibrobacteria > Fibrobacterales > Fibrobacteraceae > Fibrobacter. Next base: position 181,690 of record DFTB01000017.1, read on the forward strand.
CTTGCTCCCATGGAAGGCTCCATGAAGTCCCAGATGCAAATCAATATCGCCATCGATGAAATCTACAGTAACATTGTCAAGTTCTCGGGTGCTAGCGAGGTGACCTTGATTGTGGAAGTCCGCAAGGCGACGCTTTCGGCAAGGCTTACCTTTATCGACAACGGTAAACCCTACGATCCTATCAAGCAGGCGGACCCTGACGTGACGCTCCCTCTCGAGGAGCGTGAAATCGGAGGCCTCGGGATATTCATCGTGAAAAAGACCATGGATAGTGTCTGTTACCGCAGGAACGGCGACAAGAACGAACTGGCCATCACCAAGACTTTGTAAATAAAAAAGGAACAATCTTATGCAGATTACCAAGACTACTGAAAACGATAAGCTGACCCTTGCCCTTGAAGGGCGCCTGGATACCTTGACGGCCCCGCTGCTGGAAGCGGAAGTCGTGGGCAAGCTGGACGGGGTGAAAACCCTGGTGTTTGATTTCCAGAACCTGGCCTACGTTTCTTCGGCAGGACTCCGAATCCTGTTTATGGCCCAGAAGGTCATGAGCAAGCAGGGACAGATGATTGTGAAGAACGTGAATTCCGACATTAACGACATTTTCAAGGTGACTGGCTTCAGCAACATCTTGACGATTGAATGAGCCCTAGGGCGGCTCAGTGCGCCTTTGGGATTTCGTGGAAGTGGATCTCGTCGTGCCAAATCTTTTGAAAAAAATGGCAGTTTTGGTGCTTGAACCGCAAACCGTCAGCACAGGCTTTCGTGAAAAAGAACGTCCTTCCCGTCATTTTCTTAATCCTAGACCCCTAATCCCTGGCCCCTAATTACTATCTTTCCCCCCGTTGATTTTTATTAACAGTTCACTTAATTAAATGGACAGATTCCAATATGAACGAAACAGAACAACTCACAGCTGATTCCTCGGCCCAGGTTGTGGATCCTGCACCTCAGAATGCAGCAGTCGCAGCCGCCGTTGAAGCTGCTGAACAACCGGCGCTTGTGGCAAGCGAACCTGTAGCACAGGTGAAGGGCAAGTTCGACGAACAGCTCGCCCTGATGCAGGCTTCCGATGCAGCCCAGGTGCAGGCACAGCTCTCCATGCCCCACATGGACGATTCCATGGTCTACAAGATTGTGGAAACCCATGCTGGCAACCACGCCGTGCTTTACAAGACTTACGAACAGGCAGTGCTTGCCCGCGATGTCCGCGATTCTATCGAGAACGCTGCTGGCCACAAGGTGCTCCCCATCGCCAAGGCGAAACTGGGTTCCACCTACTGCAAGGGCGAATATTCCACCGAACAGGGCTGCAAGGGCGAAGCCGACACCTTCGGCATCGGCTCCCTGGTTGAATTCCAGGCCACGGGCCTCATCGTGGTGATGGTGGTTATCATTGGCCTCACGGTGCTCTGCTACCTCATGAGCTTCATTATGGCGAAGCTCGGTCTCAACAAGACTAAGGCTCCGGCACCTGCGGTCAAGGCAACTTCTGCTGCTGCCGCTGCGGCCCCGAAGACCATCGGCCCTGCCCACTGTGACTGGGACCCGAACGCAAAGAGCGTGCACCCGGGCTTCACCAACAAGCAGCTCCAGGCTTTCCTCGGCATTGCAGCCGTGGCCGCCCTGGAAGAACACCCCGGCATGACCAACGATCAGTTCCTTGCCCTGGTGACCGCCGCTGCGACCCAGGCCATTGGTCAGCCCTGCCGCGTGACCGCCTACAGAAACATTAACTCCCCTGCTTGGACGATTGTCAAGTAAGGCAAACTTTTAAAACTCAACAGGCTTAAAGCCAGGAAAAATCAAAATGAAGAAAACAGTCCGTATCAGTTTCGAAGGCAAGACCTACGACGTCGAAGTAGAAGTTCTTGATTCCGCCGTTGCCGCAGCTCCTGCTGCTCCCGTGGCCGCTGCCCCCGCTGCCGCTCCTGCCGCAGCTCCCGCCGCAGCCGGTGGTACCGAAGTGAAGTGCCCGCTGGCCGGTTCCGTGTTCAAGCTGAAGGTCAAGGTCGGCGATAAGGTTGAAGCCAACCAGGAAGTGGCTATCATCGAAGCCCTCAAGATGGAAAACCCGGTGGTGGCTCCTTGCGCCGGTACCGTGAACTCCATCGCCGTCAAGGAAACCGATACCGTCGTTGACGGTCAGACCCTCATGACCATTGCCTAAGAGGTACCGCTAGATGAGTTCACTCTTAAATTCGGTCGTTGAGTTCGCAGGCGACACCGGATTCACATACGTCACCGGCCCTATGGTGATCATGTGGATCGTGAGTTTCGTCCTGATGTACTTGGCGATTGTCAAAAAGTACGAGCCGCTGCTGCTCTTGCCGATTTCCCTCGGCGCACTGGCGGTGAATATCCCGAGTGCCGGGTTCTACGACGGCGGCTGGAGCATCGAAGGCATGTTCACGCCGACTGCCGGCCTCTACTACTACATCAGCCAGGGTATCCATCTGGAACTGTTCCCGCCCATCATCTTCTTGGGCGTGGGCGCCATGACGGACTTTGGACCGCTTATCGCCAACCCCCGCACGCTGCTCCTTGGCGGTGGCGCCCAGTTCGGCGTGTTCGCGACCATGTTCTGTGCCGTGGCTTTCGGTGGCTTTACTCTCGGTGAAGCGGCCTCCATCGGTATCATCGGCGGCGCCGACGGTCCCACCTCCATCTTCACTGCGAACAAACTTGCAAAGCACCTGATTGGACCTATCGCCGTGGCGGCCTACACCTACATGGCCCTTGTCCCGCTCATCCAGCCGCCTATCATGCGGCTCATGACCAACGACAAGGAACGCAAGATCCGCATGAAGGCTCTCCGCCAGGTGAGCAAGGCCGAACGCATCGTGTTCGCCGTGATGGTGATGATCGTCTGCATCCTGGTGGTGCCCGACGCTTCCGCACTTATCATCATGCTCATGCTGGGCAACATCTTCAAGGAAGCCGGCGTCGTGGAACGTCTCGTGAAGACCTCTTCCAACGAACTCATGAACATCGTGACTATCTTCCTCGGAACTTCCGTGGGCCTCACCATGTCTGCCGACATCTTCCTCAAACCCCAGACCCTCATGATTATCGCCATGGGCGTTGTGGCCTTCGGTTTCTCCACCGCGGCAGGCCTCTTCCTCGCGAAGATCATGAACTGGTGCTCCCCCAAGAACCCCGTGAACCCGCTCATCGGTTCTGCAGGCGTGTCCGCCGTGCCGATGGCCGCACGTGTTTCCCAGGTGGAAGGTGCCAAGTATGACCCGCAGAACTTCTTGCTGATGCACGCCATGGGCCCGAACGTGGCCGGCGTTATCGGTACCGCAGTCTGCGCCGGTTATATGATTTCCAGACTCTCTTAAACGACCGCTCGGGCTAAATTCGGGAAGTGATTCTCTGGTTAGCCCTCGCTCTCGCAACCGCCCCCGGTTAACACCCGGGGGCTTGCTTGTGTTGACAGGAAATGCTTTGGAACTTATTTTTTTAATCATGAAAAGTGTTTACAAGATTTTAGCATTTTTTGCGTTTGTTTCCATGTTATGCGCTTGTTCCGATGATGCAAGTAGCGCGGGACCGAATGGAGAAAGCGAAACGATACTTTCTAGCGAGACGACAGTTTTGAGTAGTTCTTCGAATGAATTGGAGTCGAGTGATGAAAGTGTTTCATCAAGTTCGCAGGACAATGCGAAGTCTTGCTCATCTACGGTGAACTCTTCTAGTTCCATTTTTAATCCCTTTGACCATGTTGATCCTGAAGACACTCTTAAAGAACTGCCTGGTAAGCTTAATTTTTTGACTCGAATTATACTATGACTGGATATGTAAGTCTTGAGGGAGGAAAACAGGAAGTCTGGTTCTTAAGTTCTAGACAGGACCCTTCTGGTGATACCTATAGGGAAAAGTTGGCTAAGAATTTAGTTGATACCTTGGGAGCCCGTGGCTTTGTTTTTGAGGGTGCTATTGCTAATGATTCTGTGTCGACAAAATATGATAAGACATCTTACGTTTATGCTCTTAGTGAAGACAATCTTATGTACAAGGTGGCCATAACGCGCGTTGATGATGGAGGCGCGTTTTTGTGTTATTGGTCAATCGATGTAAAGATCATTGTGCTGAAAGACGGCTCTGAGTCTGATTGACGCAAAAAGACCCCACTTTCGTGGGGTCCTTTTCTAAGGGTGGGTGACCGGACTCGAACCGACAACATCCAGAATCACAATCTGGGACTCTAACCAATTGAGCTACACCCACCATGAGTGTGAGCCCAAATATAAAAAAGCCACCCCAAATTTCAAGGGGTGGTTTCCATTTTTAAGAGGAAAGGGCCGTTTTAGGGGCGCTAGCGGTTAATCGCCCCCCTTTTTGGCCATAATGCGCAGGAAGTTTTCCCGCTTGAAGTCGTTCCGGTGCTCCATGCAGAAGCGGGGGTAAACCGTCTGCTTGGGGAACACCTTGATGGTGAACTTTTCGTCGCAGCCTTCCAGACAGCACTTGAAGGTGAGGTCCATGGACTCCGTATAGTTGTGGCGGAAGATGATGTTCTTGGACTCGATGCTGTCCATGCTCTTCTTCTGCTTCTGGCGCTGCTTGATGTCGCGGTGCAGTTCGCAGTACTTGGCGATGGGGTGGCCCCAGAACTCGCGGCCGCAGCCAGGTTCCTGGCAGATTTTCAGCTTGATGCGCTTTTTCTTTTTGTACTTGGGTAACTGCATAGTGTCTCCAGAGGCTTGTTCGCCATTGTGTGGGAAAGATAGCAAAATTTTTTTAGCAAGGCTTTTTTGGGGCGAAAAAAGCGTCTATAAAGGTAAAGGGCCTTTTTTTAGGAGGTTTTATGGCTCGAATTTTGCGGAATCTTGTTGTTTGTGTCAGGGTGCCTTTATGTGTTGCCGTTGTTGCGGCCCTGTGCTGCATTGTGCCGGCGGGGTGCACCTGGGTGAGCGAAGCGGGGGAGGAGGAGCGCCCCTTGCGTGTGACAGTGCTGGACGTGGGGCAGGGACTTGCGGTGTTGCTGGAGCATGACGGACGGTTCGCCCTCTACGACGCGGGGCCCGATTCGGCGGGAGTGGCCGACAGCCTCGGGGCCAGGGGCGTCCGGGAACTGGAGTGGGTAGTGTTGAGCCACAACCATCGGGACCATGTAGGCGGGTTTGTGGAGCTGAAGGACATTCGGGTGAAACATCTTTTCGTGGGGCCCGATACGGCAGGCGGCGTATGGCGGGATAGCGTGCTGTATATAGCTCACAAGCGGGGAATACCGGTGGATACGCTCCTGCGGGGTGACGCTTTACAATTCGGGCTGGCGCCCGGTTCGTCTGGTGGCAGCCACCTCGGTTTCGGTGAGGTGCCGGACATTCGGGTGCTGTGGCCTACGGACTATGACGTGGTGTCGGGAAACCACGGGAGCGTCGTGCTGCAGGTGGCGTGGGGCAAGGCTTCGGCCCTCTTGACTGGCGACCTGGATAGCCTGGGGGAGCGGGGTCTGCTGGAGCTGTCGCCGACCCTAACGGCGGACCTGCTCCAGGTGGGGCATCATGGTTCTGCAGGAAGCAGCGGTCTCCAGTTCCTCGCGCAGGTGTCACCGGAATATGCGGTGGCAAGCGTTGGGGCAACAAACCCTTACGGCCACCCGTCGGAGCAGGTCGTGCAGAAGCTGAAATACGTGCTGGGCGATTCTCTGCGGTTTTTCCGCACGGATCAGAACGGGAGCGCCAGCTTTGAACTGTGGCCGGGGATGGGCGTGATTAGTCCCTGAACCCGATGCGGGCCTGGAAATGGCACTTGGTCATGTCGGCGGCGTTCATGCCAAAGATGTAGGCGTGGTGGTTGGTGTTCTTGAAGCGCACCAGGTTCACCTTTTCGCCTAGGGGAATCTGCTGGATGTAGTTCATTTGTATGGAACGGATGCCCCGGTCCTTGATTTCTTCTTTGCTGAGCACGTCGGTGACCCAATCTACATATCGGCAGTGGTTTACGTGCTGGTTCATGTCCAGGTCGCTGTAGTGGGCGGTCTCCTGTTGCACCACGGCGGGGTCGATTCTCGGGTCCAGAAAGTCCATCATCTCGGGCAGGGCGTTCTTGCCCGGAAACAGCGGGATGGGGTAAGGGCTATTGGCCGGGTTTTCGGACTTGCCTGTCTTGAGGTTCACTAGGAGCCACGACGATGTGGCCTGGGCGATGGCGTTCCCCCGGGCGTCCAAGATAGAATAGTCCTTGAGGCACACCTTGTCCTTGTAGAATTCCTTGGCCCAGGTGGAAATGGAAATTTTTTCGCCCCACAGGGGAACGTGCAAAATCCGGAGCTTGATGCGAGTGATGACGGTGGTGTAGCCCGCCTTCATCATTTTCCAGAGGCCAAAACCGTTTGCTTCGGCGTCGGCGATGGCGGTTTCTTCCATGAACAGGAACAGGTTGGAAAGTTTCAGTCGGCTGTGGAGGTCGCAATCCGAAAAGCGGACTTCGAATTCCTTGGTAGTGATTTCTGGTTCCATAGGTTCCTCGCGGCTCTGGTTTGCAGGGGCTGCCTTTGCGGCCTCTTTTACGGAGTGGAGCGCCATCGGCTCCGTCTTAAAAATGTATAATTTTTACGTATGGAAGATTTTCAGTTCCGCAAGAGTTTTGAGCAGTTGCCCGCTTTCAAGTCCTTCGAGGGGACTATCCAGTTACCGGGCTCCAAGAGTATCACGAACCGCGCTTTTTTGATTTCGGCCCTGGCAAACGGAAAAACCAGGTTGCACAACCTGCTGAAAAGCGACGATACCCGCTACATGGGCGAGGCCCTGCAGAAGCTGGGCGTGAAAATCCAGTTTTCGGAAGATTTTTCGGAGGCGGTAGTTTGCGGAAACGCTGGCCCCGTGGATGCTCCCGCTGGGCGTTCGGGTGCTCCCGTGGAACTGTTCCTCGGAAACGCGGGCACGGCCATGCGGTCCTTGACGGCGGCCCTGACCCTTGGTCACGGGGAATTTGTCTTGCGGGGCGAAGAACGCATGCGGGAACGGCCCATCCTGGATTTGGTGGAAGCACTCCAGAGCCTTGGAGCGGATGTCTCCTACGAGGAGACGGAAGGCTACCCGCCGGTCCGCATCAAGGCGGACGGGCTTAAGGGCGGTTCTGTTTCTGTGCGCGGGAATATTTCTAGCCAGTACCTGACGGCCCTCTTGATTTGTGCGCCCTATTGCAGGGAACCCTTGCACATTCATGTAGAGGGAGAATTGATTTCGGCGCCCTACGTGCTTTTGACCCTGGACGTGATGAAACGTTTCGGGATAGAGGTCAAGCACGAAGGGCTTTCCGATTTCTACGTGCCCAAGGGCGTTTACCAGAGCCCGGGGGACTACACCGTCGAGGGCGACGCCAGTTCTGCAAGTTACCCGCTGGCCGCCGCCGCCATCTCGGGAGGCAGCGTCAAGGTCTTGGGCATGGGTTCCGAAAGTATCCAGGGAGACCTTGCCTTTGTGCATGTCCTGGAGCGGATGGGCGTGCAGGTAAAGCTTGGCCCCGACTGGGTGGAATGCACAGGACCCAAGGGTAAGCTGAAGAGTCTCGGCGAATTCAACGCCGTAGAAATTCCCGATGCCGCCATGACACTTGCGGTGCTTGCACTTTTTGCCGACGGTCCTATGACCATTTCGGGTATCGCCAGCTGGCGCGTGAAGGAGACGGACCGCATTGCCGCCATGGCCGCAGAGCTCCGCAAGGTAGGCGCCGAAGTTCGCGAATCGATGGACTCTATCACGGTGACTCCGCCGAAAGATTTGCAGAGCGCCTCCATCGAGACTTACAACGACCATCGCATGGCCATGTGTTTTAGCCTTGTTTCTTTGGGTGGTGTGTCCATCAAGATTCTGGACCCTGCCTGCGTGAACAAGACCTACCCGAGTTTCTTCGAGGATTTCAAACGGTTCGCCAAATGATCCGGTTTGCAAAAAATATTTTCGCTGTCTCGGTGCTTGCCTTGGTGTGCCTTTTCTCGGTGCATTCTCTGGCATCGCAGCCAGCCCTGGTGGCGCCTCCGGACGATACCCTTTCCCTTTGGGTCATGGACAACGGTATCGGTTCCCAGCGGGCGCTTGGGCGCATTGTCAAACGGTTCCAGCGCGAAACGAAAATCCCTGTAAGCATCAGGTTCTTGAATTGGGGCGAAGCCTTTGCCGAAATTTCCAAGGCGTTGAGCGGCGCAGATTCTGCGGCAGCGAACGGCAATGGCCCGGACGTTTTGCAGTTGGGCTCTACCTGGGTTCCTTTCTTTGCTTCGTCCGGGGCGATTGAACCTCTGGACGCCTACCTGGAACAGGTAGGGGCCACACGATTCTTCAAGGAGAGTTTCAAGGCGGCCCGCTTGCCCCAGGATTCCCTGGTGTATTCTTTCCCGTGGTTTGTGGACGTGAGGGCCCTGTACGCCAACGAGAAGATGTGGAAAAAACTTGCGCTGAAAAAAGAGGAGGTGGATTCCTACTCCGAATTTATCGGTGTGCTGCGGGCTTTCGCGAAAAACGCCGCTGGCGGTTCCGATAGTGCCGCCAAGGTGGCGCCTTTCGCCCTGCCCGGAAAGGGGGACTGGACCGGTCCGCAACACATGGCGCCCTTCATCTGGAGCTTTGGCGGAGATTTCATCACGAAGACTTCTGCAGGTTACCGCAGCGCCCTGCTGGATTCTACGACCCTCAAGGGGTTGGCCTACTACCTCAGGATTTTTGCCGATAGGGAAATTTCCCCTTACGGTCTGGACGAAAATTCCGTGCAGGAAACGGAACGGTTTATCGGTGGCGGTCAGCTGGTGCTGTACGGCACCTCCGAAATTATCCGCCAGATGGAGATTGCAGGCAAGGACGGCGGCCTCAAGGATTCGCCCATCGCCGAAGACGGAATAACCATTGTGGAGCCTCTGGCGGGGGACTCGGGAATCGTTTCTTTTGTTGGCGGAAGCCATCTGGTGCTGCCCAAGGCCCACAGGCCTGCCGCAGAACGGCTTCTCTGTTACCTGCTCCGGGCCGACAACATGGACGCCTACACCCGACAGGTCGGGTTCTTGCCTGCTGACGAAAGCATCGTGAACATCTGGGGCAAGGACGCCCGCTATTCCAGGATTATCGAGACCATGAAAACCGGAAAGTCTTTCCCGAACATTCCGGAATGGGTGGCTATCGAAGGAATATTGATAGAGTTTTCCAATGCCTTGGGCGACTTGTTTAGGGAAGGTTCTTCGCGGGAGGCTGTGGAGGACCAGACGGTGGAATTGTTCTGGGATGTTCACCAGAAGATCAACAAGTCTCTTGGCTTCGCCGATACGCTGGACAAAGCCCACGCCGTTTCCCATATCAAGAGCTTGGTGTTTGCCCCTGTTGAAGAAGTGACTCCTGAATCCATGACGGTTGTCGTCGAAGAAGAGGGCGGCTCCATCTGGGTGCTTGTTTTGGTTGTGGTCATTGCGGCTGTTGCCGCCATCGCGGGCATGGCCCTGTCGGCCCTTGTCAGGAAGAAGTAGCGGATGATGAAATTGTTCCGTTGCCTTGCGTTCTGTGCTTTTGCGGCAGCTCCGCTGTTTGCCGGAATTGACTTGGCGCCTTACCAGACCTACGTAGATTCTGTTGTGCCTGGTTCCCGTCTCGGAATTTCGGTGCGTTCCCTCAAGAGCGGAAAGGAACTGGCGAACATCCGCGGCGAAGAAAAGTTTACTCCGGCGAGCACCCTCAAAACCTTGACCACGGCGACAGCCCTGCACTTTTTGCCCCTGGACTATGCTCCCGAAACGAAAATTTCTTTGATGGGAAGTGTCCAGCAGAAAAAGTTTCTGGGCTCGGTGCAGATTCGCGGTGAAGGGGACCCGAATTTTTCGGGACGCTACTATGCGGATCCTTTCTACATGATAGACGCCATGGTGGATTCCATCCATGCTTTAGGAATCGATACCATCCGCGGGACCATCGATTTGGATACGGGTTTTTATGACGGCCCCTGGAAGGCGGAACACTGGCGCAAGAATTTTTACGACGCCTGGTACGGTGCCGAAATAGCCCCGCTGGACTTTAACGACAATTGCACCATGGTCCGTTTCAAGCCCGGCGAAAAGGAAGGGGATTCGGCTATCGTCTCCATTGTGCCCGACGTGGGTTACGTGACAGTCAAGAATGACCTGAAGACCGTTCCCGGGAAAAAGAGAAAATGGACTTGGGCCTTGGAACCTGACAAGTCCGTGATTACCCTGGGTGGAACTATCGGCATGGACGTGGATTCCGCAAGTCTCGTGCTCCCTATCCGTAACCCTGTGGGGTATTTCCGTGCGGCGTTCATGTACATGCTCAAGGAAAACGGCATTGTCTTCGAAGAGAACCATGACATTCCTCAGGGCATCGAAATCAAGCGGTTCATCTTTTCGGCGGCACCATTCCTGAGTATTCTGGACGAAATCAATCAGCGTAGCCAGAACTACCACGCCGAAAGTCTTTTCCGCAACATGGGTGGCAAGATTCTCGGCAAGGGCAACGTAGAGAACGGAAAGAAACTGGAAGAAAAGTTCCTTACGGAAATGGGCCTGAGTTTCGATGATTTTGAAGTCTGGGACGGAAGTGGTCTTTCGCCCAAGAATAAGCTGAAACCCTCCGTAGAAACGCAGCTGCTGGCCAAGATGGCCCGGCACCCCAGAGGCGAGTTCTACATGAACAGTTTTGCGGGCCCGAAGGTGGGTACGGGCGCCAAGCGTATGACGGAGCTGAAATACACGTGGCTGACCCGATTCAAGACGGGGTTCATCGGCGAGGCCCACGGCCTGGTGGGCTACCTGTTCCCTATGGACGGTGACACCCTGACGGTGGCCATGTACCTGAATGAAACCGGCAAGAACAAGGACGCCACCCTGAAAGACGTGCTGGACACCCTTTGGATGCGCCTTATTGCCCAGACCAACGACGATTATGCATCGCTCCTCAAGATGAAGGAGACGTGGCTCGACGCCCAGAATATCCGCGGGCTGGACGCTCGCCTGGAATATTTCTCCCGCAAGATGGAAGGAACTCCTTACTTGCTCGGGCCCATGGGCGAGGGCTACCTGGATTCCATCGAAACAAAACCGCTTGTCTATATGGATTCCGTAGATTGCGTGACCTATATCGAGCACGCCCTGGCCATGGCGCTAGCCACAAGTGAAGATTCCCTTTTCAAGGTGTTGCAGAGCATCCGCTACAAGGATGGAATTATCGATTACAGCCACCGCAAGCATTACCTGCTTGCCGACTGGGCTAGCGATACGAGGTTTACCCGCAAGCTTTCCATGCCGGGGGATACGGTGGTGGTGAAGACCATCGGAAAGAACGATTTTTTCAAGAAGAAAAACCTGAAATACCTGGTAGATGGTAAGGAAGCCGCCGACCCTGCCGTGGAAATCCGCTATTTGCCTTATGACAAGGCCCTTGAATGGGCAGGGCGTGTTTACGAAGGGCCCATGAAGGTGCAGGGTGTCGGACTTGTGGCTGCTATGGAGAATCTGGACGCCACCCACACGGGATTTATGGTGCTCACCCCTGGTGAACTTCCCATGTTCCGTCACGCCGCTTTCAAAAAGCAGGTGCTGGAGATTCCCTTTAAGGAATATCTGGAAGGCCGAAGCGCAAAGAGCGTTCCGGGCGTTACTTTCTTTGAATTCGTGAAGCCTTGATCGAAGGTCTAGTCGCCGTAATCGAAGGCGAGAATAGCCACCATCTCGTGGTCTCCGGTACTGCTCTGCGCGGGACTGCCTTCGGATTCGCAGTGCTCGAAAAGGGTCCAGGCGTCTGGTGCCCAGCCGTAGGGATTGGTGGTCAGTTCTTTGCCTATGGCGATTTCGGCGGCCTCTACGTGCTCCCAGTGGATGGGTCCTGCAGGAGCTTTGTAGTACCGGAGCATGCCCAGGGCTTCCATACTTTCTGGATGGTCGTCCACCAGCTGATAGACGCAGTCCTTGTAACTTTCGCCCCTTAGGCGTATCACGCGGTAGAGCCGTTTACGGCCCAGGAATTTCTGAAGGTCTCCGTGATGGACTTCTATCTTGCCGCCTTCGCCAAAAAAGACGGTTAGTTCGCGAAATACTTCGGAACTTTCGTCCAGAAAGGGCGAGAGCTTTTTGATGAGGGCATTGACTTCACTTGGGGCCATGCCCTAATTATAGATAAAAAAAACGAGGATTTGCGCTTGAAAAAAGAGAATTTGCGTCAAAATACAATTTATAATGATAATTGATTAAATCTATTAAAATTATCAATTTTTATTTATAAAAAAGAAAAGGTATAGTAATGGTGTAGAACAAGGAGGCCTTTATGAAGACGGTTCCCGTTACGACAAGAGCGCCAGGAAAATCTTTGGCGTGCACTACGACGAATGGGTGAAAAACATGTCAAACAACGAAACCCTCCGCGAAAACAAGCGCACCGAGATGATTGGCGACTATGTTAAGGCGAAGGGTCTTTCGGCCAAGATGTATCAGGATTATGACTGGGAGGCCAAACCCATTTTCCGTTAGCTACAGCACGCCGTGGCAGGTTCTGCTAATCACGTCGTCCTGTTGTTCCTTCGTGAGGGAGAGGAACTTGACAGCGTAGCCGGAAACGCGGATGGTGAAGTTCGCGTATTCTGCCTTTTCCGGGTGGGCCTGAGCGTCCAGCAACTTTTCAACACCGAACACGTTCACGTTCAGGTGATGTGCGCCCTGGGCGAAGTAACCGTCCATGACGGTCACCAGCTTCTGGGCGCGTTCGTCGTCGCTGTGGCCGAGAGCGTTCGGGCTGATGGTCTGGGTGTTGCTGATGCCGTCCAGCGCGTATTCGTAGGGGAGCTTCGCCACAGAGTTGAGGGAAGCGAGGAGGCCGTTCTTTTCGGCCCCGTAGCTCGGGTTTGCACCGGGAGCGAAGGGGGCGTTTGCCGGGCGTCCGTCGGGGAGAGCGCCGGTGGCCTTGCCGTAAACGACGTTACTCGTAATCGTAAGGATAGAAGTCGTGGGTTCGGCGTTACGGTAGGTGTGGTGCTTCTTGATCTTCGCGATGAATTCCTTCAACAGCCACACGGCGATTTCGTCGGCGCGGTCGTCGTCGTTACCGTACTTGGGGAAATCTCCCTTCACCACGAAGTCCTTGGCAAGGCCGTCGTCACCGCGGACCACCTTCACCTTGGCATACTTGATGGCAGAAAGGCTATCTACTACGTGGCTGAAGCCTGCGATACCTGTTGCAAACGTGCGGCGCACATTGGTATCGATGAGGGCGAGTTCTGCGGCTTCGTAGTAGTACTTGTCGTGCATGTAGTGGATCAGGTTCAGCGTATTCACGTAGATGCCCGCGAGCCATTCCAGCATGATGTCGTACTTGTGCATTACTTCGTCGTAGTCCAGGAATTCGCTGGTAATGGGAGCAAGTTCCGGACCGATCTGCATGCCGGGCACCAGGCCGCCCTTTTCGTCCTTGCCGCCGTTGATGGCGTAGAGGAGGGCTTTGGCGAGGTTCGCACGGGCACCGAAGAACTGCATTTCCTTGCCGGTCTGGGTGGCGGACACGCAGCAGCAGATGCTGTAGTCGTCACCCCAGATGGGACGCATCACGTCGTCGTTTTCGTATTGGATGGAACTGGTCGTCACGGAAATGTAGGCGGCGTATTCCTTGAAGTTTTCAGGCAGGCGTTTGGTGTAGAGCACCGTGAGGTTCGGCTCCGGAGAGGGGCCCATGTTTTCGAGGGTGTGCAAGAAACGGAAGTCGTTCTTGGTGACCATGGAGCGTCCGTCCTGGCCCATACCGCCGACTTCGAGGGTGGCCCACACCGGGTCGCCGCTGAAGAGCTGGTTGTAGCTTTCGATACGGGCGAACTTCACCATGCGGAACTTCATGACCATGTGGTCCACCAGTTCCTGGGCTTCGCTTTCGGTGAGGGTGCCGTTCTTGAGGTCGCGTTCGATGTAGATATCGAGGAAGGTAGAGATACGGCCAACGCTCATGGCGGCACCGTTCTGGGTCTTGATGGCGGAAAGGTAACCGAAGTAGAGCCACTGGAAGGCTTCTTGGGCGTTGGTTGCCGGTTCAGAGATGTCGAAGCCGTAGCTTGCGGCCATCACCTTCATTTGCTGCAGGGCGCGAATCTGTTCGGCCACTTCTTCGCGGAGGCGGATCACGTCGTCGGTCATGGTGCCGTCGCCCACGTGGGCGAGGTCGTTCTGCTTCTGCTTGATGATATAGTCAATACCGTAAAGGGCCACACGGCGGTAGTCGCCTACGATACGTCCGCGACCGTAGGTGTCGGGGAGGCCAGTCAGGAGGTGGGCCTTGCGGACGGCGCGGATTTCGGGAGTGTAGCAGTCGAACACGCCCTGGTTGTGAGTCTTGTGGTATTCGGTAAAAATCTTGTGGAGGTCGGCGTTGGGCTTGTAGCCATACTGCTGGCAGGCTTCTTCGGCCATCTTGATTCCGCCGAAGGGCATGAAGGCGCGCTTGAGCGGTTTATCGGTTTGCAGCCCCACGACCTTTTCCAGGTCCTTGAGACGCTCGTTGATGTAGCCCGGCTTGTGGCTCGTGATGGTGGAGACGATGTCGGTGTCCATGTCCAGCACGCCGCCGTGCCTACGTTCTTCGGCCTGTAGGCTCTGCAGTTCGTCCCACAGTTTCTGGGTGGCGTCCGTCGGGCCCGCCAAGAAGGACTTGTCTCCGTCGTAGGCGGTGTAGTTGCGCTGAATAAAATCGCGGACGTTGATTTCGCTTTGCCAGAGTCCGCCTTCAAAGCCATTCCATGCGTTAATCATTTTTCCTCTTTGCTCGCCCGAATTGCCGTAGTAGTGCGGGTCGAGACTTCTGTTTTGTTGTTCTTTTGTGAGTCCCAATATAGAAATTGCAGGGGCCTGATTGAACCGCCGCTGGAGGCTTGATTTTGCTTTTGGTCAGAGCGCTTTTTGAACGGAAATTTTTCAAAATTGTAATCGTTTGATGGTCATAGAGTTAGGAGCTCGCGTTAGGGACCGTCGCAGGTATCTGGCGAGACGCGTAGCGGCTCGATGAGCCGAGTGTGCGAGGCGAGCAGGGCCCGACCCCGCCCTTCTGCACTGCTCGGGAATCAAGGGAGAACGCCCTTTTTTTCTATCTTTACGCCCGAAAAATAAAAGGGACTCATTATGCCTACTATGACTTCTGCGCAGGTGCGCGAATCTTTCATCAAGTTCTTCGAATCCAAGGGCCACCTCTTTGTGCGTTCTTCGCCGGTGGTCCCGCATGACGACCCGACGCTCATGTTCACGAACGCGGGCATGAACCAGTTCAAGGCGATTTTCCTGGGCGACAATCCGAAGGGCTGGAAACGCGTATGCAACAGCCAGAAGTGCCTCCGCGTGTCCGGTAAGCACAACGACCTCGACGTGGTGGGCCGCGACAACTACCACCACACCTTCTTCGAAATGCTCGGCAACTGGAGCTTCGGCGACTACTACAAGAAAGAAGCCATCGCCTGGGCATGGGAACTTTTGACCGAAGTGTGGAAGCTCCCGAAGGAACGCCTGTTTGCAACCGTGTATCAGGACGATGACGAAGCCTGGCAGATTTGGAAGGACGTGTCCGGCCTCCCGGATGACCGCATCATGCGCTTCGACGCTCACTCCAACTTCTGGGAAATGGGCGACACCGGTCCGTGCGGCCCCTGCTCCGAAATTCACTACGACCGCGGCGACCTCGCTACGCAGGCCGAAACGTTCAAGGACCCCATCAAGGGCGTGAACGGCGAAAATGACCGCTACATCGAAATCTGGAACAACGTGTTCATGCAGTACGAACGCGTGAGCGATGGCTCCTTGATTCCGCTGAAGGCTAAGAACGTCGATACCGGTATGGGTTTCGAACGTATCTGTGCTATTCTGCAGGGCAAAACCAGCAACTACGACACCGACGTGTTCACCCCGATTATCGCAAAGATTGCTGAACTCAGTGGCGTTCCGTACAACGATGGCGAAGCCGGCACCCCGCACCGCGTGATTGCCGACCACATCCGCGCGATTTCTTTCGCTATTGCCGACGGTGCCTTGCCGAGCAACGAAGGCCGTGGCTACGTGCTCCGTCGCATTCTTCGCCGCGCAAGCCGCTTTGCCCGCCTGCTCGGCCAGAAGAAGCCGTTCATTTGCCAGCTCGTGCAGGTGCTTGCCGATACGATGGGCGATGCCTTCCCGGAAATCCGCGAACGCAAGGAATTCGTTGCCTCCGTGATCAAGAGCGAAGAAGAAAGCTTTATCCGCACGCTGGACGCCGGCCTCGAACGCTTTGCCGCAATCTCCGCCGAACTCAAGAAGGGCGACAAAATTCCTGGTGATAAAGTCTTCCTGCTTTACGATACCTACGGATTCCCGCCGGACCTCACCGGTATTCTCGCCGAAGAAAAGGGCCTCACGATTGACGAAGAAGGCTACAACAAGTGTATGGAAGAACAGAAGGCCCGTGCCCGCGCCAACATGAAGCAGGGCATCAACACCATGGGTACCGAAGGCTGGACGCAGTACAGCGAAGAAAGCACCAAGTTCGTGGGCTATGAACTTTCCGCTTGCGAAACGAAGGTTGTGCGTTGGCGTGAAGACAAGGGCGTGCTCAGTATTGTGCTCGAAACTTCTCCGTTCTACGCCGAAATGGGTGGCCAGGTCGGCGACAAGGGAACGCTGGTTTCTGCTGACCTCGAAATTGATGTGTTCGACACCGTGAAGGTGAACGACACCGCCCTCTGCCGCGGCAAGGTGAAGAAGGGCACGGCCAACGAAACGACGATGGGCGCTGTGTTCATGGCAACCGTCGATAACGACCGCCGTAACGACATCCGCAAGAACCACTCCGCAACACACTTGCTGCAGGCCGCGCTCCGCCAGGTGCTCGGCACTCACGTGCAGCAGCAGGGTAGCTTTGTTTCGAACGAACTCCTCCGCTTCGACTTCAGCCACTTCAACGCGATGACCGCCGAAGAAATCCAGAAGGTGGAAGACATCGTGAACGCGAAGGTCATGGAATGCCTGCCGGTCAACACCCAGGTGATGGGCGTTGACGAAGCAAAGGCAAGTGGTGCCATGGCTCTGTTCGGCGAAAAGTATGGCGACGAAGTCCGCGTCGTGAAGATGGGCTGCGCGGGCGATGAATTCTCCAAGGAACTCTGCGGTGGCTTGCACGTGCAGAACACCGGCAACATCGGCATGGTGAAGATTATCTCTGAATCTAGCGTGAGTGCTGGCGTGCGCCGTATCGAAGCCGTCTCTGGCCGTGGCGCTCTCTCGCTGCTCCGCGCCGGTACGCAGATTTTGACCGCACTCCGCGAACAGCTCCGCTGCAAGGACGCCGAAGTTCTCGACCGCATTCAGCAGAGTTTCGCCAAGACGCAGAACCTGGAAAAGAGCCTGCAGTCCGTGAAGCTGGAACTTGCGACCCTCGCCGCTGCCGAACTCCTGAACGGCGGCATCAACGTGATGGGCGTGAACCTCTACGTTCGCGAACTCAATATGCCCGAAGACAAGTTCAAGGACTTGCTGGATGGCGTTCAGAACAAGCTCGCCACCGACAGCGTCGCCGTGATTGCGAACAAGGTAAACGGCAACGGAAGCATCGCCGTGATGGTGGGCAAGAATGTTCAGGCCAAGGGCATCAAGGCCGGCGACCTCGTCAAAGACCTCGCCGCTGCTTGCGGTGGCCGCGGCGGTGGCCGCCCGGACCGCGCTCAGGCCGGCACCAAGGAAGTCGACAAGATTGCCGGTGCCATCGCGAATGCAAACAACTGGATTAGAGCGAAACTGGGAGCTTAATCCCAATTCTTCTCACACATTCGGTAAAACTTTTTTATCAAAACGGGCAAAAAAAGTGCTTTTTTGCCTGTTTACTTAGTATTACATGTTTCCTCTAGAAACAATGCTATTTTTCGCATAAAAATATCAACTTCAGAGGATGCAATGAAGAAAATAATCTCTATTCTTGCCTTGGCTGCGGTATCCGCCATGGCCATCAGTGCAAACCGTGTTGGCCCTGTCAGTACGTACGGGGAACTCAAGAAGAGCGGAAACAAGCTGGTTGGTTCCTGCCCGAACTATGCAAGTACCCCTGTACAAGTGAGGGGCATGAGCCTTTTCTGGAGTTCTGCAGAACGTGAGGCTTCTGATTTCTATTCTGCAAATGCCCTGAATCTTATGGTGCAGGATATGGGGATAGAAGTTATCCGCTTTGCCTTGGGCGTTGATGAAAAGGATGGCGGCAGTAA
The DNA here is from genome assembly GCA_002382975.1 of Fibrobacter sp. UBA4223. Taxonomy (GTDB): domain Bacteria; phylum Fibrobacterota; class Fibrobacteria; order Fibrobacterales; family Fibrobacteraceae; genus Fibrobacter. The sequence continues at coordinate 199,879 of DFTB01000017.1, forward strand.
TGAATCCGATAATAGGCGTTTCTATGTGAGAGATGGTGAAAATGACCAGAAGGCTCGCGTAAAGAGCATGGTCTATTCTGCCGTGCAAAACGATATTTATATCATTATTGACTGGCACGTTGAAACGGCTAATAATGCTTATACGGAAAAAGCCAAGGATTTCTTTACTTGGGCCGCAAAGGAATTTGGTAAGACGAACAACGTGATTTTTGAAGTTTGGAATGAGCCTACGGATAGAGCAAACATGAGTAATGTTGCCACCCATGCAAATGCCGTGATTAAGGCCATTCGCGATGCCGGTTCCGATAACCTTGTGCTCGTGGGTAGCCCGGGATGGTCCAGCCAGCCGAATGATTGCGCAAATGCCGGTATTCAGGATCCTAAGAATAATTTTGCATGTACGCTTCATTTCTATGCCGCATCTCATTCGCAAAGTGGCGATTATGCCAAAAATGCTCAAAAAGCATTGGACGCCGGCGTCCCGGTTTTTGCTTCTGAATGGGGTACTGTAAATGCGCAAGGTAATGGTTCACCGGATGAAAACGAAAGCCAAAAATGGGTAAATTGGATGGCTCAGAACAAAATTTCCTGGGCAAACTGGTCTGCATCTGCTAAATCGGAAACGTCTGCTGCATTTAGCACCAATATTATTACCGATGGCTTGAAGTATACAAATTCGGGAAAATGGATAAAGGGAATTCTTACTTCTGGTTCTCACTCCTATAAAGATTGTGGATTGGAGAATTACGTTGGATCAAACACTTCTGACGACGGTTTCTCTACGGGTGTTGCGAATGGAGCGAAAACAGATCTTATTGATGACTTTGAAGACGGTGACCATTACACTTATACGGGTGGACTATGGTCTGCTTGGACCGATGCCAGTAGCGAAAAAGCGGCAGATGGCGTAGGTAAAACATCTATTAGCAATAAGAAGTTTGTAAATGAATTTGGCAAGAGCGTGTATGAAGTTTTAAAGAAGACTTCGGATTTGCAAAATGCTGGCTTGGAAAACACTTCTAAATATGTAGCCGCCATGGAAGATATTTATATTGATGCCGGTGACTGGAATAATGGTGGTTACCAGTGGGATCCGTATGCGATTATAGGTCTTAATTTCACGAAGGATACGTCGGAATTCGCAAATTTCAAGAATTGCAAATCGATTTCTTATAAGTATAAGGGTGCTGCGCATAATTTCCGTGTAGAAATCTCTTCGATTACCAACTATAATTATCACTATTATTCAGCTCCTCCTTCTGAAAGCTGGACTACTCTTGAACTTACTATGGACATGCTTAAGCAGCATGATGACTGGGCAAACCCCCAGATAACGGCCCTTGCTTCTGCTCTTGGAAAGGCAAAGCGTCTGGCTTGGGAAGTTAATGGTAAGGCAAAAACGCCTGCTAGCAAGAACCAGCCGACTTACAAATACCTCTATATTGACGATGTTCGTTGCGACGGCCTTAGCATTACTGCTATTTCCAATATGGATGCTCCGGTTTCTTCGAACTCGGCCACTAATAGCTCCAATAGCGTGGCGAATTCCTCCTCCTCTGTTACGCCGGTTTCTTCTTCCTCGGTCGTTATCAAGGATCTCGTTGTTATCGACGATGTTGAAGATGGTGATGAAGTTCTTAAAACTACTGGTACGTGGTATGCTTATAATGATTCCGAGCCAGGTGGAAAGTCTTCTATTACGAACGTCTACGATCCGAAACTCCCGGGTTACGTAGTCGTGTTCCCGGGAACCACTGATGCGACAAACGGTACTCAGGGCTTTGTCGGCCTTAAGGGAATCGTGTGGAATCAGGCTGAATATAAGGAAGCTCCGTTCGTAGCTCTTGGACTTAATATGATGGCTGATACTTCTGCCGGTTATGACATGAGCAAGTGTGGCGCTATTTCCTACCGCTATAAGGGTAGCCAGCATGTGTTCAAGATTCAGGATGGCCAGGTGAAGGATTATGCTTATCATCAGAAGGGTCTCTCTGATGCTACAGAATGGAAAACGGTTGTTCTTGCTTGGGATGATATCAAGCAACCGCTTGGCTGGGGCGAAAAAGTTGAACTCAATCATGCAAACATTAAGAAGATGTCTTGGGAAGTTGTTGGTTATAAGGGTCTCGACCTTCAGCCGGAGATTGACTACCTCTATGTAGATGACCTCAAATGTGTTGACCAGGTTATTGCCAGCAACGAAGGCTCTAGCGATAGCAAGAACAAAAACGAAAACAACAACAATAACAATGCTGCCATCCGTACTATCGCTAACAGCACCCTTGGCATCGCCATGCAGGGCAAGACCCTGAGCATCGTGACCACCAAGGCTGCCAACGTGAAGGTCCAGATCTTCGACATGATGGGTCATTCCATCCACAGCACGACCGAATCTCTCTCCGCAGGCAGCCACAGCATTTCCCTCGGCAAAATGGCCAAGGGAAGTTACATCGTCCGGGTACAGGCGGGTGGCGAAGTCAAGATGGTTCGTTTCTCCGTCCGGTAAGGTTAATCGATCTCGATTTTTGTAAGTCCCGGAATCATTTTTTCAAGGCTCGCGGCTTGTGCTGCGAGCTTTTTCTGGAACTCGGCGGTGGCGGGGGAGTGGCTGTCCACAATCCGGTGGTTTGCCATTTTCAGGAATTTTTCCACGCGGGCGATGTTTTCGCGGGTGGCGTCGCTGCAGTAGGTGTCCACCATCCGCTCGAAGATGTATTCTTCCGCCGTTTTGGACAAATGAATCATGTCGTCGGCGTAAAAGCGGTAGTCTCGCAGTTCGTCCATCACGATTTCGTAACTCGGGAAATAATGGGTGTTGTCATTGCGCGAAGCGCATGACTGCTGCGTCTCGCAAATGCGTGAGTAAACTCCCGCGCTTGCTCGACTTGCGATGTCATTGCGAGGGAGCGATGCGACCGTGGCAATCTCAGTCCCGCATTTCGCAATCTTGTCAACGGCGAGTTGAAGTGTCGCCTTAGAAAGGCTGTTTTCGCGGGCACCGTCGGCCATGTGCCGTAGCGGCGACACGGTAAAGACGATGTGGAGGTCGGGGGTGTCTTTTTCCGCGTCATTCCGAGCGGAGCGAGGAATCCAGTCCTGCTGCCTTAACCTGCGTAAACTATCTACAATGCTTTCCAGGGCCTCCGCCGCCTCGTCCACGGAAATCATCCTGCGGGTGAACAGGCTTGGGTCTTGCCGGTGGCAGTTCGCGACCACCCTGCCGCAGGTCCCGCAATCTGCCGAGTCCGCATTCAAGAAATACACAAAGGCCGTACCCAGGGTGACAAACATCACGTCTGCTTTCTGCAAGAATTCACGGGCCTGCTTCGCGGCGGCATTCAGCTTGCCGACGCACTCCTCCTGTGTCGCCCCCGAAAGCGACCCGTGGGCGTCCCAGCTGTGCCAAGGCCCGCGGGCGTCTTGAGCCCTTCGATATTCCTGATCTCGATCTCCGCACCCTTTTTGACCGTCACGATTCCAGCAGCCGTCCTGAAAAACATCCCCATCCCCGAAAACTTTTCCGTCGGCGATGGCCCTGATCTGTGCCGCCAAAGAAACCGGGTTGTACACTGTGCCGAAGGGGTTGGAGAGCACCTGGAATTTTCGGCTGCTGAACTGCGCCGAGATGTTGTCGGCAAAACAGGACCCGAAAAAAGCCAGTTTCTTGGTGTAGTCGATGGTGAAATCTGGCCTTGGAATGTCAATCTTCGTGAAAAACTCCATGCCACAAATATAGTAGCAAGCGGGTACCCCCTGTTTTTTGTATCTTTATGATACTAGCCACTTTGGCAAAAGGATTTTTATGAAACCAGGAAAGACCGAACTCCGTCTGAATGCCGAAATCGAGAAACGGGGCGCACTGTTTGCAGTGCTGCTGGACCCCGACACTTCGGACGAGGCCGCCTTCGTGAAGGCCGGTGCCATGGCCGCCGAAAACGGCGCAGACTTGCTGCTGGTGGGAGGCTCGTACCTGGGGAACTTCACGCTCCCCAAGCAGGTGGCCGCCCTCAAGGCCCATGTGGACCTGCCTGTAGTGCTTTTTCCGGGTGGCGCCTCCCAGGTGGTTCCCGGTTTTGACGCCATGCTGTTCATGACTCTCGTGAGCGGCCGCAACCCCAACTACCTCATCGACGAGCAGGTTCGCGGCGGCGCCCTGGTCCGCGCCCTCAACATGGAAGCCATCCCCACGGCCTACCAGCTCATCAACAGCGGCAAGCGCACCACGGTGGAATACATCAGCGGCACCATGCCGGTACCCGCCAACAAGCCCAAGCTCAGCATGGTGAACTCCATCGCGGCAGAACTCATGGGCATGCGTTACGTTTACCTGGAAGCGGGCAGCGGCGCCGAAGAGCCCGTACCCGTGGAACACATCGCCTACACCCGCAAGGCCACCGAGATGACCATCATCACCGGCGGCGGCATCAAGGACCCGCAAACGGCGGCTGTCCGCGTGGCGGCAGGCGCGAACATCATCGTCACCGGCACCCTCTGGGAAAAGGTGGAAGACCCCGCCCTCCTCAAGGAATTCGCCGCGGCCATCCACGTGAAGGGATAATTCCGGACGAAAGAAAACAAGAGCGGTTATGAGTTGTGAGTTTTGAGTTGTGGGACTTCAGGAAGGATCTTCTTGGGGCCCGCAACACTCGTAACTGATAACTGAAAACTGACGACTGATTTATGGACCTGAACGGAAAGAAAATCCTCCTGGGAGTCACCGGCGGAATCGCCGCCTACAAGAGCTGTGAACTCCTGCGCCTGCTGCAGAAGAAAGGCGCCCAGGTCCGCGTGGCCATGACCGAGGCTGCCACCCGCTTCGTAGCCCCCCTCACCTTCGCGTCGCTCTCCAAGTGCCCCGTTTACCTCAAGGACGGCGCCGTCGAGGCGCGCCCCTTCCAGCACATCGACTTTCCCCGCTGGGCGGACCTCTACCTGGTGGTCCCCTGCACCGCCAACGCCATCGGAAAATTCGCCTACGGCCTGGCCGACGACCCCGTGTCCCTCTGCTTCATGAGCTGCACCTGCCCCCGCCTGCTGGCCCCCGCCATGAACGTGGCCATGTACAACTCCCCGGCCGTCCGGCGGAACCTCCAGACCCTCCGCTCCTTCGAGAACACCTACGTGCTGGAATCCCCCGCGGGCGAACTGGCCTGCGGCGAAGTCGGCTCCGGCCGCCTGATGGAACCCGCAGATATTGTAAACTCTATTGAAAAGTTAGACGAAAGACGAAAGACGAAAGACGAAAGAAATGTCGAAAAAAATCTTTCGTCTATAGTCTATAGGGACGAAGTCCCGTCCTCTCGTCTATATAAGGGGGGAAGCCTCCCCCTCGTGGGCACTCCGTCGCCCACTACCCCCTCTAGCGGGGGACACCCCCGCAACGCCCCCGCCGCCCACTTTAATGGCCTGCCCCAAGACTCGCTTGTCATCCCCGCGCAGGCGGGGATCTCCTATCACTCTGAAGTGGATCTCCCAGAGCAAAACGACCCCTCCCTCCCAGGACACGGACGCACCGTCCTCATTACGGCGGGCCGCACCGAAGAGGCCATCGACCCCGTCCGCTACATCTCTAACAGGAGCAGCGGCAAGACGGCGGTGGCTCTCGCCTCCGTGTTCCTTGCCAACGGATATTCCGTAGAGGTGGTAGCAGGCCCCATGGAAGCGGAGTTCCCGGGCGGCGCCGCGGTCCACCGCGTTCGCTGTGCCTGCGAAATGCACCGGGCCGTCATGGAACGCCTCCCACAAGTACAGGCCCTGGTGCATTGCGCCGCCGTGGCCGACTACCGTCCGAAAGTGGCCGCCGCTGAAAAGATCAAGGATAGCAGGAGCCAGCTGGTGCTGGAACTGGTACCCAACCCGAACATTTTGCGGGACAGCGTCGCCGCCAAGAAGCCTGGCCAGGTGGTGGTGGGCTTCGCCCTGGAGACGGACCATTTTGAAGAACACGCCCAGGAAAAATTGCGCAAGAGCGGCGCCGACGCCCTGCTATTGAACGCCCCGGTGGCCAAGGACAGCGGGTTTGGCTTCGACAATGTGAATTACGCCCTGGTGACGCCGGGCGAAAAAATTCCCGAATTGCAGATGGGTTCCAAGGTGGAACTCTCGGAAGCAATCGTTGATTTTGTGAATCGCAAGCTGGAGGAAAGCCGTGGCTGAAGAATTCGATTTTAGCGCCCTCCGTAGCTACCTCCAGGGCCAAATGGATCTTGGGGATGCCGAGGTGTTCCTGGACGAACCCTGGACGCCCAAGAAGCGCATGGCCGCTCCCGCTGCTCCGGCAGCGGCGCCGTCTAGACCCGTCGCATTCTCTGCTCCTGCCGCTTCCAGTGTGCCGCCTCCGCATCCGGCTTCTAGGCCGCAAGTGGTGCAGCCATCGCAACCCCAGGCACCTGTATTCATGTCCGATGCGATGCCTGCCCCCCGTTCCGTTTCCCGGGCGGCAAGTCCCTTCGAATCGTCCGCTTCCCTCCAGGATTTTTACGCACAAATTAACAACGAAAAAGTTTATGCGGGCAAAACCCTCTACCGTTATGAGGGCCCTGAGCATCCGGCGGTATTGCTTCTGTTCCAGGCCCCTCACGCCGAAATCCCGGCGGGCCATTTCTTCGAAAGCTCCGTGGCGGAAATGCTCAGGCGCATGTTCGCTAGCCTGAATGTCGCTCCCGAATCCATCGGGGTCACCTTCCTCTACAAACTGCCGGAATCCAGAAATTTCCCGCCCCTGCTGGAGGCGGCGCTTCGCAAGATGCTTGCCAAGGAACTCTCCCTGCTCGCGCCTTCCACCATGGTGACCTTCGGGGAACCCCTGTTCCATCAGGTATTCGGCAAGGGCAAGAACTTCATGGAATCCGCCGGTACCGACATGGAATTCGCAGGCGTCAAGACTTGCGCGCTGGTAGATGCCTTCGCCATGGAAGGCGACAAGCAGCTCAAACTGCTGACCTGGAAAACACACTTGCCCAAGTGCTCTTACTTTAAGCGTTAGGGATCGTTGCGCCGTGCGGCGAGACGCGTAGCGGCTCGATGAGCCACCGAGGTGACGAGGGGGCGAGCAGAGCCCGACCTAGCCCCGTTTTTTGCGGACCTTTCGGGAACTGGGGCTAGGGAACGCCCAATTGGATAAATCGCAAGGCATTTTTCAGGCAAAAATTTTATCTTTATCGTGAATAGTTATGTCTGAAAATGTAAGTGACAACAGGAATTTTGAAAGCCGCCAGGTGCCAAACGACCTGGAGGCGGAGCGCTTTTTGCTGGGCGGTATCCTCCGTGACCCCGAAGTCATGGGGACCGTCATCATGGTGGTTACCGAAGAGGATTTTTTCTACTACGAACGGCACAAGCTCATTTGGCGCGGCCTGAGCGGGCTCTACCGCAAGGGTACTCCCATCGACCTTCTGACCCTTTCGACGGAACTGGAAAGCTACGGCAAGCTCGCCGAGGCGGGCGGCCGGGAATACCTTTTCGACCTGATGGAGTCGGTGGCGTCTTCGGCCAACGTGGAGTGGAACCTGGAGCACCTGAAGAACAAGTCCACCCTGCGCAAGATGATCAAGTCGGCCTCGGAGACCATCAAGAAGGCCATGGACCCTTCCTTCAATCCGGACGATGTGATCCAGGATGCGGAGCGGGACATTTTCGCCATCGCCGACAAGCAGGTGAAGGGCTCGGTGAAGCCCATCGAGAATTTCGTTTCGCCCCTGCTGGAGCGGCTCAACAATCGCAAGGACGGCATCACGGGAATCCCCACGGGCATCAAGGAACTGGACGAGCTGACCAACGGCCTCCAGAATTCGGACCTGATTATCTTGGCGGCCCGCCCGGGCGTTGGAAAAACCTCCTTTGCCCTGACTATTGCCGCCAACGCTGCCATCGACTACAACAAGCACGTGGCCTTCTTTAGTCTGGAAATGGACGGCATGCAGCTGGCACAGCGTCTGCTTTGCTCCAGGGCCGAGGTGGACCAGTCCAAGCTCCGCAACGGCAAGCTGAACCGTGACGAGATGAACAAGATTATCGCGAAGGTGGCCCCTATCAACCAGTCCCCGCTGTATGTCGATGACAACGCCGACCTGGGCATTATGGAGCTCATGAGCAAGGCCCGTCAGCTCAAGCACAGGGGCCAGCTGGACCTGCTGGTGGTGGACTACCTGCAGCTGATGAAGACTGGCAACGAAGAGAACCGTGCGGTGGCCATCGGCAATATTTCCCGCGGGCTCAAGATTCTGGCCAAGGAGCTGCACATCCCGGTGATTGCCCTTGCCCAGCTGAGCCGAAAGGTAGAAGAGAAGGGCCGTGACCGGCCTCAGCTCAGTGACCTTCGTGAATCGGGTTCTATCGAACAGGATGCCGATATGGTCTGGTTCGTGGAACGTGCTTTTGTGCGGACCCACAAGGAAGAGGACAAGTTCAGTGCGGAACTGATTGTGGCCAAGCACCGTAACGGTTCGGTGAAGGACATCCCCATGACCTTTATACCGGAATACACCACCTTCTACAATGCTTCACCAGACGGTGGCGACGAGGGCGGCGACCAGCCGTACTCTTACGACGATTACGGTGGCGGCTCTGAACCCGTCGGCTTTGGAGATTTCGGCCCATGATTCTGCTCAGCCCTATCATTTGGATCGGTAAGGTCATTGTCCAGGGTATCGCCAGCGTCGGCGAGATCGTGTGCCTGCTGCTTTCGACCCTGAAGCAGCTGCCCCACGTGTACAAGAACCCGGACCTGATTGTGAAGCAGATGATTTCCATCGGCGTGTCGTCTTTGCCCCTGCTCTTTGTGACGTCAATCTTTACGGGCATGGTGGCTACCATCATGGCGGAGTTCGAGTTCCACAACCTGGTGTCGGACAAGTTCGTGGGGACTGCCGCCTGCAAGATGGTGCTGATCGAGCTTGGACCCCTGCTGACCGCCATCGTGCTGGCGGGCCGTGTAGGGAGCGCCGTGGCCGCGGAGCTTGGCTCCATGAAGGAGAAAGAGGAACTGATGGCCTATACGGTGCTTGGGCTTGAGCCGTACCGCTATTTGGCCTTGCCCCGGTTTGTGGCCTTCATTACCATGATCCCTTGCCTTACCGCCATTTCTAACGCGCTTGCCCTGATCGGTGGCTGGATTGTGTGCGTGCTCGCCCTGGATATTACCACCTACACCTACTATACGGGTATGCAGTACCTGTTCGACTCCATGGATTTGTGGGCGGGTATTATCAAGTCCTTCGTGTTTGGAACCCTGATTTTTGCGCTGGCCTATTACAACGGAGTGAATGCGAAGCCCGGCGCCCGCGGCGTGGGCCTTGCTACCATGAACGTGGTGGTGTCCAGCTGCCTCATGATTTTGATTGCGGACTTTGCCCTGGATGCGGTGATGTTCTTCTAGCCCCTAAAACCTATAACCTACAACCTAAAACCTAGTCATGCCCAATGTAAAGATTGACCCGAACGATATTGCCATTCGCCTGAAGGGGCTTCGGAAGTCCTTTGGCGCTCAGACCGTCTTGGAAGACGTGAACTTGGATATTCGCCGTGGGGAGACCATGGTGATTATCGGTAAGTCCGGCGGTGGAAAGTCCGTGATCCTGAAGCACATGATTGGGCTTCTGCAGCCCGACGGTGGCGAGGTGTCGGTAGATGGTGTGACCATCAGTACGCCCAAGTTCTTTGACACCCATACCATCCGCCGCAAGATGGGCATGCTTTTCCAGATGGGGGCGCTGTTCGACTCCATGACCACCGGCGAGAACATCGCCTTTGCCCTGCGGGAACACCATCCGGAGCTTTCCGAGAGGCAGATCCAGAACGTGGTTACCGAAAAGCTCAAGATGATCAACCTGGTGCCGGAATTCCGCACCAAGATGCCCTCTGAACTTTCGGGCGGTATGAAAAAGCGTGTGGCCCTTGCCCGCGCCATCGCCCTGAACCCTGAAATCCTTCTGTACGACGAACCCACCACCGGTCTGGACCCCATTACCAGTGACGTGATCAACGACCTGATTCTGGACATGCAGAGCAAGCTGGGTGTGACTTCTGTGGTGGTGACCCACGACATGGTGAGCGCCTTCAAGGTGGCGGACCGCATTGCCATGCTTTACAACGGTCGCATTATCGAGGTGGGGACGGTAGATGAAATCAAGAATACCGCGAACCCCTACGTGCACCAGTTCATTACGGGCCAGCGGAAAATGTCTGTGGAAGGGGAGCCGCAGGAATAGTTTTGATAGCTTAGAGTCGCGTATTTTCTATATTTGCCCCCGCCTGGCGCAGGTTGCGCCGCATTTAACGGAGGCTAAAATGGCTCTACAGTTCTACAACACCGCATCGCGCAAGAAAGAAGTATTCACTCTCCCGGAAGGCGTTCCCGCCGTGCGCATGTACTGTTGTGGCCCGACGGTGTACCATTTCGCCCACATCGGCAACCTCCGCACCTATATTTTTGAAGACTTCTTGGTCCGTACGCTCAAGTACTACGGCTACAAGGTGAATCACATCGTGAACATCACCGACGTGGGCCACTTGACCAGCGATGCCGACTCCGGCGACGACAAGATGGAAAAGGGCGCCGCCCGCGAAGGCAAGTCTGTCTGGGACATCGCGAAGTTCTACACCGACGCGTTTATGGCTGACTGGCACCGCCTCAACATCCAGGAACCGACCCGCTGGACACCTGCCACGCAGCACATCCAGGAACAGATTGAACTGGTGAAGACCCTCGAAGAAAAGGGCTACACCTACCGCACGAGCGACGGCATCTACTTCGACAGCCTCAAGTTCCCGCGCTATGCCGACTTTGCCCGCCTCGATGTGGAAAACCTGCGCAAGGGCAGTCGCATCGACATGGGCGAAAAGCACAACGCCACCGACTTCGCTTTGTGGAAGTTCAGCCCGAAGGACAAGAAACGCGCCATGGAATGGGACAGCCCGTGGGGCGTCGGTTTCCCCGGCTGGCACATTGAATGCTCCGCCATGGCCATGAAGTACAACGGTCCGACGCTTGACATCCACTGCGGCGGCACCGACCACATCCGCGTGCACCACACCAACGAAATCGCCCAGAGCGAATGCGCCAACGGCGTGACCTTCGCCCGCTTCTGGATGCACGGAGAATTCCTGCGCACCGCGAGCGAAGAAAAGCTGGAAGACGGCACGACCGAGCAGAAGTTCGGCAAGATGAGCAAGTCCAGCGGCGAATTCCTCACCGTGAGTCTGTTGATGGACCGCGGCTTCAACCCGCTGGATTACCGCTTCTTCGCGATTGGCAGTCACTACCGCAACTACCTGAACTTCACGTGGGAAGCTTTGGAAGGCGCCAAGGAAGGCCTCAAGAGCTTGCACAAGAAGACGGACCCGCTGATTGGCAAGGCTACCGCGATTACGAGCGATGCAGCCAAGGCATTCCAGAACGAGTTCAAGGACGCCATCGGTGACGACTTGAACATGCCGCGTGCCCTCGGTATCATGAACACGATGCTCAAGAGCGAAATCGATGACGGCGAGAAGGCTGCCCTGGTGGCCGACTTCGACCAGATTTTCGGTCTGAAGCTCGACCAGCCCCGTGAAGAATACGCCAAGAAGGGTGCCAACGACGGCGTGGATGTTGCAAAGATTGAAGCGCTGATTGCCGCCCGTAAGGAAGCGCGCGCTGCCAAGAACTGGGCCGAAAGTGACCGCATCCGCGACGAACTTGCCGCCATGAACGTGGTCATCAAGGACAGCAAGGAAGGCACGACTTGGGAGATTAGGGGCTAAGCGTCATGGCGGCCTCCGAGCCGCCATCTAGCTATCTCACATTCACGACTTGCGTCTTGACGGTGCCGGCGCCATAAGCCCGCACCAGCAGGGTGCTGTGAGGCATTTTATTCAGCGGAATTGTGGCTGCCTGTGTTGGCAGATCCCGAGCCATAAGCTTGTGGCCCATCAGGTCAAAAATTTCTACCCGTTGTGCATCTTGCACCGTAAGGCTGTTTGCGTAAATTTCCATATGGATGGTGCTTGCTGACACCAAGCTCGCTTGCGGAATGATTGATGTCTTTTTGCTACTGCTAGACTTGGGCTGAGCGGCAGAGGAGCTGCTTTTGGGAAGCAGTGACGGGCATGCATCCTTGGAGGGCTTGACTACAGAGGCACTCTTGCTTAGCACAAAACTGCCTATGTAGTTTGCACCGGTTTCCTTGTCGTAATAGTTGGAGTCGTTGGCGAAACGTACCGCGGAATAGTTAGAGTCGGCGGGCCAATTTCCGTATTGGGAAATTCTAAGGTAGACGGCGTACTTTCCTTCGGAAAGGGTCTTGGGCAGTTTTACTGCCGCCATCACTTGGTTGATTCCGTCAAAGGTGGTTTCGGATTTCACGTTGTCGTAGTCGGCGATGTTTCCGTTGTCGTCAAGCGCTGTTTTCAGTACCACCTTGCGGCTGAGAATGTTCTGCGGGTCAAATCCGTCACAAGGCTTGATTTCTTGTGGCTCGCCATAGACGGTATCTTTTGTGGATTCGGTGACGGGCCGCAGCACGATGGTCACGGGACGTTCCTTGGTCATGTTGCCGAATCCCACGTTCTGGATTTTCATGTCCAGTTTTAGTATGCTTTCTGTTCCGAGGCTATCCATCATCTTGGATTCCCGAAGCACGTAGCGATAACCCAGATGGTCGTCGATGTACTTGAAGGCGGTGTTCTGTAAGGTTCCTTCACCATCGGTATAGGATTCATAGGCCTTGTCGATGGTGTCTCGGGGGTGGAATTCCTTTTTTTTCCATTCGTCAATGAGGTTGTTGTTCCACTCAATATTCAGGTAACTGGTGTGAGTACGGAATCCTTCGTAAGAAAGGAATTCTACCGTGTTGATTTTCTTGTATCCACTTGCAGTGGTGAGAGCCTCGCCTCCGTAGGGGACGTTCTTGCCATAGGTTTCCATAAAGGCGACTGCTTCTTGCCGGCAGATACTTGTGGCGCAAACGCTTCCCCAGGTACCATAGTCATACTGGGTTCCCAGGTAACCATCGTTGTAGAATCCTACACGATAGATGTCTTCTTTTAGGGAGTCTGCCTTCATCTTGAAATAGGGATGATCGATGTTGAAGGAAACGTTGTAGTTCCAGGCGGTGGTGTCACCGGCGGTGTTCAGTTCTGTTGTTGGACTGAATCCTAGTCCTCTGGCAAGAACGCTGGGATTTCGCGGGCCCACATCTACGTCGTGGTCCGTGTTCTGCAAAAGTGTGGCAAGTCCTTCGCCCACGTAGAGCGGGTTGCTGATAGTACTGGTGTGCTGCTCGCCATATGGACCATACATGCCCTGCTCTACGAAGGTGATTACGTCTTTGTATTCGTTAAAGACAGGGCTCAGTTGCTTGACGTGTTTCAGAATCCACTCTTGCGAGGGTTCCATGTTGCCCTTGCCGTTGTACCAGGGGTCGTAGGAAAAACGGACGATGACGGTTGAATTGGTGGCGCGGATCTTGTCCAAGTAGGCGCGGAAGGAATTCAGCATGGCTTCGGTCAGGTCCTGGGTGGTGCCGTGAGCCGTCGGGTCGCTTGTATCCCAGACGGCGTTGCTTGAGAAAGCGGAAATCTCTGCCCGCAGGTGCATGAGGCGGTTCTTGTAGTATGGCTCCACTTCGATAGTTTCGGGCCGAAAGTGAATTACCTGGGGCCTGTAAAAGCCCCGGTCCGGATTGTAGAAACTTTGCAGCTGGTCGGTGTAGTCCAGCGGCTGCAACACGGCACTTGCCGCAAGAGCGGATACTGCCGCGGCTAAGCCCACAACGATTAACGCCCCGAAAGTCTTTCTTGAAACGAACATCTGCCCAAACTCCTATAGGTAAGATATATTATTTCCCGAAAAAAAGCACGGATAATGGGTGTTTGACCTATAAGAAGGCGGTAAAATGCGGTTTTATAGGTCCGGCAGGGGCAGTGAAATAGGAGTCGTACCTATAAATAGACCTGCGGAGGAGCGTTTATAGGTATACGAAAGGCTAAAAAGTGGGGCCGGGGCATATAAAATCGAAATTTTGGGGTGATTTATAGGCCTTTTTTATTGAATTACGAACAAATTAACGCCTTTTGAGGCGGAATTTTGCCGGTTTGGACCTATAAGAGTGCGAAAAAGAGGGGTTTTATAGGTGCGTCGGTGGAAGATGAGCGGATGATGGACCTATAAAAGAGTGAAAACAGGGCGGTTTATAGGTCCCCAACGCCAAAATGTCGCCTATTTTTATAGAATCGCCTGATATCGAATTTTTCTTCAAGTCCGCTCGAACCTGATCAAGCGTTAAAGCAAAAGAAGACACCGAAAAAAAGAAAAACAATTAACATTTTGAACATACGCAATCAGTCCTTTATGCAACGCAACGTCATCCAGGCGTCAGCAAAATGATTCAATACACTTGAATGAATAATAACGTCAAATACGCTACTTGATGTTTTCATTGTCGAGGACCAATATGATGCCGACAAGAACATATCTGTAATACCCCCATTCCAGTAGAGATATCCTGCGGGAAGTGAAGAAAAAGCACAATCATCAGAACCGCTTTCTCTTTTCTCATTCCAAAGGTTTGTACTTTTTAACCTCATCGCGGTTTCTCTATCATCTAATTTTCCAACAACATTTATTAACTCAAGCCATTCATCGTTAGAAGGTACATGCCATCCCATGGGACAAACAGAATCGACTCTAGCATAGTCTAGTTTACCATTTTCATCATTGTTCTCTTGCAAAGAATAGTATCGCCCCCAAAAATTGCAATCTGAATCACCATTGTCATAACAGATACTATAGTCTGTTTCATAATTCAAGTTCTCTGCCATCCAAACCTGGTTGCCAATAGTCGTGTATTTATACACTTGCCCGTCCCGTTCATCTATGAACGTTCCACGATTGGGCATACCGTAGGCATTCACGCCATTTTCGGGACAAACGTCCTTCGCGCTCCAACTGTTGCTATCTTCTGAGCAAGCAGCAAATACTACGAGAAGAAAAAACGGTGCGAGAATTCCTGTAACCTTTTTTTGTTTCATTGTGAAGAGTCCTTGGCGCTTTCTTTGCTGAAAAGGCGCTCCATAAAGATAGCAAATGCCGGGTGTGAGGAAATTGTAAGATTTTTGCCCTATTTAGCGGGCTACCTAATTCTGCGGATAAATCTAAATTTGGGTATCTTTGAGGATTTATGAAGCTTTGCCGTTACCCTAGCGTGGTGCCCTATTTCATTCTGGTTTTTTGCAGTATTTTTGTGCAGATGGGGCTGTTCGTCCACTTTCAACGGTGGCTTTCGTTTTCCTTCGAGGGGTCGGCGTTCTGGTGGCGCAGCATGCTTTTGCAGTTCGCCATTTTTGTGCCCAGCATTTTCATGATGCCTGCGGCGAGTTACTTTGCGGGGCACTTTCGCAAGGGCCGCGTGATGGCCTGGTCGTCGGTGGGCATGCTGGCTTCGGTGATTGCGGTGGTGGTGTGCTATGTGGCTGGGGCCGAGTGGGTGGCCTACGGGCTTTTGCTGCTTTACGGGATTTTCCTTTCGATTCTGAGCCCTGCCAAGTTGGGAATCATGAAGGAGATGGTGGCGGCTGAGGACCTGGTGAAAATCAATTCCTGGTACATGGCACTGTCGGTGCTGGGGACTGCGGGGGCGGCGTTTTTTGCCATGGGGCTTTCGGGCCACGAGAATTCGCCGGTGAGTATCGATTTGACCCTCTGGATTTATCTCGGGCTTTCGGTGGTGACCACCGTTTCGGCGTTCTGCATTCGGGTGGGGGAGTCCCACGACTCCCTGAAGATGCGCTCTCCGGTGCGGGAATTTTCGGCCACCTGGAGCCACCCCATCGTGCGGCTTTCGATTCTCGGGCTTTCGGCGTTCTGGGGCGTGACCCAGATTTTCCTGATTCTTATCCAGCGCATGAACGATATGCTGAATACGGCGGTGATTCCCGTGTCCATGTTCAGCGCCACCGTGGGCTACGTGGTGGGCGCTCTGAGCGCCGGACGTGCGTCAAAGGGGTTCGTGGAGACCGGGCTGATTCCCTTTTCGGCGGCGGTATCTGCCGTGACCATGTTCTCGCTGCCCTTTGTGAATAACGACTGGCTGGAGGCTGTGCTGTATGGCGTGATTGGCTGGAGCGCGGGTTCTGCCTATGTGATTTTGCGGACGGTCATCCAGGGCTTTACCAGGCCCGATACGGCGGGGCGGATTCATGCGGTGGCGAACGCTATCCAGATGGCGTTTTTGGCCCTGATTATGGGCGGGCAGACCCTGCTTTTGATTTTTACGCCGGTGACCATCGACCATTGCTTCATGATTCTGTCGGTGATTCTCGCCCTGTGCTTTATCATGAACCTGCGGCAGACCCCCATGACACTTTTGCGGGCGGCGCTCCGCTTTGCCTTTGCCTTTGTGTTTCGTTATCGGGTGAAGGTGATTGGCGTGCAGAACATTCCGGAATCGGGACCGCTTCTTTTGGTGGGCCCCCATTTCAGTTTTATCGACTGGGCGGTGCTGCAGATGTCTTCGCCCAGGCCGCTCCGCATTGCCAGTAACCGCAACACCTTTGCCGACTGGTACCAGCGCTGGTTCTTTCACGGGAACTTTCTGATTAGCATCAACCGTCGCGACCCGGCGCCTGCCATGGAGCAAATCCGCAAGGCCCTTTTGAACGGCGAGGCGGTGGTGATTTTCCCGGAAGGCGAAGTTTCCAAGACGCCCTTTGTCTCGAAGTTTTCGCTGGACTATTCCAAGGCCATTGAAGGAACGGACGCGCAGATTGTGCCGTTCTACATACAGGGCCTGTGGGGAAGCCGTTACAGCCATGCCTCTGAAAGCGTGAACCGCCCGCAATCCTTTAACCGGGTGATTAGCGTTGGTTTTTCGAAGCCGCTCCCGACGGATGCCTCCGAGCAGAAAATCCGGAGTGACCTGCAGTTCCTGGCGGCGGACATCTGGAATCTGGCCATGGACCATTCCGAAAGCATTGTGCCGCTCTGGTTCAAGGCTATGGAAAAACGTCGCTTCCGTCCGATTCTTATAGACCCTGCGGGCCGACATGTGAACGGCTTTGGCATGATTCGCCTGTGCCGTTACTTTGGTCGAAAGATTCGGGCCGTGGCGAAGGGCGAAAAGAACGTAGGGTTCATGATTCCCACCAGCCGCGATGCCGCCCTCGGGATTATTTCCATCTTGGGTGCGGGCAAGACGTCTGTCAACCTGAACTATACCGCCCCGGTGGATACCATTCTTGGCTGTATGGAAAAGGCGGAACTTTCTACCGTCGTCACCACCCGCGTGTTTTTTGAGAAACTGTGCGGCAAGAATCCGGCCTTTGCCCAGGTCGCCGAGAAGTGTCGCCTGATTTATTTGGACGAAGAGGAACGGAAGGTTTCGACCCTTGGCCGTCTGTTGGCGACGCTTGTCATTTTGACTTGCCCTGCGGCAATCCTTCGCAGGCTCTGGTTCAGTTCCGCCCGGCTGGAAGACGATGCCGTCATTTTGTTCAGTTCCGGTTCCGAAGGCACGCCGAAGGGGGTGGAACTGACCCACAAGAACGTGATTTCCAATGCCCAGCAGTGCGACTATGTGGTGAAACTCTGCCGTACAGACGTGATGACGGCGCTGCTCCCGCTGTTCCATTCCTTTGGCTTCACCATGACCTTCATGATGCCCTTGCTGGATGGCGTGCCTATGGTGCTTTGCCCGGACCCTACCGACATCAAGACTCTCGCCCGGGTTTGTGCCCAGTACAAGACGACCATTATGATGGGTACTCCTACATTTTTGCGGGCTATCGCCATCAACCGCTGGGTCCACCCCATGTGTCTGGATTCTCTCCGCTATATCATCGCTGGTGCCGAAAAGCTCCGCCCCGAAATGCGGGAAACCTTCAAGCTCAAGTTCGGCAAGGACATTTACGAAGGTTACGGCTGCACGGAACTCACGCCCCTTGCTACTATTAATGCGCCCAATGTATTGCTGGATGACTTCTTGACCATGGAAAAGTGCAGCGACCACTCGAGCATCGGGCTTCCGCCTCCGGGAACCGTGGCCGCCATCATCAACCCCGAAACCAACGAGGTGTTGCCTCAGGGCGAAGAAGGCATGCTCGTGGTTACGGGCCCCCAGGTCATGAAGGGCTACCTGAAGGATGGCGAAAAGACTGCGTCCGTAATCATTGAAAAAGATGGCCGCCGTTGGTACAAGACCGGCGACAAGTGCGTCATTACGGAAGATGGTTTTGTGCAGATTCTCGGGCGCTACAGCCGCTTTGCGAAACTGGGCGGCGAGATGATTTCGCTTACGGCGGTGGAACTCCGTATCGCCGAAACCAAGGTTCTCGATGGTCTTGAATTTGCCGTCACTGCCGTTCCCGACTCCGTCAAGGGCGAACGCATTGTGCTGCTGGTCAAGGGCGGCGATGCCGAAGACATTTCCCGCAGGCTCCGCAAGTCGGGAATTCCGCCCCTGATGCTGCCCGGTTCCGTTTTCTGCGTAGAGAGCGTTCCCAAGCTTGGAAGCGGTAAGTGGGATTTTAACGGCATGAAAAAGCTGGCCCAGGAACTGGTGGAAAAGTAGACATTGCTACATTCTCCTTATGCTACTCCAACAATTTGTTTTCAATTCTTTTGGCGTGAACGGCTTTGTGCTGGGTGGCGATACTGGCGAAGCTATTCTTATAGACCCTAGCGCTGGCCGCGAGGTGGAACGCAAGGCCCTTGCGGACTATATCGAAACGAAGGGTCTGAAGGTGCGGCATCTCTTGAATACCCACCTGCACCTGGACCATGTTTTAGGGAATGCCTTTGTGGAGCGTACTTACGGCGTGCTGCCTGAGGCCCACGAAGAGGACGCCTTCTTGCTGGACCTGCAAGAGGAACAGAGCCGGATGTTTGGCTTGCCTATGGAAGAAGCGTCTCCTGCGTTGGGAAACTACCTTGCCGAAGGTGACATCGTAGAAGTGCCGGGTATTCGCCTGCAGGTGATTCACGTGGCGGGACACTCTCCCGGCGGAATCGCTTTTTACTGCGAAAGCCCTGGCGAAGTGAACGGCCAGAAAGATGTTCCTCCGCTCCTATTTCCGGGAGACATTTTATTTGCCGGGAGCCGTGGCCGAAGCGATTTGTTTGGCGGCGACGAGGATGCCTTGGTTAAAGGGATAAAGGAAAAATTGTTGGTGCTGCCCGAAGACACCATAGTATTCCCTGGACACGGGCCAAGTACAACTATAGGCGATGAGCGCCGCTGGTATTAAGGAACGTCGCAACTGCCGCCAGCTTGCAGAAATGCTTGCGGCAGGCTTTCGATGACATCGCTGGGGAGCATGGAGAACGCTCCCAGTTTTTGACGGGCGATTAGGCCCGCTTTCTGGTGTAGAAGCGCTCCCAGGACAGCGGCATCTGTAGGCGTGCAACCCTGGGCCAATAGTGCCACGATGATTCCGGTAAGTACATCTCCGGAGCCGCCCTTGGCCATGCCGGAATTGGCGGCAGGCACCGCGAAAATTTCTCCCTCGGGTGTGGCGATAAGAATGGGGGAACTTTTCAGTAGGACAATCTTTCCAAATACTTTCGCTTTTCCTGCAAGGAATTCGGGAAACGCAGCGGCCTCTTGCGGAAGCTCTCCGAAGAGTCTTGCGAATTCCCGTTTGTGGGGTGTCAAGATGGCGGGTGCGTCTATCTGCTTCAGGTCGCTTGCCGTGAGGGAGTTCAGACCGTCGGCGTCGATGACCATGGGCACGCTGCAGCGGGTGACGAAGTTTCGGACGGCGGTTCTGGTTTCTTGCCTCTGGCCGAGCCCCGGCCCGATGGCTACCGCCTGCTGGTACTTTGTGCTTTTTAAAAGCACTGGGACATGTCGGTCTTTCAGAAAGTCGCATTCGTCGATACCGCCGATTTCGTCGGGTGAGCGCTTCGTAAAATTCGTGCCGCCGGCACGGCTGTCTTCAAGACTTATAAAAACGGGTTCGGAAAGTTTCGCCTGGAGGATGGGGATAATCCTTCTCGGGGAGGCGAGGGTTACAAGCCCAGCACCGCTCCGGAGGGCGGCCTTGGTGCACAGGGCGGCTGCTCCCGGCATGTCCTTGGAACCGGCAATTACCAGGGCACAACCTTGCGTCCGCTTGTCGCCTTTTTCGTTTCGCGTCGGGAGCAGTTCCGAAATGGTCTTTTCCATGTCCTCGATTTCGTGAATCATTCTTCTGCCTGCAGGTTGTAGGTGTTGCGTTTTACAGGATTTTCTGGAAAAACTCGGGCCGGTGAAAATCAGGCTTTTCGGTATCGATGGGGAAGGCGCTCAGGTAGTGGGGAGTCTTGGCCTTGTCGGCGCACTTGTACAGGTTTCCTTCCAGGGAGATGCCTTCGAAAGTTTCCAGGCCGAAAATTTCCGGCGGAATAGTTACCGTCATCCCCCAGCAGATCAGGTTTCCGGCGACGCTGGCCAGCTGTTTTGCCCGCTTGATTTTGGCGAGGGCGTCTGTGGACAGCTTTTCCCGGTTTTGCCTGTCCGCTCCCCTTGCCGCCAGAATAAAGCCCCGGCTAGTCACCTCGAAGTTGAAATACTCCGCAGGGTTCTTGGGGTTTCTGAGGAAAATCTCTACGCAGGAATCTTCCCAGCTGGTAGAGTTGTCTTCTTGGACTTCGGCGCGGAAACAGTCCAGGGGTTCTTCTACCAGGAATTCTACCTGGAGTAAGCCCTCTGCGCAGGCGATGTTGGCCTGGACGGCGGGCAGGGTGATTCCCTGGTTGGCATTCCAGTCAAGATTCGGTTTTAGCAACATGATTAATCACCTTTTTAGTGACTAAAATATATGATTAATCACTTGGTCAAATCTAGACACTGCCGAAATTTTATCAAAAAAGCCGAAAATCTCCTTTGGCACGGTTCTTGCATTTAGCGGGCTACCGAACAACAAACAAAAGGAGGCCTTATGGCTAATACAAACGAAACGAAAAAGACAACAGAAGAAAAAGAATGTTCCTTTGATTGCCTGGCGGTAACCAAGGTGGAAGTGTTTCCTTTTAAGGAAGGTGCTGGCATGGGCCACATGAAGGGCCTTGCCCAGGTGGTGCTCAACGACCAGATGGTCATGCGCGGGCTCCGCGTGATGGACGGTGAATACGGCCTGTTCGTGAGCTACCCCAACGACCCGTTCTACAAGGGCGACGATTACCGCAACATTTACAACCCGATTACCCGCAAGCTTCGTGAACATATCGAGAATTGCGTGCTGGAAAAATACCAGGCCGCGGTGGCATAGTTATGTTCCGAAGGATCCGTTCTTATTGCTTGTTGGGCATCAAGGCTATTCCGGTTAGCGTAGAAGTTGATGCTGCGCTTGGATTGCCCGGTTTTACCCTGGTGGGGCTCCCGGACAATGCGGTAAGAGAGTCTAGGGAGCGAGTCGTTTCGGCGATACGTTCCGTGGACAAGGTGGTGACAGGTTTCCGGACAACCGTAAACCTGTCACCCGCGGATTTGCGTAAAGAAGGTAGCGCTCTGGATTTGCCTTTGGCCATTGGGCTCTTGACCGCTACCGACGAGTTATCCGTTCCTAATTTGGAAAAGTGTGTTTTTGTTGGGGAGCTCTCCCTGGATGGCCTCTTGAAGGGCGTCCGGGGAGTCCTTTCCATCGCTATGGACCTGGTTCACGACAAGGATTCCGTTCTGGTAATCCCTAGGGAAAACGAACAGGAGGCATCCCTTGTGGAGGGCCTGCGTTATATCTGTGCGGACACGCTTAAAGAATGTATAGAGGTTTTAGAACAAAATAACGAAGAACTTGTTTGCCGGGCGAGGGGGCTAGACCGGCAGAAGTTTTCGTCGGGACTGGATGTTCCCGACTTCAAGAACGTGGTGGGCATGGAAGGGGTCAAGCGGGCCCTGGAAGTGGCTGCCGCAGGCGGGCACAATTTCCTTCTGGTGGGTTCGCCTGGCGCAGGGAAGACTCTTTGCGCCAGGTGTCTCCCGGGAATCTTGCCGGAAATGTGCGACGAAGAAATTCTGGAGACCACCCGCATTCATTCTTGCGCCAGGCGCTCCGGCGACATGGAGTCGTTTCGTCCGGTGCTTTTACGCCCCTTCCGCACGCCGCACCACAGCGCCTCCATGGTGGCGCTGGTGGGCGGCGGTGCGCGGCTCTTGCCCGGCGAGGCAAGCCTTGCCCACAACGGCGTGCTGTTTCTAGACGAACTTCCGGAGTTCAACCGCAGCGTGCTGGAGGCTCTGCGGGAGCCTATGGAAGACGGGGAGATTTCGGTGAGCCGTGCCAGCGGGACGGTGGTGTGGCCTGCACGCTTTATGATGGGGGCGGCCATGAATCCTTGCCCCTGCGGGTATTCCATGGACCCGAAGAAGGTCTGCACCTGCCTGCCCGATGCCCGCAAGCGTTACCAGGAAAAAATATCTGGCCCGCTGCTGGACCGTATCGACATCCAGGTGAGCGTCCCGCCGGTAGAAACGTCCCAGTTTGCCTGCGGGTCGGGTGCCGAAACGTCGGCGGAAATCCGCCAGCGGGTGTGTGCCGCCCGAGAAATTCAACGCAGGCGTTTTGCCGGACTTTCGTTCCGTTGCAATGCCGCTATGAATTCCGAAGCGGCAAGACGTTTTGCCCAGATGGAGGGTGCGACCGAAAAGTTCGCCGTCGCCTCTGCGGACAAGATGAACCTGAGTGCTCGGGGGTATTACCGCCTGCTGAAGGTGGCCCGCACCATTGCGGACCTGCGCCATTCGGAGCCCGTAGAAATTCCGGACCTGGCCGAAGCGCTACGGTACCGGGCGTTTAGGGGATGAGAGGATGTATTTATATTTATTGCATGGGAAAAATCAAAGTTCTGTTCGTTTGTCATGGCAACATCTGCCGGAGCCCTATGGCGGAATTTGTCATGAAGGATAAATTAATGAAGGCTGGTGCCGACGACACCGGAACGAAATTTACAGACCGCTTTGAGGTGGCAAGTGCCGCCACCAGCACCGAAGAGATTGGGAACCCGGTGTATCCGCCGGCAATGCGTATGCTGAATTCCCACGGCATAGACTGTAGCGGTAAACATGCACGACAGATGACAGCCCAGGATTACGACTACTACGATTACATCATTTTGATGGACCGGAACAACCTGCGGAACTTGCGATGGATTCTGCCAGCCGACATTTATGAAAGGGAAACGTCGAAGCCCTGCAAGGTTTCTCTGCTTATGGAATGGGCGGGAGTGTCTCGCGATGTGGCGGATCCGTGGTATACCGGAGACTTTCAGGCTACCTGGGACGATGTGAATGTTGGCTGCGACGCCATGCTTGAAAAACTGACGTCGCGGTCCTAGAATTACAGAAATCCGTGGGGCTTGAACCCGAGCCCTTTCACCAGCTCGAAATCCTTGCAGCTGTTGACGCCTGCGGTGGTGAGCATGTCGTCGGTGATGGCCGCGTTGGCCCCGCTCTTGAAAGCACGCTTGCCGTCGTCGCCCAAGACGCCGCGGCCACCTGCTAGGCGGATAAATGCCTTCGGGTTGATAAAGCGGTAGATGGCCACGATGCGGCAGAACACGTCGTTCGTGAGTTTGGGCAAGTTCTCGTAGGGCGTGCCCGGAATAGCGTTCAACACATTCACCGGTGTGGACTTGACGCCGAGTTTGCGGAGGTCGAGGCACATGTCAATACGGTCTTCCATGGTTTCGCCCAGGCCCATGATACCGCCACTGCAGATTTCCAGGCCGGCGGCCAGGGCGTTCTGCAAGGCCGCAATCTTGTCGTCGTAGGTGTGGGTGGTGCACACGTCGGGAAAGTGCCTGCGGTAAGTTTCCAGGTTGTTGTGGAAGCGGGTAAGGCCCGCTTCTTTCAGCTTGTCGAACTGTTCCTTGTTTAGGAGACCCGCCGAAAGGCAGACGGAAAGTTTCGTCTCCTTTTTGAGCCTGCGGATGGCTTCGGAAATCTGCTCCACGTCCCGGTTAGAGAGGGTGCGGCCCGAGGTGACGATGGAGTAGCGGGGGATGCCTGCGGCCTCTTTCTTCTTGGCGTCGGCTACGATTTCGTCGGCGCTGAGGAGCTTGTATTCGGGGGCGCCGGTGTGGTAGTAGCTGCTTTGGGCGCAGTACTTGCAGTTTTCGGAACAGCGACCACTTCGGGCGTTCACGATGGAACAGAAATCGAAGTCGTTACCGTGAAACTTTTCGCGGATTTCGTTGGCGGCATCGCAGAGTTCCTTGAGGTCTTCGTTTAAAAGCCGGATGGCGTCGTCGCGGGTAGTTTCGTAACCGTCGTTAATAATCTTGCTCTTTAGATCTTGAATGAAGGACATTTTCGATTCCTTAAAAAAGGAGATGCCCGCACAAGGCGGGCATGACATAAAGATTGGTTTAAATCATTAAGTCATTTTGCATAAGAAACAAATCAATTTTTTTCAGAGAAGCGAGCTAGACAAGGCGCGAGGCCTCGTAGCGTACTAAAAGGTACGTGAGAGGCCGAATAACGCCGTATATCGAAGCTTATCGGGAAAAAGGCTCCATGACTTGCCAGAGAACAGCCTTATGCGCATGCAAGCGGTTTTCCGCTTCTTCGAAACTCATGTTCACGTCCAGGTTGTCCATGACGGTGTCCGTGATTTCTTCGCCGCGGTGGGCGGGCAGGCAGTGGCTCACCTTACAGTGAGATGGCGCGAGCTTTAGGAGTTCGTCGTTGATCTGGAACGGCAAGAAGTGGCTCTGCTTGGAGGCCTTTTCGCCTTCCTGACCCATGGATACCCACACGTCGCTATAGAGGATGTCGGCGTCCTTGACGGCTTCCTTGGGGTCGTGGAATACGCGGTACTGGCAGCCGTGCTTCTTGAGGCCGGCCTCGGCTTCTTCTACCACCTTGGCGGGCTGTTCAAAGCCCTTCGGGCAGGCTAGCGTGAAGTTCATGCCTACCTTGGAGGCAAGAGCCAGGAAGGAGTTGGCCACGTTGTTGCCGTCGCCGATGAAGGCGACAGTCTTGGGCTTGCCGTCTGCGTTCTTGAAACCGCCCAGGTTTTCGCAAATCATCTGGGCAAAGGCGATGGCCTGGCAGGGGTGGTAGTCGTCGGTCAGGGCGTTCACCACAGGAACGCTACCGTATTCGGCCAGTTCTTCTACCAGCTGCTGCTTGAAGCAACGGACCACGATGGCGTTGACCCAGCGGCTGAGGCAGCGGGCCACGTCCTTGACGCTTTCGCGCTTGCCAAGACCGATAGAATCCGGGGCCAGCAGCACGGCATGGCCGCCCAGCTGGTTCATGCCCACCTGGAAGGTGGTGATGGTGCGCAACGAGGGCTTTTCGAAGAACATGGCGATGTTCTGGCCGTGGAGGCGTTCGGACATCTTGCCCGCATGGACTTCTTTCTTGAGCCGGGAGGCAATTTCCACGGTTTCGAGAATCTTTTCCTCGCTCCAGTCGGCGAGGCGAAGGAAATGCTTGTTGCGATCGATCATCTTTTATCCTTCGGGCAGAACCCAATCAAAAAAAGAAAACGGCTATCCGCTTTGACGAACGGCCGAATTGTTGAACGAAAGCCTAAATATATATAAAAAATCCGGTAAAATGTGTAATGTAACGAATATTTACGTTTTTATGTAAGGCTAGATTCCGTGTTCCCGGATCAAGTCCGGGGCAGGCTCTACCCGGAATGATGTGCCATCGAACGTCATGGCGGCCTTGAGCCGCCATCTAGATTCCGGCTCGGGGGCCGGAATGACGTTAGAATGTAGCCCGGAATGACGTGCCTTCCTCTTAGAACTTGAGTTCTTCCGGGCCCTTGATGGGGTGGCTCGCCTGGTACTTTTCTTCCTTGACCGGGTCCCACACGTCGGGGTCGAAACCTTCCATCTGGGTGAGGGTCTTGCCCCTCGTGCACAGCAAAGCCCCAAGAATAACTGCGTTTTCAATGGCCAGCACCAGGGCGGTCTTGTAGTCAAGGCCGAATCCCAGGGGAGCGCCCTTCAGGTTTTCGGGGCTGACCCACAAGATGTAATGGCAGGTGATAAAGGTCATGAACATGCAGGGCACGAGGGCAATCCAGAAGTTCTTCTTTTTGCTCCGCAGGTAAACTACCGCCACGCACAGGCTGCACACCGCCATGAGCTGGTTGCTCCAGCTGAAGTAGTTCCACAAGATGTTGAAGCCTTCTTTGTCCATGTTGCTCCAGAAGATGATGATAGCACAAATGGCAAACATAGGAACGGTCAAAAGCAGACGATTCTTGGCGGATTTCTGGTCGATACCCGTAAGTTCGGAGATGGTGAGGCGGAGGCTTCGGAGGCTGGTGTCACCACTGGTAATGGCAAGTATAATCACGCCCACCACCACCAGTACAGAAATGGGGGCGAAGGGGATGACGGTAGAGACCAAGGTGCTGAGGACCTTCACGCCGGAGGCTCCGGTCAAGAGTTCGGGCATTTGGTGGTAGATGAACATGCCGCCTGCGGCCCAAATCATGCCGATGAGGCCTTCGATAATCATCATGCCGTAAAAAGTTTGACGTCCAAGTTTTTCGGTCATCTCGGTACGGGCCACGATGGGGCTTTGGGTGCTGTGGAAACCGCTGATGATGCCGCAGGCGATGGTCACGAACAGCATGGGAAGTATGGGCTGTCCCGCCGGATGCTGGTGGAAGTTGGACCCGAAGTCTGTCAGGTTGATTTCGTCAAGGATATTCAGGTGTGGCGCGATGCCGACCATGATTCCGAGAGAAGCGAGAATGAGCAAGCCGCCGAAGAGGGGGTAGATTCGCCCGATAATCTTGTCGATGGGGAAGAACGTGCTAGCGAAATAGTAGGCGAAAATACAGCCCACCGCAATCCAGAACAGGCTTGGAGACACGGCGGAACCTGCAATGATGGGGGTGTTGATAAGGGCTGCCGGGGTGTTGGTGAACACGGCCCCCACAAGAATCAGGGCCACGGAGATGAGGGCCATGACCACCTTGGATGGTCCCTTGCCCAGGAACTTGCGGGCCAGGGCCGGGACGTTGTAGCCGTTGTTGCGCATGCTGATCATGCCGCTGAAGTAGTCGTGGACCGCCCCGCCCAACACGTTTCCGATGGGGAGCAGAATGAACACGATGGCGCCGAACTTGATGCCGAGAATCACGCCGATAACAGGGCCGATACCTGCAATGTTCAAGAGCTGGATAAGCATGTTTTTCCAGTGGGGGAGCACCATGCGGTCCACGCCGTCGGGGTTTGCGAGAGCCGGAGTCTTGCGGTCGTCGGGGCCGAATACCCGCTCCACGAACTTTCCGTATGTAAAGTAGCCGCCAATCAAGATGGCAATGCCGATAAGGAATGTAATCATCTTTTGCCTACCTTAGAAATTAGAATCATCTACAAAATTTTTTCAAACCTCGTCATTCCCCTTTGGGGCATGACTAGTTCGCTTCGGATATAGAAACATGTAAACATTTTTCTGCATCGCTCAGCTCCTACGTCATTCCGGGTTTGACCCGGAATCTAGATGGCGGCTCAAGGCCGCCATGACGTTAAACGCTATTCTTCATCAAACTCGGAGAACTCATCGTCTGCGTCGGACGCGGATCCCTCTTCAACAACCTTCTTTTTCTTTAGAGCCTTTTTCTTCTGGGCTTTCGGAGTTTCTTCCGACTCTTCTTCGTCGTTGGAAACGCTGCCGCCACGCACGTAGCCCTTTTCCTTGGCGATTTCGTCGGGAGTTTTGTCCTTGCCGAACTGCTGCTTGAAGTAGAGCACGTTAGTGGTAAAACTGGACTTGCCTGCGTAATCGTAGCCCAGCACCGGATGGAACGACGACCCGAACTGGAAGGCTACGGCCAGACCGAACTTGAAACCGTCGTTTCCGTCTACGGTAATGTTCGGGTCGATAGACTGCCCGTTCCAGCCATCGGCGTGGCTCACCAGGTGACCGCTGGAGGCCATGCTCCCGCTCTGGTAACCCAGGGTCAGCAAGACTTCGACAATTTCGATGGGCTTGTATCCGATGACCAGGTCAAAGGTGAAAGCTGAGATGTCCAGGTCGAGAGTGCCCTCGTAATCTTCGGGCTGGTAGCTGATGCCGCTGGAGCTGTAACCCAGCACCAGGCTCACGTCCAAGCCCTGGGCGGGCTTGGGCAGCATGTACTGGAAAAGGTGGCCAAAGCTGTACTGCAGGCCGATGCCGATGAGGTTGAATTTCTGGAGTTCGCTAACGGCGGGGAGCCACATGCCGCGAAGCACCAGTCTGGCATGGTAGAAACCTCCGGCCAGCTGCAGGTAGGGGTAGGTGAAAACGCCCAAGTTGTGGAGGGTCTCGTTACCGTAAACGGTGGGGTCGTAGTTCAGTGGGTCACCATGGTCGCCAAAGATGGTAGGGACACTTGCTCCGTTTTCCGAGAAGGAGCGGTCGTCGCTCCCGATGGGGATAATGGCGAAGGGGAGTCCCGCTTCGAAGGTCATGCTCTGGGGAACCGTAGCGCTCACGTACCAGTTGCTGTTCAGCACAGGGGCGAGGTTGGTGATGATGGGCTTCACATAGCCCGGACGGTTGAATATCCTTGCATCTCCATCAGGGCGATTTTCAAAAGCGGCGATGGACTCGTAGATGGAGGCGTAGCCCTTGTCGTCCATGGCGTGCGCCACAGCCGCCAAGCACAGTCCTGCAACCAGAAATAGCTTGAAAGGCGTTTTCATGGGCCCAAATTTAGATAAATTCAAGCCCCCCGTTTAGCCTAGAACTGGAATTGCAGGGATATGGAGGCCGAAATGAAAGTCTGCCACAGGAACGGGTCCAGTTCCTGGTTTTCGCTATCGTCGGTATAGACGTTCTTGAACCAGTTCCGGTAAAACTTTACGGCCGGAATGATGGCAATTTCGTTGGTGAAATAATACTGCACGTTTGCCATGAGGCCTATACCGGAACCCATGAATTCCGTGTCTCCCAGGTCTTCGCCGTGGAAGGCACTGTTTTCGGTCTTGACGCTGGTGTACGAGAAACCGGCTCCCAGGCCCACCTGGAAATAGTCAGGCCAGAAAAAGTTGTAGTAGAATTCAAAGCCTAACCGCCAGAAACGGGTGCTTTCTTCTGCGGAAATTTTCACCAGTTCCTCTTGCTGTTTCCAGTACTGGAACGCCACGGCCAGGGTGAATTCCCTGATGTTTACGCCCAGGAGGAGTTCCGGGTCGCCCATAAGAGCCATGTCGGGCGGGTAGGTCTTGAACTTGTTCCCGCTGGTGTCCTTGACGCTTACGGGACGTTCATTAAGGTCTCCGATGGTGGCGGTAACGCCCATGCCCGCACGTACAAAGTAGGAACGGGGCCAGTAGTTCTCTTCGTAAGCGCTTGCCGCGGTGACGGCGAAGATTATGAAAAAAAGTAGAACGAGTTTTTTCATAGAATTGATTCAGATTATATACAGGACCTTATTCTAGATTCCGGGTCAAGCCCGGAATGACGTTTAACTAGCCCGGAATGACGTTGAACTAGGTTGGAGGACGTCATGGCGGACTTGATCCGCCATCTAGGCGTTCAAACCTTATTTCCCGGCGTAGTAGAACATGGCGTCGATGCACTTCTTGGCGGCGACACGCACGGACTCGTCTAACTGCACATGCTTCGCCTTTTCGGGGTGGCGAAGCGTCTCCAAAATGTTTTCCAGGGAATTGCTCTTCATGTACTTGCACATGCTGCAGCTCCCCACGAATTCCTTGTCGGGGAACTCGTATTGCATACGGGCGTTCAGGCCGCATTCCGTGAGCAGCAGGAACTTGGTGCCCTCGGGCTGGTTCTTGATGTAGTCCACCATCTGGCCGGTTGAGCCCACGTAATCGCTCAAGAGGGCTACGCCGGGGTGGCATTCGGGGTGGCTTACCACCTTCAGGCCCGGGTTCTGTTCTCGGAAAAAGGCGATCAGTTCGGAGTCGTAGGTCTCGTGAACGTAGCAGCTGCCGGAGTAGAGCACGATTTTTTTGTTGACGCCCCGCTTCTTGAGTTCTTCGGTGAGGTTCTTGCCCATGAGTCCGTCGGGCACGAACACGATCTTGTCATTTTCCAGGCTGGACACGATTTTCATTACGTTTCCGCTGGTGACGCACACGTCACAGGCCGCCTTCACGTCGGCGGTGGTGTTGATGTAGCAGACGAAGGTGTGGTCCGGGTACTTTTTACGCAGTTCCAGGACCTCGGCACCGGTGATGGAGTCGGCGAGGCTACAGCCCGTAAGGGGCCCCGGAATCAGCACGTCTTTTTCTGGGTTCAGGATCTTGGCGGTTTCGCCCATAAACTGCACGGCAGAAAACACGATGTTCTTTGCAGACACCTGGGTGGCGTCCTGGCTCAGCTTGAAGCTGTCTCCGCTGAAGTCGGCGACCCCCAGCACGATTTCGGGAGCGCAGTAGCTGTGGGCGAGGATTACCGCGTCACGCTCCTTTTTGAGCTGGTTGATTTCGTTAATCAGCGGGAGCATCTGCTCGCATTTTTCGCGGGTGTAGGTGCAGAGCACCACGCCGGGCTTGATGGTGCTTAGGCGGTTGTAAAGGTCGTCAACGTTCATGAGAAGATCCGTGATATAGTTCCCAATATAAAATAGAAAAAGAAACCCCTCCAGAAACGTCATCCTCGCGCAGGCGAGGATCTATTTGTTTCTTCTAGTAGATGTTCGCCTTGGTTCGACTTCGCTCACCACAGGTCGCGAACATGACGATAAAGGCTTGCAAAGTTAGGATAACGCTCAGTATCCAGCCCATTCGGCGCTGATGGATGGGCTTGCCTTGCGGATGGATTTTTCCTCTTCGGAATCGTCGGCGGGCGCGATTTCCCCTTGGGCGATTTTCGCCTTGATTTCGTCGAAGGTCTTGGGCGGAACATAGTTCGGGGTGTTGTCGCCCAGCACCTTGCAGGGAGCCCCTTCGGACTCCTTCGCCTTGTCCTTGACGGGGGCGTACTCCCGGGCGGCAGGAACTTCGTAGAACTTGTCTTCTTCAGGGCACCAGGCGGTCAGTTTTTTGCCATAGACACAGCCGGAATCCAGCCCGATGAACCCTGGGCGGTTCACGAATCCCATCTTGGCCCAGTGCCCGAACACTACGGTCTTTGGCCAGCTGACCTGCTCGAACCAGGGCCGTTCATTCCACATGCGTATGGAGAGCAGCACCTTCGGGCTCATGTCTTCGAGGCGGGTCTTTCCGGGTTCCAGGCCTGCATGGACCAGCAGGGCGTGGGGCGTATCCCGCCAAAGGGGCCAGTCCTTTACCGTGTCCCGAATAAATGTCCATTGCTCCAGGGAGAGCCTTGCAAAGCGGTTCTTCTGCTTTTCGGTCCACTCCGTCTGGGGCGTTTCCATCATGCGGATCAGGTGTTCTTCGTGGTTTCCGCGAACGGTCAGAATTCCCAAATCCAGCACGGTCTTTAAAGCCCGCATCATGTCGGGGCCCTTGTTGATGATGTCGCCGGTCTGGTACAGGGTGTCCTTGCCCCGCACGAACCCGAAGGCGTCAATGATTCGTTCCAGTTCGTCGGCACAGCCGTGGATGTCACCTATATATAATGTGCGTTTGGTCATGTTTAGGGTCTAGGATCTAGGGGTTCGAGGTCGCTTTGCTTTGAGGAATGTCATCCCCGACTTGGTCGGGGATCCGCTGGATTGCAGTAAGCGGATGTTCGCCTGCGCGAACATGACGAATTCTTTTTCCATACCTCATACCTCATACCTCATACCTCACCACTCACCACTCACAACTCACAACTCACCACTCACCACTCACCACTCACCACTCACCACTCACCACTCACCACTCAGGTCTACAGTCCTACCGCTTGTCTAAGCTTGTTCATTTCGTCGGGGGTGAGTTCCCGGTATTCGCCGGCGGGTAAATCGCCGAGCCTAATCTTGCAGTAGCTGATGCGCTTCAGGTCGCGAATCTCGTAGCCCAGGGCCCGCATCATCCGGCGGATTTCGCGGTTCTTGCCTTCGATGAGGGTGAGTTCGGCGTATCCCTTTTCCAGGTAAACGTCGGTGGCGAAGGCGATGTCTTCCTTGGCGTCTGGATCTTCGGGGTCCCGGATGTCCACGCCGTCCACCAGCTTCTGGGCGGCACTTTCGCTCAGGGGCTTGGTAGTCCACACGTTGTAGGTCCGGGGAATCTCGTAACTCGGGTGGGTGAGCCGGTGGAGCAGTTCCCCGTCGTCGGTAAACAGCAACAGCCCGCGGCTCTGCAGGTCCAGGCGGCCCACGTATTTCAGCTGCTGGTACCCTGGAGGCAGGTAGTCATAGACGGTCTCGCGCCCCTGGGGGTCGTCCTTGGTGCACACGCATCCGGGCGGCTTGTGGAAAAGGATGGTGGTGGTCCTGCGGGGGAGTTTCGCGGGCTTGCCGTCCACCAAGACGGTGTCGGCGGTCTCGTCCACCTGGTGGCCCAGGTCGCTGATGGTCACGCCGTTCACCTGCACGCGGCCTTCTTCGATCAGGGCCTCGGCGGCCCGACGGCTGGCAATTCCGCAAAGGGAAATGTACTTGTTAATTCTCATACAGTAGTCCGAAACGGAGTCCCGCAGTGCTTATTCTAAATGTTTCGACCCGGAGTTTTTCCAGCAGGGAGCGGAGCCAGAACAGGCCGCAGATGATGACGTCGCTCCGTCCGTTTTCAAGACCCGGGAGCATGGCCCGGAGTTCCTTGGACAGGTTGGATATGCGGGTGGTGACGGCTTCCAGGTCCGAAAGACTCATTTCCAGGCCTTCGATGGCCTTGTAGTCGAACTGGGGAAGGTTCTTGAACACCATGGCAAGGGCCGTTCCCGTTCCGCCGATAAGGTAAACCGGCTTCTTGGTCATGCCCTTGAAGGATATTTCCTTGAAGGTTTCCTTCACGAACTTCTTGTATTCGGGACCAGGGATGGGTCCCATGGCCTTGAACATCTTGAGGGCGCCTACCGGAATGGAAAAACCGGTGGCGCCGTTGGAAATTTCCGTCGAACCGCCGCCGATATCGATGGTCACGATGCCTTCGCCGTGCCATTCCTTCACGGAGCGGTAGGTGAGAGCCGCCTCTTCTTCGCCGGAGATGATTCTCGGGCGCATCCAGAGGGCTTTCTCCACGGCGTCCAGGACTTCTTCCTGATTTTCGGCACGGCGCATGGCCTCCGTCATGGCGGCGGCCTTCAGTTCCACGCCCAGGGCGTGGAGGTCCATGCGGAACTTGGTCATGATTCGGCACAGGTCCTGGATTTTTTCTTCGGAGATGCGGCCGGAGTCGTAAATGTCTTCGCCCAGACGGCAGATTTCCACCTTCTGGAGTTTTGGGACCAGGACTTTGCGGGGTTCGACGCCTTCCGCTTCGGCGGTTGAAGTGTTTTCGCCAGCAGAAACTTGCGTCACGGCGAGCGGATCCTCGCCTTCGCGAGGATGACGAAGAGCGGTTGAGCTCTCGGCGGGTTCAAAGGCGGCGATGAGCAGAATGCAGCTGTGGCTCCCGATATCGACGGTGGCGAGCAGTTTATTAGCCATTGGTCTCCTCCGGGCCTTCCCCTTCATCCCTTTCGTCTTTCGTCTCTTGTCTTTCGTCTCCCTTGAGTCCCGCCTTGATCTTCTCGGCGATCTTTGCCGGGTGCAGCAGGAACTCCTTGGCGAAGGCTATGGCTTCTTCCACTACGGATTCGGGGTGCTTGCCGCTCCAGCTGGCCACCAGGTCGCCGGATTCGGAACCCAGGGGTTTCTTTTCGCGGATTTCTTGACCCATCTTCAGGGCGAGTAGCAGGCCCAGCTCGAAGGGGCGGGGGCTTTCCTTGTCTTTCAGCAGGTTCTCGACGCGGGTGATCCGCTCGTCCAGGGGGATTTTTTCCAGTTCCGACAGGTCTTTTTCTGAAATCATGACTATAAAATAGAAAATGTCCGCCGATTTTCCGGAGAGGATGGCGGATGGAATAAAAAAGAACGGAGTCCCGTAGGGAACTCCGCTCTGTAAAGGAGAGAAAAAGAATTACTTCTTCTTGGCAGGAGCCTTCTTAGCAGCCGGCTTCTTAGCAGCGACCTTCTTGGCAGCCGGCTTCTTGGCGGCAACCTTCTTGGCAGCGGGCTTCTTGGCAGCGGGCTTCTTAGCGGCAACCTTCTTAGCAGGAGCAGCCTTCTTAGCAGCCGGCTTCTTGGCAGCGGGCTTCTTGGCGGCAGCCTTCTTAGCAGGAGCGGCCTTCTTGGCAGCGGGCTTCTTAGCGGCAACCTTCTTGGCAGCGGGTTTCTTAGCGGCGGTTTTCTTTTCTGTAGCCATTGTTTTTTTTCCTTTTTTTAGGGTTTAACGATTTGATAGCTATAAAATAACTCTTTTTTCACAAATAATCAACACTTTTTTGAAATTTTTTTCTTTTTTTTTCAAAAAGGTATTGACAAGGAAAAAATCTGTCATTATACGCGTGCGACCCCTGCTTGTTACTTTGTCTGTGAAAATAGGCCGTTTTTTGATTTCATAACTTAATGATAATCAAAGTTTTGATAAAAGTTTTTGATAAGAGTGTTTTTGTTTTGTTGTCTGAAAAATTTTTCATTTTGAGACATCGCGAAAAGATTTTTGTCGGAAAATTTTTTTGAAAATTTTTTGAAAAAATTTTTCGGAGCGAGCAAAAACTTCTGCCGAAAAACAAAAAACGTCCGTCGAGAGTCTCGCCGGACGCAAAAAAAAGTTTATCTACAAGAGAAAAATTTCTTGCAACTGGAATTATAGTGCGGGATTTTTCACGCTGTCGATGTATTTCTTGAATCCTTCTACGCCAAGGTCGAACATATTCACGAACTTGGTGGCGAAGGGCGGAATCTTTTTCTGGTGCATGCCCAGGGCGTCGTGCATCACCAGCACCTGGCCGTCGGTGTAGCGCCCGCCGCCGATGCCGATAGTCACGGCCTTCACCTCCCGGGTGATTCTTGTGCCCAGTTCTTCGGGAATGTGCTCCAGCACCAGCTCGAAACAGCCCAGGTTATCCACAAAGCGGGCGGCCTGTTCGATGGCGCGGGCCTCTTCTTCCGTCTTTCCCTTCTGCTTGAAGTTTTCCGCTGTCTGGGGGAGCAGTCCCAGGTGGGCGCACACGGGAATGTCGTGACCGCAGAGGAATTCCAGCACTCCCTGGGGAGTTCCTTCCAGCTTGACGCTGGCAGCACCCAGGTCCAGAAACCGGCGGGCGTTATCGTAGGCCGTCTGCGGGTCCTTGTCGCTCATGTAGGGCATGTCGGCTACCACGTGGGTGTTGGGGGCGCCCCGGCACACCGCTCCCACGAAGATGAGCATTTCGGTCATGCCCACGTCGCGGGTGGTCTTGTAGCCCAGCATGGTGTTGGCGAGGCTGTCGCCTACCAGAATCTGGTCGATGCCTGCGGCCTCCGCCATTTGGGCGAAGGCGTAGTCGTAGGCGGTGACCATGGAAATTTTTTCACCCTTGGCTTTCTTTTCGGTTATGTCTTTGGGGTTGAGCATAGTTTTCGAATCTCCTGTAGCCATTGGAGGGAATGTATTTCCTTCAAGAAGCCGATGTGGTTCCTAAGATAGGAAATTAAGGCGTTCTCGGTATATTGGAAATCTTGAATGGGCAAGTTCCTGTGGAGCGCCCAGAATCCGTCCAGGGTTTCCTTCTTGGCGCGGGGGGAGGCGACTCCCAGGCAGTCCTTGCACAGGAACGTCCCCGATTCCGGAGAAAAATCCGCCGCCGGTTCCGTAAGGGGCTTTTCGCAGCGCCCGCAGGCGCCAAGTTCCAGATGGTAGCCCCACATTTCGCAGGTGGCAAGGAGCCAGCGGGCGAAGGCGCCGTCGGCAAGGTCCATGCTGTCCAGTTCCGCAAGCGATGCTTCCAGATGCTGGAATTCCTCGTCCAGGGGCACGCCCTGGGGGGCGTAACGCAGGATCGTTTCCGCCATCACCTGGGCCTGCGCCAGGTGCAGCAGGTCGCCCCGCATGGATTCGTGCCAGCGGAGAAGCGTGGCCTCCTTGACGAACTGCAGTTCGGCATTCGGGTTGTGCTTGAACACCACCTCGGAAAGAGCGAGCGGGTCCAGGGCGCCCCTAAAAGGCGACTCCTTCCGCTTTCCGCCCTTCACGATGAAGGACACGATCCCGCATTCCTCCGTCAGGGCCTTCACGATCCAGCTGGAATCGCTGTAGGGGTAACGGTGGAGGACTATGGACTTGGATTTTTGCATTAGACGAGAGACGAGAGACGAGAGACGAGAGTGTTTTGGAGAGGAATGTTATAGGGTAAAACGATTTTTTCGGTACTTGCGAGCAGAGCCGAACAAATCTCTCGTCTTTCGTCTGTAGCGAGCATAGCGAGCGTTCTCTCGTCTAGACAACCGGGAACGGAGGCCAGCCGAACTTCTGTCCGCCCACCACGTGCAGGTGGATGTGGAAAACGGTCTGGCCCGCATCTTCCTTGCAGTTGAACACGAAACGGGCGCCGGACTCTTCGAGGCCCAGGTCCTTGGCGATTTGCTGGCCGCGGTAGAGCAGCTTGCCCACCAGCTCGGCGTCTTCGGGTTTCATGTCCATGAGGGAGGCGATATGGCGCTTGGGGACCACCAGAAAGTGGACGGGGGCCTGGGGTGCCACGTCGTAGAAGGCGAACACGTCGTCGTCTTCGTAGATTTTCTTGGAAGGGATTTCTCCCTTGATGATTTTACAGAAAAGGCAGTTTTCGCTCATAGTGATTATTAATATAGTAAAGGGGTTAGGGGCTAGGATCTAGGATTTAGGGGTTCGAGGTGTGAGGAATGTCATTGCGAGGATACTAAGTATCCGTGGCAATCTCGGCCCAGATTCTTGCGCGCCTTTGAGGTATGAGGTGTGGAATGCGAGATGTGAAATATGAGATGAAAGGGGAATGCCTTCCCCTCGCTCCAGCGGCTCGCCATCCCCGCGACCTTTTTTCGTCATCCTCGCCCATTCGACAGGCTCAGGGCAGGCTCCGGCGAGGATCCACTATCGTCTTGGCGGGGATTTCCTTGCTGCTTCCGCTACCCCTTCGCCTAGGGGCTCCGCCCCTAAGACCCTGAATGATAATGGCTTGTGCGTCATGGCGGTTCCGGGTCAAGCCCGGAATGACGTTCGACCCGCCATCTAGCGTGAAAGGTTATTTGAACGGTCGTCGTGAGCAACAAGCCCCCAGTATTAACTGGGGGCGGTTGCGAAAGTGAGGCGTGTCCGGAGGGACAGT
Source organism: Fibrobacter sp. UBA4223 (assembly GCA_002382975.1). Lineage (GTDB taxonomy): Bacteria > Fibrobacterota > Fibrobacteria > Fibrobacterales > Fibrobacteraceae > Fibrobacter. The sequence continues at coordinate 236,982 of DFTB01000017.1, forward strand.
ACCAAATGAGGACGCCGAACGGTCGTCGTGAGCAACAAGCCCCCAGTATTAACTGGGGGCGGTTGCGAGAGTGAGGCGTGTCCGGAGGGACAGTGCCAAATGAGGACGCCGAACGGTCATTAAAGGGGGAAGACTCCCCCTGATTGCAGCCGCAGCTCCTACTTGATGTCATCCCGGTGTTCTTTCATTGTCATCCCCGCCCATTCGGCCTTGCTCAGGGCAGGCTCCGGCGGGGATCTCCTTGCCAATTCTGCCGCGTCTTCCATCACCCCTTTGCCTAGGGGCTCCGCCCCTAAGACCCCGACGTCATATGGGGGTGGATGGCTGCTGGAATAGGGGTGGGATCACTCAGTCACGCTGTTCCTTCGTCTCCACCCTCTCGAAAAAATGGACGATTCTTTCAGGAATCGAGAGGGGTGGGATTGCGGGGTCACTTTGTTTCCCCGAATTCCCCCTCTCAAAAAACGGACGAAAATTTCAGGTCTGAGAGGGGTGGGATCACTCAGTCATTTCATTCCTTCGTGCCCCTCCGGGTTTTGGCTTCGCCAAAATCCTTGACTGCGCAAGTTCACTTCGTTCACGCGCAGTCAATCGAACCCTCTACGAGGGTTCGTGGACCCACCCTATTGAAACAAAAAATGGAGCCTTTGGACTCCACTTTTTGTTTCAGGAGAGAGAGGGGTTCGAACCCTCGGTCCTGTGACAGACTCCGGTTTTCGAGACCGGCCCAATCGACCACTCTGGCATCTCTCCGAGGTTTGGGCCAATATAGCAAAAACCCGAGGTGTTTTCAACCCAAAGAAAAATCCCCGCAACTTTGGTTGCAGGGATTCCCTTTGAAAAAATTCAGGTCTTACTTGATGACAATCCGCTTCGTTGCAGAAAGTCCGGCACCCCTGGCCCGCACCAAGTACGACCCGCGGGCCATACCCGAAAGGCTGAACTGGTGGGTCCCGGCAGAGAGGGTGCCCTTGTAGAGGCTAGCCACGCGGTTACCCTGCAGGTCGAACACGTCCAGAGAGACATTTCCGGAACGAGTCGTCGTGAAGGAGAGGCTGTGGCCCTGGAGTGTCAGGCTGGCCACGGCAAGAAGCGGACCTACACCGATGGCGGTGTTGTTGCCTGAACCGTTGTTTGGCTTGTTGGAGTTTGCGGAATTGCCGTTGGAATTTGCGGAATTGTTTGCGCTTGCAGAACTTGTGGGCTTAGTAGAGTTAGAAGAATTCGCTCCGGTCTTGCAAGAGGCGTCGTCAAAGTCAAAATCCTTGTCCCAGCCGGGCATGTCCTCGAAGGTGATAATCCGGCAGTCTTCCATGTTGCTCTTCCAGACGGAATTGGCGGTTTGGCCCGGCCAGGGACCGCTCCAAGAACTATACCACGGCATCCACCAGCTCCATACGGCCTGGTCTTTGTGCATGTTGCTCACGTCGGGAATAGGGCCGTTTTCGCTGAGAGCGAATATTTTGCTCGTTCCCCACTTCTCCTTGAATCCGTCAAAGGCAGATGCATTGCTGGAATGGTTGTTGGCGCTGTTGTAGATGTCCACAGAAATAACGTCGTAGTAATCGGCGCCTGGATCCCAGGATTTATCAAGGGAAGCCTCGGGGTTGAATACCCAAATCAGGTTCTTGACGCCCTTTACATTGACCATCTCGTCGTAGACTAGGCGGTACAGGGCAGCATACTGTTCTCCGGTAGTGCTATTGCTCCACCAGAACCAGTTGCCGCCCGCTTCGTGCAAGGGCCTGAATATGGCAGCGACCTTGTCCTTCTGGAGTTTCAAGAAGTAGTCGGCAATATAGTCGATGTCAGCTATGATTCCCTTGTAGGCGTCGGACTCCTTGTTCCAGTTAGTGGTTCCGGAGACAAAGGCTTCCGATACGCGGAAGGTGGTCCATTCGGTTCCGCCGGAGTTCTTGGCGGCTTCTTCAGTTGCATAGAAAGCATCCTTTGCGTCGGTGGGGTCTTTCCAGTGCCAGCTAAAAGCGGGAATGCCTCCCTGGCTCCACAAATTCTTCGCCAGGAAAAGAGCCTTTTCGTCATAGGCCTTGTTCCAGTCGCCGCTGGCGTTAGGACCTGTAGAGAACAAGAAGTCGAAACCCACCAGGGCAGGGTACTTGCCACTGCGGGTGTAGATGTCGGCTACGTCTTCGTGGGTCTTAAAATCGGCGTTGAGCGTGTAGGCATCCATGTTTCCGGTCATAACACCAGAAATGGTCTTCTTGCCGAAGTTACCTGCCAGGAATTCGTACAGTTTGACCGCTTCGGCAGTAGCGTTTGCGGTGACAGGCTTTGTTGCGATGGTGAAGGCTTTCGATTCGTATGCTTCGATATTGATGTAGTCCACCTGTATCCAGCCCCAGAACTTGGTGATGCCAATAGAATTCTTTCCGGCGTTTAGGGTTACGCTGGTGGATACGTCAATGAACTCGGAACCTTCATCCATGTGGAAAGATCCAACCTGAGCTCCGTTGACGGTAATGTAGTTGTCTTTATCGCCGTAGGGTGCTGCACAGTGTATAATCAGGGTGTACTTGCCTTCTGCATCTACGGTGACGTTGTCAAAGGTAATGCTTCCCTCGTTCAGGTCTGCATAGGTCCCGCTTTTGGCAGCTCCGTCGGCCAAGGTGGCCGATTCGGCCTCGTACTTGGTGGCGCCTGCGTAGACTGCGGCCATTAACCCAAAGGCGAGAGTCGCTTTTTTAATATCCATAATCCAATCCTTTCCCTAGATATTGAGTTGTTAAAATTACTTCTTGTAGTCGGGGTTGTTGAACACCACCTTGATTTCGGGAATCATTTCCTCGGTATTTCCAAAACTACGGCTGAAAGCGTCGTACTTGTCGGCGTTGAAATCGAACAGTATCTGATCGCCAGCCTTGAAGTTGTCGTAAAGGATGGTCCCCGTATACCCCTTGGCGTAGTTTGCCACGATGATGCTCAGAGTCTTGTTGCGGTCCGTGTAACTTGATATGTCGAAGGAACAGGTCTTCTTTGCCCCTGCGGCAACGTCGCAAGCACCGTCAACTTCGGTCCAGGTCCAGGCATCAGTGAGCTTGAATATCAAGTTCAGTTGCGCTGCCGATTTCCCGTTGTTCTTGGCTTCGAAGGTGAGTTCCGTCGCTCCGCTCAGGTCAAATGTCTTTTGGTATTCGATCTGGGCGTTGTCGGCTCCGTAGGTCACGGCCATCATGCCGTCGCCGCTGGATTCCTCGATGGTCACGTCCTTGATCTTGATGCGGGCCTCTTCCTTGGAAGCTAGGGCCTTCATGGCTTCGAGGGCGGGCTCGATGGTGTAGCTGTAACCGCCGAACTGGGATTCCGTCTTGTCGCCGATGTACTGCCAGGCGAGAGCCCCCGCGTAACCGTCGTCAAAGGCCTTGCGGTAGCATTCCTCGGTCGAAATCTCCGTCTTTGCCGCCATGCTAGATGTATAGGTGTCGCCCTTCCAACCGCTGGCAGGGAATTCCCCGATAATCATGGGCTTCTTGTCGTAGCCGTAGGTCGTGGCCATTTGGGCGGCCGTGTTCACGAAGGGAGAGACGGCGTCATCCTGGTAGTAGGGGTAGTAGTGGGTCTGGAAAAAGTCCAGGGTGCCGTTGGCCTCGCCACCGGCCTTGACCAGTTCCGCATCGTTCCACCAGCTCTGGTACTTAATGTTCACGCTACCGGTAGAGACCAGGAATCTCTTGTCTATGTTGTGGATGGCGGCGGCCACCTTGTTAGTAAACTTCTGGATTTTTTCCTTGTCCATCTTCTTGGTGGTCCAACCTACGGTGGTCATGCCTTCGGGTTCGTTGAACACTTCCCAGGTCATGAGTGCCTTGTGGAAACCGATAGCCTTGACTACGGGCTCCAAGACGTTCTTGATAAACGCTTCCGTTCCGTCGTCCTCGAACAGTTTGGTGTTGGCGTCGATATCCAACTTCTCGCTGTAAAGACCCCACTGGTTGGGTTCCATCAGGTTGTGACTGAACAGACACATGGAGACCATCACGCCGTATTCCTCGGCGATATCCAGGGCCTTCTTCATGTTGGCGATGGTGTTTTCCTTGGGTCCGGTGACCAGGTGGGTGGTCTGGTCGATGGTGGGACTCTGGCTCATGTTGTTGAAGAGCCACCAGCGGATGGCGTTGCCCCCTGCGGCGCGGGTGCCTTCCACCGCCTTGCGCCAGGCGTTTTCGTTAAGCGGGGCGTCGCCCACGTCGGAGTTGTAATCGCTCCAGGCCAGGTTTGTGCCCGAGAAGAAAATCTTCTTGCCGTTGTACAGGATGTCGGTGCCGCTGACCGTAAGGACGGGGGTTCCAAGGTCTACCGGGGTGTTGCTTGCCGATGAGTTCTTGTTGGCGTCTCCCGAAGAATTTACGTTGGAACCGGAAGAACCAGGATTGTTGGAATCGGCTGAACCTTCGGTTGCCGAGGATTCTATGGCGTCGTCTTCCGGCGCTATGGGGTCGCCGCTGGAGGAATCGTCACCGCAGGCCGCAAGAAGACTGCAGGCAAGTACAGCAGGAATACAGAAAGTAAATGCTTTCTTGAAGTTCATAAAAAAGCTCCTTTTTTCCCAAAATAAGAAATTATGGGTGACTGCGAGAAAAATTAAGATATAAGTATCTTATTTCTTTTGGAACTTGGCCCCGAATGTAAATTTTCGTGAATCTTCGGGAGGGATTTCTATCAGTCCGCGGTGGTGGTTCAGGGCGTCGGGCTCCGATGTCATGGGCTCGATGGCGATGCTTGCCCGGGTAGGAGGCGTGTAAATCTGGATGGCGTTGTATTGCCCTTGACCGGCCTGTTGCCAGATGTCCAGTTTGCCTGCGCTCCCTTCCAAAAACACGTGGGCCTGGGTTTGGGATTGTGCCGTCGCACTTGAAAAATCGCTCCCCAGGCAGAAACAGTCGTTGATGAACTCGTCACCGATGGCACGGCCGCCCACGAAGCGGGTGTCGTCCTTGAAGTTCCCGGTGGGAAGGTCCGCCTGGTCTAAGAGGGCAAGCTTGCTTTCGGGGAGCGTCATCTTCAGGTCGTTCACCTTTTCGCCCAGGCTGTAGTAGGGGTGCCAGCCTTCGGAATAGGGCATGAGGGCCTTTCCGATGTTCTGCACAGAGGCCTCTACGGTATAAGATTCACCTGTGAAAGTTACTTTGTTTGTAGCCTTGAAAGGGAAGGGGAACCCGGCGAAGGCGCCCGGCCAGTCGCAGGTGAAAATGGCAGTGCAACTTTCGGAGTCGCTCTCGAAGCTTTCGAATTTCCATTCCTTGTTCTGCAAAAAGCCGTGGAGGGCATGGGGCGCCCAACTCACGTTGTTTATGAGGGCGTAGGTGTTGCCATTCCAGGTGAACTTGGCGTAGGCGGTGCGGCCCGGGAAGGGAGCGAGTCTGCAGCCTGCATTGGTGTCGGGGCCCATCTTGTAGATGTCATCGCCTTCCCGGTAACCGAAGAGAAGGTCCAGTTTGTCGGAACCGGTGACGCCCGCGCCGTTTTTTGCAACGGGTATGCGCCAGGCGTTAAGGCCTCCGCCGTAACCGCTCAGAATTTCCAGTTCGGCGCCGTCATCGCGCTGTAAAACGTAGCATTGGATAGTGCCGAGAGGGCGAGAAATCAGTTTGAAGTTGCTCATGGAAAGGAAGATAGAAAAAAGGCGAGGGTTAGGAGTCATGAGTCGTGAGTTATGAGTTGTGAGCCGCGAGTCGTCATCCTCACCCGTTCGACAGGCTCAGGGCAGGCTCTGGTGAGGATCCGCTTACTGCAATCTAGCAGATCCTCGTGATTCTATCGCTGTGCTCCAGAATGACAGCGAGGATGACATCCCTCAAAGCGAAGCGAGCTCAAACCCCTATCCCCTAAATCCTAACCCCTAGATCCTAACCCCTAGATCCTAACCCCTAGATCCTAACCCCTAAATCCTAACCCCTAATATCTACAACCTCTCAAACTTTTAATACTATATTTAATTACATGGATTCCCGGACCATTGTCGCTCCCATGACTCCCGCAGGCGTTAGCGCCGTTGCCGCCATCCGTGTGAGCGGCCCTCAGGTGCGCGACGTGGTTCTGGCCCTGTTCGGCGAAAGGGCGGTGGCCCGACTGGAAAGCCACATGGCCCGTCTGGGAACGGCCCGGGACCCTAAAACCGGCGAAACCGTCGATAGCCTGCTTTACCTGTTTTTCGAAGGGCCCAATTCCTATACCGGCGAAGACACTCTGGAACTTTACCCTCACGGAAACCCGCTAATCGTGCGGGAACTGATTCAGGCCATCCGCAAGGTACAAGGCGTTCGTCTGGCAGAACCTGGTGAATTTACCCGCAGGGCCTTTCTGAACGGCAAGATGGACCTGGTCCAGGCGGAATCCGTGGCCGACGTGATTCACAGCGCGAACCGAGCAGAACTGAAAAACGCCCACCGCCTGCTTTCGGGAACGCTCTCGAAAAAGATTCAGGAACTGAACGAACAGGTGAAGGATATGTCCGCCCGGCTGGAGCTGGACGTGGATTTTGCCGAGGAGGAGGCCGACCCGGATTACGATTCCTGGCGCAAGAGGATTGTGGCCATCGGCGAAAAGATTTCGGAAATCCTCCAGAGTTTCCGCGGCAAGGAAAACCTGAGCCGCCTCCCGCTGGTAGTGCTCTACGGAGCCCCCAACGCGGGCAAGTCCAGCCTGGTAAACGCCCTCCTGGGCGAAGACCGCATTCTCGTGAGCAGCGTCCCCGGCACCACTCGGGACTTCGTGGAAGTCCGGCTGTTTTTGCCCGGCGGAGAAATCCGTCTGGTGGATACCGCAGGCATTGCCGACCGGGCCACCGACGAGCTGGACGCCCTCAGCATGGAAAAGAGCCGTGAGATTCTGAAAGAGGCGGACCTGAAGATTCACGTGGTGGACGGTTGTGAATTCGGAGTTCGGAATTCGGAATTCGGAGTTGGAAATCAAAAATCTACAACAGATTCCGATGTTACCGTCATCAGCAAGTGTGATTTGCTGGATGAGAGAACGGCCTGCGGCCTGCAGACGAGAGATGAGAGGATTTCCAAGGTTCTCCCAGTTTCCTCCAAGACCGGCGAGGGCCTTGCCGAGCTCAGGCAGAAGGTGGATGCCGCCCTGTTTACCGAAGGTCGCAGCCCCGAAGACATCTGGATTACCAGCGAGCGGGAACGGGCCTGCTTCGCCGAAGCCTTCGAAGGGGTGAAACGGGCCCTGGACCTGCTCCAGAAACAGCCCGCCGTAGAACTTCTCGCCTTCGAGATGCAGCTGGTGCGCCGCTCCCTCCAGAGCGTGGTGGGCGAGATTTCTTCTGAAGATATTTTACAATCTATTTTCGCGGGGTTCTGCATTGGAAAGTAGCACTCTCAGCCTTATCGGCGTCTTTATCGGGATTTTCGCCTTTGGTACCTACATGGTCCCGCTGAAAAAGTATCCCGCCTATTCCTCCTGGTCCTACCTGGCGTTCATGTCCATCGGGGCGCTCATCTGTTCTGTGGGCATCACCTGCGTTACGGGGCAGTTCAACTTCCACCCCGTAGGCATCGGTTGTGGTCTCCTCTGGGTGCTGGGCGGTGCGCTGTGCTTCTGGGCGGTACAGGCCGAGGCGGACCTGGCGGGTACCGGCCTACGGTCCATGAGCGTGAGCATTTTGCTGTCGTTCTTTAGCGGGGTGGTCATTTTCCAGGAAAAGACCCTGCTGTACTATTCCATTCCGGCTATTGCCTGCATGATTATCGGCATCTGGATTCCCGCCAGCAAGACAAAGTCCATCTGGAAAAACTGGCGCTCCCTCTTGTCGGGAGCGGTGTTCGGCACCTACCTGATTCCCTTCAAGTTCAGCGGCATGGGCGACATGGAATTCTTGTTCCCATTCTCCATCGGGGTCTGTGCCGGTAGCCTTGTGCTGGTGGGCCTGGTGACATTTCGACGCCGCAAGGATATCAGGCATTCGAACCTTGTGCCAACGCTTCTTTCCATGGCGTCGGGCGTCATGTGGATGTTCGGTACTCTCGCTATTTTCTGGACCATCGCCGACGACGGCATGTTCGGCTACGCGGTAGGTTACCCGCTCCTGCAGTTGAACCTGGTGGTAAACCAGCTGTGGGGCGTGTTCGTGTTCGGCGAATACGCCTCCCGTGGAGGCCGCATCAAGCTTGCCTTGTCCACGGTGGTCATCTTGATTGGAGCGGTGCTGTTGACCCTCTCCAAGATGTAGCGATTTGGGTTCGGGAATCGCCCTAGATGGCTGCGATTTCCTGGTTGATTTCTTCGGCGCCCTTGATGTCCTCGTTGTAGATGGCGTTCACCTTCTTGCATCCCAGTTCCAAGAGCCTGCGGGCTCCTTGGTTGTCGCTTTGCCTGCGCAGTTCCCGGATGGCTCCGTCGATAAGCTTGATGTCGCGCTGTTCGGGATAGTTTTTCATGAACTTGTAGAACAGGGCAATCTGGTTTTCGTAGTCGCTGTCGGTTTCGCAGGCCAGCAAGAAAGGCACCACCCTGGTATTCAGCAGGTTGTTCAGGTCGCCCACGAAGGTATTGAGGCTCGCCCCTTCGGGGAAAAGTTCTTCTGTTTCCCGTTGAATATCGTCGTTGTCCATGATGCTGCCGGTCTCGAACTGCGAAAGCATCTCGTTCAGCAGGTTGATTTCTTCGACCTTTGCCTGTTCGCGGTACCGGGCCTGGTAAAAGACGGGCAATGTGGTCATGCAAAAGTGGGCTTGGTTCATGCCGATGAACTCGCCAATGTAATACACGTCGGCGTCTTCGTTCAGAATATCTTCTTCGCTGGCGAAATTGCAGATGCGGGCAGGAATGGGAATGACTTCCATGTTGGCCAGTTCGTGGAGGCGCTCCCGCAGGGAATCCACGTCCATATCTTCGGGCAGTTCCACGCCGTCTTCTTCCATGGATTCCAGCAGGTTGTCGATCTTTGAATCTACGGCCTTGTTGATGGCTCTTCGGCTAGGCAGCTTGGGCTGCTGCCGGAAATCCCCTTCCAGGGCGAAAAGGCCGTTTTTCACCATGTCGTCAAAAGGCGTGCCGCTACGCTCCGCATCGGGAGAGGGCAAAATCTTGGCGTAGGCAATCATGCGCCCGCACAGGCGTTGGTCGTTTCCTTTTTTCTGTTCGATTCCCAGCATAGCCACAATATAGCAAATAGTGATGAGTTGTGAGTAGTGAGTAGTGAGTTGTGAGTGGTGAGTAGTGAGGTTCGAGGCACGAGGCTCGAGGCTCGAGGATGACAACTCTTGAGACCGGCTATCCTAACGGGCTACGCCCTACGGACCTTCGGTCCTGACCACTAACCACTAATCACTAAATCCTAGATCCTATCCCTAAATCCTAATTACTATCTTTCCTTCTGTGGAACAATCTAGTTGGCAAAAGATTCTCGAGCTGTGCAACAGGCTTTCCACCGTCACCTACGAGAACCTCACGAAAATTATCCGTCTGGAATCGGCGGGTTCAGCCACTCGTGCCCGCAACCTGGATGACAGTTTCCAGAACGATGTGGACAGCTGGATGGGCGGCGGCACCTGCTTCAGCATGACCTGGCACCTGTATCAGGCCTTTACCGACATGGGGCTTTCGCCCCGTCTGGTCATGGGCCACAAGCGCAAAGAAAAAAACATCCACTGCGCTTTGATTCTACCGGATCAGTTCGGATTTAAGAATTCGGATTTCAGAATTAATTCCGAATTCCGAACTCCGAATTCTGAATTCCTCTTTGACCCCGGCTACCTCATCTTTGATCCGCTCCCTTTGCCTGCACCTCAACCGTTCGGTTCCGGCGAGGCGTTTTTCCCGCTGGTCCCCAACTGCGTGCGGCTGGTGCGGCCTGCCGCCGATGCCCTGGAACTCTGGACCGGCGGTGCGGGCGGCCCCATGAAGCTTCGTTTCGAGTATCCGCTAGAAGGTGTTTCCGTCGAAGAATTCAAGCAGCACTGGTCCGAAAGTTTCTACCGGGAGATGATGACCTACCCGGTGCTGAACCGCCTGGACCGGGAACGGGGAGTCCAGTATTACTACCAGAAAGGGAACCTGGTCATCCGCGACAAGGACGGCTCCCGTATGGAACGTATTCCCGAAGAACTCCGTGTGGAAAAGCTCAGCGAGATTTTCCACATTTCGCCGGACTTAGTTGACCGCGCCCTCGGGATACTGAAACGATAGATTGTACTTACGTCATTCCGGGCAACGCTAAATACGTCATTCCGGGCTTGACCCGGAATCTAGATGGCGGCTCAGGGCCGCCATGACGTTTAGGCCTTTTTTATGCGTGACACTAAATTCACGAAAATTGTATATTTCTCTTCAAAAAAGGAACCCGTCTTATGAAAAAACTTTTGATTCTCGTTGTTGCCATGGCCTCTGCCATGTTCGTCGCCTGCGGCCCTTCCAAGCTGGAAATGCAGGAAATGTCTTCTAGCCGCGACATCATCATCGAAGTCCGTCAGGTGCTGAACGACTCCATCAGCCTCATGATAGGCAATACCTTGTATCTGAACAGCAAGCAGGTGATAGGCGACAACCTGTTCCCCCTGCTGGTGAGCACCCGCGACCCCCAAGAAATTGAACGGCTCACCGCCACCGACGTGGTGAACACTCCCGAAGACCTCCTCAAGTACCTGCGCTTTACCTCTCCCGACATGGTGAACTTCGGTATTGTCATTGGCGAAACCGCTTACAACGAAATCGGCTTTGACGAAAACCATGTGGTGGAAACCCTGAAGAACATTTTCATCAAGGTGGACGGCGGCTCCCTTATCCTCTTCCACGAGAAGAACGGCGAACTCACCTCCGCGAAGAAGCTATTTTAGCTTCTTCAGTTCGTGCAGCAGCATTCCCATGCCGATGATGGCGGCCCCGGTATCGGCAATGGGCTGGGCCATGAACACCCCCTTCAGTTCAAAGAAATGGGGGAGTACAAGCAGGAAGGGTATCAGCAGTATCACCTGGCGGCAGGCGTTCAGGAACATGGACCTGAGGGCTTTCCCCGTGCCCTGGAAAAAACTTCCCGAGACAAGTCCTAGCGGAATCATGAAGAATGCCGCCCCGAAAATCCGCATGGCCCAGGCGGCGGTTTCCTGCAATTTAAGGTCGTTTGGGGCGAAAGGTGCAACCAGCGCTTCTGCCTGCCACATCATAATCGACCAGGCCACAATCATAAATCCGAAGGCGTAAATGAAGGTAAATTTCAGGGTTCCCTTGACTCGTGCGTTCAGCCTGGCCCCGTAGTTGTACCCGATGATAGGTTGGGTGCCGTGGACGAATCCCAGCAGCGGGAGCAAAATGAAGGAGGCGATGCTGTTCACGATGCCGAAAGCGGAAATGGCCATGTCCCCGCCGGAAAGGACCCCGGTGTCGTGGAGGCTGATGTTTCCGTAGGTGGTGAGGCTCCAGGCCAAAATGGCGTTCATCAGGCTGTTGCACAGTTGCATCAGTGAAGGCGGGATACCCAAGATGACAATCTTTCGCACATAGGGGAGCCGGAGTTTCATGTGGCGCCAGCGGATCTTGATGGGCGTATCCTTTTTCACGAAGAACTGGGTAATGAGGGCGCTGGCGATAAGTTGGGAGGAAATGGTGGCCCAAGCGGCCCCTTCGATTCCCCAGTGGAACTTCATGATAAACAGCCAGTCCAGAATGATGTTGGAGACCGCTCCGATGACTTCGCGGAACATGGCCGTCTTGGGGTGGCCCATGGAGCGGATAAAGTGGTTCATGCCGGGGGCGATGGTCTGGAAAACCGCCCCGAAAAGCAAGATGCGCATGTAGCTAGAAGCCACGGGCAAGGTCTGTTCGCTGGCCCCGAACAGTTTCAGGAGTGGCACCATGAAAAATTCGCCCAGGGCGAAGGTGCTGACAGCCATCAGTATGAGCAACGTAAAGGAGTTGTTCAGGATAATGCTAGCTTGTATGTACTTCTTTTGCCCGAGACGGATGGCAAAGAGGGTGTTGCCGCCCACGCCGATCATCATGGACATGGCCATAATAAAGAGGCAAATGGGAAAACACAGGGTAATGCCCGCAATACCGAGACTGCCTACGCCCTGGCCTACGAAAAAACGGTCCACTATGTTGTAGAGGGCGTTGACGCACATGCTGATGATGGCGGGGACCGAAAACTGCAGCACCAGTTTCGGGATGCTTGCGGTGCCAAAGGAGTTGAGGCGCTCGGAGTAGAATTCACTCATCGGCGCGCAAATATAGTAAAAAACTGTCCGTTATGTAAAAAATCCCGCAGAGTGGCATTCAAGTCTCTGCGGGATTTTAGTTTGTTCAGAGTCGGTTATTCAGAGCAGGTGCTGTTCTTTAAGGAGGCTGTTGCACCGGCATTAATCAAATCTTCAAGGAAATCGTTCGCTTTAAAGAGTCCCATGGCTTCATAGAGTGTTACAGGCGCTGCCTCTACCAATGTCTTGGCTTCTTTCAGACCAAGACCGGTATATTCTCTTACGACCGTTATCACAGATATTTTTTGACTCCCGTAATCTTCCAAGTAAACATCTGCCGAACAGTCCAAAATAGCGCCTCCCTCGCATTTTTGGGCAGTCGGATCATATTCCTTTCCTCCGCACAGGTCGTAAATAGAGCCTTTGTAGCAGAATGCCGTAGCCTCGTCATACGTGGGGCATGCTCCTACTGCAGTTATCGTTGATACACCTCCGTTTTTCGCAAGGGTGATTTTCAGGTCTAGGGCTTGTTCGATGCTCAAACCCTCTTTTAGAAGACTCGGGGCGTTGTCAACAAGGCTTTTCGCTTCTGTAAGTCCGATACCGAGCGTTTCCTTGACGGCTTTGATAAGAGCTATTTTCTGCTCGTTTGCTGCAGATTGTAAAGTGACATCATAGGTTCCCGTAGACGGCCTAAGTGACACGCTTGTCCCAGAGCACTGTTGATGTAAGTAATCGTAGATAATCTCGCCGCACAATCCGGAAACAGCGTCGTCTCCGCTAGGCTGTGCTGTGCAGACTTCCGTTGTCGGGTCGTAAACCTGGTCATTGCAGAAAGTTGCTATTTGGTCTTTGTAGCAAAATTCAGTATTTGGGTAGTCATAGGTCTCACCGCCGCACAGGCTAGCAATGGCAGATCCCGTACAGAACGAAGTCTTCTTGTTGTAGAAGACAGAATCACCACTGCTTGAAGAAATGTAACAGAAAGTTGTTACAACATAGCTAGAGCCGGCGAGGACGCATTTTTCCGGATGGTCTCCGTCGGGTATATAGGCTTCTCCATTGCACTTGTCGTACGGGGTGTCTTTATAGCAGAACTGCTTGTTGAGGTCGATGGTTTCGCTACCGCACTTGTCAGAAGTGGGGGAGCTGCTAGGGGAACTGCTGGGGGAGCTGCTGCCCGATTCGCTGCCTGATCCGCTGTTTTCACTTCCTGAATTGTTGTTGCTGCTCTTCTTGGAACTGCTGGAGCCGCAACGACGTCCGGTGCACTCCTCCTCTGAGGCGCTAGATTCAGGTTTTTCATTGTCGGAGGATTCTACTTTCTTGGAACTGCTGGAGGGCTTCTTGGTGGGTGCAGGAACGTTTTCCTGCATATCTTCTAGAGCTTCTTTCAGTTCGTCCTCTTCAATGCCATCCTTGATTTTTTCGATGGTGGCGCTGTCTGTCACTTCGATCCACTTGTTTTCTTGGCACGCAAAGTACGTCGTGTCTACTTTAGCAACCTCCATAGAACAGGTGTCTGGAAGTGCCGATTCGGTTTTGAATTCGGCAATACTCAGTCCAGAGGCGGAGCTGCTCTCGTCACAAGCGATCAAACAAGCCATGGCGGTCAAGGCTATGGCTGGTGTCCACAATAGTCTTTTCATTGCTATCTCCTTTTTTATTGGCCAATCCCTGAATGATTGATGATGTTACAATATAGTTATAAATCAAGAAAAATGCTACGCTACGCTTCGCACGCTACCTGATTTCGCCCGCCTTCCTTGGCTACGTACAAAAGACGGTCGCATTCCGCAATCAGGTCCTCGATTTTTCCGATATTTTCACCCTGCTTGCTTGCAAGCCCGAGAGAAATGGTCACGGGGATAATGGTATCCTTCCAGGAGAAACGGTGGCGTTCCACCGCCATACGGAGACGCTCTGCGCTCTTTTTGGCGTCTTCTACGCCGATTCCGCTGAGCAGGAGCACGAATTCCTCGCCGCCGTAACGGGCCAGCAGGTCCGATTCCCGCTTTTCTTCTTTGAGAATGCGGGCGATTTCTTTCAGAACCATGTCGCCGCACTGGTGGCCCCAGGTGTCGTTCACGTGCTTGAAGTGGTCGGCATCCACCATGATGGCATGCACAAAGAAGTTGTTCCGGCGGGCAAGGGCAAGCTCGCCCAGGCTCCGGTCAAAGAAGTTCCGGCGGTTGGAAATCTTGGTCAGCGGGTCCATGGTGGCCGCCTCGTAGAGTTCCCGGTCAAAGGCCTCTTCGCTGGCATCCTTGAAGTCGATTTTCAGCACATGCTTGCCCAGCTGCAGGCGGTTGTCGGAATCCAGGACCATCTGGCTCACTGGATTTCCATCTACATAGGTGCCGTTGGTGCTGCCCAGGTCCTGGACCGTGACGTTCTTGCCGTCGAAGGTCAGGCTGCAGTGCTTGCGGCTCACCAGTTCGTCGTCCAGGCGGATGTCGGCGTCGGCACCGCGACCAAGGACAACAGTGCCTTTTTCCAGGGCAATCTGCTTGAATTGAGTCTGGGGGTACAGGATTATCAGATGTGGGTGTAACTCCATGACCCTAAAGGGGATAGTGTTGCCTGGGGTGACAATGGTTTGGTCCAAATCCTGCATATTTTCTCCAATGACACATTTAATATAGTAAAAGAGGGGTTAGGATTTAGGGGATAGGATCTAGGATCTAGGGGATAGGGAGATGTGGAATGTGAGATTAGTAAGGGGTTTTCAGTTATGAGTTGTGAGTTTCTATAGTCGCGCCTTTGGCGCCAAATTATGTACTGAGGGCTGAAAACAGACTACTCACTCCACACTACACATACCTCAAAGGGGCGAAGCCCCGACCTCACACCTCGGGCCTCGCACCTCAGCCTCTAAATCCTAGTCTCTAGCCCCTAAAATGTGATTTTCGGCAACATGTGACGGGCGTCGCAGCATGGAATGCATACAATTATGTTATTTTTAAGGAAAATGATAGGGGGAAGACCGCTTCCCTCGGAGAGAGGTATTTATGGAACGTAGATTGAACCTGGCCAGCTTGATGGGCCTTGCTTTGCTACTTCTGGCAACTACGGTCGCCGCTGCGGACTCCGGTTCCGGGAGCAAGTTCTGCTATAGCTACTCTAAATCTAATGGTATTTTAGACGAGTACATACACCTGTCTCAGCGGCCCAGCTCCTATGAGCCGAATCCTGCTCCCGATGACGACGAAAATTTCACGGAATATTTCGAATATTGTTCTGATACGTGGCTAGAATTTACTGAGAGTTGGGCAGATCTTGTTCGACAGCTTGAAGAACGGCAATCGGGAAGCTCCTTGTATTTGGAGTCGGATCTTGATTTCGGTGGGGTCAGTACAGACAGTTCGGGCTGTAACGAGAGCTTCATGCCGTTGACGGTTTCCACAGATTATGCTTCCTATTTCAATGGTGGTGGCTACACTATCAAGAATCTATGTTATGTCGTGGGCTCCTCTAATCAGGAAGGTCAAGCTGGAACTACGCAGTTATCCAGTGTTGGCTTTTTTTCAGAATTGTCGGGTGGAAAAGTTGAAAATCTGAATTTTGAAAATGTATTCATCAAGGTAAACAACAACGGTTTCTCTAGTAGCGTGCCTACTGGTGTAGTGGTTGGTTTGGTAGGTGAAAATGGGGCTGAATTTAACAAGATTTCCTTGAAAAATGCAAAGATCGTTGCGGCTCAGGCAGGTGGCGTTGCAGGTGTTGCGTATGGTGAAGCGGACTTCAAGAATATTCTAGGTGAGAATGTAGAGGTTGTTGCCGCAAATGGCGTAGTTCCGGCAAACCTTAATGGAAATATGGCCGGCAGCATGTCCATAGACTTGGGCGGTTTGGTCGGGTCTGTATCAGGAAATCTTAATATCACAAATGTGGGCTTTTCTGACCTTAACGTGCATTCGGATATTTGGTCAGTAACGGTAGAGGGAGCCAACGGATATCTAGATGTGAATGTTGGTGGCCTTGTGGGTTCGTATGCTTCTAGTTCTGATAACGAAAGTGCTGTTGTCAACACCTATACGACCGGTAGTGTTACAGCGCCGGAGGACTGTGAAAATGGAACAGGCGGTGTTACGGATGGGGGTAAAAAATGTAATGTCGGTTTCCTGTTTGGAAATGTATCATTTGACAGCTATTTGTATGCGGGCTACAACTACCACTATGGCGCCACCGACTACCAGGCAGAAAATGTGGCGGGTAGGCTGTACCAAAGCGGTTCCGATGTGACTACCTATTGGATAAATGGCTCTGGAAGCCTAGGAGGAAACCACCCCTTGGGCGGCGGTCTCAACTACCGCAACTCCATTTCCGGAAAGATAGAACCTACGAATTGTAACCTGGACAATCCCGTATATATGGGTCCATCCTACGGCTATAAATGCTTGCTGTTAGATGGCAGCAATTACGGCGGCTACGTAGAGCCGGAAGCCATGAAAGCCGATGCCTTTGCCGTTTGGCTCAATGGCGTATCGGGCGCAATAAACGTACCGTCTTCGGATGGCGGTTATCAGAAATGGTCCCGCAAAAACGGCTTAAACAGCGGACTCCCCGTGTTCGCTACCGACGAACTCAAGCCCATTTACCAGATTGACTTTATGGCGGGTAGCGACTACTACGAAAACATTTCGGCAACGGAAAAACAAAAGTGGATTGCTGCCGGTGCCTCAGAAACTGCCGACGGGCTTAGTCTTAGCGTCTACACCGACTACACGGGGAAGCTCAGCAACAGCACCTGGCAAACAACTGCCGCTCAGATAGTGAGTAATAGCTATTACTGGAGTTATTTTGACGAACAGACAAGTAAAATTGTCGCATTCCCCATAAAGACTTCCACGACCTTCAATTCCTCCATGACCCTGTCCCTTTCGGAAAAGATTACGGTGACGGTGAGGCATGGGTTTGTTGAATCCACCGATGGAGATGAGTTCTATACCTTGGACGAGTATTCCTCCTATCTTGGTGAGGATGTCTACTTCATGGGAACCCCAGCGGCGACCATTTCCAGCGACAGTGCTTGGACTAGGGTGCCTTATCTGGCCTCTTATGACGAAGACGAAGGTGTGTACAAATATTATGGCTTCCGTTTGACCAGGAAGAGTTGTGAGAATCATGGCACCGATGACGAACCGGATATCTATTGCTATTACAACACCGTGAATATGAATGGCTCGAATGGGTTCTACACCGATGCCCTTTCGGAGTTTTCTAACGGCGATACTCTCTATGTGGTTTATGAATCCGAACCCGTGAATACGGCAGGGGGCTACCTGTTTGTCGGCGACTTGCATGGCAGTAGATTTGATTTGGGCGTTGCCAATGCTCAAATGAAGGCCGTAGATGCAAATGGAGAATCGCTTTTGTTCGGGGCTCCCGATTATCTGGAGGTGGAAACGTCAACTTCCAGTGCAATTGAGTCTATTCTTAGAAATGCCTTTAATGAACAGAACACTTCTACGAAATCCATGCCCTTCTCACCCTATCTTGTTGCCGACTATCCTCCCGATTTCTGGAACAATGTGAACGGAACTCTAGCCCTGGTAATCGTGGGAGCTTCCTCAAATGATGGCGCAACAGAACTTTATACACTCATGGGGAGCGCTCTTTCGCAGCTAGCATCAAACAATCTAGATCACCCCTTCCTCAAGGATACGGTGAAGGCTTTGGAATCCCCGATGGAAATCCGTGCCAAGATGGATGACCAGGTCAAATCCGGTAATAGCTTGGTCTACGCCCGCTATGTGTGGTTGGACAAGGATGACAACATTGACTTGACGAACTTGTTTGCTGCGGTAGAATCTCTACGGCAATATGAGTATGATTACCCGATTTATGTGGGATTCCTGCCGCAAACCGCTGAAATTCGGTATCATGTGACCTTCGATATCAATTACGAAACTAATACAGACTATAATCCGCTCTTTATAGCGACTACCTGGAACGGTAAAACCGAACTTGGTGCTACCTATACCGCTGAAAATCAGTATGAGCAATTCTTTGAATCCTATCAATGGTATGCTTTCCGGACGGATGCTTGTTTTGTGGGAGAGTTTTCTCCAGACCTGTACTCTGATGGCATTTACATGTCCAATTTTGGGATGGTAGAGGAATTGCTTAGTAACGAAGAAGAGCAGCGCATTCCCTACACGACCAATAAAGACGGCTCCAAGTCAATGAAATTGTATGCGCAATGGAAATACGA
Source organism: Fibrobacter sp. UBA4223 (assembly GCA_002382975.1). Lineage (GTDB taxonomy): Bacteria > Fibrobacterota > Fibrobacteria > Fibrobacterales > Fibrobacteraceae > Fibrobacter. The sequence goes on from DFTB01000017.1 coordinate 255,357, forward strand.
TGTGGCTTCTTGTTCTGATTATGCAGGCTATCGTATTCGCGAAGAACAGGAATTGGTCTGGAACAACTATGTTGTCAAGGATAACTCCGAACTAGGGAACATCGTCTTACAGCAGGTGTGGATGGGCGATACCCTGAGGCATAAGTCTGTACAGCAAGATGTGGGCGTGACGGGAATCCTGGTGCCTTACGCTGATACCAATAAATTTGTCTTTGAGGTCTTTGCCGACGGTTATCCAGGTTATGAATTGGATGGAGACATTACTTTCACCAAGGCTTCCTTCGATGGAGGGACCCCGGAGACAAAAAAACTCAAGGAAGGCGACCTGTTGACAATCGATCCGTGGGAGCTTATGTCTTCGAATATGGAATTCTCCGCCAACTACACCTACAAGAAGTTCAATATTGTTTTTGAAACCGGCAAGACCGATGTTCTTTACGGCGAGAATTCCGATTCCGTGGGAACATACAAGCTTAATGCCGAAGATGACGCCATCGATTTGCCTTTCTGGGTCTATACTGCAGACCAATGCGTAGAGGGTTGGACGGTGCACTCCAATATTGAAATTCAAGATGAACCCGTCATGGAAGGGCCCGATGTCAATTGGAACCCTGATTGTAATGGCGAACCTAATTGCGAATATGAAATGCCTGACAATTGGGCAGTGGCTTTCGATGTATTCAATTTTGCGTTGTCAGAGGAATTGGATTTGCAAGTTGGCAACCGTCAGGAGAAATACCCCCTGTACGCCAAGTGGGTAGATGCCAAGACCTGCGTCGAGGAGCTTAGCTACAAGCAGACGAAGCTGACGGAATCTGAGAACGGTTCCGTGGCGTTCAAGGAAATTCGCAAGGATTCCACCGGAAAGATAATCGGCACCCAGCTGCACAAGTTCGCCAAGGACGGCACCATGCTCTTGCCTTACTATGTGAAGGGTTCGAGCTTTGTGGTCCAGGGCTTGCCTGCAAAGGGCTTTATCTTGGATTCCTTGGTCATGACCCTGGACGGCAAGCAGTATGTGTATCACGAAGGGGATACCCTTGCGGGTAGCATCACCAAGGCTACTTTCGCTGCCTACTTTATGCCGGAAAATCCCACACCGGCCAAGTTCGTCACATCGAAACTGTTGCAGTCCGGTAGCGCTATCCGCTTTGAATTTGCTACCAACGAGTTTGGCGCAAGTGGTGCATCTGTAAAGGTTGTGCTGGAAGACGATGACGGGAAAGTGGTTGCGGATTCCGTAATCCAGATCTCGAAGACGCCTTACGAAGGCTCCTGGGATTACTACCCCCTGCGCGCAGGCACGTACTTGCTGACGGCCACGGTTGCAAACAGCAAGACCTCCGATGTGTTCGAACAGGATTTCGAGGTGAAGGCCGAAATCGCCTCCGCTGCCGAAGGCGGCTGGCGCATGCTGTCGCTGTCCAATGTGGTTATGGACTCCGTGACTTGGGACGACGATATTCGCTTCTACTGGTGGGACGACACCCGGAACACGGGCGCCTTCTGGCAATACCAGAGGCTGAACCGGGACGACAAGGTGGACGACTTGACGGGTTACTGGTACAGTTCCTTGGAAGGTCGCCCGCTGGTCATGAAAAAGGATATGGCTGCTCCTAAGGACCCCGTGGTCTGGAATATGGACAGTGTCTATACCGGCTGGAATATGGTGGCTAACCCCTACGGCTGGTATGTGGACCTCTATGGTGAAAACCCGAACGAGAAAAAGGCCGCTACCGAAAAGTCCAGCATTGAATTTTACAGTTGGAACGACAGCCTTGGTGATTATGAACCTGTGGATGTGATTGGTCCGTACGAGGCCGTATGGGCGAAGGTCACAGGCCCGAGCCAGTGGAAACTGCCCTCTAAGCCTGCCTTTGTAGCGACCGTAGACGCAGAAGGCGAGGAGAATGTGGTCGAGCCCCTGAAGAAGACCGTCGAGCTCGCCTCCGGCGGCAAGGGCTGGGCGATTCGTGCCGTACTCCGCGACGCCAAGGGCAAGCGGGACAGCTGGAACTTCATGGGCGTCTCCGAGTCCGGATGGGCTTCCGAAGAGCCGCCTTCCGGCATGGGTGACCATGTGAACCTGTCCATCAAGGACGGCAACAAGTCCCTGGCCAAGTCCTTCAAGAAGGCCGCCGGCGACAGCTACGAATGGACGGTCTCTCTGGAAGCCTCTGGCGACCGCACGGGCTACCTCCACTTCGAAGGTGTCCGCGACCTGAATGCCGCTGGCCTCAAGGTGTTCGTGACGGTTGACGGTACCACCACCCAGATGGCCGAGAACGACACCCTGAAGGTTTCCATCGGGAGCATGGCCAAGACGGCGACCGTCCGTGTGGCGCCCTCCGCCCGTACCGTGGTGGCCCAGAAGCTGAACGGGCTCCGTGCCTTCCAGGCGGGTAACTCCCTGCAGGTTGGCTTCCAGGTCTCCGAAAGCCTGGCCGGTGCCAAGGCCTACGTGGAAATCCTCGATATGAAGGGCAAGGTCCTGTCCTCTGTTTCGGGAACGGCCGTGTCCGGCTCCAATGCCCTGACCCTGCAGACCCCCAAGTCCGGACTCTACATGGTCCGCGTCCGCGTGGGCTCTAAGCAGGCCGCCGGTTCTGTCGCCATCAAGTGACGCTCTCTTACATTTGACTTACAAAGTAGCTCCCGCTTAAATCGGGGGCTTTTTTCATTGCCACCGGGGCCCATAATTTCTACATTTGGGCCCACTATGACAAAGGCTAAATTCATCAAGTTCATCATTGCGTCGATCCTTGCGATTGTCGCCCTCTTCTTGCCCTACGAATCCCTCGGGTTCGATGCCGCAAGCCCCATGGGAATCTTGAATCCCCTCGAAATTCGCGTCATCGGCGTTTTTGTGATGGCCGCCCTTTTCTGGATTCTGCAACCGTTCCCCATTTGGTCCACGTCGGTGCTGGTCATCGTGCTCATGATTGTGACCATGTCCGACTCTTCCCTGACGCCTTTCCGCGTGGACGGCGTGACCATGATCAGCCACAAGTCCATCATGGCCACCTTCGCAAACCCCATCATCATGCTTTTCTTGGGCGGCTTCTTCCTCGCTGCTGCAGCCACCAAGTACAAGATGGACTTGAACCTGGCCCGCGTTCTCCTGAAGCCCTTCGGCAAGAACCCGAAGTTCGTGCTTCTGGGCCTTATGCTCATTACCGCCGTGTTCTCCATGTTCATGAGCAATACCGCCACCGCCGCCATGATGCTCGCTATCCTCGCCCCGGTGCTCAAGCTCTTTGAACCCGATGACCGCGGTAAGGCTGCCTTTGCCCTTGCCATTCCCCTTGGCGCCAACATCGGCGGTATGGGTACTCCTATCGGAACGCCTCCTAACGCTATCGCCCTCGGTGCCCTGAACGACGCCGTGGCTCGCGGTGACCTGGTGGCAAACCCCGTGACATTTGGCCAGTGGATGGCCTTCGGTATCCCCTACGTGATTATCCTCATGGTGGTGGCTTGGCTTCTTCTTCTCAAGATTTACCCCATCAAGATGAAAGAGATGGTCCTGAACATCGAAGGGGCGGGCAAGTTCGACACTAGCCCCAAGGCTATCATCGTTTACATTACCTTTGTCCTTTGCGTGATTTTGTGGGTGACCGGTAAGAATGTCCACGGCATCAACGACAACGCCATCGCCATGATTCCTATGGCCGTGTTCGCCCTGACCGGCGTGATTACCAAGAAAGACCTGAACGCCATGAGCTGGGACGTGCTTTGGCTTGTGGCCGGTGGTTTTGCCCTGGGTGTTGGTCTCAACGCTACGGGTCTTGCCGCCCACCTTATCAAGACTATCCCGTTTGCAAGCTGGTCTCCGCTGGCCCTGATGATTGGCTGCGGCATCATCTGCCTCTTCATGGCGAACTTCATGAGCCATACTTCTACGGCTACATTGCTTGTTCCTATTCTTTGCGCCGTGGGCATTGCCTGCCAGGACAACCTGATTGGTCTTGGTGGCGTGACCGCTCTCCTCGTGTCTGTGGCCTTTGCAAGCTCTCTCGGTATGAGCCTGCCTATCTCTACGCCGCCTAATGCACTTGCCCACGCCACTGGCTACACCGATACCCGCGGCATGGCCATTACCGGCGTTGTCATGGGTGTCCTCGGCCTGGTGGTCTCCTGGATCATGATGATTTTCCTTGCCAAGGTGAACTTCTTCGGGACGCCGGTTCCCAAGGCCGCTGAAGCCGCCCCGGCTGCTCCTGTTGCCGCCGAGAAGGTGGTGGAAGCCCCTGCCGCTGCTCCCGCAGCTGCTGCTGACACGGCCGCTGCTGTCGCCGCCGATAGTACCGTTGCTGTCGCAGTTGACAGTGCCGCTGCTGCTAAGGTTGAGGTGGTTGATTCTACTGCCGCGAAGTAATACCATACGCATAGCTTTTGATACGGCCCCGGACTCGTTCTGGGGCTTTTTTATATCTTTTATAAGCATTCATAGATCCAAGCGCGGTGAAAATGAAAAATGGAGGGGGCCGGACGAAGAACTTATTTGTGTCAGGGAACAAGTATCATTATACCGACTTGAATGGCAATTACCATGCCGATTCAACAAGGGGTGCTTATCTTCCCCACATACCCTTACTATTACTGAGGTAAAAATGCGTGGAATATGTGCCGTAATGTTGTGCGTGCTGCTTTGGTGCTGCAGCGGGGAAGATAATCCCAGTAGTGGCGAAGAATCTCTACGGCACAAACACGACATATCAGGAGCTTTTCTTTTTGATTATGAGTGGCCTGTTTTTTTTGTTGAGTCCTGTGTTTACATAGATGGACAAATGTTGCCCAAATGTGGTTTGTTCGCATATGGCGTTGGTTTTGGGGATGGTGGAATTTATTATGATAACACTGATTTTTCGAAAACCAAGATACATACAAAAAAAGATTCTTTGCATTCCATATTATCATATGTGCTGATTAGAAGTAGAAGTCCTTATAGTGAATACTTTTCAAGTGAATCTCATAGACCAATAACCGCTGTATCGCCATTTTGGGGTATATATTTGAATGAGGATACATCTTTCTTTGAGAAAGAAAATTTAGAGGTAAAAAATTACGATAATTATAGGCGTTGGGACGGGTCGTTGTTCTGTATGCAAAAAAATAGTCCGATGCTGATAGAAGCAGATGATGACGGTGTCGTGGAGTTTGAATTGACGGATGCCGCGGGAAAACACATACATATAAATTACCAAATGCAGGTGCATCGTTCCAAGGACTATATTGTTTGGAATGATGAGGGCGTTACCTTGAAAAAAAACAATCCGTTCTTTACCTTTGTGAAAGATTCCTGCTTTTATGAAAAAATAACACTTGACTCTATCAATGAAAGCGAATTCATCCCTAATTCAATTCTAAAAAAGTGCGCCGCACAATCTGATGTGGTTTATGGCTCTTTTTTACCTCTTGTTCAATCCCCCCCCCTGTTTGGGGGGCGCCTAAACAAAGAAAAAAGTTTTTCGTATGACGAAAGGGAAAATCCTATTCAAAGAAAGCCTCTCGAATACGATCAATACATTCATTTTTTTTCTGAAGGTAATAGAGTGTTTTATTACAGTAATGGAAACCTATGAAAAATTTTTTGCCCATTGTTGTTGTATTGGTATTTTTATTTTCATCCTGTGGGGTATTGGGGTGGGGTCCTGATCCTGTTCGGGATGACGAAGTGCATGATGTCGATATCGAGGGTCCCTTTCTATTTACCAACGGGCAAAAGTTGCTTCTTTCTGAAAAGTGCTACTATAAGGGATTTGGAAAATATGAGTGTGGACTAGCGGCTCTGGGATTGGCGCACGGCCGGAGTGAGAATAGAAATGCCTATATATATCACAACGGAACTATGGATTTTTCTGATGTAAGAGTAAAAACAAAGGGGGACTCCTCACACGGAATATTGTCTTATGTTTCTGATAGGTCTTATTCTGGAAGGAACGATGTTCCACTATATTATGGTGTTTATGTGATTTTCTTTGATGATATTGATATGCTTAAGGGGACGGAAAGAGCTATGGAAGACAACATGTTGATTTTAGCGGATTCTTCAGGAGTAGTTGATGTTGAAATAGAGGACTCCGAAAAAAACATTGTTCATTTGGTTTATAAGATGTTTCTGCCGGAAGTGATGAACCGCATGTCTTATGAGGACGGCGGCTTTACTTTGAATCATGAAAAAATAGAATTGATTTTGGATTACTGTTTTTTTGCGAAAGATTCCATATATGTTTCAGATTCTCTTTTACAGGTGTGCCTAGACGCATGTCCTTTTTGTGATGGCATGTATCCATTGCTTAGATTTCGCCGTAACGAATACAAAACAGGAGTGAGAGACCTTTATCAAAGCTACAGATACAACAAAAATCTTGGGCAAACCGACCAAGCCGTGCTTCAATGGATAGAAATAGGCTGTGACTGGGCTCCCTCTGTATACTACAAGCCCTAATTTTTTTACAAAGTAGGGGTGAATACGGGGACTTTGTTTCTTTTTGTTTAGAATTCGGGAGAATTGTTCCCGCTATGGGATTTTATGCCCCGAACTGTTTTTTGTTTAATGAATTTTTACCCTGATTTCTGGTGAAATCCCCGCTTAATAAAGTATCTTTTAGAAGTAAAAACAACGGAGTTCCTATGCTTGATTTATTGGCGGTTCAGTCCAGTACGGCAAACGCTACCATTATTACCCTGGCCTATACCTTGCTTTTGGCCTTTGTACTTTCGTCTATCATTGGGTGGACCTACGAACGGACCTTCCTCGGGCTTTCTTATTCCAGAAACTATGTGCAGGCCCTGGTGCTTAGTTCGGTGGTGGCCGCTACCGTGATGCAGGCTATCGGCGACAACGTGGGCCGCGGTCTCGGAATGCTGGGCGCCCTTTCCATTGTCCGCTTCCGCACCAGCTTCAAGGACCCCCGCGATATTATGTTCATCTTTGCGGCCTTGGGCGCTGGCATCGGTTGCGGCGTGTATGCCTGGGGTGCTGCCGTAGGCGGAACTTTGGCCTTCTGTGTCGTTGCCTTCTTGCTTTCCCGCACGGGTCTTGGCACCAAGCATTTCTTTGACGGTATGCTCCGCTTTGCCATGCCCAATACATCGGAACCCCGCCTGGAAACGGAAAAGATTTTGCGGAAAAACCTGAAGACGTTTATCTTGATAACCATGCGGGAGGTGAACGGAGGCGAGCGCATAGACGTGGCCTACCAGATAAAACTGAAGGCGTCTAAGCCTGCGGCCGAGGTTCTTGCGGAACTCTCCAAGGTGGAGGGGCTTTCTGACATCCAGTTCATGATGCAGGACGCCACCACGGACATGTAGGGGAGGAACGAAAATGGCTTTGAAAAACACATTCCTCATTTCTTCTATCTACAAGCGCAAGCTTTCTATCGCCTGGATTCTGGCCGTGGTGGCTGTGGTGGGTCTGGGGTATTTTTACCAGGGAAACGTCGCCCTGTTCCAGGGTATCGCGGAGGCTTCTGAAACCATCATCAGCGTGCCTAGCGCTACCGAAATCGTGAAGGTCCATGTGATGCCCGGTCAAGAAATCAAGGCGGGTGACACCATCGTGGAACTGAACCGCCCCGACTTGACCCTTCGCATTAACGAAGTGACCCGGGAATTGGACGCCATCGAGGGCCGTAGCAGCCTGAACAAGGCGGATATCGACCAGCGTGTGGCTTCCGTAAAGGCTGACCTCGCTACCCGCAGTGCGGCACTTCGGTTTGAAATCAACAGGCTGGAAACGGAATACCAGAAGAACAAGGAAATTTCTTCTAAGCTGAAAAGCCTGAGCGGAAACAACGCCAAGGCCGGTGGCAACGACGGCATGGCCATGCAGATCAAGAACCTGAAAGACGAACTGGCCCTGGCCGAGAAAAACGCCAACGAGCAGATTGCCCTCTTGCAGGGGAGCCGTAGTCTTCAAAGGAGAAGCGGCGTTACCGAGGCCGCCACCTTGCACAAGGAACTGGAACAGCTCAAAAAGGAACAGGCGGACCTGGTGCAGATTGCCAAGGAAAGCTGGGTGGTGGGCAGCGTGAATGTGCGTGAAGGTGAAAAAGTTTCCAGCTTTACGCCTATCGTGACCTTGACCCACAAGTCCCCATCTTTAATCCGCGGCTATATCAACGAGCAGGTCTACCAGCGCATGAACCTGGGCAAAGATGTAGAGATCCGCACTCTGGGCGGCAAGGGCAAGCCCATCAAGGGCGAGGTGGTCGGCCTTTCTAGCCGTATCGTGGTGTTCCCGGACCGTATGTGGAAAATGCCCGACATGCCGGTGTATGGCCGCGAAGTGACCATCAAGATTCCCGAAGACAATTCCTTCTTGCTGGGGGAGATGGTGACCATTTCCGAAGAAGGCAAGATCAAGGACCTGGCGACCCAGATTATGGAAGCCATTTTCGGCAGCGGCGATGAGTAATGGGTAATGAGTAATGAGTGATGAGTAGTGAGTGATGTAGAATGGAGATGTCATTGCGAGCACGGTAGGTGCGAAGCAATCACTTACCAGAAAGTGAAAGAAGCGTGTAGGTTTGTGAATGTACGATAATAGGCTTTTTATTACTGCGTCTTTTGCGGCAATCCTTTCCGCTGCCGCCGTTGCCGCCCCCTTGACCTGGGAGCAGCTGGTGGAGTCCGTAGATAAGGACCCGGTTTACCAGACGTCGGAGAAACGTTCCCAGGCGGCTTCCCAGGATGTGGGAACCAAGTTGTGGGACAACTTGGAATTCCGTTACCAGCTGGACGGTTTCAGCTTTGCCAAGCACGACTTTGAACTGCGTCTCAAGCCGAAGTCCTTCGGTATAGGCTCTGCGGACAAGCGCCAGTACGAGACCCTGCGGGATTACCAGAAGGCCCGCCTGGCGGTGGACCGTTCGTACCTGCTTTACGACCGCTACGAGCGGGCGCTCCGCTATGTCATCCGCCGGAAGATTGCCGAAATTGACAAGCAGCTCTACCAGGTGAACCTGGACCGAATCGAAGTGCTCCACCTGAAGGCTGGGAGCGAGACCTTCAATTCCCAGGACCTGATTGTGGCCCTGGAGCAGGAATCCGCCCGCCGTGCAGAACTCCTGGGAGATAGCACCGCCCTGAAAGATGCGGAGCTGAAACTCAAGTCCTGGGTGCCGGACTTTGATTCCGTAGGCCTGGACACCTCGTGGCTCCCTACCATGGACGAACTTGCCAAGGGACTGCAAGACGGCATTGCGGTAAACGACCAGTTCCCCGAAGTCATGAAAGCCAAGTCCAAGATGGAATACGAACAGGCCAAGTCCAAGCGGGATCTGGCCAAGGGAAACGATTTCATTTCCCATATCGGCGTGGGGTATTCCCTGAAGATTGAATCCCTGATGAAAAAGTACAAGGAACTGGATGCCGGCGACGTGGGCCCCTATGGAGCCTACAACGACTATTATAAGGACTGGCTGGACAAGACGGGCTGCTCTTCCATCAACTGCGACGGTACGGCAGAATTTTTGGTGCCCGACAAGGATGACCGTCAGCTGAAGGACAAGTTCTTTGTGAATCTGGCAGTGAGGCTCCCGTTCCTGGATGACAACAACGGGAACGCCTTGCGCAATCAGGTGGATGAACTGGACGCCGAAAGCGATTACCTGGATGCCGTGCGGACTCTAACCCAAAAAGTTTCTCGCCTGTCCGAAGAAATCGTGGCCCTGGTGGCCCAGTGGAAGGTGCAGAAGGACTTTGTGGAGAAGGTGAATGCCGGAAACCTCTTTGAGGACTTTGCCCAGTCGGCAGGGGCGGACCCGCTTCTGCTGTTGCGGGCTCGGGAAAGCGCCCTGGAAAGCGACCTGAAGGCCTTGAAGTTGGAATACGATATCTTTGATCGTTACCTGATCTTGCTGACTTACACGGGAATCTTTGCGAACCCCAATGTGAAAAACCACCTGCGGGAGGGCCTCAAGTAATGGCCGAAGCCCGCGGTTTTAGCCTGTTGGAGCGATTCGAGCTCAAGTACCACATTCCTGTGGCATGGGCGGACCGTATCGGCGAATTCATTGCGCCCTATTGCGAAGAGGATCATTACTCCCAGATTACGCCGGGACATTTCTACTGGATTACCAACCTGTACCTGGATTCGGACCGCTGGACATTTCTCGGCTGGAAAAAGGCGAGGCTGCTGGACCGCTTCAACATGCGTATCCGCACCTATGGTGAACACCCGGCACAAGATGGCACCTTCCATTTCGAAAGCAAGCGGAAGGTGAAAGAGGTCTGCTACAAGAGCCGCGCCACCATCAAGGGGATAAGCCCCGGCGAAGTCTGGAACATGAAGCCCGAAGATTGGCCCTGCAAGAGCGATACGGACCGCAAGTACCTGAAAGATTTTTTGTACAAGACCCACCTGCACAACGCCCACCCGAGGCTTTTGACCCAGTACAAACGCCGGGCTTGGTTCGGTCTCCGTGAAGAATATTCCCGGGTGACTATCGATACGGGTATGCGTTTTCGCGAAGAGACGGGTTTTGACTATACGGTGGACCCCCACTACATGCATTCTACGGGGTTGCCCCGCTTTTTCAAGCCGGGCTGCGACGCCGTGCTGGAACTGAAGTGCCCCTGTTCCCAGGTGCCCTTCTGGATGATAGATTTGATTCGCTTTTTGAACCTGCGACAGGGCGGTTTTTCTAAATTCGGAAACGCTGCCGCGGAATGGTCCCGTGTCTATGAACATCCCAAGGATTTCAAGGACCCCTATTGGACTAGGCTCGCGGGAAATTTTTAATGGCGGTGTGTCCGCAAAAAAGGGAGGCTCTATGCTCTCGAAAAAATGGTCTATAGTAGGTGCGGTGGCAACCTTTGCCATGGCTTGTTTGTTTTCGGCTTGTTCCGACAGTTCTTCTAGTAGCGGCGACGACCCGAAAGGTGAAGACAGTGGCTACGACCAGAATTCCACCGAGGCGGGTGGCGCCTATGTGATGATTACCGAAATCATGTACAACGCTCCCGAAAATTCAGCTCTTGAATGGGTGGAACTGAAAATTATCGGCGGGTCTGCCATGAGCGACATGCAGTACTTTAACCTCCATCTGGACGGGGCGGTGACCTACTATTTCCCGGCGGAACCTCTGGATACCAACGAATACATCGTGGTGACCAACGACCCCGACCTGTTCAAGAAGACCTATCCGGATTTTGCGGGACGTCTGTTTGGCCCCTGGGAAAAGGACGTAAAGACCGATTCCATCGCCAAGCTTTCTAACGAAGGTGACGTTATTGACGTGAAGCTGACGGGCGCAGGCGACGTGAGCTGTGCCTTCAGCAAGGAACCGCCTTGGCCGAGCCTTGCCGACGGTAATGGCAGCAGCCTAGTGTTCGTGGGCGGAAACCCCAGCCAGGCCAGTGCCTGGGCCGCAAGCAAAAAGGAGTGGGGTAACCCCGGTGCTGCTGACGAATATGTTGAACCCATTACGGTCCGCTTGAACGAAATCCAGCCCTTTGTGCCGGGAACGGATAACGGCTGGGTAGAACTTTACAACTCCGGCGACAAGGAGGTGGATGTGACTGGCTGGATTTTTGAATCCAAGTACAAGAATGCATCATGGACCATCAAGAAGGGTAAGGTTCCTGCCAAGGGCTACCTGGTGCTCCCTGCCGATGACGAGTCCGTGTTCGGTGAAGTGATTTACTTGCACACCAATGGCGGTTCTTACTACCTCTACGAAACGGTGGGCGGCAAAAAGACCGGTGGAGAATCCAGCCTGCTTTTGGCAGCCAGCAACCTGAGTAGCGGTGTTGTAGACGTGAGCGACGGCTCTACGGCCCAGGGCGCCATGAAAAAAGCCACCAAGGGGGCTGCAAACGACGCCCTGAAAGTGGGACCTCTCTTTATCGACGAGATCTACTACCACCCCATGGAGGGCGGTGCCGTGCCTTTCGAATTTATGGAGATAGTGAACAAGGCCGATACGGCGGTAAACCTTTACGTGACCAAGAAATCTAAGAGCAAAGGCTGGAAGGTAGAGGGCATCAACATGGAGTTCACTTCGGGAACTATTGTGCCTGCAGGTGGCAGGGTGTTGTTGCTTTCGGACTCCCTAGAGAGGGATACGGGCGCTATCCGCTCCGATTACAAGATTGCAAGCGACGTGCAGATTTGCCTCTATAAGGGCAAACTTTCGAACCGCGGTGAAACGGTGGCTATAAAGGAGCCTTTCGATGTCGTTGAAAGGGAGCCTAGCGAAACCGATCCGGCAACAAACCTTCTTGTCCAGTGGTACTACGACTGGTCCGACGCCACGCTCTATTCCGACACCTGGAAGGGGCTGGAAGAGGCTGATGGTTACGGCAAGAGCCTGCAACGCACCGACTATACCACCATGGGTTACGAGGCTTCCGCCTGGAAGGTTGCCGAACCCACTGTAGGAAAGTAACTTAGGCGAACACACTTTCGGCAGGCCGCATTCTGCCGTGAGTGTGGACCTTTTCGATTTCGTAATGGACTTTTTCTTCGTCCATTACCTTGCGTAGCTTGTGTATAAGACAATCGCCTTTGCTGCTTTGGCTGACAGATAGGTTGATCCTGTCGTTGAACGTGTTGCCGATGATTTCCATGTAGTGCATGCAGTCGGCGAAATGGTAAACCTCGTAGTTCTCCATGTATTGTTCCATTTCTCCGAAACTGTGGGCATTGGTGGCTTGGGAATACGAGATGCCCGCTGTCATGGCGTTGCAGCCTTCGTCGAAGGCCTTGGCCTGGGCTGCTAAGGTTTCCGGGTGTTTCAGGAGAGCCTGGGTGGCGCTGTTCATCTCGTTGCAGTTTTCTATGGCGTTGTCCTTGTCAGAAAGTAAGAACAGCTGGCCCTTGAAGGCGGTTTCTACTAGCTTGCGGTCCAGCTTGCCCATACGTTTGATGTCGTAGTTCAACTGCGGAATGATGATGCTCTTTCGGTCAGAGATGCTCTTGAACACCCCTCTCATACTGACGGGAATGCGCAACTTGATTATTCCCTCGGATTTACCAAGAGCGAGCTCCATGGCCTTGGCTATAATGTAGGCCACCACGGTAAAGTTCGAGGTTTCGCTTTCAATGGAGTATTTCTTGATGTCCGGGAGGGAAAGGCTTATGCGGTAAACGGCCACCTTTTCTGGATGGGTCTCGTAGAATTCTGCGGGAATGTCCATGGCCGCACCAAAACTTGGCTTGTAAAAACTCTTGACGGCAGGATTCCCGTTGATTTGGAACATGTCCTCCATGGTGCGCCCGATGCTTTCGTCTGGCACATAGCCCACAGGAGTCATGAACATTACCCCTGTGCGCTCCAGGTATTGCCGGAGCACGGCGAACAAGAAACACAAGGTGCCGCCACCGTCGGTGAGCGCGTGTATGGCCGAGAAGCTGATCTTTTTCCCGGTGTAGGCGATAACCCATGGAAAATGATTGTAATCGTCTCCGCCGTACACGATTTCCCTATCCCAGTCGCATTCCTTGACAATGGGTTCCTTGGAATTTTCGACAAGGGCGTACAGCCCCTTTTCTTTGACGAGTCTTGTCTTGAAATGGGGGTGGTAGCTGAGGGCGGCGTTTACCGCCTCGCTCAGTATTTTACCACCTACAGGCTTTTTTAACGTTACTGTAAAACAGGGAAGTGCCGCCTTGTTGGCGGCATACATCTGTTCTGTGTAATTTAGGGTGTACTTGTACATCAGACGGATCCGTGGAACATCTGTGCCGCCTCCACGCTGTAGGGGTAGGCAGGGTAGTCCGAAAGCACAGAGGCTTTTCTTAGGTATTTTTCGAGAGCGGGCCGGAACTTGGGGTGGGCGCAGTTGTCAATGATGGCATGGGCGCGCTCGATGACGTTGAGCCCGCGAAGGTCGGCGACGCCCTGTTCCGTCACAATCACCTGCACCGTCTTGCTGGTATGGTCGATATGGCTTACCAGCGGGACGATAGAAGAAATGGTCCCGTTTTTCGCGGTGGACTTGGTGATGAAAATGGAAAGACCGCCGTTCTGGCAGAAATCTCCGGAACCGCCCACGCCGTTCATGAGGCGGCTTCCGCCCACGTAGCTGGAGTTGGTGTTTCCGTAAAGGTCCGCTTCGATGATGGTGTTGATGGCAATTACGCTCAGGCGGCGAATCACTTCGGGGCTGTTGCTGATTTCCATGGGGCGGAGCACGATCTTGCCCTTCAGCGAATCCAGCTTTTCGAAGAAGGCCTTCATCTTTTCTTTGGACATGGTGATGGCGGTAGCAGAAGCCGCATCCACCTTGCCACATTCAATCAGGTCCACCAGGGAATCCTGCATGACTTCGGAATAGACGGTCAGGTGCTCGAACTTGGACTTTTGTAGGCCCGAAAGCACTGCGTTGGAAACGGCGCCGATGCCCGCCTGGATAGGCGGCAGCGGATTGCAGAGCCTGCCCGCTTCCACGTCTTTTTCTAGGAAGCTGATCAGGTTCTCGCTCATCTTGTTGTAATCTTCGTCGCCGGCAGTTTCTGGGATGCCGCAGTCGGGAATTTCGCTTTGGACGATGGCCACAATCTTGGACGGGTCGCAAGGAATGTAGGGTGTGCCGATACGGTCAGCCACCTTGGTGAGCGGAATTGGTTTGGTGTTGGGAGCCAGTTCCGTCATGTAGATGTCGTGGATTCCCTTGATGTTTTCGGGAACGTAGGTGTTGATTTCTACAATCACCTTGTCGGCGCAGGCCACGTAGGCTTCGGACGCGCCCACGGAAGCCGTGGGAATGATGTTCCCGTTTTCGTCGATGGAACTTGCCTCTACCAGAGCCACGTCGATATGGTTCAGGTATCCGCTGCGAACCCATTTGGACATGAGGCTAAGGGGCAAATCCACGTACTTGACCTTGCCTTCGTTGATGGCGTTGCGCAAATCGGTATTTGTCTGGTAGGGCATTCTGCATTTGAGGGCTCCTGCCCGTGTCAAAAGACCGTCGAAGTCATCGCCCAGGGAGGCGCCTGAATATACGGTCAATTCCAGCTTTTCACCGCGGTGAGAACGCTCGGCAAGAGCCTTGGCGACTTCTTTTGGGTAACCTGAGAGGGTGAATCCGCTAACGCCGATGGTCATGCCCGGAGTAATGTAACTGGCGGCCTCGCTGCTGGAACGGATTTTTTCATGGAGTTCAGGACATTTGATTCTTTGTTTCAAAGTTTCGTACATGGGTAACCCTTTTTCCTTACAATCTAGAAGATAGAAAATCTGCTTTCTGTTTGCTACCCTCCAGAGGAGCGATGGTGGAGTAAGTTTCAATTTTCTTATATTACATCAAATTCCACGAAATTATTTTTTCGTAAGATTTATCAGTGCCTGTTTTTGTATCTTTTACAGTTATGGGAAAGTGTTTTTTGTCAGTTCTCTTTGGGGTAGCGCTGGCGTGGTCGGCGCCTATCACCCTGCAAGACGCGCTTTCAATGGCCAAGTCCGGTAATGCGCAAATCAAGGCCGAAAAGGCCAAGGTGGACATGGCCGAAAGCGCCCAGGGCGAGGCCCGTTCCCGTTTTATGCCTACGGTAAGCCTGAGCGCAGGCGTTACGAGAATTAACGACCCCATTTACATCGATTTAGGTGAAATTCAGCAGGCCCTGAGCGGTATTGCAGGCGGGCTATCTACGGTGGCTCCGGCTGCCGCCTATTCCAAGGCCTACATTGACGCCTATAACCAGGCCAGTGCGGGGTATGCCCAGGCCTATAACGGTGCATTGGCTCAGGGGCTGTCCGCAGCCCAGGCAGATGCTTTCGCCAAAAGTAGGCTCGGAGGAACCGCCCAGGAAATCGCCCAGCAGAAGGCCGATGAATACGCTGCTGCCACCCAACAGCAGATGGATGCGGCAAAATCCCAGATTGACGATGCCGAATTCCGGATGAAGGTCCAGGACGAACTGTTCTTTAATGCTCGGCTTACAGCCATCTGGCCCATTTTTACGGGTCTCAAGATTTATTCCGCCTACGATGCCGCCAAGGAAAACGTAAACGCCAAGAAGGCCGCTTTTGACATGGCGCAAAATGCCATCTTGATGGATGTGGCCACCAAGTACTTTACCCTTAGGCTGGCCGAAGAACTGGCGGTGATGCGGGAGAACACCAAGAAGAATCTGGAAGAA
Source organism: Fibrobacter sp. UBA4223 (assembly GCA_002382975.1). Classification (GTDB taxonomy): domain Bacteria; phylum Fibrobacterota; class Fibrobacteria; order Fibrobacterales; family Fibrobacteraceae; genus Fibrobacter. The sequence continues at coordinate 271,456 of DFTB01000017.1, forward strand.
CACCTGGAGCGCTCCAAGAAGCTGGAGGCCAGCGGCCAGATCAGCAAGGCGGAAAGGCTCCGTGCCGAAGTGGCGCTGGCCGAGGCGGAAAACGCCTACGACGACGCCCTGCGGGACCAGTCCCTTGCCCGGATGGCTCTTGCAAGCCTGCTCCATACGGACACGAACATTACGGCGGTCACACCGGTGGAAGCTCCGGAAAACGTTCGGACCATGGAAGAAATCAAGCAGAAGGCCCGGGAAAACCATCCGGGACTGAGACAGCTCCGTACGGAGCGCAAGCGCAGCCAGGATGCGGTGAGTGCCGCCCGTGCGGACTATTTCCCGACGGTAGCGCTTTTTGCCTACAAGGAACTCTACACCAAGGACCTGACCATTCTGGAGCCTGAATGGGCCGTAGGTGCCAAGGCACAGTGGGATTTGTTCAAGGGTGGCGAGACCCGCTCCAAGGTGGCAAACGCCAAGGCCATGGACCGCTCCCTGGCCAGTATGGAAGAGCAGACCCTGGACAACATCGGCCTTTTGGTAGAAAAGCGCTGGCGTGAGCTGGAGCATGCCAAGGGCCGTCTGGAGAGCCTGAAGAAAACCCGGGAGCTTGCGGACGAGGCCCTCCGCAGCCAAAAGCTGGCCTACGAGTCCGGCCTAGCTACGGGCCTGGACGTGGTGGATGCAGAACTTGCGCTGTCGCGCCTCCAGGTGGCCGATTTGAAGGCCCATTACGATGCGGTCATCGCCTGGCTTGGCCTGCTGGAAGCCAGCGGCGAGGTGGAACAGGCGGGGGCCATGTTGAATAGCAAAACTGTGGGGAAGGAATAATGGACAAGATAAAGTTTGCAAGCAAGATTTTTGCGATTGTCGTGCTGGTGGCCCTTATGGTGGCGGCTATTCTGCAACTTCAAGAATTTGCGACAAAGCCGAAGGACAAGTACTTGCAGGGCCAGATGGAAGCCCGCCGCGTGTTGGTGGCAGGGAAAGTCCCCGGACGCATAGAAAAACTTTTGGTCCGTGAGGGTCAGACTGTCAAGAAGAACGCCTTGGTGGCGGTCATCAACAGCCCCGAAATTGAGGCCAAGAAAATGCAGGCCCAGGGAGCGCTGGGGGCGGCCAAGGCCCAGGCCAACAAGGCGAAAAACGGTGCCCGCTCCGAAGACGTCAAGGCCCTGAAGGCCATGGCGGCCCGTGCACAAGATGCCGCCAACCTGGCGAAGAACACCTACGAGCGGGTGCAGAAACTCTATAACGAAGGCGTGCTCCCGCTGCAGAAGCGGGACGAGGCCGAAACCCAGATGAAGGCCTCCCAGGGGGCTGCCGATGCGGCTCGGGCCCAGTACGAGATGGCCCTGGCGGGCGCCCGCGACGAAGACAAGGAGGCGGCAGAAGCCCTGGTGAAGCAGGCCGAAGGCGCCAACGCCGAGGTGAACGCTTACTTGGAAGAAACAAAAATCAAGAGCCCCATCGCGGGCGAGGTCACCCTGAAGGTAGTGGAAGAAGGCGAGGTCGTGGGGGCGGGCATGCCGGTAATCGCCGTGACCGACCTGAAGGACGCCTGGGCGGTGTTCCACCTGCGGGAAGATTTTTTGAAGAACGTGACCAAGGGCAAGACCTTTGTTCTGCCAGTTCCGGCATTGAACGCCGCCGTGGAGATGGAAGTGTCCTACATTGCCCCTGTTGGGGACTATGCCACCTGGAAAAGCTCCAAGGAAAGCGGCGGCTTTGACCTAAAGACATTCGAAGTGCGCCTGCGCCCCACGGTAGAGGTAGAAAACCTGAGGCCCGGCATGAGCGTGTTGTTCCCGCTGGAGCAACTGAAGTAGCGTAATTGTCATTCCCGCGAAGGCGGGAACCTCCTTGGTGTAGGAAATAAAATTGTTCAGGGCCTTTTTAGACACGGTCAAGAAGATTTATTTCAGTCCAAACATCGTCTTGTGGCTGGTGATTCTTCTTTTGCCCGTGGGAACCTCCATGTTCATGGTGGAGTTTTTCTCCGCCCGTATTATTCAGCACGTGCCCATCGGAATTGTCCGTCAGGACGCGTCCCTGCTAGCCGATAAGCTGGAAAACGCGTTACGGTCGGACCCCGTTCTGGATGTGGTCCAGGAGTGCAGCGACATCGGGGAATGCGAACATGCGGTAATCCGTGGAGACTTGCAGGCGTTTCTCGTTATTCCCTACAATATGGAACGCCGCGCCCTTCGCCTCGAGACGCCTGTGATTCCCGTGTTTTCCAGCGGGCAGAACTACCTGACCAATTCCTTTGCCTTGAAAGAAATCCGTGCGGTGGTGACGAATGTGGGCGAAGGGCTCTTTACCGCAGGAATCAACAATCCTGTCCAGGTGGAACTCCATTCCGTCGGCAATCTCGAAGGTAACTACCAAGGGTTCTTGGGGCTGGGGCTGGTCAGTGCCATCTTCCATCTGGCGGCGATTCTTGGGGCGGTTTACGTGTTCAGTTTCCCCTTCAGGGACCATACGGTTCGCTGGATGATCGGGCGTGCCGGAAAATCCCGCGCCGTCCTTATGTGCGCGACCATGTTGCCCCTGATTGTTGTCCAGTGGCTTGCCTTCATGGCGGTCTATGCCTACGCCCATAGCACGCTGACCCCCATGACCTTTAGGGAGTTCGTCTTGGTGGCGGCGGGCCAGTTGGCTATGATTTTGGCCTGTACCGGGGCCGGAGCGACCTTTGTGGGCATTACGGGAAACATGCGCATGGCTACAAGCGTGGCGGGTGTGATTGGTGGCCCTGCCTTTGCCTTTGCGGGGCAGACGTTCCCCCTGATGGCTATGCCCTTTGTGGTGCGCTGTTTTGCCTACCTGTTGCCGCTGACCCACCTGCTCAAGGTCCAGTCCGCCATGTTGGTGGGCCCTGCCGGCAGCGCGCACGCTTGGGATAGTATCGTCACCCTTCTTTTTATGGGACTGTTCTGGCAGCTGCTGGCCACAAGACTTCTGTATGTGCGCTGGTCTGCCTCCAAGCGCAAGGAATTGAACTGGGTCCGACAGCACGGATCTGCGAAGGACAAGATTAAGGCTGCCCTGGGCGTGGTCGCCGACGATTTGAATCCTGCGAATTATGGAATCGGAAACAGACATGGGGCCCGAAATACGGAAAGGCTGCATCTGAACCTGATGAACCCACAGATGAACCATAGCGAAGAAAATCGACCGCCGGAGGTGTCAGATGATTGATGCCCTCAAGCGGTTCTTCATGGTGGCCGTTGCGGAATGGAAACTGTTCTATACCGACGCGGCGGCGGTGCTTTTGCTGGTGGTGGCTGGCGTGCTCTATGCGTTCTATTACCCCATGCCCTACAAGTACCAGACCGTTTCCAAGATTCCCGTAGCCGTCGTGGATATGGACCACAGCAAGCTTTCTCGCGAACTCGTCCAGATGGCAGACGCTTCTCAGCAGGTGAGCGTGCGGCAAACCTTCGGCCAAATTCACGATGCCGAAGAATCCATGGCGAGCGAAGAGATATACGGCTTTATGGTCATTCCCAAGGGGATGGAAGCGAATTTGCAGAAGGGCGAGAATGTGGTGGTCAACGTGTTTACCCATGGCGCCTACGTGATGCTCCACGGAAACATCTCTACGGCTTTTTCCACCTGTGCCTTGACCCTCGGGGCAACAACCAAGGTCAAGCGAATCGCCCTTTCCAAGAAGGTTCCCGCCGCACAGGCCATGGCTATGCGTGACCCGATTCCCCTGGGCATTCAGACCATGTACAACAATACGGGTAGCTATTCCAACTACGTTGTCCCTAGCGTGCTGGTGCTGATATTGCAGCAGACCTTGGTGATTGGCCTTTGCCTGCTTGGAGGCGCCCGCGCCCACCGCAAGTTCCGCAAGTTGCAACGCAATACCGCTCATGAAAATGAAGGCTTGTTCTATCGGTACTTTGGTCGCTCCTTCGCTTACTTTGTTCACTATTGCAGCTTCATTCTGTTTTATCATTTCGTGATCTACGATGTCTTTGACTTTCCCCGTCGTGGCGAATTCTTGCCCATGGCGGTATTTACCTTTATTTTTCTGCTTGCGGTCATCAATTTCGGCATGGTGGTGTCCCAGGTGTTTTTGCGTCGCGAAACCAGCGTGCAGCTGTTCCTGTACATGTCCATTCCGCTCCTGTTCTTGTCCAATTTCAGTTGGCCTGTTGAATTGGCCCCGATCTGGATGAAAGGACTTTCCAACTTTTTCCCCTCGACTTTTGCCATTCCGGCGTGGCTTGCCATTGAACAGCGGGGTGCAGGCGTTAGCGATGCCGCTACCTACCTCTTGCCTCTGGCGACCCAGGCGGTATTCTACATGGTTTTAGGCCTGACGCTTACCCACCTGCGGGACGGCTCCAGGCTCAAGACCGGAGATATGTAGGGGTTAGGATTTAGGGACTAGGATCTAGGGGCCACTGGTCTCAAGAGGTAAAGAGGTCAGTAAACAGTGGTTAGGACTGCAGGTCTCAAGAGGTGTCAACCTCGTGCCTCGAACCTCGAACCTCATACCCTTAACACCTACGTCTAGCGGATCCCCGACCAAGTCGGGGATGACAACGTTTAAGGCCCACATCCCGAACCTCGCAACTCACAACTCACAACTCATAACTCACCACTCACAACTCACCACTCACCACTCACCACTCACCACTCACCACTCACAACTCACAACTATTTTGTATATTATTCCCCAGGAGATCCGCTTATGATGTTCGATCCTTTGTACATGTCCATATTGCTTGTGACCCTGGTGCTTTCGGGTGCCGTTTCCATGCTGGTCAAGAGCCGCTTTGCGGCGGGCCAGAAAGTCCGCATTACGAGCGGGCTTACCGGTGCTGATGTGGCCAAGGCCATCCTCATGGATGCGGGCATTACCGATGTGAAGGTCCTGGTGCATCAGGGGTTTTTGTCGGACCATTACAACCCCCTGAACAAGACCCTGAACCTGTCCAAGGAAGTCTATTACGGCCAGAACGCTAGCGCCGCAGGTGTTGCTGCCCACGAGGTGGGCCACGCCATCCAGCATGCCCAGGGGTATTTCCCCCTGTGGCTTCGTTCCTTTATTGTCCCTGCGGCAAATATCGGCTCCAATCTAGGGCCCTGGCTTGTGATTCTCGGAATTATCTTGATGAGCGCCGGTAGGGCACTGGGGTATTCTCTGGCCATTGTGGGTGTGCTGCTTTTTGCCATTGCGACGTTCTTTACCTTGGTGACGGTCCCTGTGGAATTTGACGCCTCTTCCCGCGCCAAGAAGTCCCTTGCCCGCATGGACATCGTGGCCCAGGGTCGGGAATACAACACCGTCTCCGGTGTGCTCTTTGCGGCGGGGCTTACCTATGTGGCTGCCGCCGTTTCCTCCATTTTGCAACTGCTCTACTGGGCGTACCGCGCAGGCCTTATCGGCGGGCGCAGGGATTAGGAGACTCTATGGCCGTGAGAACGCTGACTGTCGAATGCCCCATGTGCAAGGGCGAAATCGTGGTGGACGCCGATACCGGCGAGGTCCTTTCCCACAAGGAATTCAAGAAGGAACTCAAGTCCTTCGACGATTTCTTGAAAGAACAGAAGTCCCGCAGTTCCGAATTGGACGCCAAGTTCGCCGCCGCCAAGGAAGCCCAGAAAAGCCGTGCAGAACTTCTGGAAAAGAAATTCGAGGCCGCCAAGCAAAATAAGGACCTCAAGAACCCGCCTCCCAGCATCAACTGGGATTGATTGCTAAATTTGTCTGCAATGCATTACCTGATTGTCCCCGGATACAGCAACTCCGGACCTACCCATTGGCAAACCTACTGGACAAAGAGCCTGCCCGACGCAAGCCGTGTCTATCAGCACAGTTGGGACCATCCCTTAAAGGCGGATTGGGTGTCAACCCTTGACGAAACCGTGGCTGGCCTGAAAATGGATACCATTCTTGTGTCCCACAGCCTGGGGGTGGTCACTACGGTTCACTGGCTTTTGGAAAAGTCGGCAAAAGGCGGAGTCCCCGGCAACGTCAAGGCGGTTTTTCTTGTGGCGCCAGCCGATGTGGATAAGCTTGACCTCGCAAAAGATTTTGCGCCTGTACCCCTGCAAAAATTGCCCGTGCCCAGTTGCGTTGTGGCCAGCGAAAACGACATCTACGTGTCCATAGAACGGGCCCGCCAGTTTGCGGATGCCTGGGGCTCTATGTTCGTGGATGTGGGATGCCTCGGGCATATCAACGCCGACTCCAACCTGGGCGAATGGGAACAGGGCCGCAAGTTGCTGGCCGAATTCGAAAAGACGCTAGGGCTGTAGGGCCCTTTCTTGACATTCCCGCTGTCATTCTGGAGCGCAGCGATAGAATCACGGGGATTTCCTTGGACGTTTCCCGCACTATTCGTGCGGGTCGGGCTATATTTTAGGGGCTTCCGCCATCGCTACGCTCGTCGCCAGCCTCCTAAAACGGCACCACAGTGCCGCCCCAAGGGGTCACTATCCCTAACGCAGATAAAGGAGAAAATAGCTTTTTTGAGAAAAAAATTGAAATCAATAGAAAAAGGGTTCTTTTGATTGTAAAAATGTCGCAATGATGGAGAGACTTACAGTGTGAGTGTCGGCTTTATTCGCGAATGGTTGAAAATATGGCAGTTTTTCAAGTCCAAGATAAAAGTGAAGTTTAGAACTATGTCGTTATGAAGTTACTTAAAAGTTGCAAATTGGCGAGAAACAAACGGGAACGGATTTTAGAATTCAAAATTTGTTTTTGAATTTGTAATGACTTGTCAATACATTTTCGTTAAAATTTATTGACTTGTAATGCAAAATTGTGTATATTTACGGAAAAAAGGAGCTTAACTATGGCTACGCTGCAAATGAGGGTCGATGATGACCTGAAAAAAAAGTCGGACGACTTGTTCCAGTCTCTAGGCATGGATACCTCTACGGCTATCCGTATTTTCTTGACTTTTGCCATCGAACATAACGGTATTCCTTTTGATGTTCGCCATGCCCCCGAAGACTTGTCTTTGGAAAAGGCTATTGAAGATACCCGTAGTCGCAAAAATCTCCATGGCCCTTATGCCACTGTGGCAGATGCTGTTGCCTCTATGCTGGAGGAATAGCCTTTGTAACCACTTCCGCCTAACAATCGAGATCGTCAGCTAGTTGGGACTCTGTCCGATTTTAGGGAATGCCATATTGAACCGGATTGGCTTTTGATGTATCAGATATTCAACGATGAATTGATTCTTTCGGCGACTGCGACTGGTTCGCATTCGGATTTGTTCGGGAAATAGGTTGACAAAAAAGAGGTGTTCTAAGAACACCTCTTAAAATTTAGATCCTTCGACTACGAGGCTTGCGCCTCTCCGCTCAGGATGACACAATCCGCATTCGCGGCTTGTGTCACTTCAGTTCCTTCAGCGCCGCCTCATTCTTCGCGATAATGTCTTGCTGCGTAGCGAGCTTGGTGCGTTCGGCGTTCACCACGGCTTCGGGAGCGCCACTGACGAACTTCTGGTTCGAAAGCTTCTTCTCGATGCTGGCGGCGAATGCCTTGGCCTTCTCGATTTCCTTTTCCAAGCGGGCGATTTCTGCTGCCGGGTCGAGGATACCTTCCAGCGGGATGTAGAGTTCGCCACCGGGCACCACGGCGCTGGCGCTGAACTTCGGCTTGGCGGCCTTCACGGCGACGCTCAGGTCAGAAAGACCCGAGAGCTCGGTGATGATTGCCATGCAGTCCTTCACGCTGGCTTCCGTCGCGGCATCGTCCACGCTCACCACGGCGCTGAGCTTGGTAGCGGGGCTCACGTTGTAGCGGCCACGCACGCCACGCACGCTTTCCACCACGGCAAATGCCTGGTCGAATGCGGCTTCGATCTTTGCGTCGATGAGGGATTCGTCGGCCTTGGGCCATGCGCGGCTGATGACCATTTCGCTGCCCTGGAACAGGATGCTGTTGAGCTCTTCGGTAATGAACGGCATCACCGGGTGCAACAGGTCAAGCACGTTCTTCAGCACGTAACTGAGGATGGCCATGGCGTTCTTCTTTTCGGCGGTGAGCGTTTCGCTGTTGATCACGGACTTCTTGATTTCCAAGTAGCTGGAGCAAACGTCGTCCCACACGAAGCGGTACAGGAATCCGGCGAGTTCGGCGAAGTGGTATTCTTCGAGCATGCGGGTGGCGTCCTTGATGGTCGTCTGCAGGCGGCTAAGAATCCACTTGTCTTCGAGTGCGAACAAGCTCTTGTCCATCGGGAGCTCGGCGGCAAGCGCACCGGCCTGTTCGAGCTGCGGGTAAAGGAAGCGGCAGGCGTTCCACAGCTTGTTGCTGAAGTTACGGCCGATTTCGAACTTTTCGCTGGTATTGATTTCGCGGCCATCCGGCTGCTTTTCCTTCTTCACCGGCAGGCGCACGTCCTGGTTGTCGGTGCAAAGGCTTGCCATCACAAAGCGCAGAGCGTCGGTGCCGTACTTCTCTTCGATATCCATCGGGTCCACGCCGTTGCCCTTGGACTTGCTCATGGTCTGGCCATTGCCGTCCAAAATCTTCGGGTGGATGTACACCGTGTGGAACGGGACCGTGCCCATGTTTTCCTGGCTAAAGAGCACCATGCGGGCGACCCACAGCGTAATGATGTCGCGGCTAGTTACGAGCACGCTGGTGGGGTAGTAGCGCTTGAGCGTGTCGGTATTTTCCGGCCAACCCATGGTAGAATGCGGCCACAAACCACTGGAGAACCACGTGTCGAGCACGTCTTCTTCCTGCTTGAGTTCGTGACCCGGAACGGCGTCAGACTTCAGGTCTTCTTCCTGGCTGCACACCAGGTAGCCGCCGTTTTCGGCCTTGTAGAAGTAGATGTCGTCGCGGCCCGCGAATGCGGCCTTCAATTCGTCTTCGCTAGCGTCCGTGTGCCAAATGGGAATGCGGTGGCCCCACCAGAGCTGACGGCTGATGCACCAGTCGCGCTTTTCGGCGAGCCAGTCCAGATACTTGTTGGCGTAGCGTTCGGGGATAATCTTGATTTCGCCCGACTTCACGGCGTTCATCGCGTTTTCGGCGAGCACGTCCATCTTCACGAACCACTGGTCGCTGAGGTACGGCTCGATAACAGTCTTGGAACGGTCAGAGTGGCCCACGTCCATTTCGTGGTCTTCCACCTTGATCAAAAGTCCGAGTTCTTCGAGACCTGCCACAACGGCGTCGCGGGCGGCCTGGCCCTTGAGGCCCTGGAACTTGCCGGCGTTCTCGTTCAGGCTGCCGTCGTCGTTCATGATGTTGATCATCGGGAGCTTGTGGCGCAGGCCCGTCGCATAGTCGTTCGGGTCGTGAGCCGGAGTCACCTTCACGGAACCCGTACCGAAGTCCTTGTCCACGAGGATAGCGTCGGCAATCACCGGGATTTCGCGGTCAACGAAGGGCACCTTGAGCATCTTGCCGATGAACTGTGCATAGCGTTCGTCGTTGGGGTGCACGGCGAGGGCGGTATCGCCCATGATGGTTTCCGGACGGGTTGTCGAAACGGGGATAAATCCCGAACCGTCGGCCAGGGGGTACTTGAACGTCCAGAAGTGGCCCTTCACGTGTTCGTAGTAGATTTCGTCGTCGGCAACGGCGGTCTGGAGCTTGGTATCCCAGTTCACCAGGCGCTTGCCGCGGTAAATGAGTCCCTTCTTGAACAGGTTGAAGAAGGCGTGGCGCACGGCCTTCGCGCAGACCGGGTCCAGCGTAAAGCGCTGACGGCTCCAGTCGCAGCTGACGCCCAGGCTCTTGAGCTGCTTCGTGATACGGGCCTCGTATTCGTCCTTCCACTTCCAGATGCGTTCCACCAGCGCGTCGCGGCCGATGTCGTGGCGGGTCTTGTGTTCGTCCTGGAAAAGGCGCTTTTCGACGACAGCCTGCGTGGCAATGCCCGCGTGGTCCGTACCCGGAATCCACAGCGTGTCGCGGCCCGTCTTACGGCGGTAGCGTACCAAAATATCCTGGAGCGTATCGTTGAGCGCGTGTCCCAAATGGAGTGCGCCGGTAACGTTCGGGGGCGGAATCACGACCGAGAACGGTTCGCCCTTTCCGCTGGGTGCAAAACTGTTATTCTCAGCCCAGGTCTTATGCCATCGGGCTTCCACATCTTTAGAATTGTAACGAGTTTCCATAATGGGCACAAAGATAGCTAATAGTTAATAGTTACTAGTTGCTAGTTACTAGAAATGCTCACGAAAAAGGCGCTTATATGAAAGGGGAAAGCCTTCCCCTCGCTCCAGCCGAATGTCATCCCCGCGCAGGCGGGGATCTCCTTTCGTCTTTCGCTACCCCTTCTATGATGTGAACCCAAAAAGTTAGAC
>DFTB01000004.1 GCA_002382975.1 Fibrobacter sp. UBA4223
GTTCTCGGTGAATACTTCCAGGCCAACGGCGCAAGCTGCGTGGTTTGCGGCTGCCCGAAGACCATCGACGGCGACCTCAAGAACGAATACATCGAAACCTCCTTCGGTTTCGACACTGCCGTCAAGACCTACTCCGAACTCATCGGCAACATCATGCGCGATGCCAACTCCGCTCAGAAGTACTGGCACTTCATCAAGCTCATGGGCCGTAGCGCTTCTCACATTGCTCTCGAAGCCGCTCTCCAGACCCACCCGAACATCTGCTTGATCTCTGAAGAAGTCAAGGCCAAGAAGATGAAGCTGAAGCAGGTCATCAAGTACGTCGCAGACATCGTCGCTGCCCGTGCCGCTGCCGGCAAGAACTTCGGCGTCTGCCTGATTCCGGAAGGCCTCCTCGAATTCATCCCGGATGTTGGCGTGCTCATTTCCGAACTCTCTGAAGCCCTCGCTCATCACGAGAAGGAAGTCGAAGGCCTCGACACCGCCGCCAAGGTGGAACTGCTCTGCAAGTGGATTTCCAAGGCTTCTGCCGAAGTCCTCAAGAGCCTCCCCTCTACCACTCAGGGCCAGCTGATGCTCGACCGCGACAGCCACGGCAACGTGCAGGTTTCCCTCATCGAAACCGAAAAGCTCGTCATCGAAATGGTCAAGAAGGAACTCAAGAGCCGCAAGAACTTCAAGGGCAAGTTCAGCGCCCTCAACCACTTCTTCGGTTACGAAGGCCGCTGCGCCGCTCCGTCGAACTTCGACGCCGACTACTGCTACAGCCTCGGTTTCACCGCCTCTGTGCTCGCCTTCAACAAGATGAACGGCTACATGAGTTCTGTGCGTGACCTCACGAAGGGCATCGAAAAGTGGACTGCCGGTGGCATTCCTATCACCATGATGATGAACATCGAACGTCGTCACGGTGCTGACAAGCCGGTTATCCAGAAGGCTCTCGTGGAACTCGACGGTGCTCCCTTCAAGTTCTTCGCCAAGAACCGCGACGTTTGGGCCAAGACTGAATCCTACACCTATCCGGGTCCGATCCAGTACTGGGGTCCCAGCGAAGTTTGCGACATCACCAACTTCACGATTAAGTTGGAACGCGGCGCCCTCAAGGTGAAGTAATTCTAATGTCATCCCCGCGACCTGTGCTGAGCTTTGTCGAAGCAAGGCGGGGATCTCCTTTTCCCAAAGAGGACTGCTTAACGGCAGTTCTCTTTTTTTATGGTGGGGGAGGAATCCCCCTGGCTTCAGCCCCGCCCATGCCGGGTCTTCCGCACACCCCCTCTGCGGGGCTCAAACGCCGCCCCGCAACGCCCTGCTTTGTTTTTAAAATGTTATCTTGTAATAAAACGGAGGACCCCTATGGCCTGTGCAAATTGCAAAATCCGTGCCCAGTACGACAAGAACCCCAAGTCCCTCATCGGGCGGTTCTGGCGGTTCCATATCAACTTCTGCCCCGGCTGGAAAGCCTACCTGAAAAGCCTCTCCGACGAAGAACGCATCGCCCTAAAAGAAAAGTACGGACTCAAGTAGCCCGCACCGTTCAGACCCACAAAAAAGCCCCGCACTTGCGGGGCAAATAATTGTTGCCGTGTCATTCTGAGCGAAGCCTGTCATTCTGGAGCCCTGGAGCGTAGCGATAGGGCGATAGAATCAGGCGAAGTCGATATAGAATTATGAGCAACTTGTTGCTCTACAATTCTTAGGTTCGAAGGAGCAGAATCTTATAATGATTTTCTTTGAGATCCTTCGACGCGCTTCGCTTGCTCAGGATGACACCACGTGTTAAGCCTTACTTCTTTTCAGCTCCTTTCGGCATCTGCACGGAAATATGAATATCCTGCAGCTGCTGGAGGTCCACTTCGCTCGGGCACTGGTCCATCGGGCTAGAGGCACTCGTGTTCTTCGGGAACGCGATGAAGTCGCGGATGGATTCTTCACCTTCCATGGTAGCGACAACGCGGTCCAAGCCGAAGGCGAGGCCACCGTGCGGAGGAGCGCCGTACTTGAAGGCGTCGACGAAGAAGCCGAACTTTTCCTTCACCTGTTCTTCGGAGAGGCCGAGCAGGCGGAACACCTTTTCCTGGACTTCCGGGTTGTGAATACGGATAGAACCGCCACCGATTTCAACACCGTTCAGAACAAGGTCATAAGCTTCGGCGTTGCAATCCTTGAGGTTGCCGCCCAGCATCATGTCGAGGTGTTCCGGAAGCGGGTTGGTGAACGGGTGGTGCATGGCCATGTAGCGGCCTTCGGTGTCGCTGTATTCGAACATCGGGAATTCGGTAATCCACACGAACTCGCGCTTCTTCGGGTCGCGGAGACCCTTGATGCGGGCGACTTCCAAGCGGAGCTGACCCATGGCGGTTGCTGCAACCTTTTCGGGGCCTGCGATGAAGAACATCATGTCACCGCACTTGGCACCGACGGCGTCGCGCAGTTCGTTCAACTGTTCAGTCGTAAAGAACTTGCCGACCTGGGTTTCCACTTCGTCGTTTTCCTTGACGCGCATCCACACGAGGCCCTTGGAACCGTACTTGCCCACGTAAGCGGTGAGTTCGTCGATCTGCTTGCGGGTGAAGTCCACGCAGCCCTTGGCAGCGATACCGCGAATCTTGCCACCGGCGGCAACGCAGTTCTTGAACACGCCGAATTCGGACTTTGCACCGATTTCAGACACGTCGTGGATTTCAAGGTCGAAGCGGAGGTCCGGCTTGTCGGAACCGTACTTGAGCATGGCTTCGTGCCACTTCATGCGGCGGATCTTCTTGGGCGGTTCGAAGTCCCAGACCTTGCCGAGCACTTCGGTCACGAACTTGTCGAACATGGCCATCACGTCGTCCTGGTCCACGAAGGACATTTCGACGTCAATCTGCGTAAATTCCGGTTGACGGTCGGCGCGGAGGTCTTCATCGCGGAAGCACTTGGCAATCTGGAAGTAGCGGTCCATGCCGGCAATCATCAAGAGCTGCTTGTACTGCTGCGGAGACTGCGGCAGGGCGTAGAACTTGCCCGGGTTCACGCGGGACGGCACCAGGTAGTCGCGGGCGCCTTCCGGAGTGGACTTGCAGAGCACCGGAGTCTCGATGTTTTCGAAACCGTTGGCGTAGAAGAAGTCGTACACGGCCTTGAGGAAGCGGCTCTTGAGCAACAGCTTCTTCTGGATCCACGGACGGCGGAGGTCGAGGTAACGGTACTGCAGGCGCAGGTCGTCGTTTTCCTTGCACTCTTCGTTGGGGTCGTTGATGGCGAGCGGGGAGGTGAGGGCCGCGTTCAGGATTTCGATGGAGTCAATCTTGACTTCGATTTCACCCGTGGCGAGCTTCTCGTTGGCGTTGCCCTCTTCGCGGGCGTAAACCTTGCCGGTCACCGTAATCACGTATTCGTTGCGGAGCTGTTCGGCGGTCTTCATCACGTCGGCATTGTAGTCCGGGTTGAAGACGATCTGGGTCTTGCCATACTTGTCGCGGAGGTCCACAAAAATCACACCACCATGGTCGCGGCGGCGGTCCACCCAACCGGCGAGTGTTACGGTCTGGCCAACATCTGCCTTGCGCAGCTGGCCGCAGTTATGAGTACGTTTCATGAGTTTATCCTTGGATAAAATTTTTCGCGCGAAAATGTAGAAAAATTTGCCAAAGGGGGAGGCCTCCCCCTCGCTCCAGCCGCTTTGTCACCCCGCCTTACCCATGTCATCCCCGCCCATTCGGCCTTGCTCAGGGCAGGCTCCGGCGGGGATCCACTATCGTCATGGCGGGCCTCGACCCGCCATCTAGAATCCCATCATCGGCTATTTCCCACCCATTTTATAGGTTTCCTGGGTGACCACCGTCACATATTTTTTTTGTTGTAATATTTTCGTAAGCATTTTGTGCAATTTACTCTTGACTGACAAAGTAAAATATTCTAAATTGTACTATGTAAAGAAAAAAAAACAAGGTGTAGGAAATATGAAAAATTGGTCATTTTTGAACAAATTTGTTCTAATTGCCGGCCTGGTTTTGGCAAGCCAGGGGTTTGGTGCATGGGACGGCGTGACGAAGACCAGACCTTCGCAAGATGCGAAAAAAGTCTTCATTATTACTAATGAAGCGGAATTGGCTTGGTTTGCTGATACGACGAATATAAAAACTGGTACAGGTGACCAGCAATTTGTTGTAAGCGCTAGGCTTGAGTCTAATTTGGATATGGGTAATAAATATTTCACGCCTATTTGTGGTGGAAAGGGTGATAAAAAATTTCAGGGAATATTTGATGGCCAGCAACATGTTATTCGGAATGTGAAATACGATGGTGAAGAGTTAATTGAAAGATACAATGATGAAAGGTATGGGCAAAATGTTGGATTCGTTGGTGCTATGAGTGGAGGAACTGTAAGAAATTTGATTATCGAAAATTTGAATATTCATAGTTCAACCAACATTTTGGAGGATGGCAAAGAGAACCAAATATCAGTGGGTGGTATTGTTGGTTGGATGCAAAATGGAACCATTGACAACTGTGTTACTTCAGGTTCGATATTTACAAGTGGAAAGGGACAAGGTGTTGGCGGAATTGCTGGTGCTCTTTGGCAAGGGACGATATCCAATTGTTTAAGTTATGTTGGAATTCAAGTTTCTGGACAAGATGCGCAGATTGGTGGTATAGTTGGCCTCACAAAAAAAGGAACTACGGTAACAATTAAATCCTGTGTTTATGCGGGAACAACTCTTGTAAATACGGGCAATGGTGCTGTTGGTGGTATTGTTGGACAGCAAAAAGAAAATGGTTCCTTAAACATTGATGATTGCTACTACGATACCGATGTTGTTGCAAAGGGTGTTGATAAAATAAAAGATTCCACTAAAGTTACGAATAATTCACATGGCGTTTCTGATGTCAATGACGGAAAAAGCATGTGTGAAGCAAATGATGGTAATTGGGGTGTTTGTAGTGTTGCGAACCATAATGACGAAACATCATGCTTACAAAATGAAGGTGTGTGGTATGCAGATTCTTGCAGCAAGGAGGGCGCTTGGTCAACTGGAGAGAATTCGGTTTCTTTGAACGGTTATGGTGCTGATGGATACAAGATTACGTTTGATGCAAATGGAGGCATTTTCCCTGCAAATGCCAAAAAGGTAAAATTCCTTGCTGCTGGTGTGCAGATTACTGCTGATGAAATAACAATGCCGTACCATACAGGTGCTTGGGCTTTTGCTGGTTGGTCTTTGTCAAAAGGTGAAAATGCTGTGCCGATAGAAAATCTCGGCGAGGTGTCGAAACCGGTAACAATATACGCAGCATGGAAACCTGTTTATGTGGTAACATTTGATGCTAATCCAGGAGTTTTTCCTGCCGTTGAAGGCTTTGCTGAGTCTGCAACACGAACGAAGTCGGTCGCTCAAGGTGAACGCATTACGGTTGAAGGCATAGGAGATTTGCCGACCAGATATTGTTCTGATCAGGGAGAAAATGGATGCAATTTATATTTGTACTTTACTGGTTGGGCGTATGAAAGCATTGTCCTTGGCGAAGAAGACGAACCGGATGACTATACATTGGATCTAAAAACGATAAATGTTGAGGGGTCGGTAAATCTTAAGGCCGTATGGACTGCAGTTGAAACCTATACGGTTACCTTTGATGCCAATAGTCATGGCAAGACGAAGGTATCTTATGTCAAGGTTGGAAAAGGCGAGCATCTTACAAAAAAGCTGGATCCGGAGGCTGATGATGGATATGTGTTTGGTGGTTGGTGCCTGAATGAAGCTCCTTGCGAAAATACGTTTGACTTCGATACGACGACGATAACACAGAGCATTAACCTTGTTGCTGCATGGTCTTTGGATACGTTTGACATTATTTACGAAACAGACGGTGGCTCAAATCCTGAAGACAACAAAGTAAAGTATACTGTTGAGACAGAATCATTCTCTTTCAGTGCACCAACAAGGGATGGTTATGACTTTGATAATTGGTTCTATAATTATGAAGATGGGGTGTATTCCAATAAGGCTACTCAGATAACAAAGGGTACGACTGGTGATAAGACTTTATATGCTAAGTGGAATAAGAAGAAATATATTATAACCTATTTGGCTGGAAATGATGGCCGTGGAACGATAAATCCTGATACGTTATTCCATGGTGGCGCAATTACGCTTAAAAATTCAGGTGATTTTACTCGTAAGGGATATGAACAGACTGCCTGGATTACGGAGAACGCGGCGCAGACATTCAATTTAGGAGCTGAGTATAGTGCGAATGCTTCTATTACTCTTTTACCTAAGTGGAAAATTATAGATTATAACATCACTTATATTCTTAATGCTGAAAATGCGACGAATAATAAGGATAATAAGAAAACATACAGGGTGAATCAAAATGTTAGTTTGAAGGATCCTACAAGGCCTGGTTATACCTTTGGCGGTTGGTTTGATAATGAGGATTTGAATGGCGAGCCTGTTACGATGATTAAACAGGGCTCTACCGGCGACAAGACATTCTATGCCAAGTGGATTCCGGAATCAGTCGAAACGCAGTATGGCGCTATCACCATCACGGAATCCAACACCAAGGTGGGCGGTGAAATTGTGACTACTCGTGCAGCAGTCATCAACGGCAACTACGGTGGTGCAGATGAACCTAATCTTGATGAGGCTGATGCTGTCGAAATCACTTCTGACATTACCGTCAATAGCGTGACCTTGGACCGCACGTTCAATGCGGGGAAGGTTGCGACGCTGTATGTCCCGTTTGAAATAGATGCCGAGAACGTAGTTGGTACCGAGGTTTATAAGTTCAAGACGGTGGTAAAGAGCGACGAGGATAATCGCTGGAAGTTCAAGGTGTCAACGGCAAATACCATCAAGCCCAATACGCCCTATGTCATTGTCCCCAAGGGAGAGCAGGTGACCCTTGATATTACGGATCCTGTAACCCTCAATACCACAACGGCTGGTGAACAGACTACCGCGAACTACTGGGAATTTGTTGGAGCCTATCAATACGAGAAGTTCACTTTGGTCAATAACGATCCCATCTATCTGTTTGCCAATGAGGAACGCAACGGTGCTAAGCTTGGCGAATTTGTGAAAATTGCCGATGGCGCATACATCAACCCCATGCGAGCCTATCTGGTTTACCACAAGAGTGAAGCCATGCAGAAGTCGGCCAGTGGCAACTTTGGCAGCGGCATCGCGCTCCCGGACGAACTGGATATCGAAATCGAGAATGAAAACGGTATTGTGGTTCAGACAGGAACCCTCAACACGGTTACGGGAGAAGTTCGCATGGACCGCTGGTTCGACCTGAAAGGCCGCAAGTTGAATGCCAAGCCTACCACAAAGGGAACTTACTACAAGAACGGCAAAAGAGTTATAATTAAGTAAAAGAAGGAAAAAATGATGGAATACATTGAAAAGTTGAATACCAAGAAGGAATACACCGCCCCGCAGATGGAAGTTATGGACTGCACTGTTCAGGGGGCATTGCTGCTTGATTGTAGTAGTGATTGCGGTGGCGACATTGTGGTGGTTGATTAATTAAAACAGCAAAACCATCTCTATTGAGACGTTGTATGAACCAGAAAAAACAATATAGCGCACCCAAGATGACTGTGGTCGCCGTCAAGGCTCAATCGCGATTGATGGCGTCCAGCGGCTACACGGGTGGCGGCGCCTTTATGGATGTTACCGAAAAAGACCATTACGCTTGATTGCGTGATAAGTCTTGGAAATTTTTTATTGGGATCGTTATCGGTCCCTTTTTTTGTTTGGAAGGTGACCTTCATCACTTTAATTTTGTGATGTTAAGTTTTGAAGATTGCCGAAGGGGCTTTCATCAACCCCATGCGTGCCTACCTGGTTTATCATAAGAGCGCTGCCATGCAGAAGTCTGCCCGAGGCAACTTTGGCAGTGGCATCGCGCTCCCCGAAGAGCTGGATATCGAAATCGAGAATGAAAACGGTATTGTTGTTCAGACAGGAACCCTCAACACGGTTACGGGCGATGTCCGTATGGACCGCTGGTTCGACCTGAAGGGCCGCAGGCTGAATTCCAGGCCCACCGCAAAGGGAACCTACTACAATAATGGCAAAAGGGTTGTTATTAGGTAGGAGCGAATTTTTTCCAGGGGGAGTTCCTAATTAAGAAAGTTGATGAAAATCGGGACCTTGGCTGGTCTCGATTTTTTATATATACGCTAAACGGTTGTCAACTTGGAACACTTGGAAGAAAAATTTTTCGCCCTGTTGCGGCTTGGACTTGGAATGGAAGGGCAAAACCCTTCGGGATTTTCTTTGGCTCCCGAAGAATGGCCCGCCCTTTACGAAATGGCCGCAAAACAGTCCGTGCTGGGAGTCGCCTACGCGGGTATCCAGCGCTTGCCGAAAGATGCCCGGCCGCCGATGGAGCTTGCGTTCCAGTGGGCCAGCGAGGCGGAGACGATTCGCGGGCACAACCGCCTGGTGGACGGAGTGGCCGCCCGCTTGACGGAACGGTTCGAGAAAGAAGGGCGACGTTCCGCCATTTTGAAGGGCCCGGCCAACGCACGGCTTTACCCGGACCCGGGAATCCGGCAGTGCGGCGACATCGACATATGGGTGGAAGGAGGCCGTGCAGAGATTGAGTCCATGCTTCTTAAAATGGGCTTGCTCCATGTCTCCAATCCCTCCTTGTTGAGGCCCGAAGCCTACCATCATTTCCACTTGCCGGAGCCTGTAGACGGGGTGGAGGTGGAGGTCCATTTCCGTCCGTCTTCCGGGAACCAGAACCCTTTTTCCAACGCACGCTTGCAGAAGTTTCTGGAATCGGAACTGGAAAACCTGGTGCAGACGGATGTTGGCTTCTGGTCGCCCTCCGTCCGGTTTGCCCTGGTCATGCAGCTGGCCCACATCCAGAGGCATTTTTTGACCAGCGGCATCGGATTCAGGCAGCTTGTGGACTACCTTGTGCTCTTGAAGTGTTCTTCTGCTGCCGACCGGGATTTTGTGAGTTCCCGTTTAAGGTGCTTCGGGCTGAACCGGACTGCCGGGGCGTTGATGTGGGTTTTGCTGCACAAACTCAACATACCCGACACGCTGCTGCTTTGCAAGCCCCACAAGAAGCGTGGCCTCCGAATGGTCGCCCAGGCTTTTGCCGGGGGCAATTTCGGTCTGTTCGGCAATGCGCGGAACCGGAACATTGTGGCCTGGTGGGTTTACAACTGGGCACACCCTCTGAGAAATTTCTTTTTCGACCCGGTGGAGGTCTTTTGGATTGAAGCGCGCTACTGGAAACGGTTCGTCGCGTCTATCCCCCTGCGGGTTCGCCTGCGGAAGATTTCCATCAGGGACGTGATGGAACGGAATTGAGTGGTCGTTGAAAAGTTATATTGCGAAAGTGTAGTCCTATGGAAAAGGAACTTTTTAAACTTTTGAGAATGGGCCTGGATGTGCCGGGTGCGTTTGGGGATTTTCGCTTAGATGTTCAGGCGTGGGAATCCCTGTACGCCCTTGCCAAGCGGCAGTCGGTGCTGGGTATCGCCTTTGCGGGTATCGAGAAGCTCCCAAAGGAGAGCCGCCCGCCCGTGCAGCTCCTGCTTAGGTGGGCCACCGAGGTAGAGGCCATCCGTGGCATGAACGGCCTCATGAACAAGGAAGCGGCCCGCCTTACCCGGTTGTTTACGGAAGCTGGCCGCAGGAACGCCATCTTGAAGGGGCAGGCCAACGCCAGGCTGTACCCGGACCCGGGCCTCCGCCAGTCGGGGGATATCGACATCTGGGTGGAAGGCGGCCGCGAAAGCATCAACCGGTTATTGGTCGATATGGGGATGATTGAAAAGTCGGCTCTGGAGTTCGGCCGTTTCTGGCACCATGCCCACCTGGAGCGCACCAAGGACGGAATCGTGGCGGAGGTGCATTACAGGCCCGCTTCCGGTAACCCCTACAAGAGCCAGGAACTCCAGGATTTCTTGAACCGGGAAATTTTGAACGCCCTGATGGTGCCCGAAGGTTTTTACGCCCCCAGCATCAAGTTTGCCCTGGTGATGCAGCTTTCCCACCTGCAGCAGCATTTCTACAGCGGCGGACTTGGGTTCCGGCAATATATCGACTATTATATCTTGCTGAAAAATTCTACGGGGGAGGTGTGTCGCGAGGTGTCGAGTGTGATGAAACACCTGGGCATGCTGCACGCTTGCAGTGCGGTGATGTGGGTGCTTCAGCAGGTACTAGGGCTGGAACGAGACCTGATGCTCTGTGAGCCCTGTGCTTGGCGGGGTCGGCGCTTGCTCCACTTGGCCTTAGTGGGCGGTAATTTTGGTAAGTACCGGCAGAAACCCCGGAATGTTTTTGTGCGGTGGTTCAGGGACCGCAGGCAGGCCCTGAGTTGGCTGCCCTTTGACCCCATGAACGCCTTTTTCAAGGAACTGAAGTATTGGCGACACACCCTTTACCTGATGCCCTTGCGGGTGAAGCGCCGGAGGATTGAGCTATGAACGAGACCCGCTATTACAAGGTGGCCGGTCACCTGTTCTCCGTGACGGTGGACGGTTGTTTGTTGGATGGAACCGCCGCCGGAAATTTGGACGAGAATGCCGCCGAGCCGCAGGGCGATTTCTTCGCCAGGTGCATGGACAATTACGAACCATTCGTCATTCCGGGCTCTACCCCTGACGTCATTCCGGGCCCCGACCCGGAATCCAGATGGCGGCTCAAGGCCGCCATGACGAATAACGACACCGCCGCGGCAAAGAACTCGGAACATACGGCATGTCAGCCCGGCCAGGGTGCCGGGGGCAATGTATTTTCTCTGTCCGTTCTGCCGCCCGCCGCCTTCGACTACACCGAAGAAATCCGTCAAGAGGACGAGGGCCAGACCATCATCTGCGGGCACAGGTTGGCGGGGGAGTCGGTCTTTGAATTTCTGTTGCGGGACATTTCTACGGGAACTTTGATTTGTTCCAGTGGCTATCGGGAGGCCCGCCTGCTGATGGGCTCTGCGGCCAAGGACTTGCGTCTGCAAAAGTTCGCCCTGAACAATTCCCTGATGGTGCTGTACGCCCTGGCCACGGCTGGCCTTGGTACCGCCCTTTTCCATTCGGCGGTGGTCAGCTACAAGGGCAGGGGCTACATGTTCCTCGGCAAGAGCGGCACCGGCAAGAGCACTCACGCAAGGCTTTGGCTCAAGCACATCGAAGGTTCTGAACTGATGAACGACGACAATCCGGTGGTGCGTTTTTTCGACGACGGGCCTGATGGTGCGCCCCGCGCCGTGGTTTACGGCTCCCCCTGGAGCGGAAAGACCCCTTGCTACAGGAACGTTCAGGCTCCCGTAGGCGGGATCGTGCTGCTTTCCCAGGCTCCTTACAACAAGATTGTCCGTCTGAAGGGTGTGCAGGCATACGCGGCTCTGGTCACCAGCATTTCGGGCAAGCGTTGGGACAAATCCGTTGCCGACGGCCTGCACGCTACGGAAAACGCCCTGGCGAAAAACGTTCCCGTTTGGCATTTGGAATGCCTGCCCGACGAAGTCGCCGCAAAACTGTGCAACGAGAATATTTCTGCACAGGATGTCATTCCGGGCAACGACAATAACGTCATTCCGGGCAACGACAATAGCGTCATTCCGGGCAACGACAATAACGTCATTCCGGGCAACGACCCGGAATCTAGATGGCGGCTCAAGGCCGCCATGACGAGGGACGGTGCACTCCATGACGACGGACGAGCGCGCCATGACGAGGGACAGTACGCCATGACGAAGGACGGACATGCCCACTGACGAACAAATCCTTTCCGAAGCCATCCGCCTGGTAGGCGAGGGCGTGCAGGTGACGCTTCCTGTAAACGGCAGGAGCATGTACCCCTTTATCATCGGGGGGCGCGAAAGCGTTGTGCTGGTGAAACCCCAAGAACTTCGGGTGGGGCATGTGGTGCTTGCCCAGGTAGAAGGCGGCCGCCATGTGGTCCACCGCATTGTCGATATTGACGGCGACCGCATCACCCTGATGGGGGACGGCAACCTCCAGGGTCGAGAACATTGCACTGTCGATGGTGTCAAAGCCCTTGCTGTCCAGGTGGTGGGAGAAACTGGCAAAAAACGCTCACTTTATGGCTTTTGTGGTAATTTGTGCGCTAAAATTTGGTACACGGCCCGCCCCGTTCGGCGTTACCTGCTGAAGATTTATCGTGTCGCTAAAGGCTTAGATTAGCTGTTTTTCCACCAATTCGAGAATTTTCCGAATCGCGTCGTCTGGCGATAGGTCGGTGTCGCCGCCGGCAGCCCGGGTGTGGCCGCCTCCGCCGAATTCCTTGGCGATGACGTTCACGTCCACCACGTAGTTGCTTCTGAGGCTAATCTTGTATTTGCCGTTTACGGGATACAGGAATACCGCCACTTCGGTGCCGGAGACTTCACGCAGGGTGTCGATGACGTTGCTCAGGTCCACCGGCGTTACGTCGAATTCCTTCATCTTTTCGGGCGTCACGTAGGCATGTACCACGCGGCCCTCCAGGGCGAGCTTGCAGTTCTGCAGCACGAACCCGGTCACCAGCGTTTGCTTGTAGGTGCGGCAGTAGTAGGTCTCGTTCACGATGCGGGCAAAATCGATTCCCTTGTCGATAAGGGTGCCCACAATTTCCATGGTCCGCTTGCCCGTGTTGCTGAACTTGAAGGCTCCCGTGTCGTGGACGATTCCAAGATAGAGGCATTCTGCGGTGCGCTTGCTGATTTTGCTCGGGTCCAACTGTTCAAAAAGCACTTGACTGGCGGAACTGGCACTTGGCTCCACGATGTTCAGGCTGCAGAGATTTTTCGGGTTGCTGATGTGGTGGTCGATGTTGCAGGTTTTCTTGGCGCTTTGTAGGCATGCCACTCCGCCTGCACCCACACGCTCAAAGGAGGGCGTGTCCATAAGCACCGCCGCGTCAAAGGGTTCGCTCCCGTCGGAGCTTTCGAACAGCGGGAGCGCCTTGTCGGCACCGTTCAAAATCCTGTAGCTTTCGGGAAATTTTTCCAGATAGACCTGGACCTTGATATTCGGGAAATTGTCCAGGATGTAGTTGTACAGGGCCAGGGTAGAGCCGACGCAGTCCCCGTCGGGCCGGACGTGGCCGAAAATGGCCACGGTCTTTACATCGCTTAAAAAGTCTTGAATATTCATGAGCATCAATATAGAACTGTTTGATTGACATAAATGTCAGATTATTTTATAATTTTTCACAAAAAAGGAGAAAAAATGAGTAAGTCGCACCGTTATGCCGGGCTAGTTCTCGGCTTGGGTTTGGCATTCTTTGCTGCCTGTGACGACAGCAGTAGCGATGCCGGCTACAGTATACCTCAGTACAAAAACGA
>DFTB01000015.1:0-79386 GCA_002382975.1 Fibrobacter sp. UBA4223
GCCAAAGAAATTGTCATGGGCAAGAAGGTCAAGAAGGACCTGACCGAAAAGCAGCTGCAGGAATACCTGGGCGTTCCCCGCTTTACCGAGAACCGCCTGCCTGCTCCTGGACATCACGGCGTGATTACGGGCCTTGCCTGGACTAGCGTGGGCGGCGAAATCCTCACGCTGGAATGCAAGCTCCTTTCGGGCAAGGGCCACCTGTTGCTCACCGGAAAGCTGGGCGACGTGATGAAGGAATCCGCCCAGATTGCCTTGAGCCTTGTCCGGGAACGTTTGCAGCGGTTCGGCATAGACCCCGCCATCGTCAAGAAGACCGATATTCACATCCACGTGCCCGAGGGTGCCGTGCCCAAGGACGGCCCGTCGGCGGGTATCGCCCTCACGCTGTCCCTGCTTTCGGCCTTTACCCGCAGGCCCGTGTCGCCGGATATCGCCTTTACAGGCGAGGTGAGCCTTACGGGAGACCTGCTGCCTATCGGTGGGCTCAACGAGAAGGCGCTTGCCGCCCAGGAGGCAGGCGTCAAGACGCTCTACCTGCCCGAAGGCAACAAGAAGGATGTGACGGAACTTCCGGCCCCTGCAAAGAAGGGCCTGAAAATCCACACGAAAAAGCACATCGACGAAATCATCAAGGAACTGTTCCCGAAACCTAAGAAGTGAGGTTTTAGGACCTGCCGCCCTTGTCATCCTCGCTTTCCACCCTCGTCATCCAGGTCCCGCATCAAGTGCGGGATAAACTCCGGCGAGGATCCGTGTGCGGTTTCTCACCTTTGTCATGCCCGCGCAGGCGGGCATCTCCTTTTTGAACTTTACTATATTCCCAAAAAGGAATCAATACACAAGGAGTTCTTATGAAAGCAGGAACCTTTTTAGTCGGTGCGATTGCCGGTGCTGCCGCCGCCGTCGCCCTTTCCAAGAAATTCGCGGGCTGCAAGTGCGCCTGCCAGGAATCTGCCGCCGGCGACGAAAATCCGGCCCTTAAAGAAGCCGAACAGGCGGTGGACACCCTCCGCGGTTCTGTAGACTGCCTGCGCAAGGAACTGAACAACCGCATTGAATCGGAACAGACCTACGCCGCCAAGTGCGAAGAACTCAAGGACCAGGTGGCCAAGCAGGGCGTGGAAATCGACAACCTGAAAAACATCATCGACGCGAACAACGCCCAGACCAAGAAACTCGAAGACGAGCTGGAGCAGAACAAGGCCGGCAAGTAGCTGCTTTTGGATGGTGCGCAAAATTAGCGAGACTCCCGACACCCTCGGGAGTTTTTCTAATTTTGGATTTGCTTGTTTAAGTTTTTGCAAAAAAAAGGAACGCTATGCCAGCTTTTGATCCGAATGCGAAAAAGATGCTGATTTCGGGAAACGAGGCCATCTCGCTTTCCATGCGCCACTGCAACGTGCAGTTTGCCGCGGGTTACCCGGGAACCCCCTCCACCGAAATCCTCGAGGACTATTCTGAACTCGGCGGGTATGCCCAGTGGGCCCCGAACGAGAAGGTCGCCGCCGAAGTGGCCCTGGGTGCAGCCTTTGGCCATGCCCGCAGCGTGGTCACCATGAAGATGGTGGGCCTCAACGTGGCAAGCGACGTGCTCTACACCGCGACCTACACGGGCGTAGATGGCGGCATGGTGTGGATTGTTGCCGATGACCCGGGCCAGGGCAGTTCCCAGAACGAACAGGATACCCGCAACCACGCGAAGGCGTCTGTTTGCCCGATGTTCGAGCCCAGCAACTCGCAGGAAGCCTACGACTTCTTCCGCATTGCCATGCAGACCAGCGAAAAGTTCAAGATTCCGGTGATTCTCCGCATGACGACCCGCGTGGACCACTCCAAGTCCATCGTCGTGCCGAAGGAAGAACTCCCGGCCATGGTGCCGAACTTCGAACGCAATATCGCCCAGCACGTGATGGTGCCCGGCTTCTCCAAGCCTGCGGGCCGCAAGCTCCGTGCCAAGATGGACGAGATGGAAGCCTGGAACGTGGCCGAAGGCCCGAACAAGGTGGAAATGCGCAGCGCCGACATGGGCATTATCACGAGCGGCATCAGCTACCACCACGTGCGTGAAGCCGCCCCGGAAGCAAGCATCCTCAAGCTCGGCATGACCTACCCGCTGCCGATGCAGCTCATCAAGGATTTTGCTGGTAAGTTCGAAGGCAAGCGCCTGCTCGTCATCGAAGAGAACGACCCGTGGCTCGCCGAGAACATCAAGGCCGCGGGCATCCAGTGCGAAAGCAAGTACGACCCGATTTTCCGCTTCGGTGAACTGGATGTGAACCGCGTGCGCCGCATTATCGCTGGCGACAGGAATCCGGACCCGGTTCCGGTGAAGGGCAAGCCGCCTATGCTCTGCCCGGGCTGCCCGCACCGCAGCTCCTTCGCTGTTCTCAAGGAACTCGACTGCATCGTTTCCGGCGACATCGGCTGCTACACGCTGGCAGCCCTCCCGCCCATCAGCGCCATGGACTACATGATTGACATGGGTGCCGCTATCGGCATGGGCATCGGGCTGCGCAACGTGCTCCCGCGGGAACAGGCCAAGAAGGTCGTCTCCGTGATTGGCGACTCCACCTTCGTGCACAGCGGCATCACGGGCCTCGTGGAAGCGGGCTACAACCGCCCCGACACCGGCCATGTGGTCGTCATTCTCGACAACAGCATCACCGCCATGACGGGCCAGCAGGAACACCCGGGTACGGGCCGCCATCTGGACCACAGCCCGGCCTACAAGCTGGACTACGGTGCTATCGCGAAGACTGCCGGTTTCGACAACGTCTATGAAGTGAACCAGGTCAAGGAACCCGAGGAATTCAAGCGCCTCGTCAAAGAAGCCCTCGAGAAGGACGAGCTCACGCTCATCGTGGCGAAGAGCCCCTGCATTCTCGCCCTCAAGAGCATCCTCGCCTGGGACAAGGCCAACAAGGAAAAGGCGGAAAAGGCTCTCGCCGAGTCCGAAGCCGCCGCAAAGAAGAACGGCAACTTTTAACGGAGATTAATTTGTATGAGCGTAGTTAACGTGAAATTTGCCGGCCTCGGTGGCACAGGCGTTATCAAGGCGAGCGACGTGATGGCGGAACTCGTGTTCGAACAGGGTTACGACGTGAAGAAGGCCGAAGTGCACGGCATGAGCCAGCGCGGCGGTTCCATCGCATCTGACGTCCGCTTCGCGAAGGGCGAAGAGGTGCAGTCCCCGATGATCCCGACGGGCGAGGCCGACTACCTGGTGGTATTCGACGAGACGCAGGTCGTGGTGAACGAGGCCTTCCTCAAGCAGGGCGGCGTGCTCCTCACTCCGGCGGACATCGACGTCTCCAAGCTCGAGAACGTGAAGGCCCTGAACGTCGCGATGCTCGGCAAGCTCAGCAAGCATTTCGACTTCACTGTGGACCAGTGGACGGTTGCCTTGAACAAGCTCTTCGCCGAAAAGTTCCATGAAGGCAACAAGAAGGCGTTCATGCTTGGCCGCGAAGGGTAAATGAAGCTTTTCGCCCCCTTTCAGAAACTTGTCCTGATATCCCTGGCGGTGTGGGTGGTCCACATTGTCTTGCGGGTCCTGTTGCTGTTCCGCAGCAACCCCTACGGATTCCCCTTCGTAAGTAAGCCGGACTGGTTCATCTTCCATGCGGTCTGTATCGACTTCATGTGGATTGTGAACGCCCTGGTGGTGTTCCTGATTGTAGGGGTGCTTGCCGCACTTCTCGTCTCCAAGATCAAACCGGACTTGAAACCCGTAGTTGGTCAGAAAGTTGCAAAAGTCACCGCTGTTCTTTATGCCGTATTCCACAGCGCAATCTTGCTGCTCACCCTTCTGGACAATGAGACCCAGCGTTTTTTGGGCGGGCACTTGACCTTCGGGCTGGTGGATACCTACAAGGACACTTCGTCCATCATCGTGTTTTACGACTACGTGGCCAACGATTTGTCGGTGCCTTACCTGCAGTTCGTGGTGCTCCTGCTGATGTTGCCTGCGGCCTACGGCCTGTACCGCCTGTTCTGCAAGTGGTACCGCCCTCGCATTGCCGGCGCAGACAGTTCTTGCGAAAACCGTTTCTACGTGAAAAAGTCCGTCATCGCCATGCTGGTGTTCTACATCGCCTCTTACCTGTTCGTTTACTTTATCTGGACAGGCAACGCCCGCATGACAAAGCTCCGTCCGGTGGTATCGCTGATTTATCGGGACCTGTTCGAATCCAAGACGGCACAGGGACTTTCCGAAGCGGATCTTGCCACCTACCGCATGGCTTACCAGAACCTTTGGCAAAAGGTGGAAGGGGATTCGTCATGGCAGTTTGTGGATAGCGATGCGGGTAATCACCTGCCCCTTTACCGCGTGCCGACCCAGGCCTTGCTCCAGAGCGAAAAACTGGCGTCCCAGCGGGAAATGCGGCCCAACTTTATTCTGGTCCTCATGGAATCCCAGCGGGGCTTCAACACGGGCTACATGAACCCGCAAATCCAGCCGTCTCCTACGCCCTTTATGGATTCCCTGGCGGCACATTCCCACGTGTGGCTGCGCATGCATACTAGCGGCGTTCCCACTACCGGTGGCGTGCTCTCTACCCACATCGGCATCCCGCATCATTCCCGCTTGGCGCAGGCCACCGATCTTGCCCACGTGACGCTCCCCAGCTTTGTCTCCGTATTGACCGAAAACGGCTACAGCACTCATTACATGTCTGCTGCCGACCCCGCCTGGGACAATCTGGGCGTCTGGATGTCCAAGTGGTACACGCAACAGCATTACAACCGCGAGCGTGAAGACGACTCCACCTTCATGGACAACGCCATCGAATATGTGCGCGACACCCTCGCAAAACAGGGTAAGCCATTCTTGGCCACCCTCATGACCCGCTCCAATCATTACCCCTTCAACTTTGCGGCGGGCATGACCGACGAAGAAAAGAACCGCCCCCTGCAGGAACGCATCAACGTGACTATGGGCTATGCCGATCGGCAACTGGCCCGGTTCATCCGCTCCGTCGAAAACGAGGAATGGTATAAGAATACCTACGTGATTGTCATGGCGGACCACGGATTCCCCCTGGGCGAAAACGGCGTATCTACCATGAACGGCGGCGGATTTTCGAATGTGAGCTGGATTCCCTTCATGATTCACGGAAATGGATTGGAGGCCACCCGCGATACCACCACGGCGGCCCAAATCGACATTGCCCCCACGGTGCTTGAACTGGCGGGCTTTGCCGTGCCCAACATTTTCATGGGCCACAATTTGCTGAGAGGCGGCACCGTTCATACCATCTCTAGTGATACTGCTCAGGCCAACATTGACGGCACGGATACGGTTCAGACCAACACCAGCATCCCAGTGCTTGCGGGCCTTTCCCTGGGAGCTTACTCCGGCTACTCCGCCATCGGACTCGACGGCTACCGCTTTGTGGCCAAGTACCCCTCCTTTGACGAAACCTACCTCTTTGCCGATGGCGACACCCGCCAAGAACATGAACTTCTTGCCGGCAGTTCCGCCCCTTCGGACGGTGTACAAAAAGAGGGCGCCTACCTGAAGGCCACCCTCGATACCCTGATCAAGATTTCGGACTACAGCCTGGAAAAGGGCCTGTAGTGTGATAATCGTCACGATTCGTTCCAGTTGCGGCAAAAAGTAAATAATTGTTTTCTGCGGAAACCGCATTTTTTTCATACAAAAGCTCAATTTTGGCCATAAAAGACTATTTTATGGAGTAAAGACGCGGGACAATTATATGCCCTGGAGGATTGGTTATGTCTAAAAAGTTTGGAAAAAGCTGTATCGGGCTGTTTGCCATAGGATTGGCGTTCCTGATGGGTTGCACAAGCAGCGGATCTCCTTCGACCCCCACAGAAGACGACGATATCATATCGAGTGATTCTGGTGACATAGATGGCCAGAATAATCCAAGATCATCAGCAGGTAAGACGATTCCTGGTACGATTGTTGGTCAGTCTTCGTCCACCCCTGCAGCGGCCCCGTTCGACATTTCTACTCTGCCGGGATCATACACCCCTTCTGGAAACGTGAGTTATAGTGTTAGCGGCATGGCTGCTTTTGGACCTTATCAGACCGGCGCCACAGTCAGCGTTTATGGTTTTGATGCCTCCTCCGGAAAAAAGTCTCCTACGGCAGTAAATTCGACCGTATCCAACAACAAGGGGAGTTTCTCGTCCCAAGGTTCCATTACCTCTAATTACGCATCTATCGAAGCTTCTGGATCGTACTACAATATTCAGACTATGAGAACCGCCAACATAACGTTGAGTGCCCTTATGGATATTCGTAGTAAGACCACGGCTAATGTCAACATTTTGACGCGTTTGGCTTATGACCGTACGGTCTACCTGGTGGCTAAGGAATCTAAGTCCTTTGAAGAGGCAAAGGCTCAGGCCGAAAAAGAAGTCCTTGCGGCATTGGCCTTGCTGGACGATGACACACCCTTTGAGAATATTTCTCTGAATACCACGGGGCAGGCTGGTGCAAATCTAGTTATTGCGACTATTATTCTTATTTCAAATGACGATGCGACAAAGACAGCATCCCTTATCAACACCATTGCGGCAGATATCGCAAGCGATGGACACTGGGACGATATGAACGTGAAAACGGCGGTTGCCGATGCGTTCTACTATGTGAACTTGTTCTCCATTGTACGTGAATTGCAGGATGCTCTTGACAACGATGATATTACGGTAAGAGGCTTGGGCCCGATCAGCTTCTATGGTGTTGTAAATGGCATGGGCACCTGTGATGCAGATAATGACGGTGCTGTGGCTGTCAATACGAATGCACTTAGCGAAAAGTACCAAACGACATTCCAGTGCAAGGACTCCTCTTGGCAAGAAGTTTCTTCCATTGTGGCGTTTAGCGATGAGGTGACCAAGGTGTTGGGAGCCTGTAATTCTTCTAAGGATGGGACTGTTGAATCGTACAACGGGTCCGAAGTAGTGTGCAAGGGCGGTTATTGGCAGGTCATGACCGAAGCGGATAAGCAGAGTGCTAATGTCGCCAAGGCAAAGGGCGCTTGTACATCGTCCAATGAGTTGGCGGTGGTGGAATATGAATCAGCCTACTATCAGTGTCTCAATTCCACCTGGACAAAGTTGACCAAGACCCCCGTAGACTATTCCAAGGGCCGCGCCATGAACAAGAAGCTGGGTCGTGGCATCAATTTCGGTAACTCTTGGGATGCCGAGGGTGCAGGCAGCAATGACGGTGGTTGGCAAAACTCCATTCAAGATGATTGGTTTGGAATAGTCAAGAATGCCGGTTTCAACTCCATAAGGCTCCCGGTTCGTTGGGAACAAGATGCCAATGCCAATGGCGGCTCCATTAGCAGTGCGAGAATGAACGCTGTCAAGGCCGACGTTGATCTTGCCATAAAGCAGGGCCTTACGGTTATTATCGACGCCCACCACCACAATAACTTGAACGACGCCGCTGCCGGAAAGGGAGGCAATTATAGCTCCGAAAAGCAAAAGTTCCTCAATATGTGGAAACAGATTGCGTCAACGTTTAGCTCCTATTCGAGCAATGTGGTTCTTGAAATTCTGAATGAACCCCATGATATCGATATGTCCAAGGTGAATGACCTGATGACTTCTGCGTACCAGGTAATTCGTCAAAATGCTCCTAATAGTACCATTATGTTTGAATCTGCGGGCTATTCCAAGTTTGCCCAGATTCCGAATTTGAATCTGCCCAATGATGGCAATATCATTGTTTCGGGTCACTATTACGACCCCTATACCTTTACACACCAGAACCATGGCTATTCGTACAATGCCAATGCAACTTATAGTGCGACAACGATTGCCAATGATTTCAAGAATTATGCCAATGCAATCGCTAAGGCGTTTCCAGATAAGAATGGCGGTTGTGTCCCGATAAATATGGGCGAATTTGGTGTCAATTCTAGGAGCAATAGCGGGGTTTCGGATAGCAAGCGAGCCCAATGGATGGATGCCGTCATCTCAGCGGCGGAGCAGTATGGGTTCTCCTGGCACTATTGGGCGTTTTCTAACTCCGGCGGCTTCGAGGTCTATAGCGGGGCCTGGGACTCAAATGCAAAGACGGTATTCGATAAATACTTGAGCAAAACCTCGGCTGTCAAGTAACTCCTCGCGTACAAGGCGTATCGTTCAGGTATCAACATGCATGGCATTTTATGCCTGTTGCATGGGGGCTATGCTTGTTACTCGATAGAAGATTCTGCTTTTGACTGAATAGAAATACATAAAAAAGGCGCAATCCTTTCTGGATGCGCCTTTTATTTTTATATGCAAGAAAATATTATTCGAAGAATGCCTCTGGGAATCCGGTATACCACTTCTTTTCGTCTCTGCTATAGGCTTCAAAGCCACCCACCTTGGTAAATCCCCAGTAATGCCAAGAAATGTCTAGGCTTTCTGCTGCTTTGATGGATTTTTTTGCCCAGAGGGCCTTTTTGGCAGCGGAGGTGACTGAGCCTTCGTAATTGCAACTGCTTTGTGTGCCCTCGCCACCGGAAACGCCGAACTCACCCATGTTCATGGGAACATGTCCGCCATTTACATCAGGGTACAAGGATTGCGCTAACATGACATAACTTTTCAAATCATTGGCAGCAGTATTGGCGTATTTGGAATCTCCGCCGCATTCATAGCCGTGCCCCTCGTGGCTGAATTGGTAGGGCTCATAATAATGGCCGCTATAGATGATGTTCCCGTCTTCGGGCAAGGTAAGGTATTCCAGGTCGGCAAATTTGGCGGCATGGAATGCCTCGAACATAATGGTTTTCTTGGGGGCGTTCTTGCGGATAACCTCGTAGGCGCTCAACATGATATCGTTTACAATATCTGCTCCGGGAATAGTGGGTTCGTTGAGGATTTCCAACACCAGCAAGGAATCGGGGAACTTATTGAGTTCCTTGGAAACCTGGTCCCAGAGGGCGAGGAAATGTTCTTTTTCGGCCTGGAACAAAACGGTAGAATCTGGATCGTTCCGATAAGCTCCGTTGCCATATTCGTTGAGGGTCGTATAATGGTGGAAATTAACCACTACTGCTAGTCCCTGGTCTATGGCCAGCTGGATATCTTCCTTGACGCCTTTTAAGCGTTCCGGGTTGACGGTATGAGTGTCGTAGTCGGAATCCTCGTTCCAGCGTACGGGCAGACGCACCGAATTAAAGCCTGCTTCCTTGATTATCTTGAAGTCCCCGTCTTCGATGGGGTTGCCCCAGCCTCCGTCCAACTTGCCCCAGCTTTGGGCATCCCAGGAATTGCCCAAATTTATTCCCTTGCCGAGTCTTTGGTTCATGGCACGGCCTAGGGAGTAGTCCACGGCTACAGGGCCATTATCCTCTTTTTTTTGTGCTTTTGTGGGTGAACTGTTATCATCGGAGCAACCGACAAGAGCCAGCCCAAGGGAGAGGAAGAGAATGGGGATTTTTTTCATAAAAACCTCGAATATAAGCAGAAAATAGAATATTTGTGCTTGCCTGGACCCATGGCCTGTAAAACAATGTGTTTACCTAGGAAAACACTTTGTTATGAGTCTCTAAAAGCAATTATTTTAAAAAATTTTAAATATGAATGTATATTTTGGATTAGGTGTATCCTATTCAAAAAAAACAAGTTATATTATAGGCGATTTGATTTTTTGGAGAAATTTGACCAATATGAATGGACATTTTTGCCGAATGCTATGCTGCAGCGTTTTGATATCGCTGTTGTGGACGTCATTATCTTTCGCTGGCTACTACGGGTTCAGCGATTATCGTGATAGAGACCAATACCGCTTTACAATGAAGGATCCTAAACCGTTCCGACCCGACAAGGAGGTTGTGACGGTGGTGATGCGCGAGGCCATTCCTCGTGGCGGCGGATATACCTACCAGTACCCCCGTGAAAACCCCGAACCGGTCCTCACCGATAAATATGCTATGGAAGGTGCGCTTTCCATGGAAATTGAGCTTATTGCGAGTGACTATTCGGGTGTGGCAATCTGTATCGCGGGCTCCGTGGACTTGACCCCTTACCTAGAGGAAGGCGTCCTGGAGTTCTGGATCAAGGGCGCCAAGGGCGGTGAGAATGCGTTGTTCGTGCTGGTGGACGATGGCGTGAAGAGCAATGGTGAATCCTTGCAGGTAAAGCTCCGTTCCAAGAGTCTTGGTGAAATTACCACGGAATGGAAGCATTTTAGTATTCCTCTGAAGCTCTTTGGTATGACCGGTGTGTATTGGGATGCCAAGAATACCCGCGAAGTTATGTTGCCTTTCAGCTGGAGCAATTTCAAGGGTTTCCGCCTCGAAGTCCGTAAAGATGAAAATGAGTCCTTCAAGGTCTGGATCGACGATATTGTGATTAAGAAACATGGCAAGCCGTACGAAGGCCCGGCCAACTATCCGTTCCGGAACGAGATTTAAGGGGTTTTTATGCGCAAATTACTATCTGTATTTACCCTAGTTCTTTTGGTAAGCTCGGCATGGGCTTTGCCTCCCCAGTTGCAGTTGGATTCCATCAATGCGTCTCTGGATACCCTTTCGAACAATATGGAATCGACCCTGCTCGGCAAGGACGATCTTCCACTGGCGGTGTCCGGCTATATGGCCTTCCGTCTCAAGAATTTCCACTATTCTGAGAGAAGTCCTTGGGTTCAAGACGACTTGGCCCGTACTACTGTTGACGCTATGTTGAACGTGAACATTGTGGCCATGCCCAATTCCTACATCACCTTGTTCACCAACCTGTTGTTCCCCTTTGATTTGACGGGTCTTTACACCAATAGCCTTGGCAAGCAGCCTACGGGCGTGCCGACCAACGACGAACGTGTCATGTTTGACCACTCTACAGATTTCTATTCCTCGTCGATCAATGAGGAACTGAATGTGGGTGTTGATATCCGTGCCGGGGTCTTCGGAGCCTACGTAACGGCTGGTGGCGTGATTTGGGCCAATACATCGCCTTTGGCTATGTGGGAACGCGAAACCAACCCCCGTTTTGTCTGGCAGTACGAACTGTTCGAAGACGAAAAGACCGTAAGTACCTACTATAAGGAAAAGTCCTTCAAACCCGTTAAGGAAGGTGGTCGTGCTTTCTGGACTAACCGTTCCTTCGGTGGTGTTTATGCCAATGTTTACCAGTTGCCCTTTGACATGCACGCCCAGATCCTGGTGTCCCAGCCGGCTGATATGGATGTGGGCAACCGTGATGGTTTGCGTATGTATGGTGGTCAGCCGGGCGAATTGGAAATGTCCGGTGGCTATGACTTCCGTGGCAGCGTCTATGCAGGCCGTTTGGCCAAGGACAAGATTGCCGATAATTTGACCGTTGGCTTGAACTACTTGGGTGTGATTTTTGATGACGCTATCATTTATGAACCGGAATTCCGTAACCAGTGGATTAGGGAAGGTTATGCCCCGACAATGCTGAATACTCATGTGGGAACAGTAGATGTTCGTGGCAATGTAACCCCGAAGCTGTACATAATGGCCGATGTGGCCGTGAGCGTCACGGATTCCTCTATCTATTACCAGTCCGAAGAAGTGGCTGGGTATGACCCTGAATATGTGACTTCCGGTTATTCTAGTAAAACCCATGAGTCTTCTAAGAATACCCCGCAGGTGGGTGTCTACATGAAGGTCCAGAGCAAGTACCTTGAAGGTTGGCCCATGACCTTGGAAGCAATCTATCTGCCTCCTGAATTCTATTCTCCCTACTCTTTGAGCAACCCCTCCCGTTTCCCGGGTTGGCGTAAGAGCGAAACCTACCTGAATGCCGGTTCTCTCCGCTATGGCCCCAATATGGCTGGTTTGAACTTAAAGATTGAACCTACGTTCAACCGTGGCTACTTTGATGTTCAATATGGTCAGCATCGCCAGATTGAAGAAGGTGATGACGCCATTTTGTTCAACTACCGTCTGAATGGCCGTAATATGTGGGAAAGTACTAATTCCTGGACCAAGCACAAGCCTCTGTTCATCGCAGACTCCGGTAATGCTAGTGGTCCTCACTACGTGGCTCGTGCTGGTTCTGATCTTGCTACTGCAGATGGAATCAAACAGTACCGTCGTAATGGTGGTCTCTGGGGCGGAACCTGGGAACTTTGGGAATCCTTCGTTGCCTACGATAACGCTTCCCAGATCACGGAAGGCGAGATTCCGACCCACGCCAAGTGGTCTAGCTACTTCTCCTTCATGGGAGGCTATGATATCGGCCACTGGTTCGGTACAGACCGCAATATCATGATGACGGGATATTTGGCTATGTCGGGTATTTCTACGACCATCGCTCCAATCGCTTATAGTGAAAAGCAAAACGATATGTTGATGACTAGTTTCTATGGTCAATTTGAACCGGCGGTAGCGGTGTTCCCGTCGTTCCATATGGTGGGTATTTTGGGCCTCGAAACCTTCCGTTCAGAGAAAGCCTATGTCTTGCAGCAGTATTCTAACTCGACTAAGGGCATTCCCATGAACATCTACTACTTCAAGAAGGCCCCCATCAATTATCTTGAAACGGCAATCGGTCTTGGCTTTGACTGGGATTTGGCAGGTCGTGTAGGTTTGCATGTCCGTTACAAGTATATGACTCATTCCGATGAGACTGCTCCCGAGAATGATTTCCACTTCCATTATATTTCCGCCGAAACTAAGGCATGGTTCTAAGGGAGGGGTTAAAGATGAATATGAAGAAAAGTGTATTTGCTCTCCTGATGGCTACGGCGATGGCCTCTGCTACTGCCGTAGCGGATAATCAAAAGACGATTGATGCCAAGGCGGATTCGGCGCTTGCTAAGCGTGGTGTAGAAATCGGCGGCAGCATTCGAGCCGTTGCTCAGCGTTCTAGTTTTGAAACGGATGATGATCCTTCAGGTATTAACAAAATGCCCGATGTGGAACGTAACGAATTTGTCAGTGCCGACATTGATTTTAGATTTCGCCCGTATGAAAACGTTCGTGCTAACGTGATGATGCGATTGGGTGGCGGTATGCAAGAATATTTTGCTGCTGCCTCCAAAACATTGTCGGTGGAGTGGATCAATGTCGAAGGTAATGTGGGAAATTCCTTTTATTGGGTGGTAGGTGATTTCCGCCAGCAGTATTCGCCTTTGACTTTGTTCTTGCCGAGTGTTGACGTTATGTACGAGCCTTTGATTTTTGCTCGCAAACGTCATATGGCTCAAAAGCAACAACTGATTGAGGGTAACCAACGTAACTTACAAGGTGCAAATCTGCAATTCCGTAAGGAATTGAACCCTATGCTAGGGGAACTCCGTGCTGAAGCCTTGCTTGCTCGTGTCAACCGTACTGCGGTGCTGGACTTTACCGGTGCCGAAGGTAACATCATGGTCGATGGCGGCATTCCGGGGGCAACTCAGGCATCCAATATGGATAAGTGGCTGGCGGCTGGCAACATCGAGTTGCTACCCATGTCTAAGAACGTGTATGTGGGTGTAACTCCCATGTACATCTTTGATAATGAGGATTCCTACAGCTACACTTACCGTCATCCGGATAGAGACATTCGTGAACCGTATGTAAGGGAATCTATAAATCCTTTTGATGTAGATGCTCAAGAAACTATGGTTGTGAGTGGTCGCTTAGGTGCCGATGTGTCGGGGATTTTGGGTAACAAGAACCTTGTTGCAGATGTTGTTGGTGAATATGCTATGTCTAACGACAAGGTATACACTCACGTTTATACCGAGAATGGCGCAGACGAATATGGTGAGCCTATCTACTTAGATAATGTATCCGACGAAAAGTTGGCCGGTGCTGCGATCCTTGCAACCATGAATGTGGGTTACAAGACGGATAGTTGGAGTGCCGTTTTGACGGTTAACGGAGTCCGCAATGACAGTAACTGGTTCAACAACTTGGCTCAGTCCCCTAGTTTCTTTGCTCAGCGTATTATGAATTCCGATAAGGATGGTAATACGGTAAAGTACGGTGTCCATTCACCTTTGTATTCTAGTTTTGACGCTCTCTACAATTTCACCCCCAAGTTCTCGCCTGCACCAAGGAGCCTTGCTACTGATGATGATGGCATTGCTGGTGGTCAGTCCGAAAGCTATAATATCGCCCCTTATAACAAGAATTCTTGGGGAACGAACGTCTATACCCGTTCTCAGCTGGCTTTGCTTGAAACTCTGAACGATCCGACCCTGCAGTTAGCTTTGCCTAACGGCCTTGCTACTTCGAACCGCTTGGGTGCTCAGGCTGTGGGTGTGTTCGGTTGGAAGGATTACGCCGAGGTTCAGGGCTTGTTTGCGATGTTGCAGCAGGTGAATCCGATAGTTGGCTTTGAAAAGGTTGCCTATACCGAATATGGTGGCGGTGCCAAGTTTGATGTGTTCAAATTGCTTGGTTTCTCCAAGCCGCTAGAAATTTCTGGTTCTTACAAACATTCCGAACGCAAGGCTGATCTGGATGCCGCTGTGGTAGGTGTTTCTGGAACAGGTGAGTTCAAGAGTGACTTTATCAATGCAGGTCTGTATGTTCAGTTCCTGCCCCGTTTAGGGTTTGCTGCAGGATTCCAGATGATTAACAGTGAATACAACGATATCGGAGCAGATTCTCGTTGGTCTGTAGCTCCGTTGATGAAGGGTAAGCAGATGCAGTGGATGGCTGGATTTGACTATACTGTGGCCGAGAATGCATGGCTCTCCATCAACTTTGGTATGATCAACGTTGAAAATGAATACAATACGGCATCCCTTGTTGCCGCTGGTTCGGGTGGAGCGATAAACCTGCCTGACTACTGCAATGTTGCTAATGACCCTGCTGGTAGTTTTAAGAGCAAGTTCTCTCAAACTCTTATGGAAGCTTCCATTAATGTGGAATTTTAATGGGGGGTAATCAAGATGAATTCTAATATGAAAAAGTTTGTAATTTTACCTGCCATGGCCTTGCTCTTTTCGGCCGGTTATGCCGCTGCCGAAGGTCAGGATTCTATTGTACAGCAACAGAAGTCCCTGATTGAAAAGCTGGATTCGCTCAATGATGCTGTATT
The DNA here is from genome assembly GCA_002382975.1 of Fibrobacter sp. UBA4223. GTDB lineage: Bacteria > Fibrobacterota > Fibrobacteria > Fibrobacterales > Fibrobacteraceae > Fibrobacter. The sequence continues at coordinate 14,986 of DFTB01000015.1, forward strand.
GGGGCTTAGAATCAACGGAACGGCAAAGGCTGGAGTGAATGTTTCCAAGGCCAAGTCTGATCAGTTTGCCTCGGAGTCGCCGACTCAAGAGAACCAGGCTAATACGGATGTAAACTTGGTCCTGACAGCGCATCCTACTTCTGAAACGCAGATTCATTTGGAAATGCGATTGCACAAGGATTGGCAGAATGCCTATGATGAGAACAACAATCCCGTTATCGGTCATTGGTTCTCTTATGACGGAACGATTCTAAATAAGCATTTAGATTTTAACCTGGGCTATATGCGTGTAGGTTACTCTCCGTTGACCTTGTTCACGCCTCAGCCTGATCTGCTTCAGGAACCTGAAATCTTTGCAGAAAAGCGCGTCTATGCCCTTGCTCAGCGTAATCTGGATACCACAAGCAAGCGCCTGATGCAGGGTGTTAATGCTGAGTACCATAGTGGTGAAATGGGCGTGATAGATGACATCATGTTGCAGGCCACTGGTTCCAGAATGCGTAATATTGGTAAAAAGAACGATCAGGTGTTCTTTGACTTTGATTATACAGATAGATACGTTTACGGTGGTCGCGCCGGTATAGGTCTCATGGGAGCCTATGTTGGTGTGAATTATGTGGACGCTTTTGACCGGTTCTTGTCTCGTAGGTCGATGGTCCTTGAGGGAGAAGATACGGTTTATTATGAAGACAACAGGGTGTTCTCTGGTGAAATCGGCTTTACCTCCCAAAAGCTTTTGCCGAATTTGCCGTTCACCTTTGGTGTAAAAGGTGAAATGGCCAAGTCCAATTGGGAAGTTGAGAGAGACTACCTGGTACCTGCCATGGATTCCTCTTATGCGATCAATCAGTCGTACTATCTAAATCCAGAGGGTGCGAGAGACTCCATCGTTTACTTGGCCTCAACTTATAAAAAGATCACCAAGACAAAAAACGAATCCTATGGCAAACGCCATGGCGGAAGCTTCTATGTAGAACCCTTTGTTCAGGGAAATATTGTTGACATTGACTTTAATCTGAAGGCTCAATACATTCAGGTGGATGATGATTTCTGGTCTGAAATGGCATCGACGCCCTCTTATCGTGGTGGAGCTACCGTTCTTAATTCCAATGCGTTATATGGCAGTGCTAATGACAGCATGTTGATGGCGAATTTTGGAGCTTCCAGCCTCGAAAATCTGTATTTCAGCGTGTATAATTCCAATAGTTTGAACGCGACGAATCTTTTGACGTCTGGTAAAAAGAATGTCAACGGTAACACGAGTGAAAGTTCCTATCTGTATTCTCGCCTCAACAATAACTACAAAAATGCACATTTCTACAGGAATGGCTACTCGGCTTCTGTGCTGAAGCGTTTGGAAATGGGTGAGTTGCTCTCTCTCTTGGATCCTACGGTGGATTTGGCTCAGCCTTATGGCCTTGCCACTCCTGACCGCAAGGGCTTTACCCTTAGTCTTGATCTGAAGTGGAACGACGCTGTTACCCTAAATGGCCGTTTCAAACAGCTTGAACAGGAGAAAACCGTTGAAAAGACCAATACCTATACCGAAATGGCCGGTGGGCTTGGCATTGATGTTGGCGTATTGCTGAATTTGGATCGTCATTTGATTGTGCAAGGCTCTTATGCTTATAGTGCAGAAGACGAATTCCTCAAGAGAAATGCTGGCCGGGTTATTGCAGGAGCCACCTTGGATGTCTGGGGACCTTTTGCTGTGCTTGCTGGTTATCAGGCTTACGAACGCCATTTGGGTAAGGGTGTCGCACTGTCCGACAATCTGCAGATTAAAAGCTCCAAGGAAGCTCTTCTTTTGGGCGGTCTGCGTATGAAGATTGCTCCTCTGTCTTATGTCTCCCTGCAGTATGGTGTTCTTAACAATGAACTGGGTTATAGTTGGAATGACGAGTCTGGTTCGGGAAGCAAGAAGATTTCTATTGACAAAAATGTGATTGTGGCTGATGTCACGGTGAATTTCTAAGGGGTATAAAGATGAAACGTTTTCGCTTATATCTAACTGCTTTAGTTGCTTCTGTAATGGCGGCATGTTCGTCTATGGAAGTTGACGACGATGAACTGTACTCGGAAAACTTCCCCAAGGATTTCGTGGATACCGTTTACATGCAATTGAACCCGGCTCTGCGTTCAAGGCAAATTGTGGACTATATTGTCTCGTACAATGATTCCCTGAAAAAGAATATGAAACCGGAAGCCTATAGTGAGATGTTCTCCAAGGATTCCGCTGCATTCTATGAGGATACTTCGGTGATTCACGAGATATTCGTAAATCCGTTCTATCTGGGTATGACCGAAGAAACGTGGGAAGATATGTGGTTGACGACCTATGTTGACAAGGTTACTTGTGAAAAGGAAAAGACTATTAAGGAAATCAATTTGATTATGCCGTCCGACACTCCGAGAATCATCGTGGATAGTGTCCATTACAAGGCGGGTACGACCATTGGGACCATCTACGGTAAAACGGCGGCTGATCCTACATCGAAGGCTTATGTACTTGGAGATACCATCAAGATATCCAACCAGGATGTAGCCTATGATTCACTAGATATCTGCGATACAGTTACCACGGAGAAACCAGGGGCATTGTCGGGCGCCTACAAGTCTTATCTATTTGCATTCAACATATACAATGCCTTGGATGATTTGGCTGCGTTGAAAAAGGTCCCCCTTGACCTGACGCCTATTGCCTATCATTATGTCGTTTATGGAAAAATGCACGGACTGGCTTATCGCCGTTGCACAAAAGAAGAAAAGAAAAATCCTGTAAGGCCGGTTCTTAGCATAAACGACACGGTGGATAATCTTTATTGTGATGACAACGGTGTAATCCGTCAAATCAACTAGGGTGAGGAAATTTATGAATATCAAAAAGATTGTTCTTCCCTTGATCTTGGGCTGTGCTCTTGGAGCCAATGCTGCTGACAAAGTGGTGGGTTATTATCCCTATTGGAGCCAGTATTCTCAGTTCTATCCTAAGGATATCCGTTATAATACGGTGACCAATATCCACTATGCATCTCTTATGCCCTCCGAGGACGGATCTCTTGCCTTCGCTGATGAGAACGATGCGGAAAATTTCAAGACGTTGGTGCAGATGGCCAAGGACAACGGTGTAAAGTTGGTCATTTCCGTTGGCGGTTCTGAGGCCGAAGGCACCTTGAAGGCTATCGCATCCTCTGCCGACAATCTTAAGGCTTTTGTGGACAATGTCAATGCCTGGCTGTCAGAAAAAGGTGGCGATGGCATTGAGCTTGATTGGCAGAACCTGACCGAAGAAGATTCTGGTGATTTTGCAAAGCTATTAGATGCCCTGAAGGAGGGCCTCGACGGCAAGATTCTTACAGCTACGGTCTATCCTGGCGTAGGGATGTCTGCCTATAAGGCCGATGTCCTTAACAAGCTCTCCTATGTGGATGTGTTTATGGCTGACCAGATGACCGAAGAATCCGAGAGTCTGGTGCCTAACCAGAGTGCCAATTCTGTTAAGGAGGCTCTGGACGCTGTAGCCGGCGCCGGAGTGAACAAGGATTTGCTGGTGCCTGTTATTTACTTGTACGGCAAATCCTTTACGGGAGCCAAGGGCCTTGGTACTAGCCATCAGGGAACAGGAAGCGGCAACGAAGGTTATCTTTCCTATGCTGAGCTTATGGGCAAGTTCGATACGCCGGACTACAAGGTGACTTTCGATGAGAACTCCAAGTCCGAAGTGGCCGTCAGCGAAACTGAATCCATCGTCTTCATGGGTATTCCCTCTGTAAAGGCTGTAGCGGAGCAGGTCAAGGAAGATGGCATGGCTGGTGTTGCGGTCTATGATCTTTCTCAAGATCATCACGAACCGATTGTTTCGCTCTTGGTGACTATCGGTTTGCAGATTCGCCCTGAAGTCAATTATAAGCCGGCCAAGAAAAAATAAGGTTCTAACGTCATTCCGGAATGCGACTCGGAACTTGAACATCAACACAAAAGCCCTAGCGTAACGCTAGGGCTTTTTGGTTGTTTATTGGGTTTCTTTACTTATTCATCCAACGGAGTGTGATCCGTTGCGATTGTTGGCGGATTCGCACCACGTAATTGCCTTGTGGAAGTCCGCTTAGTCCAATGCTTGGCGACTTTGCTGCATCAATGGTTATCTGCTGGAATACTCTGTTTCCAATCATGTCGTAGACGTCCACATAGATGGGCTCGGGCCTATTACTGTTGATGAGGAGTATTCCCCCGTGTACATTCGCTTTCAGTCCTTGGCCAGCGATGACAGAACTGATTGCCTCAGGAGGAGTAATCGGATTTCCGCCAGGTGTGTAGGAATTCGATGAATTAGGACTAGAGGAATTGCTAGACAAGTCCATTACTGGTGCTGTTGTATCGCCGATGGTGAAGATGACTGTCTTTTTCAGGGCTTCAATAGAATCTGTTTCGGGGATGGTCGCAACCACTGTGACAATAGCCTTGGTGTTGCCAGCAATGGCGGCATTGCCATCCTTTGTCACGTAGGGAGATGTTGATTCTCCGTCAAAAGTGTAGGTGACGGGAGAGCCGTAAGCGGATATGTCGCGGAACATATTCTCAACTCTTTCGCCAAGGGCAAACTTGTAGCTCTTTAGAGTAGACAATGTGTTCTGGGCCTTTCGGTATTCCACTATGATAGTGTCTTGCATGGCTCGATAACCAGTTGTGGCCGCAGCCGTTGCCACTATCTTCGCGGAACCGAACTTGTTCATCTGGTACATCCAGATCTGGCCTTCTTTCTGTGTGCTGGAGCATCCGGCTGCAGTGCAGCTAGATTTACCGACATCTACATAGGTCGGATCAAGGGACGTCAAGGTGTAGGTCATGCCTTGTTCCGTTTTTCCAGATGCGGGGAATGTCCATTCAATTTTTCCATCACCATCATAATCCAAGAGTCGGCTAGATCCCTTTGCCGAAGTGCAGTTTCCCTTATAACGGCATACCATATCCATGAAACCATTGATTGTCTGCCCGGCAACTCGTTGGATGGTTACAACGGTCTGGGAGCCATCATTGCCGGTTAAGATGGAATAGCCGTAACTATGGATTGCCAGGGTCGTTCCAGAAACGGTGACTACAGACTCGTTGCTAGACGTATAGGTGCAACCAGATTTGAGTTTTCCGGAAAGGGTGCTTTCCGTCTCCTTGGCAACGATATGTGTGGCAGCGCAACTACCGCTGCGCTTGCCTTTGGTGAGCGAATCGGCCCAGGTTCTAGCGTTTTTGGTAAGGTATGACTTCACGATGCTTCCAGATGCCGTCAGCGTGGCCTCATTGAGGTCTTTTTCTGTGGTCAGGGTTGAACCGCCGTCAAAAAAGGCGGACTTTTCGGATTTGTTGTCGATGTGGCTGGTTTTTTGACGAAGGCTCCAGTTACAGTTGGGAATATTTTTCTGGTCCATATAGCTGGTCCATTCGCTGGTGGCACTGGTGTTGGGGTCACCATCGCCGTCAGCGTTGGTGGTGCCCCATTCACTGATGAACACAGGGTATCCTTTGTTCAGGGCGGATTCAATATTGCCGCTATAGCTGCCTTTGCTGTGGGTGGCGGCATAGAAATGGAATACGTAGGCGATATTCTTTGCACTCACCGGGTCACTAGCGCCCTGCTGGGGATTCTGAGACCAAACAGGTGTACCAACAATAATCAGGTTGTCGGTGTTTTTGCGGATAGACGCCGAGACCGTGTTGGCGTAGCTTTTGATGTTTCCCCAGTTTCCACCGCTTCCGTTTACGGGCTCGTTGTAGATTTCATAAATGATATTGGGAACGTCTTTGTATTTTGCGGAAATTTTGGAGAAGAATGAATTTGCAAGGGATGTTTCGTAGTGGGCTCGGTGGCTATGCCAGTCTACGATGATGTACACGTCGTTTTCGATGGCTGCGGCAACCATCCTGTCCAGTATACCCTCCATTCCACCAGGGTTTCCCTTGTAGGAGCTGCTCGCATCGATGGCATTGGAAGTCCCGCCGTCAGAGTTGTAGTATTCAATGCCCATAGCAAAGCGGAACACGTCAATTTTCAGGTTATCCGTGGCCCAGTCAATGACGGTCTTGTTATAGTAGGGTTCACCAGTAGCATCGGACCAGAAGAGACTCATGCCGCGGAGCATGGCTTGTGCGCCGTTCTTTGCACCGACTATCTTGTTGCCGTTTGTGTGCAAGGCTCCGTAATAGGATACGGGACCTACTTTTTTTGGGGTTACGTCCGTGGCATCCGCGAAAAGGAGCGCTGATGTAGCTGCCAAAGTAAATAAAACTTTACAAATCGTTTTCATATGAGAAATCCATCCTATTGGCATAAAAATATATATCTTATGTGGAAATAAATGCCTAAAGGATGTAATAAATAAGTTTCACGCTGTAAACAAGTGGCCTAGGCCACAAGAAGACCGTAATTTGGACTTTGTAAAATTATTTTTTGAGTTTTTCAACCCTTTTTCTAAAAAAAAAGAGTATATTTGAGAGCAAACCCGCCCATATTGGGCATAACAAAGAGAGAGAACTATGAAAAAGCAAATTATTCTTGCCTCTGCAGCCTTGACTGCCGCTGCATTTGGCTTCGAAACATGGGTCGGTGGTGTCGCTGGTTCCTACCAGGTGAATACTGGTTTCGGCAATGCTGATCCGGAACTGAACAAGGCCGGCTACTGGTTTGATTATGCTGACGATGCTGATGGTGGTAAGTCCAGTGTTACCTGGCCGACTGGCAAGGGTAACGAGTATTCCACTGACGCTTTGGATCCCATTATTGACCTGTGCCAGGGTGTTTGCGGTACCATCACCTTGAATAAGGGTACTCTGACTTACGACCCGTTCGTCGGTATCGGCTTCAACGTTGCCGGTGAAAATGGTGAAACAGCTGATGTTACCTCTTGGGGTGGCATTTGCATTGCCTATGACTTTACTGGAACGGGCGCTAAGGCTACTCTTGAACTTGGCCTTGGTGACGCTGGTGATGCCGCAATCGGTAGCGCCAACCCCGCCGCAACCCTTAAGGTCGGTACTGGCAACAATGACACCTTCTCCTGGTCTGACTTTAAGCAGCCGGGTTGGGAAAAGGCCGATCAGAAGATCGAGACTTCCGAAGCAATCACCAAGCTGGTTGCCGTGAAGTTCAAGGTCCAGGGTAAGGATGGTTCTTATCAGTTCAACATCATGTCTATCGGTCCTGCTAGCGGTGGTTCTTGTAAGGTTACTGGCGGTAGCGGCACTACTCCGTCTGGTAACGGTGGTACGACTCCGGGTGGCGAAACTACTCCGGGTGGCGAAACTACTCCGGGTGGCACGACTCCGGGTGGCACGACTCCGGCTGCAATCGGTGACTTCTCTGTGTCTACTGCCAAGGCTATCCTCTCTGGCCGCACCCTTTCCTTCTCTGGCATCTCCAATGCCAAGGTGGAAATCCTGAACCTCCAGGGTCAGATCGTGATGAAGGGCTCTGCCGCTTCTTCCATGAACCTGATGGGTCTGGATGCCGGTGTTTACATGGTTCGCATTGCCGGCAAGGCTGTGAACATGAGCCAGAAGATCCTGGTGAAGTAATCACGGAACACATCTAGTTTCTTTGAGGGGGAGTTTTCACTCCCTCTCTTTTTTTTATTACAACTTTGATTTGACCCTCCTTTTTATATATATTTAATGCAATAACTCAATGAGGATTCTTATGAATTTGAAAAAGCTTTTGTGGCCCATGCTTTGCGCTATGTTGGCAATGACTGTGGCTTGCTCATCTGACAGTACCTCTCCATCGGATCCCAGTACACCGGGTGGGGACCCGAATCCGGGAACTACTCCTCCGGAAGGAAACGGAAACGGAGCCTACGTTTCTCCGGTGGCCTTGGCATCATCTGCCGATAAGAATGTTGCGGCTACGGTGTATAATAGTTGGCGGGACTTTCACTTTGTAACTAAGGCTGCAGAGTCTTCGTATTATCAAAGTATTGCCAAAAATTTTGAAACTGTTTTTGGTAACTACAACCCGGTGGGTCGAGTCGTTTGGTCTGCTCAAACCGGAGGCTACAAAACAGTTTGCCAGGTGGATACTGACAACCGCTTCATGACGACTCGCGGGTGCACCGTGTCTGAAGGTGTTGGTTACGGCATGCTTTTGAGTTATTTCCAGGGTGATACGGAAACCTACAATGCCTTGTGGAATTTTTCTCGCGGTCTAAGGGCTTATACGGGTTCGCCGTTTACCCCCTGGATTACGCTGAGCTTTACATATGAAGTTATTGACTATTCCAGTGCAACCGATGCTGACCTGGATATTGCTACTTCCTTGATCTTGATGCATTATAAGACGGGCAGTCAAGACTACCTGAATGATGCTTTGACAATCATCAATGGAATCTGGAATGCAGAAATAGAGCAGACCAGCTTGCTGTTGCTTTCGGGTGACACGGATACATGGAAAAAAGATCCGACGTTTAACTTGAGCTATTTCTCTCCTGTTGCCATACGTTTGTTCGCCATGGTGGATAACAGCCACAACTGGAACGGTGTGCTGGATAATATGTATGCTTACATGAAGAAGGTCCAGGATGCGGGTACCGGTGTGTTCCCCGACTGGAGCGATGCTTCGGGTGCTGCTAAAAATCCTCCGAACAGCTCTGCGAAAAATACATACTGGCTGTTCGATAAGGAATCGGTTCGTATCCCGTGGCGAATCGCTTGGGATTACTACTGGTTCCAGGATGAACGTGCCAAGGCCATCTTGGATAAGCTGAATGCCTTCATTTCTGATCCGTCTAGGGCTAATGGCGATCCGTCTAGCTTGGCTCTTGCCACAAGCTATTCTTGGAATACATCCGTTGGTGCAGATAAGAAGGGCGGCTCTGCCATTCCTAGCCAGTGGCTTGCTGCATGGTGCCTTACGGGCATTTCTGGTAACACTGACTGGTTGAATAAGTGCACGGCTTCGGTCAACCAAAAGACCCCCTCCAATAGTACAACTAGTTATTTCCCGGATATCTTGCTTTCTATGTACAGCCAGTTGCTGAATGGTTTGTATCAGCGTCCGTTCTAAGCGGAGATAGTCTTAGAAAGAAAACACCTCGACATGTGTCGAGGTGTTTTTTTTCACGGAGGTGTTATGGTTACAGTCCCATGCGGCGTCCTTCGCGGGTATCCTTGCTGTTGATTTCGTGCTCCAGCGCCTGCAAGATGTTTTCTGGAGTCTTTTCGGCATCGTCCAGGAACCGGAAGGAACTATAGACGGCGTTGAAATCCCCAGGAGCAAGGGCCTTCAGGTTGCGGGCTTCGGCAGGGCAGGGGATACCTGCGAAAAAGGCGTTCCACAGGGTCTCGATTCCTTCGGGCTTCAGGTAGTTGAACTTGACCTTCAGTGCGAAGCGCCTACGGGAAGCTTGGTCCAGGTTGCCGTTGAAGTTGGTGGCGGCAATGAAGATTCCCTTGAAGTTTTCCATCTGAGTCAGCAGTTCGTTGACCTGGGAAACCTCCCAGGTGTGGTTGGCACCGCCTCTTTCCTGGAGCATACTGTCGGCCTCGTCCAAGAAGAGAATGGCCTTCTTGTCTTCGGCCTCCCGGAACATGGCCCGGATTTTCTTTTCGGTTTCGCCTACGAAACAGCCCAGAATGTCGCTGGCCTTGCGGATCAGCAGTTTACGCCCAAGGTTTCTAGCGACGTATTTTGCAAGTTCCGTCTTGCCGGTGCCTGGGGCACCGTAGAACAGCACGTTCAGCGAATCCGGGCGGTCACTGTCCCGCATGGTTTTCCACTTGTCGTCAAAGGACTTGAGAACCCTTTGGATGCGTTCCAAATTGTTGTCGATGTTCAGCACGTCCAGCATGTATTTGGGCGAATGGGATTCCTTGTCCCGGCTGGCGTATTCCAGAGGGAGCCCCATCAGGTCGGCCTGGGCCGTGGCGATCTGACGGACAACGGTGGAGGTGTCGAAGGAACAGCCCGACTCTTTCAGCATCTTGGCGCCCGAAATAGCCTGGGTGATACCGCCTGCTGTGATGGGGAATTCGGTGGCAAATGTTTCTACCATGTCGGGGGAGAGCAGGTCTTCGGCCTTCTGCTCCTTGATGACGGAGTTCCAGATTTCAAGGCGCGTTTCTGCATCGGGCCTTTCGAATTGTATCGAATAGTCGAACCGGCGTAGAGAACTAGCCTCGATATACTGGGTTTCGTTAGAAATCCAGATGACTGGAACCTTGATCTGTTCCAGGAAAAAGTTGAGGGCCCCTTTTTCGCAAGAATTCAAGATAAGGTCGGCTTCGTCCACTAACAGAATGACTTTTTGGTTGTTGAACTTGTTGGCTGCAAAGAGGACGCTCCCCATGCGTTCGGAAAGAACGGAATTGTTGCGGCAACCCTTATGAGACCCTTCGGTACGCACGACAGTCATAACAAGTGGGCGGCCCAGCTCCTTGGCGATGGATTTAGCAAGTTCCGTCTTGCCCGTTCCTTCGACTCCATACAGGAAAATGTTCAGCCCCTTGCCAGCGGGGTTGTTTTTGAGCATCTCGTACATCAGTTCCACTTCGGGCTTGCCCCGGCTCAGTTCGCTATAAGGGACACAATTGCCCTGATAGGTCTGGCAGTATAGGGAATCCAGGTCGTCGCCGGAACTGCCGTCCAAAAAGAACCCGATACGTCGGGAAATATCCAGGTCCTCTTCAAGGATGTGCATTTTTTTCAAGGTCCCGTCGTTGGAGAGAGTTTTCTCGATATCCACATTTGGGTAAAGCCTTGGGAAAATCTCGATGACGCTTGTACTACCAAAGCGGTTCTGGGTTTTCAAATGCCCGCAGAGGTGTTCGCAGATTTCCTTGTTGAAAAAAATCCATGCGAAAAGAGCGATTTCCATTTCTTGTTCGGAAAGGTTGAAGGTCTTTTTGAGGATTTTGATGCGCCTGAGGAACGAGTCCTCTTTTTTTTCGGCATGATCGGTCAAAATTTTGACCAGCTCTCCTTGGAAACTGTCATAGAATATTTTTTTTGCAGTTCCGTCAAAGATAGATTCGTTGTCTAGATATTTACCTCCAATTCTACTGGCTTCGCAATGGTCGTCATGACCCTCGATGAAATTTCTGATAGCGTTAATAGTCTTTTTACGCCTGTTGTAGGCCACGGGCATGCTGTAATCGTTTTGGAATCCATCATCTTCGTCTTCAAAATCGAATTCCTCAACAGGAAATTTTTTAGGGTGGACGGCTTTTTTCTGGGTGGATTCCGTAATTTTATTTCGGGATTCAAAATGGTGCATGACATCGGTCAGCACGTTTTCGGCATTTTTTCGGGGCAAAATACTGAGACTGTCTTCTGCGTCGGGCCTTCTTTTTTCGCAACGGAGGGCCCGGAGCCAATATTCATACCCCTTGAGCACGATAAAGTTGAGTTGGACCTCGCTAGCCGAAAAATCCTCATCGAGGGCCTTGAGCACATTCTTAAAATACGTTTTTGCCATAAAATCTCCTTTCTATATATCGCTTTGAGGGTATGGGTTGTAAAGACTTTTTCCTAAAAACCCATTTTTCGGTTGGCGTGATGGTCCTTGGCGTCGATTTCCTTTTCGAGGTCCTTGGCGATGCGTTCCGGAGTCAGCCTTTCGTTTGGCAGGTAGCGGAGCTTGGAATAGACGGCATTGAAGTCGCCAGGGGCAAGCATCTTGAGTTCCTTGACTTGTTTTGGGCAATCCAGGGTAGGGAAGAAGGTCTTCCAGATATTTTCAATGCCTTCGGGATTCAGGTAGTTGAATTTGAGTTTCAGGGCAAAACGCCTGCGGGAGGCTGTATCCAGGTTGCCGTTGAAGTTGGTGGAGGCGATGAAGATGCCGTTGAAGTTTTCTAGCTGGGTTAGTACCTCGTTCACCTGGCTTACTTCGTGATTTTGGGAAGCATTAGTTCTATCCGAAATCATGCTGTCGGCCTCGTCGAAGAGCAGTATGGAATGGGTCTCTTCCGCTTCTTCGAAGGCTGCACGGATTCTCTTTTCGGTTTCGCCTACGAACATGCCCTTCAGGTCACTGGCTCGCTTGATAATCAGGTTGCGGTTCAGCTTTCGAGAAAGGAAACGGGCGAATTCCGTTTTGCCGGTACCGGGTGCACCGTAGAGTAATATGTTCAGGGAGCGCGGTGCTGCATTGTCGCTCAGGTTGTCCCACTGGGCATTGAAGCATTCCGCAATTTCCATGACCTCATCCAGGTCGCCGTCGATATTGATGCCAGAGAAGGTGTAGGCGGGGGCATGGGTCGCCTTTTCGCGGGTGTTGTCGCACTTGATATTCAGCAGGTTTGCGTGGGCCGTGAGCATTTTGCACATTACGTTTACAGCAAGACCTTTGTCGGTGCTTGCGATATGCATGGCCTGCTGGGCGGCATAGGTATAGCCGCCGACGGTTACTGGGAATTCGGCTGCGATGGACTTGATATCCTCTTCGCTGATCATATCAGGCACGTTGAGGGTTTCCAAGACGGAACGCAGCTGGTCGGCCCGCTTTTCGGCGTTAAAGTTCTTGAATTCCATGGAAAAATCGAACCGCCGGCGGGTACTTTCTTCTATACAGCGGATGTTGTTGGAAATCCAGACGATGGGGGTGTGGATTTCTTCCATGATCATGTTGAGCATCCCTTTTTCGAGGCCATTCAGTATCTGGTCTGCCTCGTCTACGAGGATAATGGCATTCTGATTTTCGAATTGGATGGCGGCCAGCTGGAGCGTGCGCAGCCTGTGCCGCAGAATGGATTCGCGAATATTTGTCTTAGGTCCCAGTAAGCCTTCGGATTCAGGGCAAGATCTGATAGAGTACAGAGGGAGCCCAGTCGCCTCGGCGAGAGCCTTGGTGAGTTCCGTCTTGCCGGTGCCAGCACGCCCGTAGAAAAGAATGTTCAGGGCCTTTTTCTTGTCGTGATGGGCCAGCAGGTACACGAGCATTTCAGCTTCAGGCCGGTTCTTGGTGAGGGCATCGAAGGGGATATGCGAAGGCTCGACGGCTTCAATATCGCCAAGTTGAGTGCATTCCTGCTGGCCATTCAGATGTAGTTCGACTTCATGGTCCAATTCCAGTTCGGTATTTATAATATACAGTCTCTGGAGTCTAGAGTCGAATCCGGTCAGTTCGGAGAACCGCTGTTCAGAAAGGTTGGTGGCTGTCAGCAGCAGGGAAACATCTTTGTTGAAAAAGCGTAATTTCTGGCTACGCTGCAGGAACCTCTTTTCGTCAGGCATAGACATTTCATCGCGATTCACCAGCCAAAGGAAAAGGATGATGTTGATCTCGTCATCATTCAGCTTGCACAGGTCCTGGAGGGATTGGATACGTTTCATGGAGGAATCGTTCTCGCCGGCACCTTTTTTAAGTTCCCCGATGGCGTACTTGATAAAGTGGGGAGCGATGGTCTGCTGCAGCTGCATCCATTTTTCCGGAGCGACCATGTCGGTGCGCAGGCTTGCTATGCGGCTAATGATTTTCTTACCAGCTTTATAGTAGTCTCCATTGGGATATTTTTCCAGGAAAGCTTCGCCATGTTGTCCGGCGAAGGAGTCTACATAGGCACCGTCTTTCCCTTCAGATTCAGCGTTATCCATTTCGTCACGGACAATTTCCTGGATGATGGGGAACAGGGACTGGGTATCCATCAGGCTGAAAACAGCCTTGGGGTTCAGGTAGCCCACGTCATTTTGCAGGAGTCTGACCCAGAATTCCAGCATTTTCAGCTTTGTAAAGGGGGCGGTGTCGCGTTCGACAGCTTGTTTGGCCCTGTTTTCGATGAGTTGCTTGGCGATGTCCTGGAAATATCCGTTGATTTTCATTTTTTTCCTCTCCTATTAAAAGGCTCGACTGTTTGGGGACGCGACGAACCTCCCATGCCCGCTTAAAGCGGACATAGTATCCCTAAAAAATTCAATAAAAAAATCGTGAGGGGGAAAAGTGGGCACAATATAGTAAAAATTACCCTTTTTGGCAAGGGAAAATAAGGAGTTTCTTCTTAGAACTGTTTGTGATTTTTTATACTATGTACCATATAAGTTAGTTGAAAAAAGGAGAACCTTATGACTGTCGGAATCGTCGTACTTGTAGTAGTGGTAATTCTTGTGGGCTGGTTCATCGCCATGTACAATGGCCTGGTGAAACTCCGCAACAACCGCGAAAATGCGTTTGCCAATATCGATGTGCAGCTCAAGCAGCGCTATGACCTGGTGCCCCAGCTGGTGGAGACCATCAAGGGGTATGCTTCCCACGAAAAGGAAACCCTTGAAAAGGTGACTGCCGCCCGAGCCGCCGCCATGAACGCCACCACTGTCGACGAGAAACTTGCCGCCGACAAGGCCCTGTCGGGCGCTCTTGCCGGACTCCGGGTTTCGCTGGAAGCCTACCCCGAACTGAAGGCCAACCAGAACTTCTTGCAGTTGCAGAACGAACTGGCCGACATCGAGAACAAGCTTTCTGCCGCCCGCCGCTTCTTCAATTCCACCACCCGCGAACTGAACAACGCCTGCGAGGTGTTCCCGAACAACATCGTGGCGGGTATGTTCGGCTTCAAGCGCGCCCCCATGTACGAGGCCACCGAAAACCGCGAGACCCTCAACAAGGCTCCGGAGGTGAAGTTTTAGACGAAAGAACGGACCTGCGGTCCTATAGACTAAAGACGAAAGGAACGATGTAAAAAGCCTTTGTCTTTCGTCTATCGTCTTTCGTCTATCGTCTAAACAATGAAATACGTCGGGCTCCAGACACAGATTTGGCGGAATAACCGCAATACGGTTATCCTGCTCTGCATGTTTCCCGTGATTCTTCTCGGGATGGTTCTCCTGGCGATTATGACCCTGGATTTTTTCGGCTGGTTCTGTTGGGACGGAGCCTGCCCGCCGGGTCCCCAGGCCGCCACCTTCCACTGGCCCATCATCTGGTACTATTTCAAGGACGCCATGCCCTTCACTCTTAGCGTGACGGGGCTCTGGTTCATTATCGCTTACTGCACGAATACCGCTATCATCCGGCACATCACTCACGCGAAGCCTACGGAACGCAAGGACAACCTGCGGGTCTATAACCTGGTAGAAAACCTCTGCATCGCAGGTGGCATAGAGATGCCCCAAATCAATATCGTCGAAGACGATCAGTTGAACGCTTTTGCCAGCGGGGTAGATGTTCCGTCTTTCACCATCACCCTCACGACCGGACTTATTGACAAACTAGACGATGCGGAACTGGCCG
The DNA here is from genome assembly GCA_002382975.1 of Fibrobacter sp. UBA4223. Lineage (GTDB taxonomy): Bacteria > Fibrobacterota > Fibrobacteria > Fibrobacterales > Fibrobacteraceae > Fibrobacter. The sequence continues at coordinate 30,195 of DFTB01000015.1, forward strand.
CCGTCATCGGGCACGAACTGACCCACATCAAGAATCGGGACACCCGCCTGATGGTGGTGTGTATCGTATTCGTCGGGATTTTTGCGGCCATCCGGTCCATGGCCGTGCGGATGCTTATGGGGCTGCTCACCGGGCCCCGCCGCCGTACCACTAACCGCAGCAAAAAAAATGGCGGCGGCGGTGGCGCCATATTCGGAATCATCCTGTTTCTGGTGGCGCTTATCGTATGGAGCACCGTCGGATATTTCTTCAGCTGGCTTACTCGTATGGCCATTTCTCGCACACGCGAATACGTGGCCGATGCCGGCGGCGCCGAACTCTGCGGAGACCCTTTGGCCCTGGCCTCTGCCCTGCAGAAAATTTCTGACAATCCGGGTCTTGACAATGTCCACCGGGGCGACGTGGCGCAACTCTACATAATACATCCCGACGAGGAATTCGACAACGACATGAAACTCTCGGGCTGGGTGGCCAAGGCGAATACCATGTTCTGCACCCACCCCGATACGCCAGAACGTATCAAAATTCTGAAACAGTTCTAGGGAAAAGAGTATATTTTCATTCGGTGGAATCTACGGTATGATTTGTAAAGTGATAAAATACCTGTGGATAGGAATGGCATTTTTGTGGATTGTCGGTTGTAACGGCGACGATTCTTACATGTATCGTAGTTATTGTGAATCTTATGTTTGCAAGCCTTCTACCGAGGTTCTGCAACGGCCCACGTCCTTTGCCTTGGAACTGCAGCTGAACGACTCTGCCGACTCTCGGATGGCAAAACTCTATACGCTGGATTGTGAGTTCCTTCCTGGAGAAGATTCGACAGAACTCAGTACGTTCTGTGTCGATAGCCTCAAGTTCGGCAAAAGCGATTCCCTAAGGCACCTGCCCCAAAGGAACAAGAATTCCTACGAGCGTTTTAATTCATTGTACGTAAAAGAGAATGGCAGTGTTCTAGAAAATTATCTCAAAATACCCTTAGATGACGATGACCATTTGCGTTTTACCCTGGTGGACCGCAAGAACAAGAAGAAAACTTTCGATGTAGATTTGTCCGCCTTTATCAAGATGTACGAACTCCATGGTGACACCTTTGTTTTCAAGTTCCCGGACAGTACGGATTTTGAAGCATTCACCCGTGATACGACCTTCGATGAAAAAGATTGTGCAGTTCCATTTACGAGTGAAAAATCGTATGATTGCTATGACTATTCCGTTTACGCGGACCCCTATACGGATACGACCGTCTATTGTATTATGGAACAGGTTGATCAGTATGAAGGTATTAGTACCTATCTGACTACGTCGGATTTCTGGGCCGTGAGCTTGAGCGATATCGGTGATTCTAGCGCCTGCAAGTCGCAACGGTTCTATGCGAGCATTACAGAACAAAAACCATGGCTTATCTACTATGTCCAATGTGACAAGATTAGTCTGGACTCTTTGCCTGATTCGCTTTCCCTGAGCAATCTTTATTCCCGCCGGTTGATGAATGAATCTCTCCTGGACTCCCTGGGGGGTGACCGAATGTACCGATGGAGCGAAGACCAGTCTGATTCCACATGGGTTACCGGTCACCGTCATTCTTGGCACACCGTTACCCGCCTTGGTGAACAGGGCCCCGACAAAGAAGATGATTTCACGGTTTACACCATCTATAGGGAATAAGGACAATCTATGAAAAAGCTTCTGCTCTTGTTGATTGTTCTTTTGGTGGTGCCCTCTTTTGGCGAGGAATCTGCGCCTAAGCAAAGGCGTAGAAGTAGTTTCTATTTTGACGCTACGGTAGGTGTAGCTCTACGTTATCTTTGGGCGGACCAGATAGTTCGTGAAACATCGGGGGCAGGTACAGGATGCCATTTTGAGCCCGATGGACGTTATGTGTGTAACAAGAAATCTCTTAGTGGAAAGCCTGTTGCCGATGAAAAGAAAATAAGTTATATGGGCTTTGGGCCCTTGTTCTCAGTGCGGTTTGGTTGTTTGATAAAGGGTGTCTTTGCCATTTTCGCAAATTTAGAACTAGAACAAACCGATGGAAGTGTTTATGGCCGCGAAGAAGACTATAAAGTTCGACCGAGATCCTCCTTTTTGGGCGGTGGCCCAGGTGTTGCTTTTTACCCCTTCCGCCATTCCGCAAATGCCACCAAGAATATCTACATAGTTGGCGCAGTCAATTTGTTTGTGGGTGATGGCGGCGGCATTGATTCCTTCGGACCTGGTTTTATGATTGAAACAGGTTACCTTTATCCCGTGTTGGAACAACTCAACCTCGGTTTTGCCGCTGGGGCAGATATTCTTGCCAATGGTGCTTTTGATAGTGATATTAAAAGACAGAGCGGTTACGGCGTTTGGGTCGGTCTCAAGTTCGTGAAGAAGTGAGCCCTATTGTCATCCCCGCTTCCAACTTGTCATCCCCGCGCAGGCGGGCGGACAGCACTTAGCACTTTAGTGCTTAGTGCGCATGGCCACCAAGGTGGGGATCTCCTAGCGGGCATTTCCCTTTTCCCGCTTGATCTGCTTCAGCTGCGCAAGCCTTTCGCCTAGTGCCTTTTCCTTTCCGTAGGGCTTGGGCTGGTAAATCTCGGTGCCTTCGAGTTGCTTGGGCAGGTGCTCTTGAGCGGAGTAAGCGCCGGGGCTGTCGTGGTCGTACTGGTAATCGACTCCGTAGCCGAGCTTTTCACCCACCTTCGTCACCGAATTGCGGAAAGCCCGCGGCACAGGGAGTGTTCCCGTCTGTTTTACAATCTGGTCAGCCTTCATTCCCGCCAACTCCAGGCTGTTGCTCTTGGGGGCAAGGGACAGGTAAACTGCCAGTTCGTCGAGGGCGATGAGTCCTTCGGGGATTCCCATAAAGTCGTAGGCCTCGCGAGCGGCGGTGGCCAGCAGTAGCGCGTTGGGGTCTGCAAGGCCGATGTCTTCCATGCTCATGCGCATGAGTCTGCGCAGAATGAATCGCGGATCTTCGCCGCCCTGCAGCATGCGGTGCAGCCAGTACAAAGCCGCATCTGGATCGCTCCCGCGTACCGATTTGTGCAAGGCCGAAATCAGGTTGTAGTGCTCTTCGCCGCTCTTGTCGTAACGCAGGGGCTTCTTGTACTGGAATTCTTCCAGGAGTTTCTCGTCGATGACCTTGCGGTCCCCCAGGTTCTTGCCAATCCATTCAATCTGGTTCAGCAAAAAGCGGGCGTCGCCGTCGGACTGGGCGATGAGCTTTTCCACGACGGCGTCTTCGACTTCCACATCTTTCAGTTGCAATCCGCGGGGGTGGTCCCGCAGGGCGCTGAAAATCAGCGTGCGCAGGTCGTCCTTGCTCAGTGGCGCAAACAGTATCAGCTGGCAGCGACTCAGGAGCGCGCTGTTGACCTCGAACCCCGGGTTCTCGGTGGTGGCGCCTATGAGCGTCACCGTGCCGTCTTCCACGGCACCCAGCAGCGCATCCTGCTGGCCTTTGTTAAACCGGTGGATTTCGTCGATAAACAGGATGGTGTCCTTGAACATGCCCTTCATCTTGCGGGCGTCGGCCAAAACTTCTTTCACCTCTTTCACGCCGCTGGCTACCGCAGATAAAGCCACGAAGGCTTTCTTGGTGTGCTGGCGGATTACGTGGGCGAGGCTGGTCTTGCCGCAACCCGGCGGGCCCCAGAAAATCATGCTGGGAACGTTGTCGTTCTCGAGACTCTTGCGCAACAGGCTCTGTTCGCCCAGAATCTTGTTCTGGCCCAGGAATTCGTCCAGGTTTTGCGGGCGGAGTCTTTCGGCGAGGGGCTGGTCCATTAGGCTTGGGCGTCCTCGTTTACGAATTCGAACTTTGCAAAGCCAGAAGGCAGTTCCCGTGTGGGCCTGCCGTCTTTCAGCATGCAGTGGAGCGTAGAGCCCGTAGTGCAGAGCTTGCCGTTCACTGTCGCCTTGTATAAAAAGCGAACCCGGAGCCTGTCAACCCGGACCATGGTGGTCTCGATATCTACGAATTCGCCATAGTGGGTGGGGTTCTTGAACTGGACGTTCAGCTCCAGGACGGGGCTCGAAAAACCTTCGGCCTCCATGTCGGCGTAGCTTGCGCCCGCTTCCCGGAAATATTCGGTACGGGCCTGCTCGAACCACACGGCGTAAACGGCGTGGTGCACGATTCCCATCTGGTCGGTTTCCGCATAGCGAACGTCAATACGTGCCGTATGCTTGAAAGTGCATGTTTCCATGGGCTTAAATATACAAATCGTTGCTCAAAACATCGGTCATGGAGAAAGTTTTCAAAAAATGCTTGAAAGTGGCGAAAAATGCCCTTTTTTGCGAATCAACAACTTATCAACACTCCACGCCCCTTTTGTGGACAAAACTTTTGCGAAAAAAGGAAAAAATCGCAAATTTTTTTGCGTAAGTGCTTGATTTTTATTGACAAAACCCACCAAATCTTATTAAATTTGGCTCACTCTATTATCTTTAGGGGTACTAGAGTGCGTGCCAAAGTAGCTCAGCTGGTAGAGCAGCTGATTTGTAATCAGCCGGTCGTAGGTTCGATTCCTATCTTTGGCTCGAAACAAATGCATCGTTGCCCGAGTGGTTAAAGGGGACGGACTGTAAATCCGTTGGCTCACGCCTACCGTGGTTCGAAACCACGACGATGCACGACCACAAGGCCTGCCAATGCGGCAACGTAACGGCAGGCCAAATGCCCAGGTAGCTCAGTGGTAGAGCACTTCCTTGGTAAGGAAGAGGTCTCGGGTCCGACTCCCGATCTGGGCTCTCACTAAACGGAGATAGAATAAAATGGCAAAAGAACATTTTGATAGAAGCAAGCCGCACTGCAACATCGGCACCATCGGCCACGTTGACCACGGCAAGACCACCCTGACCGCCGCAATCTGCACGACCCTCGCAGCCCGCGGTCTCGCCGCCGCCAAGCGTTTCGACGAAATCGACAACGCTCCGGAAGAAAAGGCTCGTGGTATCACGATCAACACCTCCCACGTGGAATACACCACTGCCAACCGTCACTACGCACACGTCGACTGCCCGGGGCACGCCGACTACGTGAAGAACATGGTGACCGGTGCTGCCCAGATGGACGGCGCTATCCTCGTCGTTGCCGCTACCGACGGCCCCATGCCTCAGACCCGCGAACACATCCTCCTCGCCCACCAGGTTGGCGTGCCTAAGATCGTGGTGTTCATGAACAAGGTCGACATGGTGGACGACCCCGAACTTCTGGACCTCGTCGAGATGGAAGTCCGCGACCTCCTCTCCAAGTACGAATTTGACGGCGAAAACACCCCGATCATCCGCGGTTCCGCCCTCAAGGCCCTGGAAGGCGACGCCGCCTACCAGGACAAGATTATGGAACTCATGGACGCCTGCGACACCTACATCCCGCTCCCGCAGCGCGAGACCGACAAGCCGTTCCTGATGCCCATCGAAGACGTGTTCACCATCACCGGCCGCGGCACCGTGGCTACCGGCCGTATCGAACGCGGCGTCGTTCACCTGAACGACAAGGTTGAACGCGTGGGCCTCGGCGAGACCACCGAATACGTGGTTACCGGCGTCGAAATGTTCCGCAAGCTTTTGGATGACGCCCAGGCGGGCGACAACGTTGGTCTGCTCCTCCGCGGCGCCGAAAAGAAGGACGTCAGCCGCGGCCAGGTTCTCGCCGCCCCGAAGTCCGTGACCCCGCACACCGAGTTCAAGGCAGAAATCTACGTTTTGACCAAGGACGAAGGCGGCCGCCACACCCCGTTCATGAACGGCTACCGTCCTCAGTTCTACTTCCGCACCACCGACGTGACCGGCACCATCCAGCTCCCTGAAGGTGTCGAGATGGTTACCCCGGGTGACACCGTTACCATCCACGTGAACCTGATCGCTCCCATCGCCATGGAAAAGCAGCTCCGCTTCGCTATCCGTGAAGGTGGCCGTACCGTTGGTGCTGGTTCCGTAACCGAAATCATCAAGTAATCAGGATTAAAAATGCCTAGAGAACTCATCGTGCTCGAATGCACAGAATGCAATCAGCGCAACTATGATTGCGACAAGAACAAGCGTCTTCACCCCTCCCGCGTGGAGTACAAGAAGTACTGCCGGTTCTGCCGCAAGCATACCGTTCACAAGGAATCCAAGTAAGGAATTCGGAATAGGTCGGTAGCTCAATTGGTAGAGTCACGGTCTCCAAAACCGTTGGTTGGGGGTTCGAGTCCCTCCCGACCTGCTCGCTTCCTCAGGAGTCATTATGCGTAAGATCCAGCAATATGTGAAAGAGTCTATCCAGGAATTGAAGAAGGTCACCTGGCCTACTTGGGAAGAACTTAAAGGATCAACTCTCGTGGTGATGCTCTTCAGCGTCATTATGGGTTGCTATATTGCCGGTCTCGATGTTGGTCTCTCTTGGGTTATCGACAAGATTATGGGGAGGGGCTAGCATGAAACGCTGGTACGCCATCCATACCTTCTCGGGTCAAGAAAACAACATTAAAAAGCACATCGAGCAGATGATTGAGCGCGAAGGCGTTCAAGAAAAGTTCGGCCAGATTATCGTACCGACGCGTGAAGTGGTCAGCAATGTCCGCGGCAAGCGTCGTACTTCTGTTCAGAACCTGTTCCCTGCTTACATCATCATTGAAATGGAGCTGGACGAGCTCACCCAGCACCTGGTGTCGACCATCAATGGCGTCACCCATTTCGCCGGAATGACACGCGCTTCTCGTGTTCCTATTCCGCTTCAACAGAGCGAGGTCGATCGCCTTCTGGGAGTCAATCCTGAAGACACCATCGAAGGCGAGATCCAAATCCCGTACACTATTGGCGATAATGTCCGCATCAAGGAAGGTCCCTTCAAGGACTTTGTGGGCGTCGTAGATGAGATTATGGAAGACAAGACCAAGATTAAGGTCATGGTCACTGTTTTCGGTCGCTCTACGCCTGTGGAACTCAGCTTCAACCAAGTTGAATCCACTGACGCTTAATGGTACGGTTTTTGCAACGGAGATAACACAGTGGCAAAGAAAATCACAGGTTATATTAAGCTCCAGATTCCCGCCGGCGCCGCTAACCCGGCTCCCCCGGTAGGTCCCGCCCTTGGTCAGAAGGGTGTGAACATCATGGAGTTCTGCAAACAGTTTAACGCTAAGACCCAGAACGACAAGGGAATGATTATCCCGGTCGTCATTACGGTCTATGCGGACAAGAGCTTTACCTTCATCACGAAGGTATCGCCGGTCCCGGCCCTCATCAAGAAGGCTGCCGGAATCGAGAGCGGCTCTGGTGAACCCAACCGTAAAAAGGTTGCAAAGATCACCAAGGCCCAGGTCCAGGATATCGCCCAAAAGAAGATGCCGGATCTAAACACAATCGACCTCGAAGCCGCTATGCGCATGGTTGCGGGCACTGCTCGTTCCATGGGCGTCGAAGTGGTTGACTGAGGCAGGTAATTCACCGTTACGTATCTGACAGGAAAATTTCATGTTCAGAGGAAAAAAATACAAGAAGGTTGCAGAAGCTTTCGACCGTAACAAGGCTTATGGTCTGAGCGAAGCAATCGAAATCCTAAAAAAGTCCGAGGTGAAGTTCGACCAGACGGTCGAAGTGCACTTTAACCTCGGTGTGGACCCAAAACATTCCGACCAAGTGGTTCGTGGCACGGTTGTGCTGCCGCATGGTACCGGTCGTCAGGTCCGCGTTCTCGTGTTCTGCAAGGACAACAACATTGAAGTTGCAAAGAACGCAGGCGCTGACTATGCTGGCGGTGCTGACTTGGTTCAGAAGATACAGGAAGGATGGCTGGAATTCGATTCCGTCGTTGCTACTCCCGACATGATGCCGGTGATTAGTAAGGTCGCTCGTGTTCTTGGTCCTCGTGGTATGATGCCTTCTCCCAAGGCCGGTACGGTGACCGTTAACGTCGCCCAGACCGTCAAGGAACTGAAGGCCGGTAAAATCCAGTACCGCGTTGACAAGGGCGCCAACGTCCACGCTCCTGTAGGCAAGCTCTCCTTCAGCGTCGAACAGCTGGCTGAAAACGCCAAGACCGTTATCGACTCTGTGGTTAAGAACAAGCCCCAGTCTTCTAAGGGCACATACATCAAGAGCCTCACTCTGACGGCTACGATGGCCCCGGGCATTAAACTTGATATGGCATTGACACGCTAGGAGGCACCATGAAAGCTGTAGTTAAAAAACAACAGACCGTGGACGCTCTCGTTGAATCCTTCAAGGACGCCACCGCCGTCTATCTGCTCAATTTCCAGGGTATCACTGTCGAAAAGGACAATGCCCTGCGTAAGGCTCTCGCTGCAAAGGGCGTTAAGTACCACGCTGTGAAGAACACTCTTCTGAAGCGCGTGCTCGCTGCCCTCAAGGTTGAAGGTCTCGACGACCAACTGACCGGAGCTACTTCCGTGATGGTTGGCTTCGAAGAAGATCCTCTTCTGCCTGCCCGCGAAATTGAAGCATTCCACAAAGCAAATCCTGATTTCTTGGTCGCCAAGAGCATTTACCTCGACGGTAAGCCCATGCCTGGCTCCGAAGTCGTGAACCTCGCTAAGATTCCTGACCGTAAGGGCATGATCGCTATGATCGTCTCTATGGCTCTTGGTCCTGGCTCCACGATTGCCGGTCAAATCAAGACCCTCCAGGAAAAGCTGGAAAAAGAATCGGGTTCCGAAGCCGCAGCTCCTGAAGCTGCCGCAGCACCGGAAGCTTAACAACAAACCACAAACCAAAACTTTTAAACGGAATAATCGGAGAAACACATCATGGCAACTGATATCAAGGCACTGGGCGATCAAATTGTTGGTCTTACCCTTCTCGAAGCCAAGGCTTTGGCTGACTACCTCAAGGAAACTCACGGCATCGAAGCTGCTGCCGGTGGCGCCGTCGTAATGGCCGCCGCTGCTGCTGCCCCCGCCGAAGAGAAGACCGAATTCGACGTGATCCTCGTCGAATGCGGCGCTCAGAAGATGAACGTCCTTAAGGAAGTTCGCGCTATCACCGGTCTCGGCCTCGCCGAAGCCAAGAAGGTCGTCGAGACTGCTAACAGCGTCATCAAGGAAGCCGCTCCCAAGGCCGACGCCGAAGCTCTCAAGAAGAAACTCGAAGAACTCGGAGCAAAGGTTACCCTTAAGTAATGCTCTCAGTTCTTTGAACTGCTCTTGCCAATCGCCTGCACGTAAGTGCGGGCTTTTGGTGTTTTTATCTAATCAGGCCCTTCACCGGATGAGGTATTTCTAATGACAACGGAGCGAAAGAGTTATTCCTCCAACAGATTCCAGCTGGAACTTCCGTACTTGATCGAAGTCCAGAAGGCATCGTACGAGCAATTCCTTCAGGCCAACATTCCCCAAGAAAAGAGGATGAAAGTCGGTCTGGAGCGGGTCTTCCAGGACATCTTCCCGATTACGGACCAGAACGGTCTTTATTCCCTGGAATACGAAAAATACTATTTCGGTATCCCGAAATACAGCATCCCTGAATGTCGCGAGCGCGGGCTCACCTACAGTATGGAACTCTACGCTACGCTGGCCCTCCGCATTTTTGAAAAAGATGGCGAAGACCGCAAGCTGAAGGAAGAAGTCAAGAATGACGTCTTGATTTGCGAACTTCCCATCATGACCGAAAACGGCACCTTCATCGTGAACGGTGCCGAACGCGTGGTCGTGTCCCAGCTGCACCGCTCTCCCGGTGTGAGCTTCGATGAAGAGCCTCAGCCCAATGGTCGTTCTGACTACAAGAGCCGCATTATTCCGCACCGCGGCGCTTGGGTGGAATTCAATACCGAAGGTGATATCCTTTACCTGATCATTGACCGTAAGAAAAAGCTTGCAGCTACCGCCATGCTCAGAAGCATCGGCTTCGAGACCACTCAGGACATTCTGAACCTGTTCTACAAGAAGACCGAAGAAGTTTCTGTGCAGGAACTGGCAAACCAGTTTGACGAAAACAACAAGTCTGTGCTTATTGACCGTATCATCTTCAACGACGTGGTGGATTCTTCTACCGGTGAAGTGATTGTCGAGGCCAACACCGTTATTGACGACAAGAAACTGGAATGCCTGCTTGAAAACAAGGTGGACAAGGTCGTTCTCCTTTCCAAGGAAGAAGAAAACCTGCTTATCCACTACACCCTGGCTGCCGACAAGACCAAGTCCAAGGGCGAAGCTCTTCGTGAGATCTATAAGGTAACCCACCAGCAACAGGACGAAGCTCCCAACGACGAAGCTGCACGCCTTTATTTTGAAGGCCTGTTCCTGAACGACCCCCGCAAGTACGACTTGGGCGAAGTGGGCCGCTACCGCTTGAACAACAAGGTTTATACCTCTGAAATCCTCGGCATCCTCAAGAGCGTATCTGAACAGTTCAATATGCAGGACTTGAAGGTTCCGAGCCTTTCTACCATGACCATGAGCAAGGCCGACTTCCTTGCCATTATCGAATACATGGTGGGTCTCTATGACGGAGCCTCCGGATACGCCCTGGACGATATCGACCACTTGGGCAACCGCCGCACCCGTTCCGTGGGTGAACTTTTGGCGGGCCAGATTTCCGTGGGCCTTTCCCGTATGTCTCGCGTTATCCGCGAGAACCTTTCTCTCCACTCCGACGAAGAACAGACCACTCCTCGTGACCTGGTGAACACCCGTATGGTGTCTTCTGTGGTCCAGTCCTTCTTCGGGTCTTCTCAGCTTTCCCAGTTCATGGACCAGATGAACCCGCTTTCTGAGCTCACTCACAAGCGTCGTCTCTCTGCTCTCGGTCCCGGTGGTCTTTCTCGTGAGCGCGCCGGCTTCGAAGTCCGTGACGTTCATTACACCCACTATGGCCGTCTGTGCCCCATCGAGACTCCTGAAGGACCGAACATCGGTCTTATCAACTCCCTGGCTTCTTTCGCCGTGGTGAACCACTTCGGCTTTATCGAGACCCCGTACCGTATTGTGGGCCTTGTGGAATTTGCCGACGCCAATGGCAACAAGTGCATGTTCCCCGAAGAAAAGTGGCACTTCGGTATCTTCAAGGGCTTTGTCCATGACCCCCACCTGTTCGTGCAGCTGGAACTCTCCAAGAAGGAGATGGACGATGTCCGCATGAACCTGGACAACCGCCAGCGCGACCTGTTTGACAGCTTTGTGAACAAGGTGTTCCAGATCAAGGACGCAGAAGGCAATGTCTCTTACTGCAAGAACGGCTTTGTGCTGGACAGCTTCGACGGCAAGCCCGACTATGTGCAGAAGGGCTCTGCGGTTGAACAGATTGTTTCTGACTTTATCACCTACTTGACCGCCGACGAAGAAGATTCCTTCAAGGTGGCTCCGGCCTCTACCGAGCTCACCGACGACAACCGTTTCAAGGAAGAATACGTCATTGTCCGCGACAAGAGCGAATACCCCCACCTGCTCCGCCAGGACAGCATCGAAATCGGCGATGCCGAAACGGACCGCATTGACCTTATGGACGTGGCCCCGATGCAGATTGTGTCCGTGGCCGCAGGCCTTATCCCGTTCCTGGAACACGACGACGCAAACCGTGCCTTGATGGGCTCCAACATGCAGCGCCAGGCAGTACCTCTGCTTCGCGCCGAAGCCCCTGTGGTGGGTACCGGCCTTGAACGCCGCGCCGCTCTTGACTCGGGTACCGTGGTTCGTGCCAAGCACGACGGCAAGGTGACCTTCGTGGATGCCCGTACTGTGACCGTGCAGCGTGGCAACATGGTGAATGGCAACTTTGAGCCTCTCACCGGCCTCGGTGAAAACTTTGAATTCCTCGGCAAGGATCCTATCGACAATTACGTGCTCCGCAAGTTTGAGCGCTCTAACCAGGATTCCTGCATTAACCAGAAGCCTATCGTGAACGTGGGCGATTTCGTCAAGGCGGGCGACGTGCTGGCCGACGGCGTTTCTACCGACCACGGCGAACTGGCTCTGGGTAAGAACATCTTGATTGGCTTCCTTCCCTGGAACGGTTACAACTACGAAGACGCCGTTATCATTTCCGAAGAGCTCGCCATCAAGGATACCTTTACATCCATCCACATCGAAGAATACGAGCTGGAAGTTCGCGACACCAAGCGCGGCCCCGAAGAGCTCACCCGTGAAATCCCCAACGTGGGCGAAGATGCGCTCCGTAACCTGGACGAGAACGGCGTGATTCGCGTAGGTGCAGAAGTCAATGCCGACGATATTCTGGTGGGTAAGGTGACGCCCAAGGGCGAAACGGAACTCACTCCGGAAGAACGCTTGCTCCGTGCCATCTTCGGCGAAAAGGCCGGCGATGTCCGCGATTCTTCCCTCAAGGCTCCTCCGGGAATGAAGGGCGTGGTCCTTGAAACCCGCGTCTTCAGCAAGAAGGACAAGTCCGACAAGAAGAGCAAGGAAAAGGATGCGGAAACGATCGAAGAAATCCGCGCCAATTTCCAGACCCAGATCGACAAGATCAAGGCTTCTTGCCGCGAACACCTGTTCGAGCTCCTGGCTGGCAAGGCCGCCGGCAAGGTGATGGACAACGAAACTCACGAACTCCTGATTCGTGAAGGCCAGATTTACAACGAACAGAACCTCGCTATGCTGGACGTGACCAAGGTTTCTCCGGCTTCCACCTTCGTGACAGGCGACGACGAGCTCCAGGAAATGGTGCTCTCCCTGGTGTTGGTGGCCCGCGACAACCTCGATACCCTGACCCGTACCATGGAAAAGGAAATCGACAAGGTCACTAAGGGCGACGAACTCAAGCCCGGCGTTCTCAAGAGCGTCAAGGTCTATATTGCCAAGAAGCGCTGCCTCTCCATCGGTGACAAGATGGCCGGTCGTCACGGTAACAAGGGCGTTGTGTCCAAGATTGTTCCGGTCGAAGACATGCCGTTCACCGAAGACGGTCGTCCCCTCCAGATTCTTCTGAACCCCCTGGGCGTGCCTTCTCGTATGAACATCGGTCAGGTGCTCGAAGTTCACTTGGGCTGGGCCGCCAAGACCCTCGGCTTCAAAGTTTCTACCCCCGTGTTCGACGGTGCCAAGTTCGAAGACATTTGCAAGGAACTGGAAAAGGCTTACCAGAAGAACCCCATTGTCAACTACGAAATGGATCCGGACAACAACAAGATTATCGGTAAGGCCAAGCTCTATGACGGCCGCACCGGTGAAGCCTTCTTGAACCCGGTCACTATCGGTTACATGTACTACCTGAAGCTGGGTCACTTGGTGGACGACAAGATCCACGCCCGTTCTATCGGTAGCTACGCCCTGGTGACGCAGCAGCCTCTGGGCGGTAAGAGCCAGTTCGGTGGCCAGCGCTTCGGTGAAATGGAAGTGTGGGCTATGGAAGCTTACGGTGCCGCATACACCCTGCAGGAACTGTTGACGGTCAAGTCCGACGACGTGACGGGACGTTCTATGGTGTACGACGCCATCGTCCATGGCAAGAACACTCCGAGTCCGGGTATCCCCGAATCCTTCAACGTGATGATTCGCGAAGTTCATTCTTTGGGTCTTGACATCGAGACCACTGGAGATAGGTAATATGTCTGAAGAAATGATTGGACAGACTGAAAATACTGGCGATATTTCCATACATCTCGCCGCTCCGGACCTGATCCGTTATTGGTCGTATGGCGAAGTGACCAAGCCGGAAACCATCAACTACCGCTCCTTTAAGCCCGAGCGCGACGGTCTTTTCTGCGAAAAGATTTTTGGACCTGTCAAGAACTGGGAATGTAACTGCGGTAAGTTCAAGCGTGTGCGCTACAAGGGCGTTATCTGCGACCGTTGCGGCGTGGAAGTGACTCACTCCAAGGTGCGTCGCGAACGCATGGGTCATATTGAGCTCTCCATTCCTCTGGCCCACACCTGGTTCGTGAAAAACCAGCCCTGTGTCATCGGTGCCCTCCTGGACTTGAACACCAAGGACCTGGAGCATGTTATTTACTACGAAAAGTACGTGGTGATTGACCCGGGTGATACCGACCTGGAAGAGCGTTCCCTCATCGACGAAACCCAGTACCAGGATCTGGTGGCCGAAGGCCGTAAGTTTGACGCCAAGATGGGTGCTTCTGCTATCAAGCAGTTGCTGGATCGCCTTGACCTGACCAAGCTTTCCGAAGAACTCCGTTTGCAGGCAACTTCCAAGTCCAAGACCAAGCGCGATGAATCCGTGAAGCGCCTGAAGATTGTGGACGCCTTTAAGAAGTCCCAGATGGAAAGCTTCCGTAGCTACTACAACAACCCCGATGGTTCCAGGGATTCCGGTAAGGCATGGCTCAAGGGCCTCGCCGAAGCCGTGGCTGAATTCAAGGCCGACTACGAATCCAAGCACGACGATTTTGTGCTGGCCGACGCTTACGAGGAATTCCGCACCAAGTACAAGAACGAAGCCAAGCTGCTGGCCAACCAGCCTTCTTGGATGATTCTCGACGTGCTTCCGGTGATTCCGCCTGATCTGCGTCCCCTGGTTCCGCTGGAAGGCGGCCGCTTTGCCACCTCCGACCTGAACGAACTTTACCGCCGTGTCATCAACCGTAACAACCGTTTGAAAAAGTTGATTGACATCCGTGCTCCTAACGTGATTTTGTGCAACGAAAAGCGCATGCTGCAAGAGGCCGTGGACCAGCTGTTCGACAGCGGTCGCCGCAGTGCCCGTGCAGGTGGCGCCCGTCCGCTGAAGAGCCTCGCCGAACTGTTGAAGGGTAAGCAGGGCCGCTTCCGTATGAACCTCCTCGGTAAGCGCGTGGACTACTCCGGCCGTTCCGTGATTGTGGTGGGCCCGGAACTGAAGATGCACCAGTGCGGTCTTCCGAAGCGTATGGCTTTGGAACTGTACAAGCCCTTTATCATCCAGCGCCTTGAAGAAGACGGCATCGTCTATACACTCAAGTCCGCCAAGAAGTACGTGGACGCCGAACGCCCCGAAGTGTGGGACATCCTCGAAGAAATCATCGAGGACCACCCGGTGATGCTGAACCGCGCCCCGACGCTGCACCGTTTGGGTATCCAGGCCTTCTATCCGAAACTGATCGAAGGTAACGCTATCCGTCTGCACCCCCTCGTTTGTACCGCATTTAACGCGGACTTCGACGGTGACCAGATGGCCGTGCACCTTCCGCTGTCTTTCGAGACCCAGTTGGAATGCCGCGTGCTCATGCTTTCTTCCAACAACATCCTGCACCCCGCCTCCGGTCAGCCTATCGCTGTGCCGGGTCAGGACATCGTGCTTGGGCTCTACTACCTGACCAAGCCCCGTCCGGGTCGCAAGGGCGAAGGCATGCATTTCTACGACCCTGCCGAAGCTATCCGCGCTTACGAAAATGGTGTCGTCGATCTGAACGCCATCGTTTATCTGCGTCTCCCTGCTGGTCGCAAGATTTATATGGGCGCCCTGGAAAAGGATGCCGTGTGCCTGCGCGAAACTGCCGATGACAATGGCAATGTCGAAGTCTCCGTCAAGGCTGGTGAAAAGATTAAGTTCCTCACCCTGACAGACGTGAACGTAATCAAGACCACTGTCGGTCGTGTCATCTTTAACGAATTTGTTCCCAAGGAGCTGGGCTACGCCAACGAAACCTTCGGCAAGAAGGTGATTGCGAAGTCCATCGACGATCTGTACCGCCGTACCGGTAACCGCGTGACCGTGGATTACCTGGACGATCTGAAGGCCAACGGTTACCAGTGGGCAACCCGTGCCGGTTCTTCTGTGGCTATCGCCGAAATGGTGATTCCCGAAGAGAAGCAGGCCATGCTGGACGCTGCTACCGAGAAGGTAAACCAGATCCGTGGCCTCTATGAAGACGGTGTGATTACTGACGGCGAACGTTATAACCAGATCATTGACGTGTGGTCCAAGACCACAAGTGATGTTGCCGCCAAGCAGTGGGATTTGCTTTCTCACGACCGTGACGGTTTCAACCCCGTCTACATGATGGCTGATTCTGGTGCTCGTGGTAGCCGTGAACAGATTAAGCAGCTTTCCGGTATGCGCGGTCTGATGCAGAAGCCTATCAAGCAACTGGGCGGTCAGGAAGTTATCGAAAACCCGATTAAGTCCTGCTTCCGCGAAGGCCTGAACGTGATGGAATACTTCATTTCGTCTCACGGTGCCCGTAAGGGTCTGGCCGATACCGCTCTGAAGACTGCTGACGCTGGTTACCTTACCCGCCGTCTTGTGGACGTGGGCCAGGACTTGGTGGTCACCGAAGCTGACTGCGGAACCCAGGAAGGTATTGAAGTGTCCGCCTTCAAGGACGGTGACGATACCGTGATTCCTTTGGAAGAACGTCTGTTGGGCCGTGCTCCTATCGAAGATATCAAGCACCCTGTGACCGGTGAAGTAATCGTGAAAGCCGGTGAACTGGTGACTGAACGTGACCTCCCGAAGATTTCTGCGACAGGCCTTGAACACATCAAGATGCGTTCCGTGCTCACTTGCGAATCTCGCACCGGTGTCTGCGCCAAGTGCTATGGCCGTATGCTGGCTTCTGGTCGCCCTGTTGACCTGGGTGAAGCCGTGGGTGTGCTCGCTGCACAGTCCATCGGTGAACCGGGTACCCAGCTTACGCTGCGTACCTTCCACATCGGTGGTGCGTCTTCTCGTCTGACTGTTGAAAATAACAAGAAGGCGACTGTAGATGGCCGTGTTGAACTTGAACTGGTGGAAACCGTTGATCACGAAGGCCAGAAGGTGGTGGTGAGCCGCATGGGCGAACTGGTGATTTTCGACACCACGGGCATTAACAAGGGCCGTTACCAGATTCCGTATGGCGCCATTTTGAAGGTTGCCAACAATGATTCTGTCCAGAAGGGACAGGAAATGTTCGAATGGGATCCGTATAACAGCCCCATTATCAGTAATGTGGCTGGTACCATCAAGTTTGTAGACCTGGTGGAAAACGCCACGTTCCGTATCGAAAAGGACGAAGTGACCGAAGTTGAAACCTGGATTGTCATTAGCGATAAGCGCGGCAAGCGCCGTCCCGCTATTAGCATCGTGGATGATGGCAATAACAAGGTTGGCCACTTCCTGCTTCCTGATGGGGCTATCTTGACTGTTAAGGACGGGGATTCCGTGACCATCGGTCAGACCGTGGCCAAGCTTCCTCGTGCTGCCGGTAAGACCCGCGACATTACGGGCGGTCTTCCCCGTGTGGCCGAGCTTTTCGAAGCTCGCTGCCCCAAAAACAAGGCATTCATTGTTCCGCGTCCGAAGGGCGAAGACGGCAAGGATGTGAACTTTGTCGGCTTTGGCCTTGTCGAGAAGATCGAAGAGGTCCGCAACAATCAGAATGTTATAATTAAGATGGATGAATATGAAGTGAAAGTGCTGGTTCCTCGCGGCATCCATCTGGCGGTCAATGAAGGTGACCGTGTCCATATTGGTCAGAAAATTAGCGAAGGAAGCGTGGATCCCCACGATATCCTCGACGCTCTTGGACCCGAAGATGTCCAACGCCATTTGGTGAACGAAATCCAGGCCGTTTACCGCCTGCAAGGTGTGGCTATCGCTGATAAACACATCGAATGTATCGTGCGCCAGATGATGCGTAAGGTTCGCATCGAGGATTCCGGGGATTCTGAACTACTTCCGGGCGAAGAAATTTCCAAGGCCCGTCTGCGCGCCATCAACGACCAGTTGAGGGCGGCTGGCAAGACGCCGGCGACCTTTACGCCGATGCTCCTTGGTATCACGAAGGCTTCTCTCGCGACAGACAGCTTCATCTCTGCCTGCTCGTTCCAGGAAACCACCAAGATCCTTACCCGCGCCTCCATCGAAGGAAGCGTGGACCCGCTCATGGGCCTTAAGGAAAACGTGATTATGGGTCGTCTGATTCCGTGCGGAACCGGTGCCCGCCACCTGAGGAACGTCCAGGTGGTCGATGCCGATGCCGAGGCGGAAGAAAGGAAACGCTTGCAAGCGGTACAGGCCGAACACTACAGCACCGATAGCGCCATCCAGATGCTGGATAACGAAATCGGCATTTCCGACGAGGAAGAAGGCGAGTAATTCGGTCCAGTACTTGAAAACTTTGGAAAAAAAACTATATTTGCACTCCAAAATCTAGGAGATTAATAGTGCCTACTATTCAACAGCTCGTCCGTAACGGACGCGAACAAATCAGCAACAAGACCGCTTCCGTGGCCTTGAAGTCTTGCCCGCAAAAGCGTGGCGTCTGCACCCGTGTGTACACCAGCACCCCGAAGAAGCCGAACTCCGCTCTTCGTAAGATTGCCCGTGTGCGCTTGTCCAACAAGATGGAAGTGACCGCCTACATCCCCGGCGAAGGTCACAACCTCCAGGAACACTCCATCGTGCTCATCCGCGGTGGTCGTGTGAAGGACGTTCCCGGTGTCCGTTACCACATCATCCGTGGCGCCCTGGATACCCAGGCCGTCAATGGCCGTCAGAACGGCCGTTCCAAGTATGGTGTCAAGAAAAAAGGTGCCGCTCCGGCCAAGAAGTAAGGAAGTAGAATATGTCTAGAAGAAGAAAGGCTCTCCATCGCTCTATCCTCCCGGATCCGCGTTACAAGTCCACTCTCGTTACCGAACTGGTGGGCGTGGTGCTCAAGCAGGGCAAGAAGACCATCGCTGAACAGATTGTCTATACCGCTCTCGAAAAGCTCGGCCAGAAGCTCGAAGGTCCCGAGACTCCTCTCGAGAAGTTCGAAATCTGCCTCGACAACATCAAGCCCAAGGTGGAAGTGAAGTCCCGCCGCGTGGGTGGTGCCAACTACCAGGTTCCTATGGAAGTTGCTCCGGACCGCGCCAAGGCTCTCGCTCTCCGCTGGCTCCTCGATGCCGCCCGTAGCCGTAACGAAGCCAACATGGCTGACCGCCTTGCTGCCGAACTCGTTGCTGCCAAGAACGGCGAAGGCAACGCTGTCCGCAAGAAGAATGACACGCACAAGATGGCCGAAGCCAACAAGGCTTTCGCCCACTTCCGTTTCTAATTCTTGTTTAGCACAGAATTATCCTAGAGAAGGCTCCGCTCAAAAAGCGGAGCTTTTCTACATTGTTGGGAAGGAAATCATATTGTTGAGGTGTATATGAATTTCAAGAATGCCATGACGGGCACCTTCGGGTGCGCGATAGTCTCTTGTACGCTGTTCCTTGCGGCCTGTGGCGATGATTCAAGCAGTAGCGCAAACGACGACGAAATTGCCGACGATTACGGGTTCACCCTGGAAGAACTTGAAGAATTGGGGATTGGAATTTACGAATCTGCCGACGAAGTTAAAAAGAAAACGTGTAGCGATGAAAACGAGTTCGAAACGGCTTATATAAAGGCTGACAGCAGTTTCTATGTGTGCTACAAGGACGAATGGGGCAACGGCTTCTCTATAGAGCCGGATATTTTGGAATCCAAAGACGACTTGGGTGAATGCAACGAGGAAAACGAGGGCGAAATGTTCAGGGTTCCCCGCGACACCATCTTTGACACCTACGTCTGCGAAAACGGGGAGTGGATTTCGGACTTTGGCGGCAATAGCGGCGAGCCCGTGGACCCGGCAACGGTAGTCAAGGGAACGTTCACGGACGAACGCGACGGCAAGACCTACAAGACCGTTCAAATAGGTAAGCAGACCTGGATGGCAGAGAATCTGAACTATGAGACGAGCGGCAGCAGGTGCTATGACAAAAAAAACGCAAACTGTGAAAAATATGGTAGACTATACACTCATGCTGTTGCACAAAATGCTTGCCCCAACGGATGGAAATTGCCTACTGGGAAACAATGGGCGAAGTTACTGAATATAGATGTATCATTGTTCAACCTTGTTGGTATGTTTAAACATTTTTCCTCGGACATCAACACAAACGACGATCCCTATGGATTTAACGTGCTTCCTGGCGGAATATATGATGGTGGAGAATATCGTGGTATTGGAAGGACGACCGCTTTTTGGGCCAATGAAGCTAAGAGTGTTAAAACTTCAGATGGACTTCGTGTCTATATGGTTTATTTTGTCCGATTCTCTCCAAATCAAGTGACTTTGGCTGCACGAGACGAAAGTGATTATTTCTCCGTTCGCTGCATAAAGAAGTAGTTTTAAAAAGGGATGGTCTGTGAATTTCAGAAAAAATATCATTGCGTCCAAGCGTCTCGTCATTGCGGGAACCCTCGGGTGCGTGGCAATCTCTTTCTCGCTGATTTTCGCCGCTTGCGGCGATGATTCCAGCAGCAATTCCAATAGTAACGAAGGAAATGGCGAAGACTTCGCCATGGAAATGGAATTCTATAGGGCGGGCTTCGATGTCCGTAAATCTCTCAAGGATTTGGACCCTTGTGACGATGAAACCGAAGGGGCTGCGGCAGTTGTTCTGGCAGACACTTCTGTTTATTATTGCTATGACGGCAAGTGGAACGACAAGGCTCGGGAATATATTCTTGACGAGAATGACCCGTTTTGGGAATGTTCTTCCGAAAACGAAGGTGATTCGGTAGAAACCAAAATTGCCACCGCGAAAGGGGATGCTGTTAACGAACGCTATTTCTGTAAGGACGGCGAATGGGTTTCGTACTTGGGTGGCGGCGAAGTTGAAGGCCCCCGCGTCTACAAAGGCCCCATCGCCCATTCCGAAAAGGGAACGCTAGAGGATTCCCGTGATGGTAAGACATACAAGACCGTGCGGATTTACACGACCACCAACCCGCTGAACCCTACTGCGGTTGAGAATCATGACCAGACATGGATGGCTGAAAACCTTAATTACGAGGTGGACAGCAGTTACTGTTACGACAACAATTCTGCCAACTGTGACAAGTACGGCAGGCTTTACCCGTACAACGACAAGGTCTGCCCAGAAGGTTGGCACTTGCCGAACAGGGCGGAATGGAATGTTCTTTTTGAAATGGTTGGTGATGATTTCTCGGGGTACCATCTCAAGTCTAAAAAAGGCTGGGAAAAATATATCTCCCATTATGGCAGGTATGCTGCTCCCGTTTACGCAGGCGAAGGAGACGATAAGTTCGGATTTACCGTTTTGCCTGGTGGGTATATGGAATCCGCAATAGATGGTGATGGCAATAGTGAAGAATTCTATATAGAATGGGATCTCCTTTATGGTGAATACAAGAAACTATATGATCCCGATAATCAGAATTTTGAGCTTGGTTATTTTGATTTGTCTACAAGCACTGCTTTTTGGACTTCTTCTACAGACAAGCCCTACACAAAGTATGGTAAGGATGACGTCTATAGGGTATACGTTGCTTTTAGGAACACATATGAAAACGCTGTCTTTGGAAGGGTTTTCCTTGAGAAGAATGCAAGATATATCCGTTGCCTGAAGGACTAGCTCCATTTGTTGCATCCTTTTTTCTATATTATCGCACATAAAATCTCACACTAAACCAAAAGGCTAAAAAATGGCTTCTAAAATCAAATCCGTTGTTGCCCGCCAGATCCTCGATTCTCGCGGCAATCCCACTCTCGAAGTTGATGTTACCCTCGAAAACGGCGTGAAGGGTCACGCCGCTGTTCCGAGCGGTGCTTCCACCGGTGAACGCGAAGCTTGCGAACTCCGCGACGGCGACAAGAAGACCTACTGCGGCAAGGGCACGCTCACTGCAGTGAAGAACGTGAACACCAAGATCGCGAAGAAGATTATCGGCATGGACCCGGCCAAGCAGACCGAAGTCGACGACGCCATGATCGCTCTCGACGGCAACCGCATGCTCAAGAACACCCTCGGTGCAAACGCTATCCTCGGCGTTTCCATGGCTGTTTGCTGCGCCGCTGCTAACGACGCCAAGATGCCTCTCTACCAGTACATCGCCAAGCTCCATGGTACCAAGAAGCTCACGCTCCCCTGCCCGATGTGCAACGTGATTAACGGCGGTGCTCACTCCAGCGCCCCCATTGACTTCCAGGAATTCATGATCGCTCCGGTTGGCGCCAAGACTTTCTCCAAGGGCCTCCAGATGGTCACCGAAATCTTCCACGCCCTCAAGGCTGTGCTGAAGAAGGGTGGCTTCGACACGACCGTCGGTGACGAAGGTGGCTTCGCTCCTGGCGTCTCTATCAAGCCCGCCAAGAACAAGTTCGGTTACGAAATCACTGGCGTGATGACCCTCGAAAAGGCTCTCGACGCCCTCAAGGCTGCAACCACCAATGCCGGTTACAAGTTCGGCACTGACATCAAGATCGCTCTTGACGTTGCTTCTTCTGAATTCTGCGACAAGAACACCAAGGCTGGCAAGCCGGAAACCTACACCTTCAAGAAGAGCACCAAGAAGACTGTCAAGTCTGCTGACATGGTGAAGCTCTACGAAAAGCTCATCGACAAGTACTCCATCTTCTCCATTGAAGACGGTCTCGACGAAGCTGACTGGGCTGGCTGGAAGGTCATGACCGACAAGCTCGGTGGCAAGATCAACCTCGTGGGTGACGACCTGTTCGTTACCAACCCGACCATCTTCGACGAAGGCATCAAGGCCGGTATCGCTAACGCCATCCTCATCAAGGTGAACCAGGTGGGTTCTGTGTCCGAAACTCTCGCCGCCATCAAGCGCGCTCAGAACGAAGGCTATGCTCCCATCGTTTCTCACCGCTCTGGCGAAACCGAAGACACCTTCATTGCTGACCTCGCCGTCGGTACTGCCGCTGGCCAGATCAAGACTGGTTCTCTCTCTCGTACGGACCGCGTTTGCAAGTACAACCGCCTCCTCCGCATCGAAGAAGAACTCGGCAAGGCTGCCGTGTACGCCGGTGACCCGCGCAAGGCTTGCAAGGCCCCTGCTAAGGCTTGCAAGAAGTGCGGCTGCAAAAAGGCCTAATCAGGCGAGAGTCGCGACGGCAAGCTCGCTTGCCGGCATGACCGAGCCGCAAGGCCTGCGCTACGAAGTAGCGCAACGCCAAGTAATTTCTTAAACCAATAGAACTTACTGAAAGAGGCGTCCCTATCAGGGGACGCTTCTTTTTTTATCTTGGTGGCGGAAGGTATCTTTTATGAAAAAAGTGGACATGTGGTACAAGGCCGAAGGTTACTGCGCCGTAGAAGATTTTGAACTGGCAAGCTACCTGCTGTTTGAAGCCGGAGTGGCGACCCTCGAGGAACTGGACCCGAAGGCCGATGGTCGTACGGATTTTTGTTTCTATACCGACGACAAGGCCGAACGGGACCGCATCGTAGGGGCGTTTCCGCAGTACAACTGGACGCTGAGCGAGGAGCCTGCCAAGGATTGGGACAAATGGTGGCGGGACCGGGCGCAACCCGTTTCAGTAAGCCCCCATCTGTGGGTGCGCCCGCCTTGGGTGGAATTTACGCCCGAAGACCCTGAGGCCGTTGTGCTGGAGCTGGAAGCGAAGACGGCCTTCGGTACAGGGGAACACGACACTACCAGCAGTTGCGCCGCTCTCATGGAATCGGTAGATTTCAAGGGGAAGACGGTTCTGGACATTGGCACGGGTACGGGAATTTTGGCCATGTTTGCCCGGCGTCTGGGGGCGAAACTTGCGGTGGGTACCGAAATCGATCCGCTGACCATTCCCTGCATTGCCGAAAACTTCGAGCGGAACGGCTTTGGCACGAGCGATTGCGTGCTCGGCTTTTTGGATGCCTTCAAGGATGGAACAAAGTTCGATGTCATCCTCTGCAACATGATCCGCAGTGAACTCTGGCCGCTCCGTGACGACATTGAAGACCTGCTTGCCCCCGGCGGTGAACTGATTATCAGCGGCCAGCTTCTGACTGAAAAAGATTACATCCTCAAGTGGTTCGAAGAGGCCGGATTCAAGGTAAAGCAGGAACGAATCAGTACAGAGTGGTGGAGCGTGCTGGCCCACTCCTAAGTAGTCATGACGATAGCATCGTCATCCCCGGCTTGACCGGGGATCCCTTTGCTTTCGCTCGTTCTGGAAATTTTTCTTTTTATTCCCGAACTGTGCGGCGCGACGTTCCTTGCGGGCGGAATTTTCCCAGCGGCCTTTTTCGCCAACCTTCTTTGGAACGATGGTGCCGGAGCGCTGCTCCCGCTTTTGCTGTTCCCGCTCGCGGTATTCGGCGTTGGTTTCCCGTTCCTTGCTTGGGAAAAATTCCTTGCCTTCGGCCTTTGCGCTGCGGCTTAAGAGCAGGCGCCCGATCTTGCCCAACTTGAGGCGCTCCAGGGTGGCGCGGATCTGCGGTCGGTTCTCGGGAATGTACCAGAAGAAGAATTGCCTCTGGCTTTTCTTTTGCTCGGGCGTCTTCGCCACGTAAAGGGGCTTTCCGTCGGGAGTCATTTCGGAGTAGAACATTTCCGTTGCAATCGTCATCGGCGTAGGCGTAAAGTCCTGAACCTGTTCCAGCTGGAACCCCAGCTGTTTTGTCTCCAGGGCGAGTTCCGCCATGTCGGCTTCGGTACAGCCCGGATGGCTACTGATGAAGTAGGGGATAATCTGCTGTTTTTTGCCGATGCGCTTGCATTCGTCGTCGAAGAATTCCTTGAACTTGTGGAACAGCGTAAAGCTGGGCTTGCGCATGAGTTTCAGGACTTCGTCGCTGGTGTGTTCCGGCGCCACCTTCAGGCGTCCGCTCACATGGTAGTCGATGAGTTCCCGGGCGTATTCCTCGTGGTCCTTGCGGAGTTCTGCGTCATTGGTTTCTTGCAGCAGCATATCGTAACGGACGCCGCTCCCGATAAACAGGTGCTTTACCTTCGGGTGATTGCGCACTTCGCGGTAGAGCTCCAGAATTTCCTTGTGGCGGGTGTCCATGTTGTCGCAAATCTTGGGCGTGAGGCAACTGGGCCGTGCACACTTTTGGCAACGGCTCTGGTCGCGGCCCCGCATGTTGTACATATTGGCGCTTGGGCCGCCTAAGTCGGTGATGGTGCCTGCAAAGCCGTCCATCTTCGTTATCAAATCTACTTCCCGCAAAATGCTTTCACGGCTACGGCTGGCAATGAACTTTCCTTGGTGGGCGTTGATGGCGCAGAAACTACAACCGCCGAAACACCCCCGATGGGTGTTGATGCTGAACTTGATCATGTCGAAGGCGGGTATGTTTCCGCGCTTCTTGTAGCGGGGGTGGGGCTCGCGGGCATAGGGATATTCGAAACTTTCGTCCAGTTCGCCGTATTCCAGCGGCGGGTATGCCGGGTTGATCACCACGGTCTGTTCCGCCACATCTTGCAATATGCGGCGCTGGAACCACTTGTTGCATTCGATATCCACCTTGCGGCAGTTCTCGATTTGGTTCCGCTTGCTGGCCAGGCATTCTTCGTAACTGTAAAGCCGCAGGTCTTCCCAGTTCTTGTTCTTGGGAACGTTCCCCTTGGGTGCCAGGTAGGCCGTTTGCGGGATAGAGGTCAGGCTGGAGAAGGGCACGCCCTTTTTTAGGAGCCGTACCATTTCTTTCAGGGGCTTTTCGCCCATGCCGTAAACCAGAAGATCCGCCTGGGTGTCGAAAAGAATGCTCGGCTTGAGTCTGTCGCTCCAGTAGTCGTAATGGGTCACCCTACGCAGGCTCGATTCCAGTCCGCCAATCATCAGGGGCACATCGGGATAGAGTTTTTTCAGAATCTTCGCATAGGTGTAGGTCGCGTAATCGGGGCGGAATCCGGCCTTGTTGCCGGGAGTGAAGGCGTCGTCGCTCCTTAGGCGTTTTGCGGCGGTGTAGTGGTTCACCATGGAGTCCATGCCGCTACTAATGGCAAAGAACATTCGCGGGCGTCCAAGCTTCTTGAAATCCCGCAGGTCGTCGCGCCAGTTGGGCTGCGGGAGAATGGCCACCCGCAGGCCCTCGTGTTCGAAAAGCCTTGCCACTACGGCGTGGCCAAAGCAGGGGTGATCCACGTAGGCGTCGGCGCTGATGATAATTACGTCTACGTAATCCCAACCCAGTTCGTCTAGGTCTTCTTTGCAGATGGGTAAAAATCGTGGATCGTAATGGGGCATAGGGGTAAATCTAGAAAAGATGGTAGGGAGTGGCGAGTTGTGAATTATGAGTTGTGAGTAGAACTGACAACTGCTTGCTCTCAAGTTTCTAAGTACTTCGCCACCTGTTCCCTCACCTTGTTCCCCCGGACTTTCCCAAGCAAGATTTCGATATCTTCTAGAGGTGCTTCCATAAAGGCTTCGGCGCTCTTGTACTTGGAAAGAATCTTCACTCGGGTTTCATGCCCTACGCCTGGCATCTTGAGCCATTCCACTTCCAGGTCTTTCTTGCGCTTGCTCCGCTGGTAGGTAATGGCAAAGCGGTGGGCCTCGTCGCGGGCGTTCTGCAATAGCTTTAACGCGGGGCTGGTACGGTGCAGCACGATGCTCTTGCGGTCGTCGGGGAATACGATTTCTTCTAGCCGTTTGGCAAGTCCAATAAGCGGTAAATCCTGGTCGTGGCCCAGTTCTTTCAGAATCTGCATGGTGGCGTCCACCTGGCCCTTGCCGCCGTCGCAGACCCACAGGTCGGGCATTGGGGTGCCTTCGTCTTCGAGCCTGCGGATACGGCGGGTCATGACCTCCCGCATGCTGGCGAAATCATCGACGCCGGTAACCGTCTTGATGATAAACTTGCGGTAGTTGCTCTTGTCGGGCTTGCCGTTCTTGAAGGCCACGAGACTTGCCACGGTGTTGGTGCCGCTCAGGTGCGAGATGTCGACGCACTCGATACGGAAGGGAGTCTTTTTGAGGCCCAGAACTTTTTGCAGTTCGAAGACGCTCTGGTCGATTTCGCTGTATTTTTGCACTTCGGAACGCATTTCCACCAGAATCATGTCGGCGTTGGCCCCTGCCAATTTCAAGAATCCCATTTTTTCGCCCCGCTGGGGGTTGGTGAACCGCACCTTCCGCCCGGCCTTTTCGGAAAGCGTCTGCTGTAGCAGTTCCGCATCTTCGGGAAGGTCGATGTCGGTGGCGATTTCGGCGGGAATCATGGGCACGTCCATGTACCAGGGCAACACCATCTGGCGGAAAATTTCGGTGGCGTCATCTTCTAGCTTGCATTCCAGCCGGTAGTGCCTTCGCCCCCGGAGGACCCCGTTCCGGTATTCGAAAATAACCGCGGCGGCCATGGTCCCGTTCCGTCGGAGCGTCAAGATGTCTAGCGAAAGGTTCGGGTCGCTGACGTCTGTCTTCTGGTGGATTCCCGTGGCCTGCAGAGCCTGGATGGCGTCCCGCCGCTTGCCCGCCGTCTCAAAGTCCAGATTCGCGCTGGCCTCTTCCATTTCGCGCTGCCAGCGTTCCAAAAGGTCGTCCCGCTTGCCTTCGAGCAAGAGCTTTGCCTGCTCCACCTTTTCACGGTAGTCTTCTTCGGAGATGAGTCCTGCGCATGGGGCGTCGCAGCGTTCGATGTGGTAGTTCAGGCAGGGGCGCTGGGGCTTTGCGAGAGGCAGTTTCAGCTTGCATTCCCGAATGTGGAAAAGCCTCGCCGAGAGGTCGATCAGCTGGTCTATCATGCGGGACCCCATGAAGGGGCCGTAGTACAGGTTGTCGTCCTTGTGGACCGAGCGGGTCAGGAACAGCCTGGGGAAGGGTTCCTTCACCGAAAAGGCCAGGTAGGGGAAATGCTTGTCGTCTTTCAGCAGCACGTTGTACTTGGGCGTGTGCTTGCGGATGAGGTTCGCCTCCAGAATCAGCGCTTCGGACTCGCTTTCGGTAATAATCCATTCGATGTCCCGGATGTAGGGGAGCATCAGCGTCGCCGCCCGGTGGCCCGTGTGGTCGGACCCGTCAAAGTAGCTCCGGACACGGTTCTTGAGCACCTTGGCCTTGCCGATGTAGATGATTTTCCCCTGGGCGTTCTTCATGATATAGACGCCAGGGAGTGCCGGCAGTTCCGCGAGACGCCGTTCGATATGTTCGCCGAATTGGAGCATTACTCCGAAAATAGAAAATCCCCAAAAAACAATGCTTTTTTCTTGTCCTTTTGTCAAAATTTTATATATCTTTTTATGGGGATGTTCCCCCTGGATTTACGGAGAAAAAATGAACCTGGAAAATCTGAACGTTCTTTCACAAAAGGTTGATGGCGTCTTGTCCACGGTACGTGGCCTGCGCCAAGAGGTTTCAAGCTTAAAGGTGCAGCTGGCCGAAGCCCAGTCCGGCCTGCAAGACAGGGAATCCCTGCTCCAGACGGCCAATGCGAGTTTGGCCGAATGCAAGGCGGCTCTCGACGTGAGGGCGAACCAGGCCGCGGTCCAGGCCGAGGCTCTGAACAAGAAAGAACTGGCTCTTCAGGAACTGACCCAGAAGTTGGAACAGGCAAAGTCGGACATTGCCGCCAAGGAACAGCAGATTTCGACCCAGACGAGCGCCCTTTCCCAGAAAGAAACGGTCCTTGCGGGCAAAGAAGCCGAGCTGGCTGAAAAGACGGCCCTCCTTGCCCAGAAAACCGAGGAACTCGAAGAGAAAAACCGCCAGCTCGTAGCCAAGGACGAAATGCTCAATGAGCGGGACATGTCCTTGAACCAGAAAGACGTGGAACTGGCGGACAAGGCGACCCTGCTTTCGAAAAATGCCGAAGAGCTTGCCATGCTGAAGCAGGAACTTGCCGAAAAGGAACAGATGCTTTCTTCCAAGATTGTGGAGCTTGCAGGTAAGGATACCGAGCTTGCAAAGAAGACCGAGGAATTGGCCCAGAAAGACGAAACGATCCAGAACCAGGCCGAAGAAATTGCCGAAATCCAGGACAAGTTCAAGCAGCTTCTGGCCACCATCGAAAAGGAACTGGGCGCAGAATTCCCCGTGGACCAGTTCGTGGAAGGCGTCGAAGGAACGGCTCCCCGTGCCCCGATGGCACCTTCGGCAACGATTGCCACGGCGACAGTTGCAGCGTCGGCGGTTGCTGCCGACGATACCTTTGAAGAACCTGCCCAGGAGCAGACGGAACTGAATTTCGAGGAACCCCCACAAGAAGAACCGGCCGCTACCCTGACCGATGATTTCGAGATGCCCGCAGACGACCTTCCGCAAGAGGAACCCGTCGCTGACGAAACGGTCGCGGAACCTGCTCCGGCAGAGCCTGCTTTCGAAGAGCCCGCCGCCGAAGAACCTGCAAAGGCGGCGGAATGGTCGCCTGACCCGCTGTTACAAGAAGAGCCTGCTGCCGAGGAACCCGCTCCCGAGGAGCCTGCAAAGGAAGAACCGGCGGACGAGTTCGTGGAAGACCCGAGCCTCGGGCCTATCGTGGACATGACCATGTCCAGGGATGACGACGAAGAAGAGCTTCCGGAAATTCACGGGGCCAACGAAAAGGACGATGATTTGTTCGCGAGTCGGGAGGGCTCGCAAGGAAATTTTTTCGGCTAAAATGGCTGATGGACGATGATCCATTCGGCGTAGGAATGCGATAATGGCAGAATTGAATACACATAGACCGGTAAGCATAACGGTAGCCAAGGAAAAACTGCAGATCCGCACGGACCTTTCCGATAGCGACCTGCAGGAGGTGCTTGGCTTTATTGACGAACGCTTCGAAAGCTTCGGCAAGTACAACCTGGAAAACGCAAAACGCCTGGCGCTCTTGGCGCTGGATTTGGGCCAGCAGCTTTTCGATGTCCGCAAGATGCTCCGTCAGGCAAAAGTCCAGATGGACCAGATGGACCAGCGGCTGAAGGAACTTTCGTCCCTCCTGGAAGAGGGTCAGGACTCTTCGGAAGCCTGGAAGTAATCGGAAAACCCCGTTTTTGAACAAATTTCGGGGTTTTCTAAGATATTAAAAAAAACACTTGTTTTTAGCATCGTAGTTAGGTATATTATGGGCATAGGCATCCCACGGATTAACGCCCGATCTAACAAGATTATAAAAGCTCGTGGCTCTTGAGATTCAGTTTAGGCGCGCTTCGACGCGAAAAACAAAACCCCAAGGCACTGCTATCATTTCAGAATGAGTAGCTTCGAGTGTTCCACCGTGAGGGATGCCTTTTTTTATTAGGTTTTAGGTGTCAATATTGAGTTATCCGTTACATTTTGGCGCCAAAGGCGCGACTATAACAACTCACCACTCATAACTCATAACTCCATGTCATACGGTATTCTCTTTCTCGGCATTTTCTGGGGCTTCTTCTTTTTTGTACTTTCCGTGGGCCGTAAAAAGGCGTCCCGCGAAGAGGTGAAAAAAAGCCTGAAAAGGCGATTGCTCATAAGCTTCGCCATCCTCTTTGCGATCCTTTTGTTCCTGTTTATTGCACAACCTGGAATGTAGTTTTTGTTGCGGTGTACGCCCCTTTTCTAGATTTGACGTATGAAGCTGAGAATCTATCTTGCTGTATTGGTGTTTATTTTGTTTGTAACGTCCTGGGCGTCTGCTGCCGATGGCGTACGTTACAAGGATCGACTGTTTAAGGTTTCGAAAGCAAAGACGGTAACCGTCGCCGAGGATGTTCCGTTCCTGGATTCCAAGGACGGCACCAATTATACCACCATTTCTTCGATGATGGAATCCTTCGGTGTAGAACCGATGATGTATTTCTATAACGGGGAAATCACCAAGAAGCAGCCCCTGCTCATGGATGTGTACGAGCCTGTAGATGACAATGCTGAAAAGCGTGCCGCCGTTATCGTGTGCCATGGAGGCGCATTCGTGGCGAGTAGCAAGGATGATTTTGGGCAGAAGACTGTGGCCTATACGGATTCCCTTGCGGCTCGTGGCTATGTGACAGCCTCGCTGGAATACCGCCAGGGTGTGGTGATGCGGGAAGTGATTCGCGAAGGTGCTGATGAGTATGACGACTACATTGATAGTCTGGCATTCTCACGGACGGTGTACAAGGCCATACAGGATGTTCATGCCGCAGTTCGCTATTTCCGCAAGAATGCGACAGAGTTGAAAGTCGATACCAACAAGATCTACATTGTGGGAAACAGCGCCGGAGGAATGCTCGCCCTTGAAAACGTGTATGTCAGGAGCAAGAAGGATTTCCCGGCTTACATCGAGCAGGAGGATATGGAACCTCTTGGCGAGTTGGATGAATATGGCGAGACCGGTGTGGGCGGGCATGCAAATGGTGCAGTAGCCCTGTGGGGCGCCATTCACAATGCTGACTTGGTAAAGAACAGCAAGGTGCCGGTTTTTCTTGCCCATGGAGATTCGGATTACGTGATGCCCTTTGGTAAGGGTCATGCCATCAGTGACGTGGATCGCATGCTTGGGGACAAGAGTTCTTACTTGAAATTGCTGGGAATTAACCTGCATGTATCGACTCCCACCCTTTATGGTAGCGCCGTCGTAGATTCGATCCTCAACGAGGGAAAAGTCTATCATGAGTTCTACGCTCCGAGGGGCTTTGGCCTGAAGCACGAATTTTACGATGCAACCCGCACCGACGAAAACGGCGATGAAGTCGTGTATGCAGATTCCGTACAAAATAAGGTTTTTGCCTTCCTCTACAATTTGGCGGTGGATTCTGTACCGGCATGGCAGAAGCCTACCTCTCTGCCGATGGTGGCCCTGGCTTTGGCCAGCCGCATAACGATGGGCGAGGGTAACAGGAGCTTTACGGTGGAACGGGGTGAGAACCTCGTGTACGGCGTGTTTGAGCTGAATGGCCGTCGGGTCATGGCAGGCCGGGCCTCTAGGGGCGAAACCGTTAGCTTAGAAGGACTTAGCAACGGGGTCTACTACCTGCGGGTTCAGGGAGAACGCGCCCGTCGTATAGGCCTGCGAAAATAAGCCGTATTCCTCTACAATTCGACATTTGTATGCCTGCCTTGGCCGTGTAGGACCTTTAGCCCCCCAATTGTCATCCCCACGAAGGTCGGATTGAGCCCTTATGTTTCCCCAATTGTCATCCCCGCGAAGGCGGGGATCTCCCTTTGGGACGCCTTTTTTTCTATTTTTCAGCCCACTATGGCAAAAATTCTCTTTAAAAAACAGTTATCTCCTGCGGTATTCCAATTCCGCGTCGAGGCCCCGCTGATCGCCCAAGAGCGTAAGGCCGGCCAGTTCATCATCCTCCAGACGAACAAGGACAACGGCGAACGCGTGCCCCTCACCATCGCCGATGCCGACACGACTGAAGGCTCCATCACCCTGATTTTCCAGACCGTCGGTAAGACCACCACCGAACTTTCCAAGTTCGAAGTCGGTGACGATATCCCGGTGCTCGTGGGCCCGCTGGGTTCCCCGACCCACATCGAGAATTTTGGCCACGTGGTTTGCGTGTGCGGTGGCGTGGGCATTGCCCCGATGCACCCGATCGTGCAGGCCATGAAAAAGGCCGGCAACAAGGTCACTATCATCATGGGTGCCCGTAACGAAAGCCTGTTCCTCATGAAGGACGAAATGACTGCTCTCGCCGACAACATCATCTTCATGACCGACGACGGCTCCTACGGCCGCAAGGGTCTCGTGACCGAACCGCTGAAGGAACTCTGCGAAGACACCAAGGGCAAGCCCGACATGGTGCTCGCCATCGGTCCTCCGATCATGATGAAGTTCTGCGCCCTCACCACCAAGCCCTACGGCGTGAAGACCGTCGTGAGCCTCAACAGCATCATGGTGGACGGGACCGGCATGTGCGGTGGCTGCCGCGTGACTATCGGCGGCAAGACGAAGTTCGTCTGCGTCGATGGCCCGGAATTCGACGGCCACGAAGTCGACTGGAACAACATGCTCCAGCGTATGGGCGCCTTCAAGCCCCAGGAACAGGAAGCCTTGCACCGCTTCGGTGCCAATGACGGCCACAAGTGCAACATTGATAAGATGGCTGACGCAAAGGCCAAGGAGAGCAAGTAATGTCTGAACATTTGACTCGTGAACAGTTGGACGCCGCCGCCAAGGTGGAACTTGAAAAGATTAACGCCCTCCCGAAGCCGCTCAAGCCCAAGGACAAGACTGCTATTCCGGCTCAGCCCATGCCGCAGCTGGAACCCAGCTACCGCGCCCGCGTGATGGAAGAAGTGGCTCAGGGTTACACCGAAGCTCAGGCTATCGTGGAAGCTAACCGCTGCCTCGCTTGTAAGAACCAGCCTTGCGTCGAAAGCTGCCCGGTGCACATCGACATTCCGGCCTTTATCGCGAAGATCGCCGAAGGTGACTTCAAGGCCGCTATCGCAAAGATTAAGGAAACCAGCTTGCTCCCGGCAATCTGCGGCCGTGTGTGCCCGCAGGAACGCCAGTGCCAGATGAACTGCACCATGGGCAAGATGCACAAGGACGTGAACCAGGCTGTGGCTATCGGTCGCCTGGAACGCTTTGCTGCCGACTACGAACGCAACAACGGTGGCGCCTCTGTGCCGGCCGTGAAGCCCGCTACTGGCAAGAAGGTTGCCGTGATCGGTTCCGGTCCTGCCGGCCTGGTGGTTGCTGCTGACGTGCGCCGCGAAGGCCACGACGTGACCATCTTCGAAGCCTTCCACAAGCTGGGTGGTGTGGTCCGCTACGGTATTCCTGAATTCCGTCTGCCCAAGAAGATTGTGGACAACGAAATCGAATCTCTCGCTGCCATGGGCGTGAAGTTCGAGACCAACTTTGTGATTGGCCGTACCCGCAAGCTCAAGGACCTGATTGAAAAGGATGGCTTTAACGCCGTGTTCGTCGGTACTGGTGCCGGTCTTCCGCTGTTCATGAACATCGAAGGTGAAAACCTGGTGGGTGTGTTCGCCGCTAACGAATACCTGACCCGCGCAAACCTGATGCGCGCCTACGACAAGGAACATGCTGATACTCCGATGTGGCCCGGTAAGAACGTGGTGGTTCTCGGTGGTGGTAACGTTGCCATGGACGCTGCCCGTATGGCCCTCCGTCTTGGTGCCGAAAAGGTTCGCATTGTTTACCGCCGCAGCATGAACGAACTTCCGGCCCGTAAGGAAGAGGTTCTCCATGCCCAGGAAGAGGGTGTCGAATTCTGCGTTCTGCAGAACCCGGCCAAGATCCTTGGCGACGAAGCCGGCCACGTGCGCGGCATGCTCGTCGACAAGTACGAGCTGGGCGAACCCGACGAAAAGGGCCGTCCGCGTCCGGTCAAGGTCGAAGGTGCAAGCTTCGAAATCGAATGCGACACCGTGCTCGTTGCTATCGGTAACGGGAGCAACCCGCTCATCAGCAACACCACGCCGGAACTCTCTGTCGACAAGAAGGGTCACATCCTTCTCGAAGATGCAACCGCCAACAAGACCTTCATGGAGAAGGTTTACGCCGGTGGTGACATCGTGCTGGGTGCCGCAACCGTGATCCTCGCCATGGGTGAAGGTCGTCGTGCTGCAGCAGGCATCAACGAGTTCTTGAAAAAATAAGCTTCGCATTACGGCGTCGCTCGCCCCCTCACGTATTACAATACGCTACGGGGGCTCGGCTCCTGGTCCTGCTCGCTTCTTTTTCCAAGCACAGAAGATTTTTTTTTCTTCTTCAAATCTTGGATTTGAAAAAAAAGATGGTTTCGGCCATCTTTTTTGCATTTTAGCTACGGGGGCTCGGCTCCTGGTCCTGCTCGCTTCTTTTTCCAAGCACAGAAGATTTTTTTTCTTCTTCAAATCTTGAATTTGAAAAAAAAGATGGTCTTTCGACCATCTTTTTTTGTGGTCGTTGTCATATTGGAATTAACGATAATAGATTTCTATTAATTCAATAAAAACAATATATTTGATGTTATTGATTGTTGAGGGTATATTATGGTTTGGAATCATCAGTTATACATTTTCGGAGGTGACGGAAATGAAAAGGTATTTCTCCATATCGTTTTTATGGCTTGCGGCAATGTTTTTCTTTGCCGCCTGTTCCGAGGACAGTTCGTCTTCTAACGATGCCGTTGTGCAAGAGCCGAACCCAGCCGCCAATGCAAATTCCATCGGAGAATCTCCGGAATGGGTGACGAAACTGCCCGAGGCGGCCACGGCTAGGCAGCTCTTTGTGGTGGCCGCCTACGAAGGCTCTACGGCATGGATCTCGATGCACAAGATAGTAGATGGCAGGTGGCAGATGATCATGTCTACGCCAGGTTTTATCGGCAAGAATGGCCTTGGCAAGACTAAGGAAGGTGACGGCAAGACTCCCGTAGGCACATTCAAATTCAACAAGGCCTTCGGAAATTCCGAAAATCCGGGAACCGCATTTGAATACACCAGGGCCGATGGCGACACCTACTGGTCTGGCGACATGCGCGAAGGCAAGCATTATAACGAACTGGTGAGCCTCAAGGATGTTCCCGACCTGGACAAGGAAAACAGCGAGCGCATCGCCGATTACCCTATTCATTACCAGTATTGCCTGAACATCAGTTACAACGCCGAGGGTACACCCGGCAGGGGCTCGGCGATTTTCTTGCACGTGTTCGGCGACCGCAAGCCTTTTACGGGCGGCTGTGTGGCCATACCCTTGGACATGATGCGCTTTGTAATGCAGAACGTCTCCAAGGACTGCGTGGTGATTATTGGCTCGCTGGAAAACCTTGGCGGAAATTTCTAGGGTGGGGAAACATCAGGGCCCCAGGCGAAATCCGCAAGTACCTGCACAATGGCAGGGTAGAAGTAGTAAAGTAACGGTTATCCCTCGCCGCTTTCCCGCTTGGAATACACGCAGCCGCAGTAGTTCTGGCGGTAGAGATGGTATTCGGCAGACAGTTCTATGGAGCGCTTGTATCCGCCTTTTTTCTTGAAATCGCTAGGGAGCCGCTTGATGCCGTAGATGTCGCACTGCTCCTGCACCACCTCGTTCAGCACCTGGGCGTCTTTCATGGGGCTGATGGTGAGGGTGGTGGTGAAGTAGTCGGCGTTCAGTTCTTGTGCGAGGCGGGCCGCTTCGGCGAGGCGGAGCTCGAAACACTTGCGGCAGCGCTTGCCCCCTTCGGGTTCTTTTTCCAGCCCACGGACGGCATCGTAAAACTTTTTCGGGTCGTATTCGCCCTCGATGAGTGTGACCGGATGTTTGGTCTTGAATTCTTTCACGAACCGCTTGATTTCTTCGACTCGGTGGTGGTATTCCTCGTCGGGTGCGATGTTTGGATTGTAGTAGAAGAGCGTAATCTTGAAGTATTGCGACAGGTATTCGATGGTGTAGCTGCTGCAGGGGGCGCAGCAGGCGTGCAACAACAGCGTTGGCACTTCGCCGGTGCGTTCCAGCCGACGAATGATGTAGTCCAGGTCCCGCTGGTAGTTGTGCTTGGGAACGTTACTTTTGTCGTTGCTTTTTATAAGGTTTGTCATTTTTTTTCTAGAAAATAGTCTTTTTCCATCGTGACGAAGCGGTTGAACGTCATGGCGAACTTGGTTCGCCATCTAGATTCCGGCTCGCGGGCCGGAATGACGTTGGTTTATGGGCGAATGAGGGAACCGCCCCAGTGTTCGTCGAAAAATTCCTTGAAGAGGGGGTCACCGCAGGTCTTGAGTTCGTCGATGACTTCTTGGATGGGCCTTCCGCTGCGGTACAGGTTGCGGAAAGCCTTGTCTAGACCTGCGATGCGTTCTTCGGAAAAATCTTCGCTATGGAGTTTCAGGGCGTGCAAGTTCAGGCCACCCCATTTGAGAGGGGTCCCGAAGGCCTTGCTTGCCGGGGGCACGTCCTTTTCCACTTTCAGGGTTGCCCCTACGAAGGCGTAGGCTCCTACCTGGTTCCGCTGGGGCATCCCGACGTTTCCGCCCAGGGTGGCATAGCGCCCGATTCTGGCGTGGCCGCCCAGCTGGCATCCGTTAGAAATTACCGCCCCTTCGTCGATAAAGCAGTCATGACCCACATGGGAGTAAGTCATGAGCAATACTTTGTCTGCAAGGCGGGTGACTCCACCGCCCTGTGCCGTGCCCCGGTTCAGGGTGCAGTATTCCCGGATTGTACAGTTCTCGCCGATTTCTAGCCGGGTGGGTTCTCCGGCATATTTCAGGTCTTGGGGAGGAGCCCCCAGGATTGCCCCGTCAAAAACGCGGGTGTTCTTGCCTATGGAAACGCCGCCGTACACATGGACGCGGGCTTCCAGCACCACGCCTTCGGCAATTTCGGCTCCGGCATCTACAAGACACCAGGGGCCGATAGATGCGGTCTCGTGGACTTTTGCAGAAGGGTGCACAAATGCGGAGGGGTGAACCATGTCAGGGAATATAGCTAATGGAAGGCTAGAAATTCAGGGTGCCCACGGCCACGATCCAGAAACAGACGGCGCTCACCACGGCGAAGCTCCCCATGACGGTGCGTTCCTTGTAGCTGGTGCTGAAAAGTACCGTTGCCGTATAGAAGGTCACGTACAGCGCAAAGAAGAAGGAGAGAATCCGGGTGATGAGGAAGGGGATAATTTCGGGCAGGATTCCCCCTGCGCTGAGCAGCACGAACAGGGCCACGAACTGCAGGCAGGTCGGCACGATAAAGGCCCTGCGGAGTTCCGGCGGGATAACCTTGTGCTGGGCGTTCATGGCGTAGGCTCCCCAGGGAGCACCGCAGGCAAGGGCGATGTTCAAGACGATGGAGGGCAAGAAGGCGACAGCTCCGATGGCGGCGGCGATAAACATACTAATAAAAGTAGAATTATAAAGAATATGAAGATCCTCGCCTTCGCGAGGATGACGATAAAAGGGGCGGGGATGACAACAAAAAGACGTCCCTGGGCAAAGGAGCAGCCTAGGGACGTCAAGGGAGTGTTTGGGTATGCATTAAGATAGAATCTGGCAGGGCATAAAGCCCATAGGTTGTATACTTTTCTGTTTACCCGTGTAACCATGAGCAAACATTTCCTTTGAGGTGTTTTTTGGGAACAAAATAGGGCCTTTAGTCTCAAAACCGCACTTTTGCCTCGGCAAAACCCCGTAACGGGGTCAGGTGCAGGCGGTGAACGTCCTTGAAGGTGCAGACAAGGGAAATGTCCAGGTATTCCCCGGAAATAAGGAATTCCGAACGCATGCGCATGTCGTCCCGGGGGCGGCACTTGGGAAGGATGAAGGTGAATTTTGTGTAACTTTGTCCAGAATCCGTGAATTTTGAGGAAAATTCCAGGTGAGGAGGGGAAAAACCTTCGGGTCGGGCGTGCCGGACCCGGGCAGAAGCCCCCAGATTCCAAAGTTCCCAGGGGGTAAGGTTCAGACCGCCTTTCCAGTCCGTCTGTCTGCAGTTGGAGCCTGCGTCTCGGCAGGTGGCGCTGGCGGATAATCTCAAAAATTCAGGACCCGATTCCGCCCCCAGCTTGAGCCGAACCGCCATGGTATCGGCGTCCAGAGGCTCTATAAGGGTCCCGTTTGCGGAGACTCTCGTGTCCAGGAGGTTGGGAGCTTTGACGGACAGGCTTTGGGACCCCCAGAACCTGCTTCTTTGGATGGTCTTGCTCAAGCGGGCGTACCTGGGGAACTCCTCCCGATGGATATAGGCGGTGGTTCGCCAGCTGTAGGTGACGGCACCGCCTGGACCTGAGTTGCCGGCGCCGTTCTGACCCGCCTTGCTGACGGTTTTTCCGGCGTTTGCGTCGTCGCGTTCCTTCTTCTCGCTGCCGTACAGCTGCACCTTGATAAGCGGGAATTCCTGACCGTGCTGCCACCAGGCGGCCACCTGCCCGAAGGGGAATTTCGTCTGCATTCCGAGGGAGTGGGTGTGGGTTTGTAGGCTGTCGGAGGTTTGCTGAATGTTGCCAAAACCGTGCCAGTAAAATGCTTCGACGCTGGCGATGCCCCGCCTGCCGTATCCCAGCCGGAACTGTGTCGTCTTGGCGGTGTCCAGAAGGCCCGCCACATGAAAGTTCCCGAAGGGGTAGAGGAGGGCCGTTCCCCAGAGGGTGTCCAGCGGGATCTGGCTGTGGAGTTCCCGTGTGGAAACGTCCCCGAAGTAGGCCTCGCTCCCCTGGTTCTTGTAGGCGAGAAGTTCCTGGGAGCCGAGCCTCAGGGTGTAGCGGTAGAACTGGACCTGCAGTTCGGTATGGTGGCTTTCCAGCTGCCCCGTGGAATCGATTCGGCCTTTCCAGTCTACGTAGCCGTGAGGAGTGAGGCTTGGGCGGGTCGGGGTTTTCGCGGACTTCTTGCCACTGGAAATTTTCCCTAGGGTGGAGCCTGCGCGGGTCTTGCCACTAGCCGTTTCGTCGCAGGTTTCCTGGGCGTAGGTCTGCGCAAGGAGGCAGGCCTCCTCCTGGTTGCCTTCTTCTAGCAGGTCCAGGATTTCGGTAGCCTCTTCGGCGGTAATGATTCCGTTGTCCCACCAGTCGAAAACTTTCGATTCGCTTAGCGGGGCGGCAAGAACGGCCCCTTCCAGGGCAAAAAGTGCCGCCGCAATGACGGATGAGCGCAGGACTCCTGCTTCTTTTTCGTGTCTATCTTTGGACAAAATAAGCCTCCTCTATGTATAGACTTATTTTTGTCCCGAAAAGTGCCTAAGTTTTTTTATTTTTTCATTATGGCAAGTTCAAACTGGTCCAAGAAGCCTTTTTCTGCACGGTCCGATTCCGGCGTGGCGCGGCAACCCTCCCGTAATGCCTCTGCCGCAGGTCGTGACTTTGTGCCCCACCTGAAGGCACCCCGTACCGACTTTCCGCTGTTTAACGGTAAGAGGGTGAAGCCCTCGATTGAGGGACTAGACAAGCTCTTGCACTATTACGGCGTAGAGCTCCAGCCCGAGACCTTGAAGCAGATTTGGGAGTTCCACCAGTTGTTGCGGGCCAACAACGACGACCAGGACTTGACCCGCCTAAACGCTTTCGAGACTATGGTGGAGCGGCATTACGCCGACTGCACGCTTATAAACGCCTACGTGCCCAAGTGGCCCGCCCGCATGATTGACGTGGGGAGCGGCGCCGGTTTCCCGGGAATTCCCCTAAAGATTGTAAATCCGGGGATTCGTCTTACGCTTTGCGAGCCTCGGCCGAACCGCATCAATTTCTTGAACATGGTCATCGAGAAGATGGGACTCAAGGGAATCGACGTTTTTGGTCACAAGGTCACCAGCCGCAGCATGACAATCCCCGTAGATGGCGTCATCAGCCGTGCCTTCGAACTGATGGAAAAGACCTTGCCCCGCATCGCCAATTCCTTGAAGGTGGGCGGCCGGGTATTCTTTATGAAGGGCCCTGCCGTGGCCGACGAACTCAAGACTTTTCACCCCGAAGATTTCGGCTACAAGTTCGTGGGCAAGCACTTCTACACCATTCCCAACAGCACCCAGGAGCGGGCACTGATTATTCTGGAACGGGTGGAATAATATCAAGTGATTAAAACAGAGCGGTTTCGCTGCAATTATTAGTCCTAACCACGGCCTTACGGCCTAATCAATAACCACTAGAACTTAAACAGCATGCCAAATCGCATCTGGCCGTCGCGGACGCCGTCGTTGTCACCTACGTCGCGGATGGTGGCAAAGTCGAACTGCAGCATGTCCGAAATCAT
Organism: Fibrobacter sp. UBA4223; assembly: GCA_002382975.1. Classification (GTDB taxonomy): domain Bacteria; phylum Fibrobacterota; class Fibrobacteria; order Fibrobacterales; family Fibrobacteraceae; genus Fibrobacter. The sequence continues at coordinate 70,348 of DFTB01000015.1, forward strand.
GAAGCCGAAACCGAAGTCCACTTCGCTTCTCTGGCCCACATCGTCGTAGAGGTAGCCCAGGCGGAGTGCGATGGTGTTGGCGTAGATGAATTCCGTACCTACGTTAAACACGCCCTGCATCAGGGAATTCTTGGCGGCGGTGGCGCCGTGTCCGCCCCGTTCCGTGTTGGCGATGGATTTCCAGCAGGCAATATAGAAGGGTTCGGGGTCGCCCTTGCTGTCGTCATAGACAACTTCGCGGTTGTAGTCTGCGGCTACGATCCACTTGTAGTCGGCAAGAGCCAAGAGTTCATAAGAAAGCCCGAGCCGCCAGGTGAGGGGGATGGGGTCTTCGATGGTCTTGTCCACGTAGTAGACGCTGGGGCCGATGTTGGCGAGAACCAAGGCTAGATTTAGTTTGTCTAAAATAACGCCCTTCTTGAGGATGCCCACGTCGAAGGCGTAGCCGAAGGTGGTTGCCTCCTCTTCGCCGGCGGCGGCTCCGGAGCTCAGGTCAGAATAGAAGAACTTGATGGAAAGGCCAAGACCGATGTTCCCGGGGAATCGGGTGCCGTAGCTCACGCCGCCCACGATTTCGGAGCTGTTGTAGGCCACCAGGTCGTCGGCGTTGATATCGCCGGAAACCACCGTGGAACCGAAGCTCACAAAATTCACGTGGAAGCCGATGGTGCCCCAGTCTCCCATGGGTACCGTCATGCCGCCGTAGAGGTGGTACAGGTCGGGGATGTTCAAGATGGGCAACAGCTTTTCGTAGAAGGCGGTGAGCTGGTAGTCGGCGTCCTTATACTGCTCCATGCCGTTTGCGGTGCTGAACCACACGTCGTTACCCTGGGGGAGAACCGCCCACACTTTGTTTACCGAAAGTCCGTTGCCGCTGTGGTAGTGGGTCCATTCGTCGTCGCTCTTGACGTCGCCTTCGGCTTCGGCGGTGCCCCGTTCCAGTTCTGCCTTGCGGCCGCTGGCGGTGGCGTAGTCCGGCAGGTGCCGCCAGACGCCCTTGTCCGTTGCAATCCAGATGGCGCCCTTGCGGTCCACCGAGATGTCGTTAATGGTGTTGCCTTCGAACTTGATCTGTTCCCACTTGCGCAGGTTGAAATGGGAGAGGCCTTCTTTGTGGCTGGCCCACACGTGGCCGGAACTGTCAACGGCAAGGGCCTTCGGGTTCAGGTCCATGATGCCGTCTTCTTCGGTGAAGAGGCTCCAGCGGTCCTTGTCGTTAACGCTTTTCTTGGGAACCAGGCGGGCAACGCCTGCGCCTTCTACTGCCACAAACAGTTCCTTGCGGTTTTCGGACCACACCAGGGCGTTGATTTTCTGGCTGGGAAGCACCTTGCCCTTTTGTTCGAACTGTCCGTTGCGGTACAAGAAGAGGCCGTTGTCGGTGCCTATCCAGAGGCTTGCGCCTTGGTTCACCAGGGCAGTGATGCGCCTGCTGCCCAGTTCTTCGTCGTAGTTTTTCCAGGCCTTGCCGTCAAAGCGGAAGAGGCTCTTGGGAGTGCCTACCCAGAGCTTTTCGGTGCGATTGTCGTAGATGATGGCCGTGATGGTGTCGTTTACCACCAGGTTCCAGGGCATCTTGACTTCTACCACGTCGGATTCTTCTTCGGCGGACTTGATGTCGTTGAACTTTTTCACCTGGCGGGAGTATTCGTCAATGCCGCGCTCCGTACCCACATAAACTTTTACGGCGTCCTTGATCTTGGCGTTGCCTTGCAGGGTGACGGAGTGGTAATCTACCCACTGCTCTCCGTCGTAACGGAGAATACCCTGGGCGGTTCCGGCCCAAAGTTCGCTCTTGGCGAAAAAGCCGTTCTTGCTTCGGGCCGCCATCTTGGTAAAGAAGGGAGCGGTCTTGGAATCGGCGGGGTAGGACATGCGCCATTCGTCGGCCAGGGGGCCAAAGGCAAGTCCTGCCGGGTTGTAGAACATGGCGGTGGCGTCGTCGGCCACGGCAGCGCCTACTTCACCCATACCCAGCTGGCGGGCGCCTACGGGCATTTCCAGGGTGATAATGGCGGATCCTGCGGCATGGGTCAGGACCGGTGCCGCTATCAGGAGGGCGAGGAGGGATTTACGCAAGTTGCCTCCAGTCGGGGACTTCGTAGGTGCTTCCGTGGGAGGGCACAACGGCCTTCCAGCCGGACTTGCTGGGGTTTTCCCAGGGCTGCTTGGGCAAAAGCTTGCAGTCGCAGCCCAGCACGTAGGGCGGCAAAATTTCGGCGTGGTTCCGGATTTGTTCGCGGGTAATAAAGTTGTCTTCGCCGACGAACTTCACGTAGTTCTTGCCCTTGGGGCCAAGTTCGATGCGGTAGGTGACGGTGCCGTTCTTGTCGCCTTCGTCGATGGTGCGGATGGTCTCTTCGAGAGAAGCGTTCCACTGGCGGATATATTCTTCGCGCTGTTCGGGGGTGAGCTGCGTCTGGGTTTCTAGCCAGGAGCGGAGCGATACTTCCGATGGCTTTACGTTGGTGAGAGATTCCCGTGCGGGGCGGACCACCACGGCATACTGGCCGGAAACGTCGATAACCGGCTTGGGTTCTTCTTTTTCTTCGGTGCTGTGGATAACCACGTAGGCACCGATGGCCGCAAGAATAATGGACAGCACGACAATCGTTATAACGATAACAACAGATAGCATATTCTTTTTCCGTTCAACTGGGGAAAAACCTTACTCTGTAAAACTAGCATTTTCTATCTTGTGGGGTAGGAGTTTTTATGCCGAAATTGAAGATTTTCTTGGTCCTCGCGCTGTTTTGTAATCTGTGGGCTATCCCTTTTAACATAGAGAGCGTCAGGGACGGCCAGGGCGACGAGATTCGCAAGGGCCAGCTTATCAAGGTCCATTTCAAGGGCTACCTGATTCTTGACAGCCTGCAGATGGAAGAAATGCGGAAAAGGGCCATGGAGGACTCCCTGGCGGCCCTGGAATTTGCAACACCAGAGACATCTACGGATTCTGTGACAGCGGACAGCGCCAAGGCCGCCCCTGCCGATACGGCAAAAACTGCTCAGGATGCCGCTAAGTCGAAGGATTCGAAAGCTGCAACTGCAGACGGGGCTAAGGACTCAAAAGTCTCCGTGCCCGCCCCTACGGACAGCGCCACTGCGGCGGGGAACATCACGGCCACGGCAGACAGCATCGCCCGTTATAAGGACAAGTGGTTGTACATCAATACCTACGGAGGAGAACCTCTGGAATTTACCTTGGGCGTGGGCCAGGTTATCCAGGGTTGGGAAAAGGGAATCCTGGGCATGAAGGTGGGAGAAATCCGTTATCTGACGGTGCCTGCGGTCATGGCTTATGGAGAGCGCTCTATGGATGGAATTCCGCCCAATTCGGACTTGTTTTACGAGGTAGAGCTGGTCCATGCCGATCCGCCCATGGAGCCGGACAAGTTCCCTCAGAGCGTAGACGCTCTCAAGTGGAAGGAGCTTTCGAAGGGACTCAAGATTTACGATGAAAAAATGGGCTCGGGCAACGCCGCTATTCCTGGGTCAACCCTAAAAACCCATTACACCGGCTGGCTCCTTTCAGGGCGCAAGTTCGGCAGTTCCAAGGATTTAGGTAAGTCCTTTGATGTGGTTCTTGGCGCAGGCAAGCTCATCAAGGGTTGGGAAAAGGGCCTGGAAGGCATGCGCGTGGGTGGCGTTCGTTGGCTTCGGGTGTCTCCGGCTATGGGCTATGGTGCGGCGGCATACACCATGATTCCCTCCAATTCCACTCTGGTTTTCCGAGTGGAACTGATGGAGTCCGAAGTGGATTCTGCAGTTATCGAAAAAATGGATTTTTTCCCGGATACCACTACTCTTGCTCTTGAAAATGGTTCCGAAGGCCTGCGCTATGCTATCGTGAAGCCTGGCGAGGGCGAACCTGCAAGGGTTGGGACTAGGGTTCGGGTGCATTACACGGGCTGGCTTACCAATGGGCACAAGTTCGATAGTTCTCGAGACCGTGGCCAGGTATTGCGCGTCTCCTTGGGGAGCGGCCAAGTGATTCGCGGTTGGGATCTGGGCATTGCAGGCATGCTCCCTGGCGAAAAGCGCATCTTGATTGTGCCCCCCGGCCTTGCTTATGGCTCCCGCGGCATGGGCCCCATCCCGGGAGGTTCTACCCTTATCTTTGCCGTGGAGTATCTGGGCGAGTAATGTTCAAGACCTTCTTTGAAAAGCTCCACGAGGCGTTTTCGTCGGTATTGCCGGTCACCCTGATCGTGCTGGTACTGTCCTTTACGCCCCTGGTGGAACTTTCAATGAAGGAACTGGTGGTCTTTGCCATAAGTGCTGTTTTTCTCGTGGCGGGCATTGGGCTTTTTAACCTAGGTGCTGACCTTGCCATGACGCCTATGGGCGAGCATGTGGGTTCGGGCCTTGCCAAGTCCCGAAAGCTGCAGTTGCTGGCGTCGGTATGCTTTGTCATGGGTGTGCTCATTACCGTTGCGGAACCCGACCTCTCGGTACTTGCCGAACAGGTGAAACAGGCGATACACCCTATACTTCTCGTGGCCACCATCGGCGTGGGCGTGGGGATTTTCCTGGTGCTGTCCATCATCAAGATTGTGTTTAAGATGGACCTTTCCACTATCATCATCTTTTGTTACCTGGTGCTTTTTATGCTGGGCATGCTTATGGTCTCCATGGGCAAGGAAATCTTTGTTCCCCTGGCTTTTGATTCGGGCGGTGTGACCACGGGCCCTATTACGGTGCCCTTCATTATGGCCTTGGGTGTGGGTGTGGCCGGCGCTATCGGCGGTAAACATGCCAGTGAAAACAGCTTCGGCCTTATAGCCCTTTGTTCTGTTGGTCCGATTCTTGCCCTTATGGGCCTGATCCTTTTCTCCAAGGGTGGCCTTACCTTTACGCTGGAACCGGATGCCTATTCCATAGACGCAAACCTTGGCCTTAATTTCATCTTTACGGTACTAACGGTTGCCCGTGAGGTGTTTGTGGCCCTGGCGCTCATTGTGGCCTTCTTTGTGGTGCTCCAGCTGTTTGCCCTCAAGGTTTCTTGGTCCAAGCTGGTTCAGGTGGGCTTCGGTATCTGCTATACCTTTGCGGGACTGTTGATTTTCTTGACGGCGGTGAAGGTGGGGTTCATGCCCATCGGTTTCAAATTGGGCTGTAACTTGGCAAAGACACCCCACATTCTCGTGGCATCGGGCTTTGTCATCGGCATGGTGGTGGTGCTTGCAGAACCTGCGGTGCACGTGCTGAACAGGCAGGTCGAAGAAATTACCGGCGGCCTCGTGACCAAGCGTTCCATGCTGGTGGCCCTTTCTATCGGCGTGGGCGTTTCTATCGGGCTTTCTATGCTCCGCATCTACATGGGCTTCCCCTTGATCTACTACCTGATTCCCGGCTACTTTGTTTCCTTGGGCCTTTCTTTCTTTGTGCCTAAGCTTTATACGGCCATTGCCTTTGACTCGGGTGGTGTGGCCAGCGGGCCCTTGACCTCCAGCTTTATACTGCCTCTTTCTATCGGGGCTTGCTCCGTCATCCACGGCGGTGACGATTCCATTCTGAGTTATGCTTTCGGTATCGTGGCCATGGTGGCCATGACTCCCTTGATTACCATCCAGATTCTCGGCTTCAAGGCCATCGTTTCTCGGTTCTTCAGGAACCGCAACATGATGCGCCGTATCCAGGATGCCGACGATGAACAGATTATAGACTTTGTGTAGGGAGCGGTATGGCTGAAAAGGAAAGACAGTTCAGGCGAAAGAGAAGCGGGTCTCCCGATGGGCATTCCAAGGTGTCCATGAACCGCCTCAAGATTCTCGTGACCATGGTGAACCGCGCCAAGGCGGACTTTTACATGGACCACATCCAGTCTTTTGGCGTGAACATGCAGATGGTCTTTTACGGCAGGGGAACCGCCTCCCAGGAAGTTCTTACGGCTATTGGTCTGGTGGATTCCGAGCGTGCGGTCATTCTGAGCGTGATAGGCGAGGACAAGCTCAAGGCGGCCCTGGAAAGCATCGAAGAAAAATTCAACACCATCGCGGGTGGCAAGGGCATCGCCTGTACGATTCCCATGACAAGCATTATCGGCAAGTCCATTTTCAACTTTTTGAGCGACAACCGCAAGGCGGTACGGAGGAACGAGAAATGAGCGCAAGCAAGCACGAGATGATCATGTGCATTGTCAATGCCGGATTTTCCGAGACGGTCATGGAGGCGGCCAAGAGTGCAGGCGCCCGTGGCGGCACTATCCTGAATGGTCGCGGCACGGCCAACAAGGAGGCAGAATCGTTTTTCCACATCGCCATCCAGCCCGAAAAGGAGGTGGTGATGATTCTGGTGTCCGCAGAAATCAAGGACGCCGTGCTCCACGCCCTTTACCAGAAGGCTGGGCTAGACACCATGGGACAGGGCATTGCATTCTCGCTCCCCGTAGATGAAGTGGTGGGGCTTACCCCGTGGAAAGCCGTAGATAAAGACGGCAAGACCCTCAAGATGCCCGCCGTCGCGAAGGCTTAGACTTTGCAAATTCCAAAGTGTAAAATTGTCAACTGGACTTAACGATTTTTGCTTGATTTTGTTAAGTGTGGTTGCCAATTATGCGTAATTTAGAACCATTTTGATTTTTTTGGGGGGGGGCTAGCAGTAAACGGTCAAAATCAAAAAAAAGGACGTGCTGTTGTTTGCATTGCAAAAAATTATATATATTAGCAGTGTATGATTGTGAAAGGTAGCGTCAAATTGCGTGAAATGGGCCTGAAAAAGGCTTGTTCAAATTCGTTACCCCCCCCCCCGTGTAAAATTTAATTTACGAAGCAACTTCGCTGTTGGCGATTTCCATCATGGTAATCGCCCTTTTGGCGTGTGCTCCGTTTTTGATGTCCATGTTCGGACCGCCCTTGGCAAAAGGGCCTTGAAAAATAAAAACAGGTTACAGATGTCTGTGACCACTGGCTGCGGCACTCCCGGCCTTGACCAGGTAACAACACAGGGAGATATACTCTAGAGGTATAATATGAAGACAACAAAGAAGATGGCTTACAAGAAGCCCCAACTTATCGCCAAGAACAACCCCACCGGCAGTTTCGCCGCTGGGTGCCCAGTTGAAGCGCGTAACGGTCATCCCAGTAGGAGTGGAAACTACTGCACAAGTTGTGAACTCGCTAACTAAACGGTTAAACTTCTCTAGGGGTGGGACCTTGTAGCCTGCCTCTAGGGGATTTTTTATTTCCGTCTTTTTAGGAACCTCTATTATGAATGAAGATATATTAGAACAAATTCTTAAAGAACTTAAGAAGATTAGTCAAATTCTCGAACAAAAAAAAGATCAAAATAAACTCAAAGAAGATCTAAATGGTCTTGATTTCAAGATTAATGCCGAGGCTTGCAACAAAGTTGGTGGTATGCAATAGATTTCAAAAGGAGATTCGTCTATATGGAAAAGCATTTTAATGATTTGTTTGAAATTGTAAAAAATAAAATTAATGTAATGAAAAATCAAATTGCTAGAGATGAAAATCCTGCAAGGAGATTGTATGCTCAAAAGAGATGCGCTGAAGAAATCAATCAGATTTGTAAAGAAATCTTAGAAGCTATTGACGCTCACTCAAGAGCGTATCTTGAGCCATTAAATGAAATAAAAAAAATCTCTGATAAAATTTCCTCATCAGATGATTGAATACATTCCTAGTCAAACAAAGGAAGATCCCTTTGATTTGATATGGGAGAAACCAAGGAAATAGTTTAAGAAGTATCAAATATGTTCTACCGTCAATCCCGTGATACATTCGTCCGTTCCATCGGTGAGTATGGCTATATCTATAGCCAGTTTACTAAGCATGACCGCACTTACACCCAGGAGGGCAAGGCCTTTCTTTCTGTGATTTCTCGTAATCCGCAGAGTTTAGAAGAGCTTTCGGCAAAGGCTTGTGAATACTTTGAAGATGTGACTCCCGAAGATATTCAAGGTGATATGAAAGAATTCCTGGCTTCCCTAGTTGCAGATCGTTACTTGGTATTGGGTAATACAGCCGAAGAATGTGCCGCTACGGATACATACTTTAGTTATTCGGAAAACCCGAAGACGCTGTTCACTTACAACGCCCAGCAAAATCCTGATGACGGTAAACTCTATGCCGACACGCAAGAGGTGTTGGATTCGCACTATCGTGAACATCCGCAAATCCACAGTTGCCAAATCGAGACCACCAACCGTTGCAACGAACGCTGCATCCACTGCTACATTCCTCATGAATTAAAAAATGTGGTATTGCCCTACGAAGTGATTGAAAGCGTCTTACAACAATTGCACGATTTGGGCGTGATGGGGCTGACCCTTTCGGGCGGAGAATTCTTTACCCACCCTGATGTGGAGAAAATCTTGCGCAAAGCACGAGAACTAGATTTTAGTTTCACAATCCTTTCTAACATTACCCTGCTTACGCCCAAGATGATTGAAGTCCTTAAAGAAGTCAATCCTGGGCTCATTCAGACCTCGCTTTACAGCGTTATTCCCGAAGAGCATGACCATATTACTCAATTGAAGGGTTCTTGCGAAAAGACTAAGGCGGCGATAGATGCTTTGATTGCAGCGAATATCCCCGTGCAAATCAGTTGCCCTGTCATGAAGACAAATTATCACACCTACAAGGATGTGCTGAAATTCGCCTACGAACGTAATTGCAAGGCGCAGACGGATTTTGTGATGATGGCCCGTTACGACTTTACCACGGACAATCTTGCCGAACGATTGACCATGGAACAGACGGAGGAACTTCTCAAAGACATTATCCAGTTTGACAAGGATTATCTTGACTTTACTGATATGCCTGTGCCTTCTGTTTCACGAGAAGAATGGGGTAAACAACCATTCTGCGGCGTGGGCATGGACAACCTATGCATCGCAAGCGACGGAATTGTTTACCCGTGTAGCGGTTGGCAAGGTATGGCTTGTGGCAATGTTCGCGAGCAACCCATCAAGGACATTTGGGAAAAATCCCCACAACTCAATAAGTTGCGTAAACTTACCAAGTCGGCTATTCCGCAGTGCTATGACTGCGAAGACCGTCAATTCTGTGCACC
>DFTB01000015.1:79427-146047 GCA_002382975.1 Fibrobacter sp. UBA4223
TGCCTTGTTCGCAACTTCAACGAAAGTGGCGGAGATTATCTGAAGGTTGCTCCGCATTTTTGCAAGGCGGCCCACTTAAACCGCAAACTTGTTGAGGAAGCCAAGGCGAAACGGACGTTTTCAAAATGATGACGGACTATCATGTTCATATTGGCCAATGGAACGATGTCTATTTTAAGGCAGAAGATATTTTCTATGCCTTGAAAAAAAATGGCATTGGCGAATGCTGGTTTTCTTCTACAACCAGTTGCTTGTATTCAAAAACAATTGTCGCAGGAAAAAGTGATGCCGAATCCTTAAGTCACGAGGAACTTTATCTAAAAATCCGCGAAGAAGTCAAATCTGCCTTGGAATATGCGAAAACAATAGATTTCAAGGCTCATGCCCTTTATTGGGTTGTTCCCGATATTGTCAAAAGCGGCATTGGCATTGAGCGGGCAATGACAGAATGCCCTTACGATGGTTTCAAGTTACACCCTCGCGCTCAAGAGTGGAAACTTGACGATCCCGTAACTGTAAATTTTACGGAAGAGCTCTTTTCGTATGCGGAAAAACAAAAATTGCGTATTTTGATTCATACAGGGGCCAGTGGCGATGATTCGCCGAAACGGTTCGAGCATTTTATCAAAGTTCATCCAAAATGCCTTGTTCAGCTTGCACATTTGAAAGACCTAGATGCTCAGGAATATATGCTAAAAAATTACCCTAATGTAGTGGTCGATTCCTCTTTTGCCGGCGAGAACGAAATTGGAGCACTTGTAGGTGACGGCATCGAACGCAAGCGAATCCTTTGGGGGACCGATATGCCAGTTACCTATTGGTGGTATAATGTCCTCGGGAAAGAAAAAAATCCGAGTATAGGAAAAGAAGTGTTGACCGAGTTTTATAAGAGAAATCATTATCCGGCCGCATCACAATCACTTTAATTTTGCAGGGAAGATGCCATGAGCACTGTATTTATCATCCTTCTCGTAATCTTGCTGATTATCGTTGGCATAATATTGCTCGTCAATATTGGCATCCGATTCGCTATATTCACCGCCAGCGCCGTCATCGACATTGTCAAGAGCCCCGCATCGCTGTTTTTTATCATGTGCTTCATAGGGTTCGTCATTTTCGTACTTGTCGATATGAAAAAATCTCCGAGTGGTTCGTCCTACGATCACGGCAAGGATATTTCTGTAGCTACAGAATACAAGCAGTCCCACCCCGAAGAAACCTATCATAAACCCAAGGAGAGAACATATAAGCAAAATGACGAGGGTGGGTACAAATCAAAACAATCTGCCGAGGAAGTCAACTACGATGTCCCTCTCCAAACAGGGTCAAACCATGACTACATCATGGAAAACACCTTCCAAAAACCAGGTGTCGTCATGGAACTTACCCCTCAACTCGAAAGCGGCCTCGTCTATGCCATAAAGGTGTTCAAGAGTCAGTTCGGACCAGACTTCTCACCTACCATCATCTCCGCCCATGACTCCTACCATATACACGACAAGTGGTCCCGCCATAGATATGGACAAGCTGTTGATATCAGTCTCGCTGACCTGCCCCTGAACCCGAGAAGACGGGTCGTAAGAATCCTCGAAGGAACCCTCCCAAAAGACTACAAGGTAAGATGGGAAAGCCAGTATACCCAAAACGAACACATCCACCTCCAATCCAATCACTAAATCCAACAGGATGTCATCATGAAACACGCAATCACTCTCATAATCGGCATCCTGGCAACCTCCGCGTTCGCCGAGTTTGTACCCACCTACCTTACAGAGGCCGACTCTGGAAAGGCCGATACCGTAAATATGAACGTCAGCAAGGTTTATGGCACGGGTATCGCATTCCACGAGCACTACATCGTTACCACTGGTGACGTTGCTCGCCACGCAAAGAAACTGGCCGCAATCGTGGTCATGGTCAATAACACACCTGTTGTAGCCAGAGTAGAACGCTCTGCCGACACTCTGTTCAACAAAGATAAGAACGAATACCTCAACATGGCTATTCTCCAAGTTGACAACGATGTTCCACTAAACGCATGTAAAATCGAAGAGAGACTAATCAAAGTCGGTGAACCCGTAACCGTCACTGGCTTCCCTGAGGACAGTAAAAAGGTACAGGTGAAGTCCTTGCCAGCAAAAGTCGTTGCAGACTCTACATACCCTGATTATGTGGCAAACGCCATCAATGCGAAGTTGCCTAGCGGATTCGGCGGAGCAGCCCTGTCTAGTCATGGAAAGGTAATTGGCATGATATTCGGGTACAGCACACGCAAGCCAAACACATCGTTCTTCTATGACGGTATTCTGATGTCCGAGTACATCTTACACCGAAACAAGCCAACCACGACAGACGTATCGAAATGCACTTATCAGGTACGAAGCTACGTCCCCATAGAATAATCATGATACGGCTAATCGGTATCATCCTTGCGTTTGCCGTCATGGCTTTTGCGGAAGGGTTTCACAACGGCACGGGGTTCTTTGTCAACTCAGAGTACATCGTGACTGCGTATCATGTCGTCAATGATTACGACTACAATTGTTATTACGATATCCAGAACGATTCGTGCTATAAGGTACATATCGTTGATTACGATAAGGAAAGAGACATTGTTCTGTTGAAGCTGGACGAGGAACCTGTTGAAATGCCTAGGGTATGTCGTATCGCACACTCGGAATTGCCTGTCGGGGAAAAACTCACCTCGTATGGCTACGTTGAACCGTTTCTTGACCATGATTTGACCGTTATCCCTATGAACATCCGTGTTCAATATCGCTACGACGGTGATTATAGTTATTATCGCATGACTGGAACTCTGCAGCTTGGCATGTCTGGCGGGCCAAATTTTACAACGGATGGCCGAATTGGTGGAATGAGCAAGTCAATCTCGACAATGGAACGTAATACCAGCAACCTGGTTAAGTCTACTGAAGTAATTCGTTTCCTTCGTAAGAATGGTGTACAGGAATATCCGAACACCAAGAATGTCAAAAAATGTGTTATCAGCATCGTGAACAGTAAGAAAGTATTCAGGTCTGCTCACGAAGAATGGGGGGTATAGAATATGGCAGTTTTTGAAACGCTTTTTATCTTGGTTGGGCTTCTCGTGGGGTTTGTGTCGCGGGGCGGAATGTATCTATTCCTGCTTCCGCTTGCGGTAGTGGCGCTCGTGCTCGCCATTATGAACAGGCCGAGCCAAACGGGTTCCAGGGCAAAGAAAATCGTGAGTTCGATTTTGTCGGCGGCATACCTTGTCGCGGTAATTGCCTGCTTACTTACTTTTTTCAAAGGCGATTCCAAAGAACGGTCCGAAGTTCCCCAAAAGGAGACGGCAGTTGCATCGCAGGCTTTAGATTGCAAGGACATGTCCGTTCTGGAAGAGAAGGTGGATAAAATCCATTCCATGCTTGACGACATGAAATTTGAATACAGCCTAATTGGAAAAAGCGATCTGGAACGGGTCAAGGCGGAAATCGCCATGCATGACGACGAATTGATTGAGTGCGACCCCACAAAATCGAGGGACTGCATGCAGTTCTCAAATTATGGGACAGAACGCGACAGCACCAGGTTTTACATGGTATCCTTGTACTGGACGTTGCCGAGATTCCAAGTTTATCCTAAATGGGTCCATCGGAAAATCATCAAGGGGCTGTTGGGCGAGGACTTGACCGATGCCGACACGGTCCTTGATGCTGGACATATAAGAGAAATCCATAAAAGGGCCCTTTATCGGCAGGTGGAAGAATACAAGAGGAGCATTGAGTACGAACTCAGGAATTATCCCAATGACTGGTACTATGACAGCGCCCAGACGGAAGTCGCCGCCACCCTCAAATACGAGCGCATGGACAGTATAGATGTTGCGTTCGATTCACAGCTGTGGACGACCTATTATATTTCGAATGCCGGGTACGATGCCGGTGCCGCCGGAGGATACAATTACGAGTATCATCGCACATTCTCAAAGAAAGACGGGTCGCTGGTTGATTCCACTATTTTCAATCCAGAAGAAAAGGAAAAGATTGTATCGCTTCTTCGCAAATATGCGGAAAAATACGATGCCCGTCCCAATGCCATCGGCGTGGATTTCAAGCTGGAGCCTTCTTTCTTGAAGGACGGTATCGGTTTTGATGGTTCCTCTTTCGAAATCGGCGAGCACACCCACGGCAGCGTGATGATCGTGGTGCCTTACAAGGAAATTCTGCCCTATATGGAAACTTGGGCTCGCCGGGAATTCGGTCTTACTGAAGGCGGAGGTTCGTAAAATTCTTTGACTTAGGACGGCGCCTTTTTTATATAAATTTACGCCATGAACATCCTAGTCTATTTCCTCTTTGCTCTTTCGGGTTTTGCAGGCCTCATTTACGAAGGTTCCTGGGCCCGCTACCTCAAGCTTTTCTTGGGCCACGCCAGTTACGGCCAGGTGCTCACGCTCTGTATCTATATGGGCGGCCTTGCCATCGGTAGTTTTATCGCTGGCAAGATGGTGGAATGGGTAAAGCGGCCCCTGCTTGGCTATGCGGCGGTGGAACTGGCCATCGGTATTGGCGGCCTGGTTTACCATCCGCTCTACAACCTGCTTACGGGATTTTTCTTTGATAGTGAATGGATTGCGGGCCTGGGCTTTACGGGCGCCGAGATTATCAAGGTGGTGCTTGCCACGGGTTCTACGCTCCCCATTGCCATTGCGGTGGGCATGACCTTCCCCTTTATTGCGGCGGGGCTCTTGCGCAAGAGTGGTCAGGAACTTTCGCTCCCCATGCTCTACTTTACCAACAGCCTGGGTTCTGCTATCGGCATTCTGGTGACCAGCTACCTGCTGATTCCCGAATTGGGAAACCACGCCACCCTCTGCGTGGCGGCTTCTATCAACTTCTTGCTGGCGGCGGTTTTCGGCTACATCGGGTTTGCCACGTCTCCCAACAAGGAAGACGACGAGGATGATGCTGCGGATGTTGGTGTGGACCGTGCCGCCGAGCCGCTGAACGTTGACTATGTTGCAGAACACAAGCTGCCCATGCCACCCAAGAATACCTGGCTCTGGATTGCGGCCATTACGGGGCTTACCTCTTTCGTTTACGAGATTGTCTGGATACGCCTGCTGAGCCTCTTGATGGGCAGCTCTAGCCACAGCTTCGATCAGATGCTTTCGGCTTTTATTCTGGGACTTGCCATCGGAAGCGCCGTCAGCGGCAAGCTTTTGAAAAAAGATTCCTTGGTCATCCTTTCCCTGGCCCAGATTTTTATGGCGTTTTTCGCCCTGTGCACGCTCTACTTCCACAAGCCCTTCTGGGGCATGATGAACGAGGCGAACCAGATTTTCAACACCACCGCCGACGGCTATATCTGCTGGAGCCTTTTCAAGTATGCCCTTTCCGTTTTGTGGATGGTGCCTACCAGTTTCTTTGCGGGCATGACGCTCCCGCTTATCACGGTGATTCTCACCCGGGCCTTCAAGAGCGAAGCCCCCATCGGCAAGGTTTACGGCTGGAATACGGTGGGCTCCATCATCGGTTCGGCAGGTGGCGGCCTGATTCTCTTGCCATTCTTGCAGCTGAAGGGCGCCCTGGTGCTTGCCGCCGTGCTGGACTTTGCCATCGGCTTTGTGCTGCTGGTGGTCTATCGTAAAAAGTTCCGCTACAGCGTGCCTTTCTACCTGGTGGCGGCCCTGATGGTTCTGCCTTCCATCTTTGTGAATTTTGACCCGCACCTGGTGACATCGGGTGCGTTCCGCGCCTACAAGAACCTGCATCCCGACGAAAAGATTGTGGTGAAGGACGGAAAGACGGCCACCATCAGTTTCCACGAGTCCGATGTGCATTGGTATATCAAGACCAACGGCAAGGCCGACGCCAGCATGAGCAAGGACCGCAAGCACCCCATCGAAGGGGACGAACTGACCCAGGCGGCTACGGCGTTCATGCCCATGGCGGTGCGCTCCGAGCCCTACGACGCGGGCATGGTGGGATTTGGCTCTGGCATGGGTGCCCATTACCTGCTGGCCGACCCGCTGCTGAAGGACTTTGACTGCGTGGAAATCGAGGACGAGATGATGAATCTTGCCCGCGGGTTCTATCCCTGGAACGCCCGCGGCTACGACGACCCCCGCATCCACATTTACATCGACGACGCCCAGACGTTTTTCCTGACCAACCGCCGCAAGTACGACCTGCTGATCAGCGTGCCCAGCAACCCCTGGGTCAGCGGCGTGGCGAGCCTTTTCAGTCACGAGTTCTACGCCAAGATGCGCCGCTACATGAAACCTGGCGGACTTTGGGTCCAGTGGATTCAGACCTACGAATTCAACGACCAGCTGTTCCTGAACATCTTGAAGGCGCTGGACGTGGTGTTCCCCTACGTGAGCCTCTACCGCGCTCCCGAAGAACCCGACATCATCATTATCGCAAGCGACCAGCCGGTAATCCAGAAGAACATCGGGCGGTTCAGCACCGACCCCGTGCTGGTGGCGGAATTCGAGCGCATCCATCGGGAACCCGACTTCTTCGGCGAACAGAACTTCCTGTTCACCTCCAAGATGGTCCGGCCCATGATGGAAAA
The DNA here is from genome assembly GCA_002382975.1 of Fibrobacter sp. UBA4223. Classification (GTDB taxonomy): domain Bacteria; phylum Fibrobacterota; class Fibrobacteria; order Fibrobacterales; family Fibrobacteraceae; genus Fibrobacter. The sequence goes on from DFTB01000015.1 coordinate 85,992, forward strand.
CATCCAGCCCAACAGCATCTTCACGCCCATTGTGGATAACAAGGCCGAAGAGGCCCGCTTTGTGCATTCCAACGCCCATATTGTGCAGGTGTTCGACAGCTGCGAAGTCTGCTGGCCCGAATACCTGGACAGTGCCGACTACGCGCTTCGCAGACCCGCCAAGGTCAAGGCCATGATGCAGAACAAGGACACCTACCGCGAAAATGCGCTGCTCGCCTACCTTGTCCGTACGGATTCCCTGATGCGTGCCGCCGCCCAGGCCCCCGCTCCGCAGGATACTAGTGGTGTCGCATCCTCCGGCAACAACGTCGTTCCGGCCTCCAACAACAACGTCATTCCGGCCCCCGAGCCGGAATCTGGCGCCCTGGCGCAAAAGCCCCGCTTCATGGTGGCCGAAGCCTCGCCCGAATGGAAAAAGTTCCGCGAAGAATACATCGAGTGGATTCGTGGCATTCCCATGGAAGCCCGCGACACCAACGCCGTCTATGTGAAGGTCCGTGACCTGGTGAACGCAGGGGTGTTCCCCGCCTCCTTTGTAGATGAATTCAACATCCTGGAAACGGCTCGCGCCAAGGACTACGCGACAGCGGCCAAACTGGTGGCGGATTTCTATGAAAAGTACGAAATCAAGAACATGGACGAATTCTTCCTCCGGAACGTCGCCGTCATATCGTTCCTCGCCCGTGAACCCGAACTGGCCAACGCCCTGTACAAGGACGCCATCAGGCGTCACGAAGATATCCCGGCCGTAGAAAAGCTCCTCATCGAAAAGGAAATTGTCCGCCTCCGCCGGGAACAGACCCGCAAGAACATGGGGATGTAGGGGGAAGCCTCCCCCTCGCTTCAGCCCCGTCGTCATGGCGTGCTACGACCCGCCATCTAGCCGTGTCTTCCGCTACCTCCTCTCCTAGGGGCTCCGCCCCTAACACCCCGTAAATAATCCGAGCCTCAAGGGCACAGTCGCCTGCAAAAAAGACCGTCGGTCGCAACTTCACTTTGTTCGTCGCTACCCTCCGGATTTTTTGCCTAGCAACTATGCCCTCTCGCCTCGCAAATGGGTTTCGCTACGCAGGAGGTTGCTCGGTCACGGTGTTCCCTCGCAACCACAAGAGGCTTTATAAAATGTCTTGGAAAAACGTAAAATGCTTTTATTGCATTCTAATGTACATGCAGGCGTCAATGAGACATGACCATTCTTTTTCGCGACAATTATAATTGGCAAAAACAGAATCAGCATATGCTCTCATACGAGGCTCATAGTCGGGACTGCAACCTTCACATGTAAAGTTATTTTCCACATGTTTCATACATTCGCTGTAAAGTTTTTCTCTAGATTCAGGTTCCGTATAATTGCTGGAATCACTAGAATTATTGTCTGAACAACCAATCAGTGTTAAGGAGAAAAGGAGAAAAAAAGAAAATTTTTTCATGGATTGTCCTCTTGTGGTATTGCGGTCTCGAAAATAACAACAAACCCTAGAACACGAAGGTTAGGCCGAGGCTGGTGTAGAACGTGTAGAGGTGGGCGTGTGCGAGGCTGGATTCGGCGATGGCGTCTTCGTTCAGCAGGTTGGTAAAGCACTGCACCACGCGGATGTCGGCAATGAGCCAGCGGTTGATGGCGTAGCCCACGTTGAATACGCCGCCCAGTTCCACGCCCGAAGAGGGCAGGGTGTTCTTGCGCTTGTCCTTTTCGCCGGTTTCCTTGGTCTTCTGGGTAATTTCTGACGAGCCGGTGAGTTTCAGGTCCAGGTTCATGCCCAGCCCCACGAAGAAGTTGTCTTCGTCGAAGGTGTAGCGGACAATGATGGGAATCTCGAAGAGCATGTAGTCCAGGCTGCCCTCGGTCTTGCTGTATTCGTTCTTGCTTTCGTAGTTGTAGTTGCGGTAGACGAAGTCCAGTTCGGGAACGAGGCTCACGTGGCGGATACCTACGGGGAGCCTTACCAAAATGCCGCCTCCGGCCTGGTAGCCAAAGCCCCAGTCGTCGCTCTTTTTGCCGAAGAAGGTGTTTATGCCGCCGGTGGCGCGAATGCCAATCTGGATGGACCTGGAGAATCCTTCCTTACGGGAGCGGTACATTTCGGCGTTTTCCTGCAGGTAGCGGTCGTAGGTGTCGGTCTCGTCAATTTCGATGCATTCGGTATTGGTGGAATCCGCCTCGGTGCAGTCTTCGTATTCGTCGGGGTCGATAGGCTTGTTCGCGGCGGTTTTCACCTGTGCGGAATCTTTCTTGGTGGAGTCGGCGACCACCTGGGCTGTGCTGTCCGTTCGGGAACTGTCGGCGGGGGAGGCGTTTGCGGCCGGTTCCGTCGCGGAGGGTTCGCTCCCGCTTTCGCCTCCGCTCGACTCTTGCTCCGCGGTCTGTTCGGTTTCCGCTACGGGTTCTGCGGTCTCGGTGCCGTCGCAGCCATCGCCTATGCAGGCGGGGGTGGCCTCGGCGGGCTGTTCTTCGCTTTCGAGGGGCTGTCCGCCGTTCTGGGACGCCACCCACGCGGAATCTACGTCGGGCTGGTAGTATTCCTCTTGGGCAAGGACGCTCGTTCCAAATAGGGCGACAAAAGACAGGGACAGTACAAAACCGGAAAGCTTCATGTGAACAATTATAACAAAAAAGGGACTTCCCGCCCTGTTTTTGCTAAATTTACACCCGAAAATTTAATGTGGCTTTGCTGACGGCTGCTGATTGACCTGCTGACGAAATCTTTCGTCTTTCGTCTTTCGTCTTTCGTCTGGCAGAACCAACCTGAGGTATAAAGCAAATGGCAAAGTACAATCCGCAAGAGATCGAAACCAAGTGGCAGGCCTACTGGGAAGAACATCAGACTTTCAAGACGGGCTCCGATAAGTCCAAGCCCAAGTATTACTGCCTGGACATGTTCCCGTACCCGAGTGGCGCAGGCCTCCATGTGGGCCACCCCGAAGGTTACACCGCTACCGATATCATCTGCCGCTACAAGCGCAGCCGCGGTTTTAACGTGTTGCACCCCATGGGTTGGGACGCTTTCGGCCTCCCTGCCGAACAGTACGCCATTCAGACCGGTACGCATCCGGCCATTACCACCAAGAAGAACTGTGACAATTTCCGCCGCCAGATCAAGCGCCTTGGCCTCAGCTACGACTGGAACAAGGAAGTCAACACCACCGACCCCAAGTATTACAAGTGGACGCAGTGGATTTTCAAGCGCCTTTACGGCACCTGGTTCGATGAAGACCAGCAGAAGGGCCGCCCCATCGAAGAACTTCCGATTCCTGCTGACGTGGAAGCCAAGGGCAAGGAAGAAGTCCGCAAGTACAAGGATTCCAAGCGCCTCGCTTACTACGCCGACGCTCAGGTGTGGTGGTGCAAACACTGCAAGATTGTGTGCGCCAACGAAGAAGTCTTGAACGACGGCTCTCACGAAAAGTGCGGCACCAAGGAAGTGGAACGCCGTAACCTCAAGCAGTGGCTCATGCGCATCCCGCTGTATGGCGACCGCCTGCTGAAGGGCCTCGACAAGCTCGACTGGCCGCAGGGCGTCAAGGACATGCAGAAGAACTGGATTGGCAAGAGCTACGGTGCCGAAGTGGATTTCCCGATTGCCGACGCTAACGGCAAACCGACCGAAAAGAAACTCCGCGTCTATACCACCCGTTGCGATACGCTGTTCGGTGCTACCTACATGGTCGTCGCCCCGGAACACGCGATGGTGCCGGAACTCACGACTGCCGAACAGAAGGCCGCCGTGGAGGAATACGTGCACGCTGCCGCCTTGAAGAGCGACCTCGACCGTACTGAACTCGCCAAGGAAAAGACCGGCGTGTTTACCGGTAGCTACGCCGTGAACCCGCTCACCGGCACGAAGATTCCGGTGTGGGTCGCCGACTACGTTCTGACCGGTTACGGCACCGGCGCTATCATGGCAGTGCCCGCTCACGATACCCGCGACTTCGATTTCGCGAAGAAGTTTAACCTGCCGGTTATCTGCATCATGGAACCCGATGCAAGCTGCCCGGTCGACGTTCGCCCGAAGGTCCTCGCTGGCGAAGCCTGCTGGGCTGCCGACGGTACCTACATCAACAGCCAGAACGACACGCTTTGCCTGAATGGCCTCAATAAGAAGCAGGGCATCGCGAAGGTCATCGAATGGCTCGAAGCCAACAAGATCGGTAAGGCCACCGTGAACTACAAGCTCCGCGACTGGCTCTTCAGCCGCCAGCGCTACTGGGGCGAACCGTTCCCGATTATCCACTGGGAAGACGGTGAAATCTCTACCGTCGATGATTCCGAACTGCCGGTGCTGTTGCCGGAACTCAAGGACTACAAGCCGGGTGACGGCGGACAGTCCCCGCTCGCAAACGCCACCGAATGGCTCCAGGTCACAGACAAGAACGGCCGCAAGGGTATCCGCGAGACGAACACCATGCCGCAGTGGGCTGGTTCCTGCTGGTATTACCTGCGCTACATCGACGCCTGCAATGGCGACGCCTTCGTCGCTAAGGAACTCGAAAAGTACTGGATGCCTGTGGACCTCTACGTGGGCGGTGCCGAACACGCCGTGCTCCACCTGCTCTACAGCCGCTTCTGGCACAAGGTGCTCTTCGACCTCGGTCTCGTCTCTACCGACGAACCGTTCCAGAAGCTCTTCAACCAGGGCATGATTCTTGCCTTCGCTTACGAAGATGCCGCTGGCTCCAAGGTCCCGACTGATGAAGTCGAAGAAAAGAACGGCAAGTTCTTCAAGAAGGGTACTGACATCGAGCTCAAGCAGATTGTGGCGAAGATGAGTAAGTCTTTGAAGAACGTCGTAAACCCCGATGACGTGGTGCGCGACTACGGTGCTGACAGCCTTCGTTTGTACGAAATGTTCATGGGCCCGCTGGACGCCGTGAAGCCGTGGCAGACCAAGGGCATCGAAGGCATGAACCGCTTCCTCGGCCGCGCCTGGCGTTCTGTTGTCGGTGACAGCGATGAAGCCCCGGTCTTTGTGGATGAAACCGCTCCGGAAGCAATCGAGAAGGTGATGCACCAGTCCGTCATCAAGGTCACGAGCGACATCGAGAACATGAGTTTCAACACCGCGATTAGCCAGCTGATGATCTTCAACAACGAAATGATGAAGATGGACAAGCGCTACCGCGAACCGTGCGAAACCTTCGTCAAGCTGTTGCACCCGTTTGCCCCGCATATCGCCGAAGAAATGTGGAGCATCCTCGGACACAACGAATCCCTCACGAACGTCGCCTGGCCGGAAGCCGACCACTCCAAGGCTGTCGAGAACACCGTGGAAGTCGTGTTCCAGGTGAACGGCAAGGTCCGCGCCAAGGCATCTGTCGCGAAGGACATGGACAAGGCCGCCCTCGAAAAGCTTGCTCTTGAAAACGAAAGAGTGAAGGAGTTTACTGCTGGTAAGACTGTTGTGAAGTCCATTGTTGTGCCCGGCAAGCTCGTGAACATTGTGGTCAAGTGATGCGACCTTCGGTCGCGTCATCCTGAGCCCATTCGACAAGCTCAGGGTAAACTCCGCAACGAAGTTGCGAAGTCGAAGGATCTAGACCCGACTGTCATCCTGGAGCGCCCGTGAGGACGCGATAGGATCCATAGAAATTCAGACCGTAGCCTAACCGCCGCGGTCTTTTTATATTTTCATCAAATGAAGTTCCCTAGGTCAAAATTTGCGGTGTACTGTGTGCTGGTGTCTTCGTGGCTGGCGTTTTGTGCTACATCGTGCGATGAAGGAGGATTTGAAAGCAAATATACCGCCAGTATTTGCGCCCAGAAACCAGCAGGCGTAGATTCCTTGAATTTACAGGTTACCTACCAGGCAGGGGATTCCGTTTGGGCTGACTCCAACTCTACGGTATCAGAATATGGCTCCTTTGACCGTCGCAATATGGCTTGCGTAAGTTGTATATGGAAATGTGACAGTTTGTTTTCGATCAGTCGCAAAAACAAAATATCGGTTAATCTTTCTTTTTATTGCGCGGGCAAGGTAATAACATTGCCTACTTATTCTATTGACGGACAATCCCATCGCTGGGGCGAAGACGATATTGATTAACGCTTTGTGGAACTTGATGAGCGAAAAATTAATAGGGATTTTGTGGTGGAATCGTTTCTGCCACCGGATGACACCTCATGTGGAAAGTTCGTGAATTACGCCGTGTTGAGGTTGCCGTGATTCGCGTTCTCTTTTTGATAGCCTGCTTGGTGTGCGTGACCCTGGCCGACACGGACGAGCCGGCACAGCCTCGCAAGAGGCGGCGTCATCGTGCATCAGAATTTGTCTACCCCTATTTTGAAATCTCTGCAGGGGGGCAGTATTCAAAGTCTGATTACAAGACGGAATCTATCGCCCATTGGTACCACGATACCGACCGGGATGAAATGGTTTACGACAAGGACCTTTATTACAACATCTACTCCTTTGAAGGTTATGGTCCGCAGTTTGAAACGAAGGTGGGTATACTTTTGTTGCAAAGGGGCATTTTTTTTGTTGATTTTGGCCTGGCCTGGTCCTTTGGGGATGCCTATTACAAGTACTATTCCCGGGACAAGGAGGAATTCAAGGAAAGCGGCGGTCAACTCTGCCCCTTTTATGGTTTTGGAACCAAGGTGTACCCTTTCGTGAAATTGGTGCCGCTTTTGGACGGGTTCTTTGTAGGGGCTTCAGTATCTTTTTTGGTCCCGGATAATTCTTGGGACAAGTATGATATGGATTATGCTAGTGAAGAAGTGGGCTATAAATTCGAGATGGGAAACGTCTGGAGCGTTTCGGAACACTATTTTGTGGGCATAACCTTGAGTACGGCCATTTATTGGAGCGGTGTAGGCTCCAACAAGGAATACGGTGACGATGAGTTCCAGGTGAACAAGAACTCCAAGCGGGACCCTGTTGACGAAGTAAACACCTTGCAGTTGGGTGCTGCTGTGACCGTCGTGCGCAAGTAGGGCTTGCTTGCCGTGCCGTCGAGTTCTATATTTGGGGCATGTTTAAGGTAATCAAGGCTATTAGCCGTCTGCTTTCTAACTACGCTTCACCCTTTGTCATCGCAAGCGCAATTGTCGCATTCTTCGTTCCGGTCGCTTTCGGCTGGGTTCACGGGAATGTATCCTCCATCATTCTCGGCGTCATCATGTTGAGTATGGGACTTACCATCTCCATGGATGACGTGCGGAATCTGCTAAAGCAACCTTTCCACATTCTGCTGGGCGCCGTGGCGCAGTACACGATTATGCCCTTTGTGGCCTTCGGACTCACGAAGGTGTTCGGGCTGGACCCCTACCTTGCTGTGGGTATCATTCTGGTGGGGTGCTGCCCGGGCGGTGTTTCCAGCAATGTCATGAGTTTTTTGGCCCGTGGCGATGTCACGTATTCCGTGAGCATGACCATGGTGAGCACCCTCCTTGCGCCGATTATGACTCCGCTTTTGGTGCTTTGGCTTGCTGACACCAGTATCGACGTGAATGCGAAGGGGATGTTCCTGAACATTCTGTATGTGACAATCGCACCCATTACCATCGGGTTCCTTTGCAACTACTTCTTGGGCAAGCGCGCCGTGTTCAAGGAAATCCAGTCCAACATGCCTGCGGTAAGCGTCATAGGCCTGATGCTCATTGTGGGCGGTGTGGTGGTGACGGTGCGTCCGCAGCTGTTGACCAACGGTTTTTCGCTGATTTTCCTGGTGCTTGCGGTGGTGTTCTGCCACAATGCCCTGGGCTATGTGCTTGGCTACGGCGTGGGCAGGCTCTTCAAGTTCAATACCGCCAAGAAGCGGACCATCGCTATCGAGGTGGGCGTGCAGAACGCTGGCATGGCCACCGTGCTTGCCATGGCTTTCTTTGCGAATCCCGAAAACGTGGCGGCCAACCCCAAGGCGGTGCTTTGCATGGTGCCTTGTGCCTTGAGCTGTGCCTACCATTCTATTAGCGGAACGGTGCTGGCAAACATTTTCGCCTGGTGGGACGGTCGCTCAAAACGGACCTAGCTCCAGCTTGATGCCCACCCGGTGACCGGTCTCGAACCCGAAAAGGGTTCCCTTGTTGATGGTGTAGTTTATTCCCAGTTCCAGCGGTGTGCCGAATAGCCGAAAGTCCCGTGCCAGGGCGAAGGCGATTTTCATGCCCTTGTACTTGTCGTCCATCTTGCGGCAGTTTTTGGCCAGGTTGTGGTTCTCCGACTCCTGGAAACGGGCCTGGTAAAGCAGGACCTCGCTGAATTTCCAGCCAGTCTGTTCCGAATCGCTCCACCAGAATTTCCAAAGCAGGCTGGTCTTGAACCCGATTTCGTCGCCGGGTTCAAAATTCTTGTCTTCGAGAAACTTGTTGTAACGCAGGGATGTTCCGAGCAGCAGGTGCCGCATCACCGGAAACAGCACGAAGGGTTCCGCATTCAACCTGTGGAAACGATCCTTTTGGGAGCCTTCGCCAGGCGGAAACCGCCAGCCTGCATCTAGCCCGAAATTCCGGTAAAACAGGGTCCGGACACCTAGATAGCTCTCGTTGAAACCGTTCACGTGCAGGTTGCAGTAATTGTGGATGTAACCTTCGGTGGAATACTCGTAGCTGTAGCTGGCAAAACGGAAAGAGCCGCTGCCGTAAAAACTGAACCAGTCGGTAAGGGCGTATTCCGCCGATACCGTCAGGTCGTTGCTGTAAACGTCGTCGTCCAGTTCCTCGGCTTCTTCTAGGGAGAGTGCCGTTGTCGGGAAATGCAGCGGCACAAGCCCTTCGGTGGCAAGGGCAATACCCGCACAAAGCAGCAGAGAAGGTCCGATTTTTGTGGTCATCGATTTCAAAATATATGAAAGTTATTCTGCTCTGATTTTTTCATCATATCTTATTACTTTTATGTTCAAATGTTTTATAGTTTCGTCATTGGATTGCCACGTCGCCTACGGCTCCTCGCAATGACAAATAAGGCGATGAAGGTGCCAGATCGCTTACAGAACGGCGCGACCGAGTTGCGGGGTTTCTTAATGAGAACACCAGCATTGCTTGTGTTGTTTCTGTTGCCGGCGGTTCTGTCAGGCTGTTTCTGGGAAAGTCCCGAAGACAATCCGGAATACTTGCCCCTTGACGATTCCAGGTATCCCTATGCGGGGCTCCCGCGTCTTGTCATCGAGACGGAAGACTTTCACGAACTGCGGGACCGGGAAACGGAATTCCCATCGAAGCTCCAGATTTACGGCAAGGACAATTACGAAAGCGAAGTCTATAGCCTTACGGTCCGTGGCCGCGGAAACTCCAGTTTCAAGATGCCCAAGTACGGCATGAAACTGGAATTTGACGACAAGGTTTCCCTGTTCGGTATGCCCAAGAACAGGGACTTCGCCCTTATCGCAAACTATGGAGACAAGACTCACCTGCGGAACTACATGATGGGGCGGCTTTCGGAATGGCTTGCTCCCAGGTGGACGCCCAAGATGCAGTTCGTGGAGGTCTTTCTCAACCGCAAGTACATGGGGCTCTACCTCTTTTCGGAAACGGTGAAGGTGGCCCACGACCGGGTGGACATTGCCGAAAACGACACCACCTTCTTGGTTGAAAAAGAAGACATCAAGAAATATGATCCGCCTTACGTGATTACGGACAACGAATACATTTACCATATCAAGTCCCCCAAGAACCCGAACGAAAAAACGCAACAGTTGTTGCTGGATTACCTGAACGACTTTGAACATGCTGCCAGGCGTTTTGACCACATGACTCCAGAAGATGTTCAGAATTGGCTGTCCATGGAAGATTTTCTGCCTTTTTACTGGATTCAGGAATTTTCCAAGAACGAAGACGGTAACTACGCCCGCAGCGTGTTTTTCACTTGGGAAAAGGGCGGTCCTGTCCGTTTTGGCCCCCTGTGGGATTTCGATCTTGCTTTCGGCAACGCCTCCCGCGAAATGAATAAGCCTGCAGATGGCTGGTACATCCGGAATTACCGCCTGTACAGCCACATTTTCTGGAGCGACTGGATAAAGGGCGAAGCCAAGGCTTACTGGCTAGAACATCGTGAAAAATTTTGCTCTCTCATAGACAGTGTTCCACTCTATAGAGGGCAAATCGAAAAGGCCGTAGAGAACGAATACCGCCGCTGGCCCATTATTTCCAATACGGAAAACTGGGCGCTGAAGGACCCTTACGAATCTTACGACGAAGGCGTGCAGACGATGGTCCAGTGGATGCGGGAACGTTTCGACTGGATTGACAAGAATCTATAGGACCTGTCCTTCTAGGTCCAACTTGGTCCGTTCATCGTACAGGCGCTTTGAAATCTGGCAGAATGCCTTGACTACCACAGGGTCGAAATGCTTGCCCGCCCCTTCGGTAATGATTTCCATGGCCTTCTCGTAGGAGAAAGGCTTCTTGTAGATGCGTTCGGCCACCAGGGCGTCGAACACGTCGGCCACCGCCATGATTCTTGCCGACAGCGGAATGTCTTCGCCCGAGATGCGGTTGGGGTAGCCCGAACCGTCCCATTTTTCGTGGTGGAAGAGAGCCATCTCGATAGATTCCTTCAGGTAATCCTCGTCCATGGTGTCGCCGGCGTTTTCTTCGATCTTCACCAGGATGTTCTTGCCTTCGGTGGTGTGGCTTTTCATGATGGTGAATTCATCGTCGGTGAGTTTACCCGGCTTGTTCAAGATCAGGTCGGATACCGCAATCTTTCCGATGTCGTGGAGCGGCGCGGAGCGTTTCAGCTTTTCGATGTATTCGTCGGTGAGAATGTCCTTGAATTCGCCTTCGGCCTGGAGTTCCCTTGCAATGGCATCCACGTAGTGGGCTGTTTTCTTGATGTGGTTTCCGGTGCTGGTATCGCGGGCTTCCACCATTTCGGCGAAGTTCTCGATAATTTCGTCTTGCATGCGGGTAATGCGTTCGGTCTGTTCTTGCAGTTGTTTGATATAATCCAGGGATTCGTTACCCATCTTGAGGAGGGCTGTGTGCAAGTGCTTGATTTCGTCTTGGGAATGAATGTCTAGCGTGCTGAGGATTTCTAGACCCTTGTCCTTGTCGGTTCCCAAGTTGTAGGCGAACTGGGACGAAGCGTAGGCCATGCGGTTGATGGGTCGCACGATTCCGCTTTTCACCAGCTCCACGATGATGCTCATGATAATCAGGGAAAGGCTGAAGAACAGGGAGAAGAACTTGATAAAGAAGGAGGCGTCGTCTTCCAGGATTTCTTGCATGGAAATGTCGGCGGCCACGTAGGCGCTAGTCTTGTGCAGGGAATCCTTGATGGGCTTGTAGATGGTCAGGAGCCAGCCGTAGGTGTCGTCGGAGATGATGGGCTCGATGGTATCGCCCTTGAGGAGCGCCGGCAGATAGGGCTCGAAGCTTGGGTCAAATGGCAGGATTTCGCCGGGCTCGCTGGTTTCTTCGCCACTTTCCAGGGGCGTGTCGAATACCACATGGCAGCCGTCTTTCTCGATCTTGTAAACATAGAGGTATTTTGTCTGCGGGAAACTCTTCTTGAGTTTCTTCAGTTTTTCTTCTGTGCCTGCGTAGCCGTCGGCTTCGCGACCGTTTGAGAGGAATTCGTCTATGCGGTTACCGTCAATGAACACGCTGGCCGCCTGGGTTACCCCGTTGGCGATATCGGTAAACTTGTCGATGGAAACCTTCTGGTACAAGAAATAACCGATGGCGCAGGCAAGTGAACCAAGCAGCAGTTCTGCCACGATGACCATGGCTACTACCCTGCGGAGCAGGGAACGCCCGGCGGTGGCGGCCAGTTCATCGACGTTGGGGTCGATATGGAAGGTGTCGTTGCAGGCAAAGCGTATCTTGCGTGGGATCCAGCGGTAGAGGAGTACTGCCGAAATGACCACGATGCCCTTGTCGAAAACGTCGATGATGATGTCGGCCAGAAGCTGGGACCAGAAATCGGGGAGACCGCAGGTGTCTCGGAGGGCAATCGCGAAAGGCGCAGAAATGCCTTCGCCGATGCTGTAGCCGTACAGGAAATAGGTGAGTATGGACCCGAGACCGCCGCCGATGAGGGCGAAGGTGAAAATCACCACCAGAATCTTGGGAATGCTCAAGAAGAATTTTTTCTGGTAGAAAAGGTAGGCGCATCCGGCGATAAGGACGTTGATGACGCCGTAGTAGAGGGTAACGGCATCGGACAGTCCGTTGATGACGTTGGAGATGAAACCGACGATGACGGCGGCCATGTTTCCGCACATCATGGCGGTAAGGATTGTGCCTAGGCAGTCAAAGAAGACGGGCAGTTCGAAATGGGTGACGATTTTTGCCGGAACAATGTTCAGCAGAAGACCGACGGCGATAAAGAGAATCGCCTTTGCCAGGTAATGGATTGTCTTCTTCTGAAACTTCATGAACCCGTCCCTTCTACAAATCTAGTACAGCCTATAGCCCCTGGATTTCTACAACCTTCTTGTTGTTTGTCGCTCCCGTCACCACGGATACATCCCGCTTGTGGACTCCAAAGTGCTTTGCCAGAAGTTCACAGATGGCCTCGTTGGCGGCTCCATCTACGGGCGGTGCCTTGACCTCTACCTTGTAGCTACCGTCGGGGTTTTCCGTAACGGATTCCCGCTTGCTTCTTGCATGTACCTTGATGTTTATCTTCAAGGGAGGCCTCTTTTATTAGCCGATAACGTTCCCGGTAGGCATGGCAGGGGAGGGCCTTCTGGCGGGTGCCGGTTCGGCCAACTCCCGCTGGTCGTTTTCCATGGCCGAAAGCAGGTCTTCTTGTCCGCGGATAAGGGCACGGCACCGGATAAAGTAGTTGGTGCGGATCTGCTTCAGCTGTTCGATTTCGGCCCGCAGGTCCTCGGCGCTCTTTTTGGTGTTCTCCACTTCCTTGATGGCCCGTGCCTTGGCCTCGGCGATAATCAGTTCCGCCTCTTTTTCGGCGCTGGCCTTGACCTCGTCCACGGTCTTTTGCATGGTGACCACGGCGTCCTGGATGGTCTTCTCGATTTGGCGGTAGTAGTTGACACGTTCCTCGGCGATTTTCAGGCGTTCCGTGAGGTCGGTGCGGTTCCTGGACATTTGTTCAAAGGCGGTAGCCGCCGTCTCGAGGAATGCCTTGACCTCGTCGGGGTCTATGCCGCCGAAGTTCTTTTTGTGGAATGTCTGGTTGCGGATATCTAACGGGGTCAGTTCCATACACTACCTGCTAAAATAATAGGACTTTACTTTCAATAATATAACAAAGTTATGATAAAGGGGGCGAAACCCTTCCAAATTGGAAGATACATTTTATATTATGTTTTCCTTTTTTGAAAAAAAGAGTGTAATTAGGGGTAAATTAGGGGCGATAAATCGATAAGATGATCGGTAAACTGAAAAAATTCCTGCAGCGGCAGGACTCCCTGGAACGGACCCTTTTCTGGGTGTTCCTGGTGATTGTGTTGGCGGCAAGCGTTGCCTCCACGGTTTTTACCATATATGAGCAAATTAGCCCGGTGACTTCGGCGGTGTGCTTGCTGACCAGCGTTATCTGCGCCATTTTGGCAGTGGTGGCGGTCAAGACCCGTATGTATAGCGTCTGCTATGTGATCATGTGCCTTTTGCTCAGCTGTTTCTTGCTGCCCATGCTGTTCTTCTTGTGCGGCGGGTTCAATTGCGGCATGACCCTCTACTGCCTTACTGCGGTGTTTCTTTGTGCCTATTGCCCCGGCAAGAGCAAGTGGGCGGTGTTTGTGCTTTCTATGCTCGCTTTCGAAATCGCCTTTGTGCTTTCGGAACTTTACCCTGAGTATGTGGTGGCCCTGGACCACCAGGCGGCTTTCATCGACATCCTGGTGTCTTTCTTTATTACGGGTGTGGTGGTCTTTATCGTCAATTCCTTCGCCCTCTATTCCTACAATACCGAACGAAAGGGCCGCGAAGAAATGCTCAAGCGCCTGGAGTTTTTATCCAAGAGAGACTCCAAGACAGGGCTTTTCAACCGTGGCTACATGACGCACTTCTTGGAAAGTGTCGTGTGGCTGCAGCGGGAGGAATACTACCTGCTGCTCCTTGACATGGACGAGTTTCGCGAGGTGAACGCCAGCTACGGCCAGGTGTTTGGCGACCAGGTGCTCTGCGACGTGGCGAAGTTTTTGATTCAGGAGCGTGACGACCGGATTGGGGAATGCTGCGGCCGTATGGACGGGGAGCTGTTCATGTGCGTGCTTCGGGCCGATTCCGAGCTGGAGGCCTTTGCCCGTGCCGAGCGGATTCGCGAGGGTATTGCTGCGCTCCGTTGGAACAGGTTCCCCGACGCCTCCGTTACGGTGTCCGGCTGCTTTATCGCCTGTGGCGACAGGAACTATAGCCACTTCTCCCAGTTCCTGGTAAAGGCCGAAGAGGTGCTGTACCTGGCCAAGACCGAGGGCCGGAACAAAATAAGGAAGATGTCGTAACCATCGATTGTCATCTCCGCCCTCCAATTTGTCATCCCCGCGCAGGCGGGCGGACAGCACTTAGCACTTTAGTGCTTAGTGCGCATGGCCACCAAGGTGGGGATCTCCTTGCTGTAAAAAGATTTAGCGTTAGCGCGAATGTTGATAAGGTGTTGATAAGCTGGCTAAAACACGTTGTTTTGGCCTTTTTTGCTTAAATTTCCCGTACTTCGGGGCAAAACACCTTGATTTATGGGGTATTTTTGCTAGATTTGGGACTCAAAAATTTTGAATTTCGACTAGAAAGGTTTTATCATGAAAAGAACATTCCAGCCTCATAACCGCAAGCGTGCCAACAAGCAGGGTTTCCGCGCCCGCATGGAAGACCGTTGGGGTCGCGCCGTTCTTAGCCGTCGCCGCGCCAAGGGCCGCAAGCGCCTGACCGTCAGCGACACCATCTATAAGAAGTAAGTCTGGGGGTGGCTCATCGCCGCTCTGCGTTCTTATAGGCTGCCGAACCAGCCCGCTTACCGAACAGTGGCCGTCCAAGGCAAGTTTGTCCGAGCATCGTCATTGACCATGCGTTGGATAGAGAGCCCGGACGGTTTTTGTCGTTTCTGCTTTTTGGCGAAAAAGAAAAACGGTAACGCCGTTTACCGCAACAAGTGCCGGAGGATTCTGCGGCCTTTGTTTTTTGGAATGGTCCCGAATATCCAGAAGCCGGTGTGGGCCATGGTGGTGGTGACCGTGGGCCAGCAGGAACTGACCTCTGAAAAGCTCCGGGAGTCCGCCTACAAGATTTTCCGCAAGATGGAATGGACTTGCCCGGAGGCGGTGGACGGCGATGCTTGCGAAGCTTGAGAGGGCCGTCGTGGCGGTGCTGATAGCGCCTATCCGGCTGTACCAGCTGGTGCACCCCTACTTCTTTCACGGGGTCTGTCGGTTTCAGCCCACCTGCTCCAGCTATGCCATCGAGGCTCTGCGGGTACACGGACCCTTCAAAGGTTTCTATCTTGCGGTTTTTAGAATTTTGAGATGCAACCCCTTCTGCAAGGGCGGCTACGACCCGGTGCCCCCTAAAAAGGAAAAGACATGAACAAGAATTCCCTCATAGGCTCCATCTTGATTGCGGCAATTGTCATCTGGTGGATGACCATGTCGTCGAACAACGCGAAGCAGCAGGCCGAAGCCCAGGCGAAAGAAAAAGAGGCTGCCGCCGCCATGGAGGCTGCTCGTGCCGACTCCGCAGACCAGCTGGTGCTAGGCGACAAGACTCCGGAGCTGAAGGCTGCTCCGGTTTTGGGTGATTCGGAATCCGGAGTTCGGAATTCGGAATTGGATTCAGGAAAGGTCGTTGTCGCTGACAGCGCGAAGGTGGCTTCCGCTTCCGCTGATAGCGTCGCTGCCGACAGCGCTCGGGCTGCCGAAGCCCCGAAGGCCGTGGAACCCCGCACGGTGACGGTGGAGACCGACAAGTTTATCATGACCCTCAGTAACAAGGGCGCCCGTGTCCAGAGCGTGATTGTGAAGGCCCTGCCTGACAGTGCTGGAAATTTCCCGGAAATTATCCAGGATACGGCCCTGGGCGCCTTGGACCTGAAACTGGGCAAGGCGGACCTGACCGAAGCCCTTTTCGACCTGGGTGACACTCCCGAAAAGATCAAGGTGGAAAACGATGTGACGGTGCAGTTCACCTTCACCGACGCCAGCGGCAAGCAGGTGATTCGCAGCTACGGCTTTACCAAGGCTGGAGTGGCGGTGCGTCAGGTGAACCGCTTTGTGGGGTTCAAGCCGGCCGACTACGAACTGTCCTGGAAGGGCGGCATGAAAGAAACCGAAGTCATGCCCAAGGGCAAGAGCTTTGGCGGTGCCAGTTATTTCTTTAGCGAGGTGATTTTCAAGAACAGCGAAATTACGGAGCGCGAGACTTTCTCCGACGCCATGACCTTTGACAATGCCAACTACTACTGGGTGGGCATGCGCCGCAAGTACGTGGCCCTGTCGGTGCAGTTCGACAAGCCCGTTCCCGTCAAGGTAAACGCGAAGCACATTGATGTAGCCACCGAAGGCAATCCCGATCCGGGAACCTACAGCCTTACCATCGCAGACGGTATCCGTGGCGATTCTCTGGCCTATAACTTTATGGTGCTCCCGCTCCAGTGGGACGAGGTGGAAGCCCTTGACCAGGGTTACGAGAAGATTATCGTTACAGGCTCCAAGTGGTTCCCCGGTTCCAGCGTCTGGTTCGTGTGGATCTGCAAGTGGCTGTTGAAACTCCTCAAGTTCTTCTATTCCATTATCCCGAACTACGGCGTGGCCATTATTCTTGTGACCTTCATTGTTCGCGCTTTCACCACGCCCTTTACGGTAAAGCAGCTCAAGTCCACCCGCGCCATGAGCAAGCTCAAGCCCCAGCTGGACGAAATCAACGTGAAGTACCGTAGCGATCCGCAAAAGAAGCAGGCCGCCATCATGGAACTTTACGCCAAGAACGGCGTGAACCCGCTGGCCAGCTGCACGGGCGGATGCCTCCCTATGCTTATCCAGATGCCTATATTCATGGGATTGTTCTTTGTGCTGGGCCGCGCTATCGAACTCCGCGGTATGCCCGCCTTCCTCTGGATTACCGACCTGAGCAAGAGCGACGTGGTGTGGAGCGGTTTTTCGATTCCCTTCGTGATGCCTGCAGGCCTTGCCATTCTCCCCTGGATCATGGTGGTTACGACATACTTCCAGACCAAGGTGACTATGAGTGGTAGCGCCGGCATGGACCCGGCACAGCAGAAGATGATGACCTGGATGATGCCCGCCATGATGTTCTTCTTTAGCGCGGTGATGCCTTCGGGCCTGGTGCTCTACTGGATTGTGTCCAACTTCTGGAGCATTGCCCAGTACAAGTTCATCAACCGGGGCGTAATGTCCCAGGGCAGCGAATCGTCCAAGCTCAAGGGCAAGGACGTCCAAGACGCAAAGATCGTAAAATAACGGTCTTGGGGAGGGCGTGAGCCTTCCCTAATTATTATACTCTTCGCCTTCCAGCTTTTTCCCGAGAAGCTTGTACTTGGTCTTGATAGCTTTCCGCAGAAGCGGCCATCCAACCTTGTCAAAAGTATTTTCCCACAGCTTGTCGGCGGCCCGGTGCAATGCTCCGTCTGTAGGAGTCGGGAGCCATTCTTCCTTAAAATCCTCCGCCAGACCGGATTCCACAATCATCTTGTGGTAATCGGCGTTCAAGGCGCCAAGAGCCTTGTGCCGAATAAAGTGTGCCTTTTCCTTGATGGAAAAACGCTGTTGCAGGGTCCTACGCTTGATAAAACCAGCGCCTCCGGTAACTAATTCCGGATAGGTGAACAGCGCATTCTGCTTTGTGGGGTACAGGGCTTCAGTCCGCACTTCGGCGTCTTCGAAGGCTCTTGCCATACCGATTTCCAGACGGTGTACCACGTCGTAGTAGTTGTCTTGTTCCGGAGTTTCCAGCAGGTGCATAAAAAAGGCGCCCAAGGCCTCTTGCTTGAGGTAGAGAAAATAGCTTTGTAGGTGACGGCGTATTTCGCTGTTCTCCGTAAGGGAGATGGCGTCGGCGTCGCTCCGTTCAGCTCTGTCGAAAAACTCCTGAAAGCGGTTTCGGTAGTAGACGATGGAGTCGTTCATCAGCACCAGCCTAGAAATTCCGCTGAGGGTAGTGAAATTCCCCTTGCCGTTGGCCAAGTCTTTCAGGAACCTTCGCCACATGCCAAAGTCAAAGCCGTGGTTTTCGGTGAGGTACAGGAAAATGTTCCGCTCTTGCAGGAAAGCAAGGGTTTCTGGAGAAAGTTCCCGCTTGTTGGTCAGCAGTACAACACGGAATGGCGTTTCGGACAGATGCTGTAGCGCAAAACGCACATAACCGGGCAGTTCCTTGCCGGTCTGGTAACTTGCGTACAGGACGATTCTGCTGTTTTGCATTGTTCTGTTGTCATGCCCGCCGGGTCCTATCGGCCTCTGACCTCCAGGATGACAGGGCATCTCCTTGAATTACCGACGCCCGCTCCTGCCTCGGCCTCCGCGGCCGCGGGCAAGCTTTTCGCCGTAAGCCTTGGGGCCTTTGGCCTTGGAACTCTTGTCGCTTATGGTCTTGCGGGGCTTTTCTCTGCGGGAACTTTCCCTGCGGGAGCCGCGCCCGTTCCGGACAAAGCTGGGGGCGTCGTCGTCAAAGCCGAAATCGTCATCGTCGGGCTGGCTCACGTAGCCCAGTGCCTCTGCGGCGGCGGCACGGTCCGCACGTTCGTGAACGTCTCGGTAGTTGTCGCGGGACTCGCCCTGACGGCGGCGCTTCTTGGGTTCGGAAGAAAGCTTTTCCAGAATGCTGAAATCGGCCTGGCCGCGTAGAGGATCTACGCGGAGTAGCCGCACTAGCACCTTGTCGCCCCTGCGGAAGGTGCGGCCACTGCGCTTCCCGAAAGCAAGCCCTTGGTCCGGGTTGAATACGTAGAAATCTTCTCCGGCGATATCGCGGAAGCGCACCAGGCCCTCGGCGATGGGGTCCGGAATGGAGACGTAGATTCCCCATTCCTCGATGCCCGTGACGCTTGCCTCGAAGTCGTCTCCTATGCGGTTCTTTAAAATCCAGCAGCTGCACACCTTGATGGAAATGCGCTCCACCTTCATGTTCTTGATTTCGTTGGCTGAAATCAGGTCGCAGACTTCGATGACGCTTTCGGCGCGTTCGGCGTTAATTTCGGCGCCCTTGCGGGCCAGTTCCCGATGGCACCACAGGTCGGCGTAACGGCGGATGGGACTGGTAAAGTGGCTGTAGTCCTGCCAGTTCAAGGCGAAGTGACCAAAGCTGTTGCTGTCGTAATGGGCTTTTTGCATGCTGCGCAAAATGCGGTTCATCAAGGTTTCGTCGTCGCCAGCCCGCTTGACCAGATGCTGGTACAGCTTGAAGGCGACTGGGTTCAGGTTGGTGTCGCCACTGCGGGGCTTGCCCAGGTCGCGAAGCATCACGGGAGCGTCCTTGAACAGGTCGGGGTACATGTAGTACAGTTCCATGATGTCCTTGGTGTCCGGCGCTTCGTGGATACGGTAGATGCCCTGGAGTTTTCTCTTCTTGAGTTCCTTGGCGCAGCAGTTGTTGGCAATCAGCATACACTCTTCTACCCAGGAATTAGATTCGTCGCTCTGGCGGGGCACAATCTGTACGGGTTCGCCGGCCTCGTTGAACTTGCAGCCGTATTCGGTGCTCTTGAATTCCAGCAGACCTTCCTTGGTGCGGTTTTTCTTGAGCAGCGCCGTGACCTCGGCCAGGGCCTTGATGGATTCGTCGCCTGCTTCCATCATCTTCACCGCTTCCTGGTAGGTGATGCCCTTGGTAATGTTCACGATACTCCTGTGGAAATCCCAACTGAGTACGTTGGCATTCTTGTCCAGTTCCATCATGCAGGTGAAGGCGCAACGGTCCACGCCCTGGTGCAGGCTGCACACTCCGCTAGAAAGCTTTTCGGGAAGCATGGGCACGGCGGTCCAGGGCAGGTACTGGGTGTAGCTCCTTTCCAGGGCTTCTTCGTCCAGGTCAGATCCTTCGGGCACGTAGTAGCTTACGTCGGCGATGTGCACCCCCAGCTTGTAGCCTCCGTTTGGCAGGCGTTCCACGCTAATAGCGTCGTCGTGGTCCATGGCCCCTTCGGGGTCAATGCAGAGGATATCCAGTTTGCGGTAGTCGATACGTCCCTTGAAATCCTTGGGGCCCGGCTCCTTGATGCCTTCTACAAATTTCTTGATGGCGGGGGAGAAATCCTTGGGCAGGTTGTTCTCGTCCATGAATTTCTGCTTCACCTCTGCCCAGGAAATGTTCATCGCCTCGGCGGTGCGGTCCACCTTGGCCAAGTAGCTGTGCTTGAGTTTCGGGTGGGGGTACAGGGTAAAGCTGATGGTCTCGCCCTCTTTGCCCGGCGCTTGCCGGCGGTGGGCCATCTCGTAAACCTTGCCTGTTTCCAGTTCGTGGACTTCCCATTCTTCGTCGCCAATCTGGTGCAGGATTCCCCGCTTGATACGGGTCTCGTTTTCCTTGTCTTTTTGCCTGCGGCTACGGGCTGCGGGCCTGCGGTTGTCTTCGCCGCCCTGTTCCGCGATTTTCTTGAAACGCTTTTCGCGCTTTTCTTCTTGTGTTTCTCCGTCGCCCAGCTGGTATTCCTTGTGGCTGGTGCGTTTCAACAGACCCCGCTCCACCATGTCGGCCAGCATCTGCTTGAAAGCCATTTTCTGTTTCTTGGGGAGCCCGAGGGCGCCCCGCAACTGGCTACCTACCATGGGTTCGTCACGGAGTATGGCGATAATCTGTTCTTCGCTGGGTAAACGCTGTGCCATTCTAGGCCTCCTTTAAATCTTTTTCGATAATGTCGTGGATTTCGTCCCGAAGCTGGACGGCGGTCTTGTCCGCATAACTCTCGCTAGCCTGTAGCGGGTGGATTATGATGCGGACTTCGCCGGGGTTCATGGCCCACTTGACCTTGGACAAGCATTTCCCTGTCCCGACGAGAGTGACGGGCACTAGAGGGAGCCCGTTTTCCTTGGCCATCTTGAAAATGCCGTTCTGGAACGGAAGCAATTTACCGTCGGCGCTGCGGTGTCCTTCGGGGAAAATGACGATGTTGTAATTGTGGTCGATACGGTCCCGGATTAGCTTGCCCATGTCCGCATTTTTCCGGGGGTTCTTGTGCACGGGAATGCAGCCGATGCTGTCCAGCACCCATCCAAAGATGGGGGCTTTCCAGAGGGCGGCCTTTGCCACGAAGGCGGCGTTCCCGATGGAGGGCCAGAAAACGGGAATGTCCAGAAAACTCATGTGGTTTGCCACGATGACAAATCCCCTGTCCTTGGGAATGTTTTCTGCTCCTTCTACCTTGACCTTGATACCGAACAGCCTAAAGACAACATACTTGAAATAGAAACTGCAGACATTGGTGATTTCGTTCTTGCGCCTGCAGAAAGTTCCCTTGTAAATAATGTAGGGTGTTCCGAGGATGATCATCCCGGAAAAAATGGTCAAGTAGAAAAGTACAGCGCGAATAAAAGCCATAAAAAATCCAAATAGGGAGCGTACTCCCATAATGTATATTTTTTATGGCGGACAAGCCACTTTTTGGCGTTTTTACCGCTTAATTTTCCATTCCAATGTTTCGCCTGCGGCCAGCGGGACCACTCCGTTTACGGTGGCGGGCACGGTCCAGGGTTCCTTGACTATTTCCACCTGCTTGGTGGTGCGGGGAATGCCGTAGAAGTCGGCCCCGAAACCGGCGATAAAATCCGGAAGTTTGTCCAGATGGCCGGCCTTTTCGAATTCCTGCACAAGAAGAGGCAGGGCCACAGGAGCGCTATAGACGCCCGCCGCCCCGCAAGGACATTCCTTTTTGCCCAGCTGGTGCGGGGCGGAGTCCGTGCCGAGAAAGAACTTGGGGCTGCCGCTGAAGGCGGCTTCGCGGATGGCGGCACGGTCTTCCGGCCGCTTGGGCAGGGGCTTGCAAAAATGGTGCGGCCGGAGGGCGTCACCTACGATGTCGTCCAGAGTCATCATCAGGTGGTGTACCGTAATGGTGGCGGCTACGTTTGGTCCAAGTTTCTTGACCGCCTCTACGGACTTTGCGGAACTCACGTGCTCGAAGACGATTTTCAGCTTCGGGAATTTTTCGGCCAGGGTTTCCACCCGCTTGATAAAGGCAGGTTCACGGTCCAGGCAGAATTCGCCCGGCTCTTCGCCGTGGACGCACAGCACCAGACCCAGCTTTTCCATCAGGGCCACCACAGGGAAGATTCCTTCGAAGTCGCTGATGCCGTCGGCGCTGTTCGTCGTGACTCCTGCGGGGTAATACTTTCCGGCCACCACGCCTACGGCCATCATGTCCTTCAGGTCTTGTTCCGTGTAGTTCGGGTTCAGCTTGAAGGTCATGAGGGGTTCAAAGTCCGGGCGCACGGAAGCCGCCGCATCCAATATCTGCGCCTTGTATTCGGCGATGGCTTTGGCGCTGGTCATGGCGGGAACGGTGTTCGGCATAATGATGGCACGGCCAAACTGTGCGGCCAAATCTCGCACATAGCCGGGCATCAAGTCGCCCTGCCGGAGGTGCGCGTGAAAATCGTCGGGTAAGGGGAGGAGCATATGGGGGAATATAGAAAAGTGTGAAATGAGTTGTCAGTGATGAGTTGTGAGTTGTCAGTTTTTAATTTGGCGCCGAAGGCGCGATTATCAAAACTCAAAACTCATTACCCATTACTCACTACTCACCGCGGCGAAGCCGCTCTACCCGCTTGTCCGCAAGTCGCGGAAGAGCACCTTGGAAATGTCGTTGTCGGCGTTGAGCCAGTAGTCAAAGCTGTGGGGCTCGGTAAGCTTCTTATGGTACAAGAAGCACAGGTTGCAGCCCAGTTCCTTGGCAATCATCAGGTCGTGGGTGATGATAATGATGGATGTCTTGAACAAGGTCCGCATGTTGTCAATCAGGGGCAGCAGGTTCCTGCGGTTGTAATTGTCAAGACCTGCCGTAGGTTCGTCCATCAAGAGCAGCATGGGGTCCATGGCCCAACTCCTTGCGATAGCCACGCGCTTTTGCATGCCCACGCTCAACTGGTGGGGAAACATGTTCGCGCAGTCGCGGACGCGCATCAGGTCCAGGGCCATGTTGATTTTTTCTTCGATTTCTTCGGCGGAACCCTTTTTGTGGTAACGGAGGGGGAGGGCGATGTTGTCCCGCACACGAAGGTTCGAAATCAGGGCCCCATTCTGAAACACGAGCCCGACTTGCCGCTTGGCCACCTCCAGGGCGGTCAGGCGTTCCGGCGGAATGTATTCGCCAAAGTAGAACACCCTGCCCGAACTGGGCCGTGCAAGCCCAGCAATCACGCGCAACAAGGCGCTCTTGCCCTGTCCCGAAGGCCCGCCGATACAGAGGGTCTCGCCCCGCTTCAGAGAAAGGTTCGCTCCCGAAATCAGTTCGGCGTCGTCATCGTGCTGCTGTATCGTGCTGAAAAAGCCGTAGGCGCCGGGTTTGGAAAAAGCCGTGCCGCTGAGCCCCCTGTAGGTCAAGTGCAAATCCTCTATGCGCAGCGCTTCGTCTTGCATCGATCCACCTCTAGATTATTCTCGAAAGTTCGTTGAAGTAGTCGAAGAAATAGAACAGCGAAAGAACCACGTCGGCACAAACGATATAGAGGAAAGACTTGATGACGGAGCGGGAGGTGGCCTTGGGAACCTGACGCACGTCGTGGGCGATGTTCAGGGCCTGATAGCAGGCGTTGGTGGTAATGATACAGCCAAACACCAACGGCTTGACCACGATAAGCACAAAGTCCATGGTGGTAAGGGCCTTCAAGATTTCGTTGCTCAGGTAGTCCCAGGTGAGCTGCAGGTTCAGTGCGTTCCCGGTAAGGAAAATGGCGGCCTTGGTAATGAGAAATCCTGCTCCGATGGCGCTTCCGCTAAAGAAGATGGTCATGATGAGGGTGGCGATGGAGCCGCCAATCAGGCCTGGCATCACCAGGTAACGGATGGGATCTACCCCCATGGTGGCAAGTGCGTCCACTTCGGAATTGATGACCATGCTACCGACGTATGTGGTAAGGGAAGACCCGCTTCGGCCTGCAATCAGGAATGCCGTAAGTATCGGCCCCAGTTCGCGGATGATCACCACCACCATCAGGTTTCCCACCACGTCGTCAAAGCCCATCTTGCCCATGAGGGTCATGACTTCTACGATGACTACCGCACCGAAAAGGGTGGCCACGATAAACAGAATAGGGAAAATTTCTACGCCGGTAAAGAAGGTCTGCAATATGATGTTGCGGGAGTCGGTCTTGAAGCTTCGGGTCTTCGAGAATATGGAGGCGATGGCGCGGAAAAACAGGCATACCTGCTGGCCCAGGGTGCGGGTCATGAAAAACATTCCCAGGTGGTGAAAAATTTTCCCCACCAGGGTCAGTCTCGAGGCGCCGATTCTTTCTTCTGCGTTCTCCATCTACTTCTCTACCAGTTCGTTCCCTTCCACCGCCTTGAGAATCTCTTGCCAGAGATGGTCCAGGCCGGTCTTTTTCAGGGCGCTTACGGCCAGAGGTTTCGAATCCAGCCCCATGCGTTCCTGGATGAGCTTCGTGTTCTTTGCAAACTCCGACTGGTTCACCTTGTCGCGCTTGCTTGCCACCACCAGCACGGGGCAACCCGTGGCACGGATGCTTTCCACCGTCTCCACGTCAATGGCGGTCCCGCCGTGGCGGATATCTACCAGGTAGATAAGCCCCCGCAGGTCCTTGCACTTTTCCACGTACTCGCGGATAAAGTCGCCCATTTCGTCCCGTTTCTGGATGCTGACTTTGGCGAAGCCCACTCCTGGTAAATCTACAAGAAAAAACTTGCCGTTGACCTTGAAAAAGTTCAATTCGCGGGTCTTTCCGGGGGTAGAACTGACCTTGACCAGGTTTTTCTGGCCCATGAGGGCGTTCATCAGGGAAGATTTGCCCACGTTGGAGCGCCCGAGGAACCCTACCTGGGGGAGCCGCTCTTCGGGAAGCCCCTTCAGGGAAACGGCGCTTTTCACGAATTCGGCGCTTGTAATCTCGATGGAGTCGAACTTTACCGGATTCACAGGCTGACCCTCCCTTCGAAGGCCCGGAGCATGGTGACTTCGTCTACAAATTCCAGGTCAGAACCCATGGGAATGCCGCGGGCAAGGCGGGTCCGTTTCACGTTCACGCCGGAGAGCATGCGGTCGATCATCAGGGCGGTGCTGTCGGCTTCGGGGCTAGACCCTAGGGCCAGCACCAGTTCTTCTATCTGTTCGACCTTGATGCGTTCCACCAGTTGCGGCAGGTGGAGCTGCTCGGGCCCGATACCGTCCAGGGGCGAAATTACGCCACCCAGTACAAAGTAAAGTCCCTTGAAAATCCCGGAGCGTTCAAAAGGCACGATGTCGGAACTTTTCTCCACCACGCACAGGGCCCGGGCGTCTTTCCGCTCGCTGCAGATGGGGCATACCTCTTCGTCGGTAAAACAAAAACACCTGGGGCAGGGGTGGACTTTTTCCGCCGCCGCGTTCAGGGAATCCGCAAACTGGGCCACCTGCTCCTTGGAGCGGGTCAGCACGTGGTAGGCCAGCCTGCGGGCGGTCTTGCGGCCGATTCCGGGCAGGCTTGCAAATTCACCGATGAGGTTTTCCAGGCTTTGGGGCTCAGCGTTCATGGGTCCAACTGTAGGCGTCATAGACGCAACGGTTCAATAGGTTGGTCGAAATTTTCAGGTCTTTCAACTGTTGCGAGATGGTGGCCTTGTCGTCTTGTTCCACGGCGTCGGCCAGGGTCAGCAGCTTGCCCAGCAGGCCCTTCCGGTGCAGCAGGGCGTCGCGGATTTCGTCGTCCATGGGGGAGTCGTTCAAAATGTTTTCGAGAGGGGTCCCAACCAGGGCGTCCACACGGCTGATAAGCCCCACCATATAGGCCTTCGCCGGCAGGTCGTCGTCGGTGCCGCCGATAAAGCGGGTGATGATTTCCATAAAGCGGGCGCGGTGGGAGGCGTTCTGGAACAGGGGCGAGCTCTGGGGCGCCGTGCCGAACTCGGGCCTCGCGTAGAGAATCAGGGTGAGCCATTCCTGTATGTGCCGGAGGCCTACCCAGGCGATAGCGTCCCGGACCTTGTCGATTCGCTTGCTTACATAGCCCGCCTTGGAATTCACGAACTTCAAGAAGTTCTCGGCAATGTCGGGGTAGGCTTCCAGGCCGGTGCTGACCTCGTCCAGCGACGGATGGGTGCGCAGCAGGAACAACAGCTTGATGATAGCTTCCGAGGTGGAGTCCAGCTTCTTGCCGGTCACCAGTTCCGGCCTTGCAAAGTAGAACCCCTGGAAAAAGTCGTAGCCCAGGTTGAAACAGGTCTTGTAGGTGGCGGCGTCTTCCACCTTTTCGGCCAACAGCTTGATGCCCTTCGCCTTGAAAAATTCTGCCGCCTGCTTCATGTTCTCTGTGCTGTTGTCCACCAGGTCCATCTTCACGTAGGACACGTAAGGGAACAGGGGCTCGAAACGCTTCAAGAATTCCTGGTTGAAAATAAAGTCGTCCAGGGCGAGCTCGAATCCCCGCTCCTTGTAGTGGGCCACGGCCTTCACCAGGGCCTCGTCCACCTCCACGTCTTCCAAGATCTCCAGCACGAACCACTTGGGGTTCAACAGCTTGAAGATGTTGTCCAAGAGCATTTCCCGGTTGCAGTTGATAAAGGCCTTGTTTTCGCCGATGAGCCTCGGGAGCCCGATGTTGGTGAGCACGTTTTCCAGCACTTGGGCGGTGGCCAGGTTGTCGTTGGCGATAACGGCGGTATCGCTTTCCGGAGAATCCCGGAACAAAAGCTCGTAGGCGTATATTTTACCCTCTCGGTCGAGGATAGGCTGGCGTGCTAGATAGGCGAGAGAAAGCATTGGTTAGGGGTCAGGGGTTAGGATCTAGGGGATAGGGCCGCGGGTTTCGAGAACTGTCATCCTCACGAAGGTGAGGATCCGTGTGAAATGCTAGTGGTTAGGAGGGACGTTTCGCCTTACGGACTGTGTACTAATCACTAACCACTGCATACTGAATTTAACGCTCCGCGTTAAATTCTCGCGCTCTTGATACCGAACAGCAAGATGCTCCGTGCGCCGGCGTCCCAGAGGCGGTCCATGATGGCGTTGGCCTCTTCTTGGGGGACCATGGCCTTCACGGAATACCATTCGCGACCGTGCAGCTTGGTGACCGTCGGGGCATCCAGGCCCGGCGTAAGTTCGCAGGCCTTCGAAAGCAGTTCGGCGGGGCAGTCGTACTCGATCATCATGTAGGACTGTGCCACCAGCTTGCCTTCGATACGGCGGATAAGGGTGTGCACTTCTTCCAGGCCCGTCTTCTGCGGGTTGCAGAACAGGGCGGCGTTGCTACGGAACAGCGGTTCGCCCACAATGCGGAGCCCCGCCTGCTTTAAGGTCGTGCCCGTTTCCACCACGTCCACGATGGCATCGGCCACGCCCAGGCTCACCGAAATTTCAACAGCGCCTTCCAGCACTACAAAGTCCATGGGTTTCTTGTAGAAACCTTCCACAATGTTCGGGAAGCTGGTGGCAATGGTCTTGTCCTTCAGCTCGTCCAGGCTCTGCACCGGGCTTTCGTTCGGCACGGCGGCGCACATCTTCGAAGCGCCGAAGGGCAGGTCCAGCACCTTCACCGCGGGGCTCTTCGCTTCGGCGTTAAAGTCGATGCCGGTGATGCCCGCGTCAATGATGCCGCGACCCACGTACATGGGAATATCGCTTGGACGCAAGAAGAAAAATTCAATCCCGTTCTTGGTATCCAGCTGGGTCAAGGTCTTGTAGGGCTTGGAGGCCTTGTAGCCGCAAGCCTTCAGAAGTTCCTGGGTGGGCTCAAAGAGCATGCCCTTGTTGGGGAGAGCGACTTTAATCATAGCTTGGCGTACACCTCTTCGAGGGTTAAACCTTTTTCGGCCATCATCACGGCCACGTAGTAGAGCACCTGCGACAGTTCCAGGCACTGGGCGTCACGACTTTCGAAACGGGCGGCCATCCAGCTTTCGGCGGCCTCTTCCACCAGCTTCTTGCCGATGCCGTGGGGGCCCTTCTTGAACAGTTCCGTGGTTCCCTTGCCTTCGGGCATTTCTTTTTTGCGCTGGCAAGCCAGAGCGAACATCTCTTCAAATGTCATAATAACAGACCTCTTGATTTTACGGCGGTAAAGATAGAAAAATGTCGCCCCATTGCCCCTTTGTATGGGTTGCCGGGGCTCGCCTCGGGTCTATGTTCAGGGGCATGGGGCTTAATCCATGTGGAAATGGCTGGTGTGAAATGTCGCGATGGTATTGGACGGTGCTGGATGGTGCAGCTAGTGTTATAGCTAAAAACTATAACTGATGATAAGTAAATAGTATGGGAAAGGGCGAATATGGGCTAAAACGGCTTTTTTTAGCTAAATTTTGATGTTTTTATGACTAAAAGTGACATTAATAGCTATTTTGCTGGTTTAATCCCTATTGATTTTGTAGGAAAATAGTTTTACATTTGCACCCGTAATCAAAATCGTACAACGAGTGATGGAAGCCAAGTCCTTATTCGTCATCCTCGCGGAAGCGAGGATCCGCTAGAAAAGCAAACGGATCCTCACCTTCGTGAGGATGACTGCTCTTGTCTCCATTACCCAAACCTCGAACCTCGAGCCCCGAACCTCAAACCTAAAAAGGACTTCACCATGACGACACAGAACAAACTTCACTTTGAAACCCTCCAGCTCCACGTGGGCCAGGAACAGGCAGACCCCGCCACCGATTCCCGCGCTGTTCCTATCTACCAGACCACATCCTACGTGTTCCACAGCGCCCAGCATGCCTCCGACCGTTTCCATCTGAAAGACGCGGGCAACATCTACGGACGCCTCACCAACACCACCCAGGACGTTTTTGAAAAGCGCATCGCCGCCCTAGAAGGGGGCATCGCAGGCCTTGCCGTCGCATCCGGTGCGGCAGCCCTTACCTACGCCATTACGGCCCTCGCCCGCAAAGGCGACCACGTGGTGGCACAGCGCTCCATCTATGGCGGTACCTACAACCTGCTGCAGCACACGCTTCGCCCCTTCGGCGTGGATACCACCTTCGTGGATATCCACAACCTGGACGAAGTCAAGGGCGCCATCAAGGACAACACCAAGCTTATCTTGATTGAGACTCTCGGCAATCCCAATTCCGACATCCCGGACATCGAGGCCATTTCTGAAATCGCCCACAAGAACAAGATTCCGGTGGTCATCGACAACACCTTCGGAACGCCCTACCTGATTCGCCCGCTGGAACACGGCGCCGACATCGTGATTCATTCCGCCACCAAGTTCATCGGCGGTCATGGAACGACTCTTGGCGGTATCATCGTTGACGGTGGAAAGTTCGACTGGGCGGCTAGCGGCAAGTTCCCGCAGTTCACCGAAGTAAATCCCAGCTACGGCGTGCCCTTTACCGCCGCCGCAGGGGCTGCCGCCTTCATCGTCTATATCCGCGCCATCCTCCTTCGCGACGAAGGCGCTGCCATTTCTCCGTTCAACGCCTTCCTCTTGCTGCAGGGCACCGAGACCTTGTCGCTGCGTCTGGACCGCCATGTGGAAAACACCAAGAAGGTCCTGGAGTTCCTCTCGAAACACCCGAAGGTGGCCAAGGTGAACCACCCGAGCTTTGCGGACCATCCGCAGCACGCCCTCTACAAGAGGTATTTCCCCAACGGCGCGGGCTCTATTTTCACCTTCGATGTGAAGGGCGGCCAGGCCGAAGCCTTCAAGTTCATCGATAGCCTCAAGATTTTCAGCCTGCTGGCCAACGTGGCCGACGTGAAGAGCCTGGTGGTGCATCCTTACACGACGACTCACTCCGAACTCACTCCGGAAGAACTCGCCGCCGCAGGAATCAGCCCCGCCACCATCCGCCTTTCTATCGGTACGGAACACTACGAAGACATCATTGCCGACCTGGATCAGGCACTTAGTGAGTTGTGAGTCGTGAGTTTTGAGTATTGAGTGATGAGTCGTCATCCTCGTGCCTCAAACCTCGTGCCTCAAACCTCGCGCCTCGAACCTCGTGCCTCGTGCCTCAAACCTCGTGCCTCAAACCTAACCATTCCGTTCAACTTTTATTAATTTCTAACTCAAAAAAAAGGACTTCAAACCATGTCAAAAATCTATACATCTGCCGACCAGCTCATTGGTCACACCCCGCTTCTGGAACTCACTCACATCGAGGAAGGTTTCGGTGCCAAGATTCTCGCCAAGCTGGAATACTTCAACCCCGCCGGTTCCGTGAAGGACCGCGTGGCCAAGGCCATGCTGGACGACGCCGAAAAGAGCGGCAAGCTCAAGGCCGGTTCCGTGATTATCGAGCCCACCTCGGGTAACACTGGTATCGGTCTTGCCTCTGTGGCCGCCGCCCGCGGGTACCGCATCATCATCGTGATGCCCGAAACCATGAGTGTGGAACGCCGCCAGATCATGAAGGCTTATGGCGCCGAACTGGTGCTCACCGAAGGTGCCAAGGGCATGAAGGGCGCTATCGCTAAGGCCGAAGAACTGGCCAAGGAAATTCCCAACAGCTTCATTCCGGGGCAGTTCGTGAACCCGGCTAACCCGGCCGCCCACAAGGCAACCACCGGTCCCGAAATCTGGGAAGATACCGACGGAAAGGTGGACATCTTTGTGGCGGGTGTCGGCACCGGCGGTACGGTTTCCGGCGTAGGCGAATTCCTCAAGAGCAAGAATCCCGGTGTAAAGATTGTGGCCGTGGAGCCTGCAAGCTCTCCGGTGCTCAGCAAGGGTACCGCCGGCGCTCACAAGATCCAGGGAATCGGTGCAGGATTTGTTCCCGACACCCTGAACACCAAGATTTATGACGAAATCATCGCCGTGGAAAACGAAGACGCCTTTATAGCTGGTCGCGAAATCGGCAAGAAAGAAGGCGTGCTGGTGGGCATTTCTTCTGGAGCGGCCCTCTGGGCCGCCAAGGAACTGGCTAAGCGCCCCGAAAACAAGGGCAAGACCATCGTGGCCCTGCTCCCGGATACCGGCGACCGCTACCTCTCTACGGCCTTGTTTGCAGAGTAAAAGTCCCTCTAGTAGATGTTCGCCTTCGCGAACATGACAAGAGTTACGTCATCCTCGCGCAGGCGAGGATCTTTTATTTATTTACAACGACCATCTGGCTCTTGCCGCCGACTTGCAGAATGTATCGGCCCGTGGCAGGCACGCTAAGCTTCAGCGTCGCTCCGGCAGCACCGTTCCACAGGCCGCTGCGGATAACTTGGCCCAAGGTGTTCGTCAGGGCGTAGCGGCTGTTCTGCTGCAAGCCGTCAATGTGAATGTCCCGATTCTGGACGGTGACGGAATGCTGGAACAGATTGCCGGGTAATGCGGTAATGTAGTCAGGATTTCCGGAGTTTGAACTGCCGGGGTTTGAAGCTGAGGAATTGTTGATGACCGAGGCAGATGAACTGCTTGGAGGAATGGCCCCCTGTCCTTTGAACAGTACCGCGGTGATGGACTTGGCGGGGAGACTCGTAGAAATCGTATTGTTGGCCACCTGCACCGATCCTTTTTTCAGGGCGTTTTTAGTGTGGGAAACAAAGGTTTCGCCGGTAATTCCCGAAAGGGTGAGAGTCTCTGCAGAACCACCCGCCGCTTTAAAATCACTGATTGTCAAGTTCACATCTTGGGCGTCCTTTTCGGCGCGGTTCACGAAGATGACCGTAAGCGAATCACCCTTGTTGCTGATGGAACTGTAGGCGGATATCAGGGAGTCGTTACTGGAGGTGGACTGCACGCGGTTTTCGTGGCCGTAGCGGCTGAACAGGTGGACTGTTTCGTACATGCCGTCGCCCCAGGTCCACGGGGTGAAAATCTCTACGCCATTATCTTGCATGGTGCCGAGGAAAGACGCGTAGGTCAGTGCCGTCACCATGGGGTCGGAATCGTTCAGGTTGGTTTCGGTAATGGCGAGCGTGATACCGTGATCTTTACCGAAGTACTTTTCGAGCCACTGGTTGATGCGTACAAAGATGTAGGACTTATAACCCTTCTCCTTGTCGCTCCAATCGCATGTTCCGGAGGCGCATCGCACACCGTTGCCGCCCATGTAGTAGTAGGTGGTGTCGAACAGCACGCGATGCCAGTTGACACGGCTTTCATAGTCTTTTTCGGTGGGATACCAGTGAATATCGAACACGTCCAAAAGGCGTTTGCCGGAGGACTTTTGCGCTTCGGCGACTTTCTTGATAAAGAATTCCAGCCAGCAGTATTCCTTGCCGTCGATCTTGGGCCTGCTTTCGTCGTTGTAGGCGCCAATGTGGCACCATTGCCACTCGTTGGCGACCACGGGGCCGGTAAGCTTGATGTCTCCCCAGGCGGCACGGGCCTTCTTGGCTACGTCAATGTAGCGTTCAACGAGGAAATCTCCGGTCACGGGCAGGTCCAAATCGTTGTGGGTGCCGCGCCAGATGTCCATCTCGTTGTCCATGCTCCAATATCTAAAACGGCTCATGTCGTACTTCAGTTCGTCTTTCCAATGGGGAATAATTGCGACAGTGGAATCGGCGGGCCATTTCATGTTGTAGAGCGAGGCGTCGCCCGCTTTAGTTTGCGTTTTTCCATCGTCGGATACTTCGCCACCGCCCGCAAGGTCGAATGTCTGTGACGGATATGAACCGTGTTCCTGTTTCCAGTTCCAGTCCGGGAAATTGTATTCGGTGCTGCTTGCTGCATAGCCCGTGAGCTGGAAGGCGTACATCGCGTCGACTCCCGGCATGTTGTCGAGAACCTTTTTTGCCGTAATGTCCCAGTCGTGCTTATAGACATTGTTGAACCAGTCAGGGTGGGCTGTGAGTTTTCTTCGCCAGTTGTAGCGGGTGGCGTTGTTGCCGTTGTTGGCGCGCATCATGTGGATGCCCGATTCCAGCACTTTGTTTATGAAGTTGGTCTCGGCGGTATCGCTCTCGACGCTGGTGTCGCTGACCTTGTCAATGTTCCGACCATACAGGTAGGGCGAAATCTTCTTGATGCCTGCGTCGGCATCGACCGTTACATTGATGGCTGCGTTGGCTGCTGCGAACAAGCCTGCGGTAACCGCTGCTGCAAGGACGCTGGAAAACTTCGGCATTTTCACTTTTCCCATATACACCTCCCGTTTTTTTGAAATCTAGTACTTTATTTCTCCACCACGATTAGCTCCGGCTCGCCACGGCCCGGCAATGGCCTGAAAATCTTTACGTTGGTCTGAGTGGCGGGGCCTCCGAAGGCCTTCATCTCGCAGGTGAACAAGAAGTTGGTGCCCGCCACCACCTGGGTGGAGACACTCAGGGGTTTTAGGCTCAGGTAACCGTAGTCCTTGGTGGCGGCGGCAAACACGGCGGAATCTTCGGCTGTAAGCGGGCGCTGTTCCGAATAGCCGCCCATGAGCATCTCTTCGGTCTTGCCTTCTGCAAGGTTGGCGAAGAAGGCCTCCACTTCGGCGGACACGACGGAATCCGCACCTTCGGCGCTGATTCGCTTGTTGGAAATCCCGTAGGCGAGGGTCACGTTGGCCTTCGGTTCCAGGGTCTTGAGTTCGGCGGCGCTGGCCTTGCGGCCGCCGCTACCGTAGGTGCAGAAGGGCACCACCACCTTACCGCTCAGGTCGTTGGAATCCAAGAAGCTGTAGATGGGGGGCGCGAAGGTGCCGAACATGATGGGGTAGCCCAAGAAGACGGTGTCGTATTTGGCCAGGTCCGCCTTGGGGTTTGCGAGGGCGGGCCACTGCTTGGATTCCCGCTGGACCCGTACGGCGGCGACGGTGCTGTCGTAGGTAGAGGGGTAGGGGGTGGCGGTCTTGATTTCAAAGACGTCGGCGTTCCGTGCCTTCTGGAAAACATTGGCCACCTTCTTGGTGGAGCCTGTCTGGGAGTAGAACACCACCAGGGACTTGGAGGGCGCGGTCTGTTCAGCAGGCAGTTCTGCGGCCTGCTTGGTAGCCTGTTTTGCGGTCGTCTTGTTTTGGGCGGGTTCCTGGTTGCCGCAGGCGCACAGGGCAAGGGCGGTAACAGCGACAGCGAAACCGCTGAACTTTGTAATGAAACTATCCAACCTCAGGTTCATAAAATCCTCCGTTCCTATAAGGGCGATTACTTGGCAAAAATAATTTTTATAATCTATATTAATCTGGGAGATTATATACGATGTTCTGCCAAACTTCGTCATTCCGGGCTTGACCCGGAAACTAGATGGCAAATCAAGTTTGCCATGACGCACGCTTGGAATAGTGCAATCAAGTATATAATTCTCTTAAAACATAGATAACAAACGAGTTTTTGGGCTTATATGAAAATCCCTTTTAACCAGCCCCCCTTTGTGGGCACCGAATTTGACTACGTGCGGGCCGCCGTAGAAAGTGGCCGCATTTGCGGTGACGGCCAGTTCAACCAGAAGTGTCATGCCTGGCTGCAGCAAAAGACGGGGGTGGCCCGTGCGCTTTTGACCACCAGCTGCACCCATGCGCTGGAAATGTCTGCTCTCATTTGCGGAATCAAGCCCGGCGACGAGGTGATTATGCCCTCGTTCACCTTTGTCTCTACCGCTGACGCCTTCGCTATGCGTGGGGCCAAGTGCGTGTTCGTGGATATCCGGCCCGACACCATGAACATCGACGAAAAGCTCATCGAGGCGGCCATTACCGAAAAGACCCGCGCCATCGTGCCGGTGCACTACGCCGGTGTGGCCTGCGAAATGGACACCATCAACGCCATCGCCAAGAAGCACAACCTGTTCGTCATCGAAGATGCCGCCCAGGGCATGATGTCCACCTACAAGGGTCGCTCGCTTGGCGCTTTGGGCGATTTTGGCTGCTACAGTTTTCACGAGACCAAGAACTACAGCATGGGGGAGGGCGGCGCCATCCTCATTGCCGACAAGAAATATTCCGACCACGCCGAAATCATCCGCGAGAAGGGCACCAACCGCGTGCAGTTCCATCGGGGCGAGGTGGACAAGTACACCTGGGTAGAACTGGGCTCCAGCTATCTGCCCAGCGAGCTGAACGCTGCCTACCTCTACGCCGAACTGGAGAACGCTCAGAAGATTTTCGACAACCGCATGGCCAGCTGGAACGCCTACCGCGAATGCCTGCAGTGCCTTGCCGACGCTGGCGACCTGCAGCTCCCATACATTCCGGCGGAATGCTCCCACAACGCCCACATGTTCTACCTGAAGGTGGCGGATTTAAAGACCCGCACCGCCCTCATTGCCCACTTGGTCAAGAACGACATTTTGGCGGTGTTCCACTACGTGCCGCTCCACACCGCTCCGGCAGGCAAGCGCTTCGGCCGTTTCAACGGCGAAGACCGCTACACCACCAAGGAAAGCGACCGCCTGTTGCGACTGCCTATGTTCTACGGGCTAAAACCCGCCGACCTGGAGTTTGTCTGCAACAAGGTGAAGGAATTCTTCGGGAAATAGGGCTACATCTCGAATCCGGCTTCTACCATGCACTTCTGCGCGAAGGCGTTGGCTTCGTCTTCCTTTTCGGGGTGGTTGTGGGTGATTTCGATGTTCTGCAGGCAGATTCCCTTCTTGCCGTGATACAGCACGTGGGCCAGCTCATGGAAGAACGTGAACCACATGGCGGCCCGCTTCTCGAAGCGGTCGTGCAACTGGATTAGCGGAACGTCTTTGTACCAGCGGTACATGCCGTGAATCGGCGCGCACTTGAAATTTTGCACGAAAAGCACACGAATCCCGATTTTGCGGCACAGTTCCTGCAGGCCGGTCATGCAGTCGTCAACCACCTCGGCTTCTGGGGTCCAGTAGGTAATGCGCTTTTTGCCTTTGGGGCGCACCTTGTTGGCCGCCGCAAACGCAATGATTTCGGGGAGAGCAGCTTTTAGGCGCTTGCGCACCGGAATCTGTTCCTGCTTTTCCATCGGGTCTCGGTCCGCAAGGATTTCGCCGCGACGAATCCATGCCGATGTGGCATACGGGTCCTTGACTTCGGCAAGGGAGATGCGGAACGCCACCTTCAGCCGGGCGTCCTTGTAGTAGCCGTCCCACGCCTTGGGGGATGCTACCGCAAAGAACTTGAGAAGCGAAAGCCCTGATTTGTCGTCGCCCTCGTTTTTATCGTGCCGCACCCAGTTGCGCACGTCAAGCTCCTCGGGAAAAGACTTTCTCCAGAGAGGCTGGTTGTCAAGGGAGGCTTTGACATATTCGCGGGCAAGGTACTCATCGTACGCAATTTGACGGCGCAACCAGAAACTCGCTGGAATTTCGGTAATCATCTCAAGCGAAATTGCCACTTCCGGCGTTATACGGCAGTTTCCCTGCAAAATATCGTTCACCGCCTTTGGGGTGTAGCCCATACGCGCGGCCAAATCGTTGGCATCCAGGCCCATTTCTTTCAGTTTTTCCGACAGGGTCCTACCTGGCGGAGTCACATAAGCCAATTCATCACATCTATAAACCTGCATAAGCACTCCTACTTGTGATAATCTACAATTTCTAGAATAGAAACGGCGTTTTCGACAATCAAACCAATAATATTTCCAGCACTATTCATAACCGGCTTAAAGATAAGCCTATAGGGATGGTCTAAATCGCACGCCCATTGTCCGGCGCGATTGCCTACCAGCTCGTGATATCGTCCTGGAACATTTTTTAATGACTCCAGATCAGCGGCACCCTGAAGATCGTTTATCCTATCCAAATAAACCTCCGCACGGCGTTGCCCCATTTTTCTTACTGCATAGGCTTTATCCCCTGCGCAACGAGCTAATTCTTTATCCGCATACACAACTTGCATTCAGCCCTACATAAATTTTACTACACTTATAATATACATTAAAATTTTAAATAATGCAATAGGTGCAGTATTTTTTCTAAAAAATATTGTATATTGGGTGTGCATCGGTCCCGACAAAGGCGACCATTCGGAGGAAAAATGACCAAACGCATCAGATCAAACATCTACACGCAAGGCAAATTCGGGAAAGGTTTCCGGGAAACATTGGATACCGAAAACAAATTTCTTTACTCGCACAGACTCAAGAGAAATGAGCCCGACTTCTACAAAGCCCATGTTCAGAATTACGAGCCGGAATTATTCCGAACGTTGAACAAAAAACTTTAGTCAGTCACAAAGTCCTTTTCGCAATTTTTATTTTTTTCATTATTGCGAAATAAGGAAACAGGAGTCACATGACTCGAAGGACGCCTAGAGTTCGCGGCGGTCGCCCGTGACCTGCTTGATCACGTACTGCGGCGAGTCGTTTATGCAGATGTAGATGCGACCGATGTATTCGCCGATAAGGCCCAGCAGCCGCGCGAAGGAATAGCCCGAGGAGCCTTCCAGGCGGGAGCGGTGGCTCGTCTCCACCCAGGCGATCTTGCGGGTGACGCGGTTTTAAGGTAGTAATGCGCTTCTTTAGTTCTTTGTTGGGGATGATTAATTTCTAATAGGAATTCTATATTTATCCACCAGGAATCAGCCATTCTTAAAATACCTAGTCCTGGTTGATGGAATCTTCTTATTATTGGAATAAAGAAATGCTTCGCGCCCCCCTAAAAAAACTACTCCTTCTCGGCGGTAGCCATGCCGAAATCCCGCTAATCCAGGCGGCTCAAAGACTGGGTTGGTACGTGATTACCTCGGGCAACAACCGCGACGGCCTCGGGCACCCTTACGCTGACAAGACGGTGTTTGCAGATTTTAGTAACAAAGATGCGATGCTTGAACTGGCCCGCAGCGAAGGCGTGCAGGCTGTTTGCTCCGGCTGCAACGATTTCGCCTTGCTTAGTACGGCTTATGTTTGCGAAAAGTTGGGGCTCTCCGGGCACGACAGCTACGCGACAAGTCTAGAGATTCACCACAAGGACAAGTACCGCGCACTGGCCACCAGGCTTGGCATTCCGACGCCGCGGGCGATTACCGTTAAAGTCGCAGACACAAATGCAGCCGGCAATAGCTGTGCCGACTTTGAAGCCGCTATTGCGCAACTTACATTCCCGATTATCGTGAAACCAGTTGACCTCACCGGCGGCAAGGGAATCCACCGCGCTGCCAACCCCGAAGAAGCCCGGGTCGCTTACAAAGACGCCTGCAGCCGTACCCGGCAAGACCACGTCGTGGTTGAAGAATTCGTGCAAGGCTCTAATCACGGATTTTCGGCAATGCTCGTGAAGGGTAAGGTGGCTTTCGCCTTCGCCGACAACGAACAGTATTACATCAACAAGTACCTGGTGAGCGGTGCGAATACGCCCAGCACATCGGGCAGCGAGACACTAGCAAAACTTCGCGACTACAGTGAACGCATCGCACGCGAACTCAACCTGGTTGACGGCATTCTGCACATCCAGTACATCGAAAAGGCCGACGACACGCCCGTCATCATTGAAATCTGCCGTCGCCCACCTGGGGATTTGTACATCAAGTTCGTGAAGTACGCGACAGGCATCGACTATCCGAAATTCATCGTGATGGCCGAAACCGGCGAAGACATCTCCGGCATTGCCGATGTTCCCACGCAGGGCTACTGGTTGCGCCACTGCATAATGGCCGGCCCCGAAATTGCCGACGGCAGCACTGTCCGCGACGTTACATTCGCACCCGAAATCCAGGGGAACATCGTCGAAAAATTCCTGTGGTACAAGCCCGGCGAAACCATCGCTGACACGCTTTTATACAAGGCTGGTATAGTATTCTTTAGGTTCGACACCCTCGCCGAGATGCAAGACAAGACCGCCCGTATGACGGATTTGGTGAAGGTTGCGGCGAAATGATGCCAGATTCCGGGTCAGGCCCGGAATGACGACGAAATTATCACAGAATAACGAAGGAATAACGTCATGGCGGAAAGCCCTGTTCAACGTCATGGCGGACTTGATCCGCCACCTAGATTATAAAAAATATCCTATATTCCAGCATATGAAGACGGAACCTTTCCAGATTGCGTTTATCGGAGGCGGCATCAATTCAGCCATCGGCGAAGTTCACAAGGCGGCAAGCCAGATGGACGGGCACTTCGAGCTCGTAGCGGGCGCGTTCAGCACCCACGCCGAAACGAACAGCGAGACCGCCCGCACCTGGGGCGTTGCTGTCGACCGTACCTACGGCAACTACCGCGACCTATTGCAAGCAGAAAAAGGCAAACTCGACGCCGTCGTTGTGCTTGCGCCGACGGACTACCACAAGGACATCGTAATCGACGCACTGCGCGCTGGGTTCCCCGTGATTTGCGAAAAGTCGCTCGCCACCAGCGTTGCAGAAGGCGAAGCCATCGCGAAAGCCGTCACCGAAACGAAAGGGTTCTTCTGCACCACGTACAACTACACCGGCTACCCGATGGTACGCGAACTCAAGCAGTTTATTGCCGACGGCAAGCTGGGTAAAATCCAGCAGGTGCAGGTCGAAATGCCACAAGAAGGTTTTA
This sequence comes from Fibrobacter sp. UBA4223, assembly GCA_002382975.1. Lineage (GTDB taxonomy): Bacteria > Fibrobacterota > Fibrobacteria > Fibrobacterales > Fibrobacteraceae > Fibrobacter. The sequence continues at coordinate 125,285 of DFTB01000015.1, forward strand.
TGCGCCTGGGTGCGCACAACGAACCGCCCAAGCCACAGGCCTGGCGCCTCAAGGATACCGTCATCCCGAAAATCTCGCTGGACCTTGGCAGCCACCTGCACAACATGATTTACTTTTTGACCGGCGAACGCCCGGAACGCATTGTGGCCGACCAGGCCACCTTCGGGCTTTTCCCGCAGATTGTAGACAATGTGGGGGCCCTCGCGCAATATACGAACAACGTGCGCGCCCAAATCTGGTTCAGCAAGACGGCGCTCGGCAACCGCAATGGCTTGCGCATACGCGTGTACGGCAGCGAAGGCAGCGCCGAGTGGTTCCAGCTGGAACCCGAGACGCTCAAGACCTGCGACCTGCGAGGTAATGTTAGCCTGCGCGACCGCACCGGCGACGTGAAAATTGCAAATCAGCAGCGCTACAACCGATTCAAGGCCGGCCACCCTGCGGGATTTATTGAAGCATTTGCCAACTACTACAAGGATATCGCCGACTGCCTCAAGCAATACTTTGAAACCGGAAGCTTTACCAGCCAATACGTTTGCGGCATCCGCACCTCCCTCGAGGGCCTTTCCATGATGCAGGCCGCGGCACGCTCCGCGCAGAGCAACAAGTGGGAGAACGTATGAAACTTTCGTTCGTAATTCCCTGTTACCGCAGCGAAAACACCATCGAGACAGTGGTGCAAGAAATCCGCGATACCGTCGCGACGCGAACCGGAACAGACTACGAAATCGTGTTGGTGAACGACTGCAGCCCCGACGGCGTATGGCAAGTCATCAAGCGCCTCGCTAGCGAAGACAGCCGCATCAAGGGCATCAGCCTTGCGAAAAACTTCGGGCAGCACAGCGCCCTGATGGCTGGCTACGGGCAGGCCACTGGCGATTACGTGATTAGCCTTGATGACGACGGCCAGACCCCCGCCAGCGAAAGTTTCAAACTTGTAGACAAACTAGAAGAAGGCTACGACGTTGTTTACGGCTACTACGAGCACTCCGCACAGCACCTGTTCCGCCGCTTTGGTACCTGGGTCAACAAGAAGATGGCCGAGGCAATCATTGGACAGCCCAAGACGCTCCGCACCACGAGCTTCTTTATCATGCGCAAGTTCATCGTCGACGAGATCGTGCGCTACCCCCACCCGTTTGCCTATATAAGCGGACTTGTATTCCGCGCCACCAAGAACTTGGGCAACGTTGAAGTTCAGCACCGTCGCCGCATCGAAGGGACATCCGGCTACACCATCGCAGGCCTCATCGGGCTCTGGATCAACGGTTTTACCGCATTCTCCGTCAAGCCGCTGCGTGCAGCTACTCTTATAGGCATTATCTGTGCCTTGGTAGGGTTTGCTGCGGGTATCTTTGTTGTTTACCAGAAACTGATGTTCCCCAAAGTTCCCGTAGGTTACACCAGCATGCTCGCCACATTGCTGTTCGTGGGTGGCATGATTATGCTCCTGCTCGGGCTCATCGGCGAATACGTGGGCCGCATCTACATCAGTATCAACCAGTCGCCACAATACGTGGTGCGGGAACGGACATTCTAGGGAAAGCAAATGGCCGCGGCACAGACAAGCGAATGGACCACAGTCATCAAGCCCAAATCGAGCCTGCTCTCGGTAGACTTCGGCGAGCTTTGGCAGTACCGCGATTTGTACCGTATGTTCGTTAAGCGCGATATCGTCACGTGGTACAAACAAACTATCCTCGGCCCGCTGTGGTTCTTCATTCAACCTATCATGACCACCATCATGTTCATGGTCGTGTTCGGTGGCATCGCCAAAATCAGCACCGACGGATTGCCGCAGCCGCTCTTTTACCTCGCGGGCATCTGCCTGTGGACCTATTTTTCGGAATGCCTGAACCAGACCAGCAAAACGTTCATCGAAAACGCGAACATGTTCGGCAAGGTGTATTTTCCGCGCCTCGTGGTGCCGCTGGCTACCGTCACCAGCAACCTGGTGCGGCTCAGCATCCAGATGGGGCTATTCTTCTTAGTGTTTGCATATTACCTGATTTTTACTGACGCACCGGTACACCCTAATTTGTACGCACTGCTCACGCCCGTGCTCATAGCGCTCATCGCCGCACTCGCCCTCGGTTTCGGCGTGCTGTTCAGCAGCCTTACCACCAAGTACCGCGACCTCACGTTTTTACTGAGCTTCATCGTTCAGCTTTGGATGTACGCCACGCCCGTCATCTACCCGCTCAGCACCATCGAGGACCCGCGCCTCAAAATGCTCATGCAGGCAAACCCGCTCACCAGCATCATGGAAACGTTCAAGTTCGGCATGCTCGGCGTGGGCGAATTCAGCTGGGCCGCCCTCGGCTATACCGCAGGCTTCGCCGTGTTTATCCTAGCGCTCGGCGTGATTGTATTCAACAAAATCCAGCGTACGTTCATGGATACGGTGTAAAGTGGTCATATTCGACCACTTTAAAGGAACATCACAAAGTATATCGGCAAATACAAGACCGCACCCTTTTGCACCACCTTAGGACTATTGGACAGCACAAACCCTTTTGCGTTCTCGTTCGTTTTGAGCAAGTTGTCTATTGCGCTATGAATCCTGTAGTCCCTGCCAGACTTCACCTCTATCGGGACAACGGACAGCGAATTAAAATCGTCTATCAAGAAGTCCACTTCGCCCTTGTGCCGATTGTCGTAATAGAAGAGTTTCTTACCATGAGCTTTCAGTTCTTGCGCAACGACAGTTTCATAAACCGCGCCAAGATTAATGCTGGGAACATCGTTCAGCACCGCAGAAATATTCGAACCGTACAACACCCCGGTAAGGATGCCGACGTCGTTGAGATACAATTTCAGGAGGTTCTTGGTTGAAGACTCAATCAAAGGGAACTTGACATCTGTTATTGCGGAAACTTCAAGCGCAACACCCGCATTCGTCAGGTACTCAAATTCATCCTGATAGTTAGATAATCTGGCCGCCTTCTTGGATTCTATTTTATTCGCAACAATTCTCTTTTTCTTGTTTTCCATCATCGATGGAATCATGTCGTAAATCTTCCGGATTTTCAGTTTGTTTCGGGCATCGTGCTTACTGGCGTCAATGGCGTAGAATTCCTTTATGTCACTCTGTATCTTGCGAACCTTGACAATGTTTGATTCTTGAATGAACATATTCACGGCATCGGGCATGCCGCCAATCAGCAAGTACTTCTTGAACAAGTCCATCATCTTGGCATGCATCGGCTCGTCAAGCCCGACCTTGCTAAGGAACCTGTTCCTGATTCCTTGAATGGAGAATTCGTTGAAACCGTTCGCCCAAAGGAATTCCTCGAAATCTAGCGGATACATGTGTTCCGTCTCGATGCTGCCGATTGGAATGGACGATGACTTTGCTAATGCAATACCCAAAAGCGAGCCACTAGCAATATACGTAAAGCGGTCGCCCTGCTTCAAGAATTTGAGCAAGGTCAGCAACTGGGGATATTCCTGGATTTCATCAAGAAAGACCAGCGTGTCCTTAGTGTCACCCATCTTGTTTCCGGCAAACATGCTCAAGCGCAAGTAGAAATCGTCAACATTCTTGACATCGGCAAATAAGCGGCTATTTAGTGAATCTTCCCAAAGGTTCACCTCGATATAGTTCTTGAAATGCTTTTGACCCATGTGACGGATGATGAAAGACTTGCCTATTTGTCGTGCGCCATCAATCAGCAGAATCTTGTTTGACCCTGCCGTGAAATACTCTTCCAATCGACTTTGAATCTTCCGGTACAGCATTTTTCAATCACTTTTTGCTATAAAAATATACACTTTTCAATCATTTTTAGCAACATTTTTTAACATTTTTCAACAAAAACGCCTGTATTTCTACACATTTGTTCACTGCTAAATATACTTCCGGAACACGTCATTGTCAATACTTAAAGACAAAAATTAGCCAAATTCGTCCATATCGCCCGCATCGGTTCGCCACTCGGCGACTTTTAATCTATATTACTCAACAAGATGACCGCCAACGTCATTGCTCTTCGAGCCATGACGGCTTCGGTTCCCCTATGCAAATACAAGTATTTGCGCAGTTGAACCTAGCACGTCATTGCGAGGCCGAAGGCCGTGGCAATCTAGGGCGGTTTATTAAAGACCTTGAAAAGACCATGACCGCCATCGAGTTCGAGAATATCAGCAAGCAGTACCGCCTGGGGCTAGTAAGCACCGGGACGCTCAGCCACGACCTGAACAGGTTCTGGCAGACCAAGGTGCTGCGCCGCGAGGACCCCTACCTCAAGGTGGGCGAAGTCAACGACCGCGCGCACAAGGGCGCAAGCGAATACGTGTGGGCCCTCAAGGACATCAACTTCAAGGTGGAACAGGGCGACGTCGTGGGAATCATCGGGCGTAACGGCGCCGGCAAGAGCACGCTTCTCAAGCTGCTTAGCCGCGTGACCGCCCCTACCACCGGCACCATCCGCGCACGGGGACGCATCGCGAGCCTCCTCGAAGTGGGCACCGGGTTCCACCCGGAGATGACCGGCCGCGAGAACATCTACATGAACGGCGCCATCATGGGCATGAGCCGCGCCGAGATTACCCGAAAGCTCGACGAAATCGTGGACTTCAGCGGTTGCGAACGCTTCTTGGACACCCCCGTGAAGCGCTACAGCAGCGGCATGACCGTACGCCTCGGGTTCGCCATCGCCGCGCATCTGGAACCCGAAATTTTGGTGGTAGACGAAGTGCTCGCCGTTGGTGACGCCGAATTTCAAAAAAAAGCCATCGGCAAGATGCAAGACGTAAGCCGTGGAGAAGGCCGCACCGTGCTGTTCGTGAGTCATAACATGGGCGCAGTGAAGAATTTGTGCAAACGCGGAATTGTGCTGAATCAGGGGCAGGTAGCGTTTGATGGTGGCGTGGAAGAGGCTGTGGGGTATTATACGAGTAAAAGCATTATAGACAATGTTTGGCATAAACAAATTTGCGACTTTGACCATCTAAACCAAGCAAAAGATGTTCAATTTCTTTCCATCGAATTTGCAAAACAAGCAAACACTTTCAAAATTGACGAGCCAATTGAATTCATCATCCAAATACACGGTAATAAAAATGTTGAAAAATGCCGAATTAATTTGACAATTTATTCGGCCGATGGTACGCCAATTGGAAGCGTTTCAAATACAGAAACCTTCTCGATAAAACATGGGGAAATAAAAACAATAAAAATATCCCTTAAAAACAATCATTTGGCAATGGGGTATTACAACATTTCATTTTCTGTTGGTTTGGGAAATTATCTTTCTTGCCAAACAGACTTTGAAGTCCAAAAAAACATATTAACATTCGAGATTAAATCGGATTTAGAACAGTTGATAGCCGCAGTTGGCCAGTGGAATCACGGATGGGGCCAAATTATGCTTCAATCACAAACAATAGAGATTTAGTTATGCCAATACAAGATTTTTTTTCTATTGCCATTTCCAATTTCTTTAAGAATATTCGTATTTTTTTTAAATACAATCTTGAAAAAGATGCCGTTCAACAAAGCTATCTACATGAAAAAATTGCCGATTTAGAAGCAAACCTTTTACTGACAAGAAAAGAATTTGTCGAATTATATTTCACGTTAAACAAAGAAGATGCTAATAATTACGGATCTGAACTGAACTATATAAAAGATACAAATGGTATTTCTGCTTTTCCGTACAGACAAATCAAGACGTGCAATATCCCTAAATATGGTTTTGATGCAGAAAAAAAACTACCTTTTGTCACACACAATAATAAAAAGTTGTTTTTTCCATCAAATTGGACTCCAGAGCTCGCTTGTGAAAAATATCGTTACTATATTGAAAAAGAAAATCTTCTAGGTGGTGGATTCACTGAAAAAGCGCCACATCAATATATAACAGATTCTTTTCATGTGGAACAGGGCGACATTGTTGTAGATGCTGGGTGCGCCGAAGCCCTTTTTGCGCTTGATTCTGTTGAAAAAGCCAAACATGTATACTTACTGGAAGCTGACGCCATTTGGCTTAAACCCTTACAGGCAACATTTGCTCCTTATAAAGACAAAGTCACAATCATTCAAAAAATTTTAAGTGGTGAAAAATCTGAGAACGCAATAACACTTGATAGTCTTTTTGACAAGTTTAGCGAAGAATCGTTTTTTGTAAAAATGGATATTGAGGGGGCTGAAGAATCCGTCATTCAAGGAAGCAAGGATTTTCTTACATCCCAAAATAAAATCAAACTAGCTTGTTGCACATATCATAGGGCTAATCATGCAGAATCAATTTCATTATTATTAAAAAAATTTGGCTATAATTTTGTATTTTCAGATGGATTTATGTTGTTTCCTTGGGATTCGCATCAACAGCCACCTTATTTTAGGAGAGGCTTAATCCGGGCGAAAAATTTTATTTGAACATTCTAAACGGAAACGTAAGCAATTTAACAAGCAAATTGCATACATCAAAGAGCCATCGACCTCGCTTAGATTCGAACATATTCAGGAAAAAACCGTTTAAAGCAGAATCGTAATAGTCAAAGTGTTGTTTGGATATAGTTCTCTCTTGGAAATCGCAATGCTTCAAAGAAATAAAGTCATTATTCATTAAGAAAACAAATAAACAAGGACTTTTCAATAAAGCAAACAAAACTATCCGCGTTTTTAATGAAATCGGATAAAAGACATCGTTGAAAATTTTTTCCTTCTGAAATAATTTTATTTTTTTTAGTGCAACTCGATCTTTTATAAGAATCAACGCTTTTACTAGAACGATTTCTGCTTTTTTTAAACTCTTTTGCTTGTCTCCTTGTATTTTTTTTAACAACAGATACTCTTGTTCTAAATAGAAAGAATATGCTAGACGCTTTTCTTCGTCTATAATTTTATCATATAAAATACTAGACGAGGTTTCTCTATAAAAATGTTTATAATAGATTTGCGGAACGCAAACAACGCAATTCTTCACATTAAACAGAAATTGAATATTAAATAAAGAATCCTCAAGCCCATTTTTAAATCCGCTATAAAAGGTTAAAGAAGATATGGATGTCTTCTTATATAATTTATTCCAAACATAATCAAAGGGATTTCCTTCCTTATACGACTGGTCACGTAAAAAACAGTAATTTTCACAAATATGCTCTGCTTCAATAACACATTGCGGCATTCGACAATATGATGTTTTTTTATATACACCATGCATAACAACGTTCGCACTTGAAGAAGCAACAAGATCGGCGTCATAATGCAAAGCCAATTGATAAACATCTCTTAAAAAATGTGGCAGATATTCGTCATCATGATCGCAAAAGGCTATGTATTCCCCAATCGCTTCCGCTAGACCAGCATTCCTAGCCACCGACGTCCCAGCATTTTTTTGATGAATTACCTTAACCCGGTCATCTTTAACAGCATATTCATCGCAAATGGTGCCACTTGCATCCGTAGAACCATCATCTACTAAGATCAATTCGAACGAATCAAAATCCTGCGTAAGAACGCTTTCAATCGCAGACCGTATATAACGGTCCGAATTATACACAGGCATAATAACACTTATTGCTATATTTTTCATACAAGTCAAAATAGAAAAATTATATTTAAAATGATGAATTTACTCTTTGATTTGACAGCCTCCCAACCGAGCAATACAATTAAAAGACATGGCGGCGGGAAATACTGTGAAATGCTTTTTGACGGCTTATGCAAAAGAAACGTGCCTTTTCAAGCTTTCTATGACTCAAGTAAATATCTTAACCCTCAAGTACGCGAGAGTTTAAAACAACACAATATTAAACTTCATGACATAAAGGACAATCCTCTCCAATTAATTGTTAATCAAAATAACATTGATACAATATATTCTGCTTTACCAGAAGCATTGCGGCCATGGCCCACTTGCAAAATTCTGGGAACCATTCATGGATTGCGAAGCCTTGAACTCGAATACGATTTTTACGGACATTGGTTGTTTGATTTTGGAATTATTGGATTCAACACATTGCTTGGTTTTTTGCAGAACAAAAAGAGGAAAGACCAAACGTTAAAATACTATCAAAAACTCTTGCTGACACCAAATTTTCATTTTGTAACCGACTCATTTCATTCAAAAAAAATCATTCAAGGAATTTGTCCCGAAAAGGACGTTCCCGTCTTCTACCCACCATCAACATCAACCTGTCAATCGGACAGGGAATCAGCCGAAAAATATTTTTTGCTGGTTTCTGCAGATCGATTTGAAAAAAACTGTACAAGAGCAATTATTGCCATAGACAAATTATTATCAAGAAAAAAAATTCCATCCGACGTAACTGTAAAAATAACTGGAGCATCAAATAACAATTCAAGGTACCATATCAAAAATACGGCCAACTTCAAATTTCTTGGTTATGTCGAAGAGGCGGAACTAGATTCCCTTTACGCAAATGCCTATGCCTTTATATACCCATCTTTAAACGAAGGTTTTGGCTACCCGCCACTAGAAGCTATGAAATATAATGTCCCAGTAATAGCATCAAACGCGGCGTCTATTCCAGAAGTCTGTGGAAATGCCGCTTTATATTTCAGTCCAACATCCATAAGCGAATTAGAAGAGAAAATTATTGGATTACAAAACAAAAACATCTATTCTGATTTACAAAAAAAAGGGGCGGCAAGGTTCCAGGAAATAGAGGCAAGGCAAAAAGAAGATTTAGATAAACTTGTTGATTGGATTATACGCAACGCTACGTAAAAGCATATGATTTTAGATAAACTTCGTAATAATTCTATCTGCATAAAGATATATTCATACCTAAAATGGCATGAACGATTCGCACTAATAAAAAATTTTGGATTTAGATACAAATGCCCTTTTTGCGGATATCATGCGCGAAAAATGAACCTCATTGGCTGTGATTTTAAAGTCATTTACGAAAAAGAAATTGTAGGATGCGGGTATCGTTTTGCTGGATGTGTAAAATGCGGGTCAACGGACAAAGAACGGTTAGTATTTACTTATTTGCAAGCAACCCATTTCTTTGCAAATCCCAACAAAAGAGTTTTGCACATGGCTCCCGAGCCAAATTTAAGCAAGCAGTTCTTCAAACACAAATTCAAGGAATATATTTGTGGGGACTTTTTCGCTCCTGGATACGAAGATGTTTATCCAAGCCATGTAAAAAACATCAACATTTTAAGCATACCTTACTATAATGAATACTTCGACGTTGTCATATGTAATCATGTATTAGAGCATGTCGAAGATGACATTAAAGGCATGTCGGAAATATTTAGAGTATTGCGAAAAGGCGGATTTGCAATACTGCAAGTGCCCATATCTTACAAGTTAGACAAAACATATGAAAATTCAAACATCACTGAGCCCAAAGCGAGAGAAGAATCTTTTGGACAACGCGATCACGTCAGAATCTACGGTCTGGACTATGTAGATCGGTTGAAAAAAGTCGGTTTTAATGTAGAAATCATTTCAAACTTAGCCACAAACAATCCCAAATTCGCTTTAAACGAAAATGAAAAAATTTATATCTGTCGAAAATAAAAGGAAAAATGTACATTAAAGTATAGCGGAGTGCCCAATGAAAATCCTTTATGTTCTTGTCTGCTCTGAAAAAGACTATTATGGTGAACAAGCGTTAATCTCCATGATGTCTGCTAAATATCAGATGCCTAACTGTTTCATTTCGTTATTAATAGACAAAGAAACAGATGACAATTTAAAGGGTTCGCGAAGATTGATTAATGAATATGTATCTGAAAAAATCGTTATCGAATTAGATTCCTCTTTATCCCCGACGCAAAAATCCCGTTGGTTAAAAACCTCCATGAGGCAATTGGTGAAAGGAGATTTTTTGTATGTTGATGTTGATACGGCTTTTGCAGCCCCTATTGACGAATCGTTGTTTACGAATGATGTCATGGGGGTCCCTGATGGGAACTGTCCCTTGGATATGCATCCTCAAAAGTGGTGGATTCTTGAAAATTTAAAGAAAATGGGGTATACAACAAAATCAAAATATCATATCAATGGAGGTGTTTCCTTTTTCAAAGACTCGCCTCAAGCGCATTCTTTTTGCCAAAAATGGCATGAATATTGGTTGGATTGTTGCAAAAAAGACATTTACATTGATCAGCCCGCCCTACATCAAACGATTGCTGAATTTGGTGACATCTTTAATATTTTACCAGACTTTATGAATGCTCAATTTGGCAGGAACATAAATACTTTGGCCAATGGTGTTATTTTGCATTATTACTCTTCTTGGGTAAATAATTCTTCTTACACACCAGCATATAAGTTTCTCCAAAAAGAATGGCTAGATGTGTTCAGAAATAATTCAAAATCAGAAGTTTTTGCAAATCTAATCAAGAATCCTAAAGAAGCTTTCGATCAAAATACACTCATTATTGGCAAAAAAGAAAATTATCTATTCAATTCAAAATCCATGTCGCAGCTTATGAATATCCATATCGATTCAACAGACAGGGCTGACAGAAGGATATATAAATTTTTAATCACACAAAATAGAATTATTACTTTTTTTTACTACAAATTTCTTTCTTTCCTTTCGCCTTTATATAGGCTAACTCATAAAAAATCATCTAACTAAAGTCCCCTTCTGTCACTTTGTTTGTTGTTTCATCACGTCAATCATTTTCAAAGCCGTTTCTTTCCAAGAAAACATTCTAGCCCTTTCTATCCCCTTTCGAATATTTTCCTTTTTCAAGTCCACATTGAAGTAATACTTTTCATACGCTTCAACATGCTGTTCATCACTATCCCAGTCTATCATAATACCGGCATCACCCACAACTTCTGGCAAAGATGAATTGTTGCTTGTAATTACAGGGCAGCCACACTGCATAGCCTCCAATGGCGGTAAGCCAAACCCTTCGTATTGACTAGTATAAACAAACCATTCCGCATTACTATACAAAGTAGGAAGATCCTCATCATCTATATAGCCTGCTCGAATTATGTATTTAGGATTCCAAGACACATTGTTCTTCTTCAATTCTTTTATAAATGATTCCCAATGTCCCCCACCCATAACCCATACTAAATCTTCAATATTATGCTTTTCAACAAAGACAATAAAACTTCGAATCGCGCGAATTAAATTTTTCCGAGGTTCAATGGTGCATAAAGAAAAAACATATCTCTTATTCCGAGGAATCTTATATTTTTTCTGAATGCTTTTTTTTGCATTTTCAGATTTTATAGGGCGAAATGAATCAGATGCAGCCAAATGTATCACTTTTGACGACCTTTCATTAACTAAAGGGAATATTTCTTCAAAGTCTTTTTGCGAACATTTTGAAATAGTAAAGAAAAAATCATTCCTATCCGAAGATTCAAAAACATCCCGAATATAATCCCCCCAACGAAGATTGCTCAATTCAGCAAATTTAAATGGTATCGTATCATACAATACAACATAGGTTTTTGCATGAGATTCATTTCTTATCAAATTAGGGATTCGAAAAGCTGGAGACAAATATACATCCGCCTTTTTTAAAACGTCCTTTTTATACCTACCCTTCATCATTTTACACAGTAGAAATTCTGTCAACACAATACCCAAGGCAAAAGGTTTACGCAGCCAAGAATGGTTTAGCAATTTTGAATGCCTTTCCCAAAACCACATGTTTGAATCCATCAGTTTACAATTTGCAGAATAATCAAAAACATACTCTAATCTGGGGAACAACTCTTTTTTTATCCTTGACGCCTCTCCCGATTTTTTTGGATCAATATAAAGAGCAATCTGTACATCACTTCTTTTTTGCAATTCATTGAGAATATTGTAAGCAGCAAAAAAAACGCCACTCCGTGCAGAGTCCTTATGAAAGTAGTTACAAATCAATGTAGCGTCAAAGATTAATCTAATCATTTCCACCCCTTTCTAAATACTCCTTTATTCTTTTATAATCCACATAAATTGGCACAACATTTTTTGTTTGGCAATGTAGAGTCCAAGCAGGAATAGGTTGATAAAGAGGAGTTTTTTTCCAGACCTTGTTTATTGATTTTTCTTCTGTTACACGAGGCCAATCAATAAATTTCAGAAATATTTTTTTGTTCTTTTTTACAACATCAGAATAGGTAGCAAATGTACATGTCGTTCTATCTATTTTCAAAAAATGCCCCCGTCTTGTAACCCTACACTCTGTTTGAATAGCCCCATTTTTGTATCGATCAGGATAATCGTCAGGCATTATCGCGATTTTTTTCCCATTTTCTTTACTCAGCTGTTCTAGATTGAAATTCAATAGATTTAACACATTTTCATTTAGCATCAGATAGTCGTCTTCAATAAAATAAACTTGCTCCCCATCTGGAATTCGACTGGCTAATTCAATACATTCGCAAAAAGATTTTGCATTTCCCGAAAACAGTTTTATCAATTCAGAACCAGGAAACATATCTGAAAAATACGAAACAATCTCCTCACTGCAATTATCTGCCACGCAGTATATTTTTAGAGATGACGTATAATTCTTCACACATTTCTGTAAAGAAAGCAATGTCCTTTTTATAAGATTATTTTTTGAAACATTAAAGCATCGTTTGCTTGCACTAGATGCGCTTACCTTATCGCACATACGGAAAATAATATTTAATTTTTCTCGGGGCTTTTCTGGAACATTATCCAAAGAAGTTATCTTTTCAAGGTTTTTGTACGTTTGGAGCTCTCTAGGAACGCATTCTTTTTCTGAATAATAGTAATCAGCAGATTTTAATATGTTTTTTTGTGAAGAAACCGAAATAAAAAAGCGAAAAAAACATTCCATCATCCATGAGCCCAATAAGAAAAACCAAAACTTTTTCCTATGCAATTTCAAATAAATCTTAGCGAGAACAACTAAATAATAATTTGAAAAATCATGCAGAAAAATACCCTGAGGGAAGATTTCATCTTTTATTTTAAATTCCAAGGGATACTTTCTGGGGGAAACATAAAGATAAATATTTGCAGCGTGTCGCTCTAGTATATTCTCGATTTTACGCTGTTCTTCTGCAATTTTATTTGCATCTGCATCTCTTTCGCTTAGCATTTCTGCAAAACTGGTCAAATCATAGATGACGCTACTCATTAAACATCCTCCTCAGCATTTCATCTATTGTCTTTGTCCAAGAAAAAGACTTCGATCTTTGCAAACCTTTTCGAATATTATCTTTCCGCAATCGTTCGTCAAAATAATATTCCTCATATGCTTTTATATGTTGGTCATCGCTATCCCAATCAATCATTATGCCAGCATCGCCTACAACTTCCGGCAAAGACGAATTATTGCTCGTAATTACAGGACAACCACACTGCATAGCCTCTAATGGAGGAAGCCCAAAGCCTTCATACTGGCTGGTATAAACAAACCATTCCGCGTTACTATAAAGTACAGGCAAATCATCATCGTCAACATACCCAATCCAAACCACATACTTAGAATATAAACCGCTTATATCAGCATCACTTTCCAATTGCTTTTCAAAATCCTTCCAAGCAGGTCCACCTAATGCAAAAATCATATCACCAACAGAATTTTTCTCAGCAAATCGGATAAAACTTTTTACAGCTCGTATAAGATTTTTTCGCGGCTCAAGAGTGCACAAACTAAAGACATATCTCTTTTCTAGCGGTATTCCGTATTTCGATTTTGTCAATTCCTTCTTTTTTTCTTCCATCTGCGGGCAAAATGCTTTTTTAGCCGCTAAATAAATTACTTGTATATGCTCCGGGTTAATAGACGGATAAATCTCACAAAAATCTTTCTTAGTCGATTCTGATATGGCGAAATAATAAAAATCTTTGTTTAAGAAATAACAAATCCATCGATTATTCCGTTGCTTCTCATAACCTTTTAGTTTAAATGGTATAGCGTCTAGTAAAACAATGAATTTTTTTACTTTTTGTTCATGATAAAGGTACTTTGGAGCATCGGTCGTTGGCGAAAAATAGACAACCTCATTTGAATTAATCCATTTCTTATAGCGTCTAAAAATGAATTTTGAATAATATGTCTCATACCCGTTTTCTAAAATCAACTCAATTAACGACAAAGCCTTCCGCAAGGGAGTCAATGAGAAAACCTTTCTTCTACTTCTTTTAATTCTGTAAAGCAACGAAAAAACGATTCTCGACAGAAAACTTTCATCATCTAAAATCGTCGCCTTTTGAGGTTTTATCTTATACAATCCAGCTGATTTTGAAGGAAACGTCATCAAGACAACGTTAATATCTTCTCTACGAAGCATTTCATCTAAAAGATTCTCCGCGACAAAATACATTCCAGTCCTTGCATGACAATCCATGTAACCATCTACTAGAACAGTCGCATCAAATAGTATATTCAGTTTAGACTTACTCATATACTTCTTCTTTCACCCGAATAATTTATTTCTAATCGAAAAAAATGATGCCACAAAAAGTCCCACTAAAGCACCATACTTTTTCGAATATTTCACCCTTATCCTAAAATATTCTCGCTGATAATCATTGAACCAGTTTCCATCAAAATGATGTATCGTATATGTATGTGGAGTTATTTTGACGTTCCCGGTTCTGTTATCTTTCGGTGAAAAAAATTCCGCAGGAAAAATTGTAACATTCGATTTTTTTGATAAAACATTTTTCAAGATGACGGGAATTGCAATTGAAGGGTTGTTTAATTGAGCAGCATCAAATACTTTCGATTTATACCAATCCAATGCGTCCTTCACCCAACCCAAACCAGATTCCGACCCCATCACCGCTGCCTCTATCACATTCTTGTGCGATTCCCTTCCCATAAAATAAGACTGATTCAGCAAATCATCAAAAGGTTTCAAAACTTCGACATCGCAATCCAAGTAGATTCCGCCGTAATTATACAAAGCATAAAGACGAATGTAGTCTGCAGCAAAAGCCCATTTCTTTGCGATAATTGCACGGTTGACCCAGGAACAATCAATTTCCTTTATTTTTTCTTTATTCCAAAGAACGAACTTGTAGTCGGGCAAATATCTTTGCCAGGACTCCATGCATTTTCGCACAAGATCCGGATACGGTTCACCGCTCAGCCAGCAATAATGTATCACCTTCGGGATTGCCATTTTTTTGCCTGGAATAAAGATTTTCCTTTTTGTTTAAAACGAGCAACGGTTTCTTTGAAACTATTATATCTTAAATTAACAAAAATCGCGTAGATTGTCGAAATAAATGTTCCCATCCGTTCACCAAATAGTCTGCATAGTTTTATTCTGGCGTTCACATGTTTTCTTTGCGCCTTAGAATACCATGAGCCATTAAAATGATGGATTGAATATGTCCTATCGGTCGCTTCCACAGCCAATGTACGGGTGTTTTTGGGACTAAAGCACTCCATTGGCAGAAGTTCCTGCAACACTCCGGCCTCGTTCAAGACCTCCGACATGATATGCGGCAATACCGTAGTATCGAACGTTCCATCATCGGCTATGAAATTTCTATTCTCATAATAATCCAAACAACGCTTAATCAGTGAATGATGGCTTTCGGCGCCGAATGTAGCAGCCTCAATTATATGGCTTGCATCAATCCTATCTGGCGTATGCTCGCGACCAAAAAAATACGGTCGATCCAATAGGTTGTCGAAAGATTTCAGCACTTCAACATCACTGTCTAGATAAATGCCACCATAGTTGTACAAGGCGTAGAGTCTTATGTAATCTGCTGCAAAGGCCCATTTCTTAACGGAACAAGCCTGTTCCACCCAAGACACGGAATGGATGTCGAAGCGGTTCATGTCCCAGAGCACGAACTCGTAATCCGGAAGCATTTCCTTCCAGCTCTGCATGCAACGCTGCACCAGTTCCGGGTAAGGTTCGCCGCTCAACCAGCAGTAATGGACAATCTTGGGGATGGACATAAGTTAATTCTAATAATAAATATAGTTCGCACAATCTAGACCAGGCATGTCCTCAATCATTTCCCTTTGATAGCCCAACGAAATGAAAATTCTATTAATTTGATCAAGAAATTGGCCTCTAATTTCAATAAAAACCATAGGATGGTGTTTCTTTAAGAATTCCTTCATGCCTAGCACCACGTTTAGTTCAAAGCCCTCAACATCAATTTTCACAAAGGACACTTTTTCTTTAAAATCCATTTCATCAATAGACGTGACATGAATAGTTCCATTCTCATCACCAGATAAACAGGTGCCACCCAAATTATCTTCACTGAAATGAGATATTACAGCAAATCCTTCTGCTGCGCCAACTGCCGTGTTGAATAAAGAAACTCGATTTTGCAAATCATTCAATTCAATATTCCTTTGCAAAATCTTAAATGTACTAGGAACCGGTTCAAAGCAATAAGCTTGTTTTGCGGCACATTCATTCAAAAAAAATAGCGTATGGTTTCCGATATTAGCGCCAATGTCAAGGATACATCCGTTCTTTAGTATTTTAGAAAGCATCCCCCCTTTCCATGAAAAACACAAATGCCACAAGAGATCTTTTTCATAATAATTTTTACTCATAAGAATGGCTTTTTGAATAAGATCTTTCTTGTAATTTGGCAGATAAAATTTAGACTTTAGATTCTTTACAGAAAAAACGAAATCATTCTGTATCAATTTCTTTTCTGCGCCACTAATTTTAAAGCCAAACTCCCAGATTATAAAGGTATAAACAGAAACAAAGAATTTGTTCCTTAGCATAAGACTTTTAAAAGTCTGAACACAAGACATTTTCACCTCTTTTTCACTCAGTTTCGCGTTCCCAATAAACCAGAACTCATAGTCAAACCTGGTCTAATCCAGCCTATTTCTAAATCTACAATAATGTGCAAATCTCAAAACAGACATCACATAAATAATATATATTTTCAGTATGCCCTTCAAACGCGCCACAACCTATTCCGTAGCCATCAACCTGTTCTTCTTGGCTTCGTGCCTGATTTTTGGCGACCTCAAGTTCGGAGCGATTGACGACTACTTTATGGCGGCAAGGCTCACCGGCGCCCTGGGCACGGACTACAACCCGCACCTAATTTTCGTGAACGCCATCTACGGCTATGCGCTTTTGCCGCTGTATCACCTTTTCCCGAAAATTGGGTGGTACTACATCGGCGAGATGTTCTCGGTATTCTTGTCGTTCACGGTCATCGGTTATGTTTTGCTGCAGCGTTGTGGCGAGCGGTGGGGGGCGATTCTAGCCGCGCTGTTTACGGCTCTGTTCGCGAGCGATTTTTATTTGGTGGTGCAGTTTACGCAGTGCGCATCGATACTGAGCGCTGCGGGGATGCTGCTGTTTGCGTATGGGGTTATTTCCATGGATTCTATCGGCCCTACGGGCCTCCAGAATGACATGCGGGCGAACATTCAAAAAGCAGTTCCTTTTGCATTGAGTGTTTTGCTGATGTTATGGGGCTCGGTGATGCGGTGGCAGGCGTTCTTGATGGGAATGCCGTTCTTCTGCCTCGGGATGCTATTTATTTTCAAGCATTGTTGGAAATCCAAATGGCGCGTAATTGTGGGATTAGCAATCCTGTTCGTGGGCGCATTCACCATGCACCATTTTGATCAACAAATTTACCAATCGCCCGAATATGCCGACTTCATTAAGTTCCAGGGGCCGCGCGTAACATTTGGCGATAACGGGAATTACAACCAGAATGCAGTGTATGAAGATGCCGAAGAACTGGGGCTCAGCGGGAAGGATTTCCACATGCTCACGGAATGGGTGCTATACGACACGGAAGTCTTCTCGGTCGATAGCCTTGCGCGATATGCTAGCCTGATTCCTCCATATCGTGAAAAGAATGAGGTGCGCCTAATTCCCCAAAAACTGCTGAACGCCTTAGCGCATTCCCTGCGGTCGCCCTTATTTTGGACTTGGTTTATTTTGTGCCTACTGATTTACGCAACCAACCGTAAAAGATACATGTACCTGTGGTTGTCATTGGCTACGGTTTTGGCGCTTGTGGCATACCTACTTGCCATGGGGCGTCTCGTTTACCGCGTGGAGAGCGGGTTCTGGCTTTATGCAGCGGTACTTGCCGTTCCTCTTTTGGGCAGATTCACCTTAAACATTCCTCGTAAATTGGTCTATTCCATCCTTGCCGTTATTGCCGTCGCCAACGTTTTTATCTACGCCACCTCAGGCGAAATGGTTCGTGACCCCGGTAGCGGCAAAATGAGGACGTTGGCAATTGAAGATACTACCGACTACGCGCAAGTATTTGATTACATTGATAACCAGCCTGACAAGATTTTCTTACTCAGCATGAATGCCTTTATGCGGTTTAGCCACCACAGGAATCCGCCGTACCTGGCAGAACCTGCCGGCATTTACCGCCGTACGGTTTCTTTTGGTTACTGGACGCCCTATTTGCCCGAGGTTACGGAGGCGTTGTCTGATTATGGCGTCACCAACCCAATCAAAGACGTGGTTCACGACAATGTAATCGTACTGAACGAGCCTCTCCTGGCAGACTTTTTGCAACGGCACTATTACGACAGCGTTGCCGTGGATACCTTGAAAGAAATAGGCGAGATGACATTCCTGAAATATCGCCTTGTACAGTCTGCCGATTCCGCAGCTAAGGAGGCAGCACAATGAAACGCCTCCTGTATCCGCTAATCGCAAGTGCGCTGATTACTATTGTGCCGTTCTTGCTCACATTCGAGAAGGGGCAAGACATTGTCCGCGGGCTGTTCGGGTATGAATATTTCGCGTTGTTATTGCTTATTGTATTTGTAAAGAACTACATGTTAAAGGAGATCCCCGCCTTCGCGGGGATGACAAAGGGACGACTTCTCCGATTCATTTTTTGCATTTTCATTCTTGCTTCGCTCACTATCAGCCTATTCTCTATCGCTTGGCTTGATTTGCAAAACCTGCTAGCCATAAAAGGCTGGAGTACCGGCTGGCGAGGCATTCTTCCGTTCGCCACTTGCACCCTTGCCATCGCAATGGTCTGGAAAATAAAGCCCTTCCGTTTTAATGCAATTTGCTTTATTTTATTCGTAACACTGATGTTCCACCTGGAGGCAAACAACCGCTACGCGGCACAACCCTTGGCCCAATTCCCAACCATAGATTACCTCGAACGAATTGCTCCCAAGCCCGTACAAAGGAAACACACCGCCGACGACTATAAGGCAAAATACATAGTCACAGACTCCGTCACCATTACACGGGATTATGTTGACACGGCTCGCAACAACGTGATAATCCTTGTAGAAAGTTGGGGGTTGCCACTTGACATACAGCGTTTTGAAAAACAAATAAGTTTATTCAACGGTATTACAACCGCAGTCGGCACACACAACCGCATGTACAGCCGCACACGCACCGCCGAGCGAGAAGACCTGATGCTAAAATTTGTAACGGATTCCACAAGGCATAGTGATACAACTTTCTTGCCAAAAATTTTTGCCGATACCGGATTCCAGACAACATTCCTCTTTGGCGGCGACAGTCTAGAACATTACCGATACAAGTACATCAGGAATATCGGTTTTGGCGAGGTTATTTACGGGAAAACAGCAAGCAAAGGTAAACAGCTTCGCGATACCGAGATAATCGCGAGAATCGATAGTATTCTAGCCGACACAACACAAAAACATTTTATTGCCTGGACCACAGCAGACACTAAATTCCCAATGCCGGAATTCCCGGACATATACTACAGCAACGCAGATGCAATAGACTCCGCGTACAGTTCCAAACTGCACAACGATTTCGCCATGATTGCAGACTTGGCTCGACGTCACCCCAAAACTCATTTCATCATCCAGGGCGATCATAACCCGATTTTATCTCCTGTTGGGTTCCAGGAGAAATTCTATAAGCGGTGGGTTCCGTTCATCGTGCTGAACTGACCTGCAGGGCGTCCGACTACAACTTATTGAACTTTTTCATTTCTTTATCTAGGAATGTATCGACATATTTTGCATAAATTAGCGTCGTTTCTAGATTCCTGTGGCCAAGCAATTTGCTTGTCGCAGGTAAAGATATGCCAAGCGAAATACACGTCGTTGCAAAGGTATGGCGGGCTAGGTGGCAATGGATATGCTTGAGATACCCCAGCTTTTTCGACGCCCTGCGAAGCGTCCGGTTAAAGTGCGAGTTTTCCACAACGCGAAACACCTTACCCGACGGCATGTTCTCTGGCAGAAGCAACCTTGCCTGCAAAGGAATCGGCACATAAACCAGGTCTCCGGTCTTGTGCATCTGCTTGCGGATTTTCCAGTCAAAAATCTCCCCCGCGTCAAGAGACTTCAAGTCGCTGTAGCGGAGCCCGGTAAAGCAACTGAACAGGAATACCCGAACCACATCCTGTTCAGTCTCTGTCAAGAATTGCCTTTTGTCATTAAAATTCAAGTAGAGCGACTTGAGTTCGCGCATAGTCAGGAATCCCCGATGCGTATAAACACGACCGATCTTCACCTTGTCAAACGGATTTGCCGTAATCAAGCCATCTGCAACCATTTTGTTAGTGAAAATCCGAAATACGGAAAGCGCCTTGTTGATTGTGGCAGGTTTATTTCCCAATTTTTGCAGATGAAACTTGTATTCTTGGACCAATGCAGGAGTCAAGTCTTCGCAATCCAATTCCGGCCTAAAATCTGCTATTTTCTTGATATTCCAATAATAAGTCCGCACCGAAAGCGGCGCGAGGTTGTACTTGTCTTTGTTTAGGTATTGCATGGCGATGTCGTAAAAAAGCATATCGTAATCCTTTGTTTGATTGTTATTGTATTCTTTAAAAAAGCGGCGGACAAAGTTAGAATTATCCTGTTTCAAAAAAGCAGGAGAATACGTGAAG
>DFTB01000011.1 GCA_002382975.1 Fibrobacter sp. UBA4223
GCTCTAAGTACGCCGGAATAATCAAATGGAGGCTAAAATGGCTAAAAAGAATGATATGGCGGTTGCGCCAGTCAAATCGGAGTTCCCGCTTATCGATGAATCTCTGCTCAAATCGCGGATATATACTGTCCGCGGGGTCAAGGTGATGCTCGATGCAGATTTGGCC
Organism: Fibrobacter sp. UBA4223; assembly: GCA_002382975.1. Taxonomy (GTDB): domain Bacteria; phylum Fibrobacterota; class Fibrobacteria; order Fibrobacterales; family Fibrobacteraceae; genus Fibrobacter. Next base: position 167 of record DFTB01000011.1, read on the forward strand.
GAGATTTACGGGTATACGACCAAAGCATTCAATCAGCAGGTCAAGAATAATATCGAAAAATTCGATGACGATTTCCGGTTTCAGTTGACGAGGACGGAATATCGCGAAATTCTAGGGTCAAAATTTTTGACCCTAGAACAGGGAAAATACTCAAAAACCAGTCCCTACGTTTTTACCGAACAGGGTATCTACATGCTCATGACGGTGCTCAAGGGCGAACGGGCGACTGCTCAAAGCAAGGCTTTGATTCGCCTTTTCAAGCAGATGAAGGACTATATCGTTGCTGAAAACCATCAACTGCTCGGAACTGCGGGAATTGCCCAGATTGCGGCGCAGACTGTTCAAAATACACATGAAATCGCGGCCGTTTCCGCCGAAGTAAAGGAACTTTCTGGCGAAGTTCGCGATATCCGGAGCGATCTGGGAAAAATCAATGTGGACCTCCGGATGGTCATGGAAAATTTCGTCGATCCTTCGTCTTTCAGGCACTTCCTGATTCTGAACGGGCACAAGCTGGATGCAGATGTCGCCTATGCGCAAATTTACGGCATGGCGAAGAAATCCTTGTTGATCGTGGATAATTATGTAGACGTTAAAACGCTGAATTTGCTCCGGAACGTGCGCAAAGGCGTTTCCGTCCTGATTTTCAGCGACTTGCTCGGTGGAAGCCGCATGACAGACGACATGCTTGCCGATTATCGGGCCGCCCGACCGGACGTGTCGATTGACAAGAAACCCGCCATGCACAAATTCCACGACCGCTACATTCTTATAGACTTTAAGACCAAAAACGAAAAGCTGTACCATTGTGGGGCTTCAAGTAAGGATGCGGGCAACAAGATTACGACCATCGTGCAACTGGACGACGTTGATGCATACCGGAACATGTTTGAGGAAGTGTCGGAGCAACCAAGAGGGTAAAATGGCTCATTAAATTTGACAGACACCGTCTATCAAATTGGGGCAACAGTGTTGCCCAAAATTTCTAGTTACAAATGAAGGTCGCAAATTGCGGCCACATGGAGGCTATATGGCTAAAAAGAAAGAGATTGTCCCTGCAAAAGCGGTGGAATCGTTGTTCAACAAGGGTCTCGAACTTGAGGCAGGTGAGGCAGTTTTTCTTAGTATATGGCAATTTGACAATCAGTGATTGTCAAATCTCCAATCCTCCTGATTTTATGTTAAGTTGGTCCCATTATCTGATCCTCATGCGCATCAAGAATACTGATGAGCGGCGCTTTTACGAAATTGAGGCCACTTCCGGGAACTGGTCTGTTCGCGAGTTGCAGCGGCAGTATGGTTCAAGCTTGTACAATCGTCTGTTGCAGTGCTATGTGCTCGTTGACTTGAAGGTCGATAAGTTGACGCACCAGGATTTGGGCCAGATGCAGATGTACGTAAACTATTACGACCGCCATGTAAAGCAGGATTTTGAAAAGCCGACTATCGGCATTCTGCTTTGCAAGGAGAAGAAGGATACCCTTGTGAAGCTGACTTTGCCCGAAGATGCGAATATTTACGCCTCCGCCTATGAGCTGTACCTGCCGGACAAGAAACTTTTGCAGGCGAAAGTCAAGGAATGGGTAAATGAATTTGAAAATGCAAGATAAGAGTATTGTGAAGATGCGCCCTTCAAGCAACTAATGGAGAAATACGATGAAGAAAAAATCAGAAGAAGAGAACAAGAAAGATAATACTGGATGGAATGCCTTCTTGGAATTGCGCAGGCAGGCCCAGCGCGGCCCTGCTGCAGGTATGACGCTCGACGAGATAAACGCCGAGATCGCCGCAGCCCGGAGCGGGAAGTAACGCGCGGGCGTTGACTTCCTGCTGGTCTCTTTGTATATTTATCTCCGTATTACGACAATCCCTGCGACAGTCGGCATAGGCCTTGCGGCCCGTACGTGCATCCGCGGTGGGGCTCATCAACCTTCTTGTTGATGTTGTTGGATAGCTGGCAGGAACACGACCTGCTCGAGTGTGTGGCGAAAGCCGCGCCAAGTAACGCCGAGGAAGACCCTCGCCAACAACACCGCAAGAGCATCCCAAAACATAACAAACCCTAATTGCGTCCACAGTGTGTTCGTAATTAAAACCGTTTTTAACGTATTTGCGCATATCGTGCGAATAAAGGGGCTATTATGGCAGAAAACAAAGAAGAATTTGAGTTGCCGAAGGAACTCTTGGAATCAATAGCTGGGCTTAATGAACTTATGAGCCAACAGCAGGATCAAGCCGCCGCAATGATGTACAGATTGATGTTCCGCCATGAACGGGATCTCCATGTACTCGACCGCTATTCAGATGTCGTACTTGAAGGCGTTTCTGGCATGGGTAGCGAGTTCGCGAAAGAGGATTACAGGAATTTCTTGCAATACCTGTCGTATGTTATTCCTAGCGAATATGCTCCGCATAAGGAAATGTACGAAGAAGAGCTCAGAATCGCCGAAGATGATGATGAGTTTGCGGATAAGGAGGCCACGTAATGAATCTTGCAAAATTTGAGAATGCCCTGAAGATTGGGGAAACTGCGGCCATAGAGTTCAAACGGGCTGGTGGCACCATTGAAATGGACACCTTTGAAACGGTCTGCTCGTTTTCGAACCGATTCGGAGGCGATATTTACCTAGGGGTGCTTGACAATGGGACTGTTGTTGGCGTTCCTGAAAATGCAGCCCAGCCGATGGTGAAAAACTTTATCAGTGCCATCGGTAATCCGGACCTGTTCAGCCCCACACTTTATCTTGAACCAGAAATTTTCAAGTACCGCAAGAAAACCTTGATTCATATCCATGTCCCTTCGAGCGGCGAGGTACATTCGTTCAAGAAACGGATTTATGACCGCGTAGACGAGGCGGATGTCAAGGTGACTGCGACAGCAAAAATTGCGCAGATGTATATCCGCAAGCAAGAAATCTACACAGAACGCAGGGTGTATCCGTACGTAAAGTTGAAAGACTTGCGCTTGGATTTACTGCCGATGATACGGATTCTAGCCAAGAACAACGCTGGCGGTAGCCACCTTTGGGAAAAACTTTCGAACAGGGATTTGTTGAAAAGTGCAGGGCTTTATGCCGAGGATCATGTTACCGGCAAAAATGGGTTCAATCTTGCCGCGGTGATGCTTCTTGGTCGCGACGAGGTTATTCGCGATATTTGTCCTGCTTACCAGACTGACGCTCTTGTCCGCAAGGTGAACGTTGACAGGTATGATGACCGTTTGACTGTGGTGACGAACCTGATTGAAAGTTTTGAACAACTTTTCAAGTTCGCGACGCTGCACCTGCCCGACAAGTTCTATGTGGAGGGTGCCGAACGCAAATCTCTTCGGAATATTGTGGCTCGTGAAATGTTGGTAAACACACTGATGCATCGGGAGTATTCAAGTTCGTACCAGGCGAAGTTTGTGATTGAACAAGATAGGATGTATGTGGAAAATGCGAACAGGGCTCGGTTCAACGGTCCGATAACGCTGAGTAATCTTGAGCCGTTCCCGAAGAATCCGCTTATCGCAAGCTTTTTTCGCAATATCGGCTATTCGGAAAAGCTCGGTTCTGGTGCCCGGAAAATGTTCAAGTACGGGAAGCTTTATTCCGGCGTTGAACCTGAATTTTTTGAAGATGATGTTTTCCGTATCATTCAACCGCTAAACGAAAATTATTCGTTTGATGCGGAAAATGAGGCTAGTGGTCAGAAAGGTGGTCAGAATGAAGACTCGGAAACTACCCAGAAAACTACCCAGAAAACTACCCAGAAAACTACCCAGAAAATACTTGATGCGATATCAAACAATCCTAATGTGACTAGGTTGGAGTTATCAGAAATTTGTGGAATAACTGCTGACGGCGTAAAATGGCAATTGAAAAATCTCACAAAGTCTGGGCGCATTGCTCGTATTGGCGGAGATCGCGGTGGCCACTGGGAGGTGCACGACGTGGAGCATCCCAAAACATAAACAAACCCTAATTGCGCCTGCATTGCAGACGCAATTTAAACCGTTTTTAACGCATTCCAGGTTATCGGTACGTTATTCCCCGACAGCCTTGAAGCTCTTGGGGATATTCAGGCGCCAGGTGCCCAGGCTGAAGGATTTTCCGTGGGTCACTTTCTTGATGAATATTTCCAGAAAGACTTTTCCGTCCCGCTCGAAACGTATGTTCTTGGGCATGGTGCGGCCTTCGAGGGTCCCTTCGTCCAAAAAGACTGTCTTTTCCGGCTTGCCGTCGCGGCCCGTGCGCAAGAGCCACTGGACGCGTCCGTCTTTTTCGCCGTAGCTGAACAGGCGTCCGGTGGATTCCTTCGCGCTCATGACGGTCACGCCCGCCGAATCCTTTGACCCGGTTTTCTCGAAGCGCTCCGGAAGAAGCTTGCCTTCGAAGAGGGCCGCGACCTGATGGATATGCACCAGCGGGAGCGTGTTGTCGTTCAAGAGGCCCACCATGTAGCCGTTTCCCTTTACGTAGAGTTTCTCTGTCGGGAACACCATCTGCCAGCCGGATTCTGTCCACAGCATAGAGGCGACGCCGATTCCCAAGGGGCCCGTCAGTTCAAGCCTATAGCGCTTTCCAGGCACAGAGAAAAGCACGGCGTCGAACTCCTGGACCTTGCCGTCTTCTTGGGTGATGTTCAGCTGGAATTTCGCCCGCAAGCTGTCGGGGCGGGCCTGCTCTTGAATGCATTCCGCAGAACCTTCGCAGGCGCCTGCAGCGCCACGGTTTCCGGCGCAGCCTGCCAGAAGGAGGGCAGCAACAAACGCGAAGAAGATGGTGTATGTTCCGAGGCCTTTCATTTTCACAGGTAGATCCTCGCCTCCGCGAGGATGACGTCAGCGGTGGTTCTTCAAAAATTCCTTGGCGGCCTTGTTGTTGGGCCTGAGTTTAAGCACCAGCTTGTAAGACTTGACCGCATCGGCGGTCTTGCCGAGCCCCGCCTGTATGGCGCCCATGTGTTCCCAGTAAACGTAGTCTTCCTTGAAATTTTCGGACTTTATCTGCTGCATCACGGCGTAGGCTTCTTCGAATTTTCCCTTGCGGTAAAGCCCCCAGGCCTTTGAGTCCAAGAACGCTTCCGACGGAGCCTTGCCCTTTTCGAGTGCAAGAGCCTTGTCCACCAGGGCAATTCCCTTGTCCACTTCTTCGGGAGAGCGGTTCAGGTCGATAAGGGAGTATCCGTAGTAGTTGTACACTTCGGGCCTGTCCAGCTCGCCCCTGTCGGGAGCGGTCAGCAGGTATTCGAACAGCTTGAAGGATTCGTCAAATTCTTCCATGCGTTCCAGATTCATGGCCATGTTGAAACGGATGAGCAAACTAGTGGAATCTCCCATCAGCATGCTTTCCCAGAACAGGTTCGCCTTGGACCGCGCCTCGTGCGCCTGAAAAAGCTTGAGGGAATCGGCCTTGCCGTCGGATTCGATTTCTTGCGCCTGCGCTACCAGAATTTTGGCGTAGGTATGCTGCAAGTGCCTGTAAGTTTTTTGGGCTTCGTGATTCACTTGGGCAACCGATGCGGAATCGGCGATGCCCGCCATGGGCGTCCAGTTGGTCCAGACTCCAAGCAGGGAGTCCAGCAGATAATAGGCCTGCTGGTACTTGCCCGCATAGCCATAGGTCATGGCCAAGAAATCCTTGTCGCTACCGTCCAGAATGGAGTCCGCACGCACGGCGTAGGCAACGGCATCGTCCTTCTTTTTTTCGGTGAGGGCGATTCCGGCCAGAGCCCTGCAGGCCTGGGCCGCAAAGGGCTTGCTCGTGAGACCTTCCAAAGCCTTGTTGTAATGGACCTTCGCGCTGTCCACCTCGTTCTGGGCATATTCGTAGTTGGCCAAGAAATAAATCAGTACGGGAGATTCCAGATGGTCAGTGTAGATCTTTTTCCGCAAAAAGGCGAGAGCGTCGGCACGACTGTCTTTGGCAATTACCAAGAGCACCAGGTTGATCATATTCTCTTCGTATTCCGACACGGTGCTGAGGGTATCCACGATAGCCCGGGCCTCGGCATTGCGCTTTTGGATGATAAGTCCCTGCACCTGCTGGAGCAACATCTTCTTGTCGCCGGTAGCCTCGTAGCCCTTGGCAAAAAGTTCCACCACGGCGGAATCCTTGTGCATGTCGATGAGCAAGTTCAGCTGCCGCTGGAATAGCGAAGAGATGTAGTTCACCTGGGGGAGCAGCAGGTCATAGACCCGCACCAGTTCCTTCTTGTCTTGCACCGCTTCCAGAAACAGGCTGTAATCGTACAGGAGCGTCATGTCCTGATAGCGCGAAGAATCCAGCGCCAAATTGAAATACCGGCGGGCGGAATCGGCAATTCCCGCTTTCACATATAACTTAGCAAGCAGTTCGAACTGACCGGGGTTCGTCTTGCCTTTCAGCTGGTTGGCGCGCTGGGCTAGCACCAGCGCGGCAGAATCTTCGCCGTGGGCGGCAATCCTTTCGGCCACGGCGAAGGAGAGGTAGCGGCTTTCGGGGTCCGCCTCGAAAGCACGCTGCCAGAAAATTTCGGCCAGGGCCTTTTCGCCCCGGAGTTCCATTTCCATCGCCCGAATAAACGACTCGTGAGCCACGTCCAGATTCTGGACCGTTGCCGGCTGTTTTGTTTCGGCCTTCTGTGCAACGGCTTTTGCGATGGCGGCAGAATCCGCCGCCGTCAGGGTCGCCTGGTCGCCAGCGTCCTTGCGGGGTGCAGAACTGCACGCCGCCAAGAGCACCACCAGCGCTATCGTCCAGAAAAATGTCAGGCCTCTACGGAACATAGCTAGTCGGCAATCACAAAGTCAATCTTGGTGTCGGGCAACAGGTAGTCGCCTTCCTTGGGAGAGGTTTCTATGACGGTGTTCGGGGCTTCGCCGTTTTCGGCCTTGACGCGCTTCACGTTGCCTACCTTGAACCCCAGCTGTTCCACTTTCATGAACACGTCGTCGATGACTTCGCCTGCAAAGGAGGGCAGCAGCACGCGCCCGAGAGTTTCGCCTGCAGAGATGATGACGTTGACGGTATCGCCTACGCGGGCGGTGTCGCCGGCCATAGGGTCTGTGCGGATAACCACTCCGCGGGGAATGCTCTTGTGGGCGCCCTTGATGATCTGGCCCTGCACAAGGCCTGCGCGGGTAAGCGTTATGGTGGCCTGCTTCTGGCTCTTTCCGCGAAGGTCCGGAATTTCCACCTGACGGAGTCCAAGGCTTCTCGTAATCTGAACGGTGCGGCCTACCTTGGCCATGCGACCGGCGGCAGGCATCTGCACCAGCGCGCGACCTGCGGGCACCTGTGCGTTGTAGCGGCCTTCTTCCAGCCACTTGGCCTTGAAGCCCACAGCCGAAAGCGCAGCGTCCGCTTCGGCTTCGGTCATGCCTTCCAGGTTGGGCACCTCGGCGGTGCTGGTGAACTGTCCGGAGAAAATAGGCAGCGCAATCTTATCTACCGCAAGGGCGAGAATCACCAGGAGTACCACCCAGAGGAAGAACGCCCTGATGAACGGAGATGTCTTGAACCACTTAAAAAAATTCTTTATCTTACTCATTTCCTTTTTTCACCTTGTCGTCCGGATTCACAATCCGAACTTCAAACTTTTCATTCCTTCGAACCGGCGCTCCCTATCCCCTAAATCCTAGTCCCTAGATCCTAGCCCCTAGACCCTATCCACCTTCCCGGGGTTTTAGGGGTGTCCCCTAGGAGAGGGGGTAGCGGCCCTTCGGCAGGCTCAGGGACCTTTGTCACGGAGCCAACGAAGGAGAGCGAGGGGGAGGCTTCCCCCTTTATCCCTTGGCGGCTTTTTCCTGTAGCGACTCCTCGTCAAAGATTACGATGTCCTTGCCGGTGATGGCGATGGCGCCGGCTTTCACCAGGATGGAACTGATGCGGCTCACGGTTTCGCGGGTGGTGCCGGACATGTCCGCCAGCTGCTGCTGGGTGGGACGGTTGTGGATGACGGTGACCATCTTGCCGTTGTCGGTGTGGATGCGCACGCCGCGTTCTTCCATGAGGTTCAGGAGGGTGCCGGCCACGCGGCCGCTGACCGACATGGTGGAGAGGGAGCCGATTTGCTTGTTGGCCTTGCGGAGCCGCTTGCTCATTTCGGAGAGGAGCGACATGGCGAGTTCGGGGTATTGCTTGATGAGCGAGAGGAAGGCGTCGCGGTAGATGATCATCAGCTGGGAGTCGCTGACGGTGCGGACCGAGGCGGAGCGGGGCTCGCCGTCGATGAGGGACATTTCGCCGAAGAAGTCGCCGCGCTCGAGGAAGCTGAGGATGGTTTCGCGGCCGTCCACGCCGGTCATGTACACTTGGACGGAGCCCGAGGCGATGAGGTAGAGCGCCTGGACGGAGTCGTCGCCTTCCAGCACTACGGTTTCGTCGCGGTTGAAGTTCTGCACCTCAACCAGGTCGCCCAGGAGTCTCAGCTGGTCGTCGGACAGTTCCGAGAACAGTTCTACGCCTTTCAGCAGTTCCAATACAGATGCGTCCATGTTTTCCTCTCTTCTTTTGGCCGCGCCGGGGCGGCGGTGGCTTTAGTCCAAATCCACGATGATGCTCTGGTCGCGCTTGGCGCCGATGGAGATCATGCCGATTTTCACGCCCACCAGTTCCGCCATGCGGTTCAGGTACTTGCGGGCATTTTCCGGCAGGTCTTCGAGCTTGCGGCACTTGGTGGTGTCGCATTTCCAGCCGGGCATTTCTTCGTAGACCGGCACGCAGCGGCCCACCTTGGAAAGCTGGTTCGGGAAGTTTTCAATCTTTTCGCCGTCGCATTCGTAGTGGGTGCAAATCTTGATGGTGTCGAAGGTGTCCAGCACGTCGAGCTTGGTGATGGCGAGGTGCGTGAGGCCGTTCACCACGGCAGCCTTGCGGACCACCGGAGCGTCGAACCAACCGCAGCGGCGGTTGCGGCCCGTGGTGGCGCCGTATTCGTTGCCGATCTTGCGGAGGGTGTCGCCGGTTTCGTCCAGAAGTTCTGTCGGGAAGGGGCCGTTGCCTACGCGGGTGGTGTAGGCCTTTACCACGCCAACGACCTGGTCGATGGCCGTGGGACCGATGCCTGCGCCGCAGCTTGCGTAACCTGCAACCGTGTTGCTGGAAGTCACGAACGGATAAGTACCCTGGTCCACGTCGAGGATGGTGCCCTGGGCGCCTTCGAACACCAGGCGCTTGCCGGCCTTGACGGCGGCATAGAGCATGGCGCTCACATCCCGCACAAACGGCTTGATCTTCTGGCCCAGTTCCAGGTAGTCCTTGATGACCTGTTCGGGGTCGATTTCGGGCACGTCGTACATCACCTTGAATTCTTCGTTGTGGACCTTGGCCATGGCTTCGACGCGGGGGCGCAGTTCGCGTTCGTCCATCAGGTCGCCCACGCGGACGCCGATGCGGTTCACCTTGTCGCTGTAGCAGGGGCCGATGCCGCGGCCCGTGGTGCCGATGGCGGCCTTGCCGGCCTTCTTTTCTTTGGCCTTGTCGAGAGCGGAGTGGTACGGCAGCACCACGTGGGCGTTATCGGCAATGAACAGACGGCCTTCGGGGTTGATACCCTTGGTGTGCAGGTCGGCGATTTCGGCCAGGGTCTGCACCGGGTCCAGCACCACGCCGTTGCCGATGACGCAAATCTTGTCGTCGTGCATAATGCCGGAGGGAATCAGGTGGAACACGAACTTCTTGTCGCCCACTTCGACGGTGTGGCCAGCGTTTGCGCCGCCCTGGAAACGCACGATGTAGTCTGCGTCCAGCGTCAGAAAATCAACTACCTTGGCCTTGCCTTCGTCACCCCACTGGGAACCGATTACAACACGATTTGCCATATATCCTTCATTCTGTTGGCGGCCCGGCGGCGCAAATCTCCAAAAGGAGCAGTCCCGCGGGTCGATTGCTTGTTAAACAACGAAATTCAAGCGCAGAGGCCTTCCCTGCGCCCTTTTTCGCCTAAAAGATAAAAAAGTGGGCGGGGCGCAGGACCGGAAGGGCTCGGGCGGTGCGACGAAAACGGCTAGAAAACGCTCCGGCGAGGGCGCAGGGAGCTGAAGGCGTGCCGCAGAAAGAGAGGGAGGCCGGCTTTTTGTGCGATTAACTGTTTTTTTCTAACGGCGACCTATAAACAGCCCGCAAATGGGCGGCTTATAGGTACGCCGCAAACTCATTTTTCAAAATGGACCTATAAGCAGCCCAACAGCATGATTTTTATAGGTACACATCAGGACATTTTTCCACAAGCGTACCTATAAAACACTCCCCACAACCGTTTTTATAGGTACATTTTCCGAAATTATAAACAAACTAACCGCAAATCCACTGTTTTTCGGGCAAAAGCGACCTATAAATCAACCCCAAAACAAGCGCTTATCGGTACAAACCACCCCAAAGCAAAAATTCTTCTCCCCGTCGGACAAAAAACGTACCTATAAAGCACTGCATTTGCGCAGTTTTATAGGTACACCCACCCAAAAACAACATAAGCAGCACTCAAAAAAGCAGAAAAAACTGTCAACAGTTGTTTGCAAAATGAACGCAATTGACTAAAAAACTTTCCTTTTCAAGTTTTCGTTTGTATATTGCCCTCACTAAACGAGAGGAGCACATGCAAAAAACGCAAACGTCACACAATACTTTCACCGACCCGCTGATAGGCGAACTCCAAAAGAGAAAATCGCAGTTACAGGCGTTACTTTCTCACATCCCGAATTCTAAACCCACCAATGGGAATCTGCGCATCGACAAGTGCAGGCAATCCTACCAATACTACGTCGTCACCGAGAAGGGCGACACGAAGGGCACATACCTTCGGCGAAAGGACCTTCGCAGGGCTAAAGCCCTTGCCCAGCGGGACTACAACAATGCGGCGGCGGCCGTCATCGAAAACCAGCTCGCGACCATCGACACCTTTCTCGAAGCATTCCACCCGGAAGCCCTTGACCAAGCCTTCGCCAGCCTGCACCCGGGCCGCCGCGCCCTTGTTGCGCCCGTGCGCGAACCCGACGGCGATTTTGTTGCCGCATGGCAACACACTCCCTACACGGGCAAGCCCTTCGAAATCAACGCCCCCGAATTCTACACGGGCACGGGCGTGCGCGTCCGCTCGAAATCCGAAGTCATCATCGCGGACGCGCTTAGTCGCGCGGGCATTCCTTACCGTTACGAATACCCCACAAGCGTCAAAGGCTGGGGCACCCTCTACCCGGACTTCACCTGCCTACGCCCCAGCACCCGCGACGAAATCATCTGGGAACATTTCGGCCTTATGGGCGATTCCGACTACGCTGAAAACGCCATCCAGAAAATCGCCCACTACGTCGCCAGCGGTTACACCCTCGGCAAGAACTTCGTCGCCACCTTCGAAAGCGGCAACACCCCGCTCTCCCTCAAGCAAGTGGAAAGCTACATCAAGTCGCTGCTAACGTAGAGACCCAAACGGCATCCGACCTATCGCCAACATGAAGGCATTGACCTTCGTCAAGCCTGCTATCAAAAAAATAATGGCATGAAATTTGCGCTGACACGTCCATGATATTTTGCGCAGCCATATTTGCGACATTTTGCGCGGCATCATCTACGGTATCTTACGCCGCCCCATCCAAGGCATCATCACGCTCCCGCTAAAACACCGCAAGCTAATCGTCGGCGCGTTCTAACCCACGCAGGCTTTCGTCTATAAAGTTGAACGTCTTTGCGTAGGCTTCGTCGCGTACATCCTTGCGGGAAAGGAACAGGTCGTGCAAGCCGCCCGCCACCGTTTCCGTCGTTACCTTCGTCCCGACTTTCGGCGCCCACATCTCTATATGCTCCACATCCAGCACGCCATCGCAATGCATTTGGTTCTCTGACCATTCATCGTCATCATCGCTACAGTCCCCATGCAACACAAGCACCGGTGAATTTATATGAAAACCCTTGTGCAATTCCAGCTGGGCCCTATGAACCCCGCGTATCCACCCCAAGAACTGCTCCGGGCGTTCTTCGCTTTTCCACTCCGTATTGTATTGCCACTCGCCATAACGCTCCCTGTTGATCGCGTAGGCGTAATTCGGATTTCCGCTGGACCCAATCGAAAAGTCGGGCAGGTACATGGCCAGCTCCGAAATGACCGGAATCGCGACATTGCGCACAAGCCAGTTGAAATTGAAATCAAAGAAAGGACTGTTCAAGACAAGAGCCGCAAACTTTTCGGCTGGACGGGACTCCACATAAAACGACACCAGCAAGCCGCCCTGGGAATGCCCTATCAAGACCAGCGGCAGCGAATGCGCACGCCCTGTACGCTCCTTCGTAATCACCCGCGCAAGCTCCACCGCAAAATCCAGCTCCGGAAAAAACTCCCGCATGTTCCGCAGGTCACCCCGACGGTCCCCAGGCGCAAAGGAACGCCCGCAATAATGCAGGTCTATCGCAAAAAAGGCATAGCCAGCCGAATCCGCCTTTTGAGCCATTTCCTTCTGGAAATAATAATCGTTGTAACCGTGCACATACAAGATTATCCCCCGCGCGGGCTTGGCACCGGCTGCAACCTGCACGGGCTTGGCACCGGCTGCATTTTGCGCAGACTTGGCACCGGCACCCTCCTCGACATCGGTCGTCGCGGAGCCACTCCCGACGCCGCCATTTCCCGCGGAATCAGCCTCAACGGAATCAACCGCCACCGAACTCCCGAAAGGAAATTCCACCAGAGTCGAACGGAATTCCTTTCCGCCCACATTTGTGCGCATCCCATACTGACGGAAAGGCGCACCCAACGCCACGTCGTCAACACCGTCCGCATAAGCCTGCCACACGTCATGAGCGCTCACCGGAACCTTGACGCCGGAATCAAGTGTGCGCTCCTCTTTCAAAACCCCGTTGGCAAACCCGATGTGGAGCAAAACGGCCACCACAAAAATCAGGCCGAGAGCGACAAGTCTAAATTTTTTCACAAGAACACCCTGCAAGTGCAAAAACACTCCATCCATGCCGTAAATGATAGCAAGTTTTTCCCAAAATCTGCACACGATAAAAATATAGCCTACGGATAGAAATCCGCAAATTAATCTATATTCCTTCCATGCCAGCAAAGACTCCCGACCCAAGCGTCATCCAGCCTATCGCCAACGTGGAGGCATTGACCTTCGTCAAGCCCGCCATCAAAAAACCAAACATCATTGTGGGCGATTTCACCTATATTGCCGACAAGGATTTTGAGCGGCACGTCACCCACCACTACGACTTTATCGGGGACAAGCTCATCATCGGCAAGTTCTGCCAGATTGCCGCCGGCATTGAATTCGTGATGAACGGGGCGAACCACCAGATGAACGCGGCCACCACTTACCCGTTCTATATCTTCGGCACATGGGAGCAGCCCGCCCCGGCCCAGAGCGACCTTCCGCTCAAGGGCGATACCGTCATCGGTAACGACGTATGGATCGGGCAGAATGTGACGATTCTCCCAGGCGTTCACATCGGCGACGGCGCCATCATCGGAGCAAATTCTGTCGTAGCAAGCGACGTCGCGCCCTATACCATCGTGGCAGGGAACCCCGCCAAACTCATCCGCAAGCGATTCGACGACGAACTCACCACACTGCTGCTCAAGTTCAAGTGGTGGGACAAGAGTATCGACGAAATCAACAGTCTCATTCCCATCCTCACCAGCGGCGACTTAAAAAAAGTGAAAGCCGAGATCAAGGCCCGGCTTGTGTAAAAGGTGATCCCGCAACAAGTGCGGGATGACAATGCGGTTAGAGATTGCCGCGGCCTTCGGCCTCGCAATGACAATCGAGAAGCGACCCGCGACGTTCCCAGCCCACAGCCCTCGCGACGCTCGCGACCTGCGTTTAAACTTTTACGGCACTTCACGCGACCGCAACGCTCTACCGCAAATGACATACCTCCGGTGTGAGCGTTGCTCTCGCTTCCACGACTCGTTAATACGAGTCGTTCCAGCTCACTGACACGACCGCAACGCTCCAGCTCACTAAGGAACCTCGACGCTATCCAGAATCTTCTGCACCACAGTCTCGGCGGAGACTTCTTCCGCTTCGGCCTCGTAGCTCAGGATAATGCGGTGGCGGAGCACTTCCATGGCGACGGCCTTCACGTCTTCGGGCGTCACGTAGGCACGGCCCTGAATAAACGCATGAGCCTTCGATGCCTGGGCAAGGCCGATGGATGCACGCGGCGAGGCGCCCACTTCCACAAAGCCCACCAGGTCGCTACGCTTGATGCTGCCCGGATCGCGGGTCGCAAGCACCAGGTTCACGATGTATTCGCGCACGCGTTCGTCCACGTACACCTGCTTCACCAGCTGGCGGGCGGCGAGGATGTCTTCCTTCGTGGCAACGGCCTGCGGTTGACGGAGGCCCGCACCGGCAACGGCATCGAGAATCTTCATTTCGTCGGCCTTGTTCGGGTAGCTGACCTTCACCTTCAACAGGAAACGGTCCACCTGGGCTTCCGGCAGCGGATACGTACCTTCCTGCTCGATGGGGTTCTGCGTAGCGAGCACCAGGAACGGCTCGTCCAGCTTGAACGTCTCGTCGCCGATAGTGATGTGGCGTTCCTGCATCGCTTCGAGAAGCGCGCTCTGCACCTTCGAGGGAGCACGGTTGATTTCATCGGCCAGCACCAGATTCGTAAACAGCGGGCCCTTGCGGGTCTCGAACTTCGCTTCCTTCGCGTTGTAAATCGTGGTACCCAGCAAGTCGGCCGGCAACAGGTCAGGCGTGAACTGGATACGCTTGAAATCCAGCGACACGGCATCGGCAAAAGCCTTCACCGCAGTCGTCTTGGCAAGGCCCGGCAAGCCTTCCAGCAGCACGTGACCGTCGGCCAAAATACCCGTCAAAATGCTTTCCACCAGAGCCTTCTGGCCAATCACCGTCCCTTCCACTTCACGCAGCAAGTTCATGCAGAATGCGCTCTGCTGGCGCACCTTTTCCGAAAGTTCCTGAATATCCATGCGATTTTACCTCTATGTATATTTTACAAAATTTCAACGACCTCCGTTTTTCGAATATCATCGTTCGTCAGCAAGACGAGAGACGAGAGACGAGAGACGAGAGATTTTTCCGGATTTTAAGATACAAAATTCCACGGAAAAAGGCAAATTAGTTATGAGTTTTGAGTTATGAGTCATGGGTAAGGACGCTGGCAAGACGAGTGATTTATAAAAGGGGGAAGAATCCCCCTGGTTCGCACTCCGTTGCTCTCCACCCCCACGCCTAGGGGGCCACCCCCTAACACCCCCGCAATCAATCACTCTTCTGCACCATTCTGTCTTTTCTCGTATTCTTCCAAGGACTCCAAATCCCTTTCCTTTTGGCGTTCTTCCGCAGCCTTCATTTCGGTTTGCGTTTTTTCTTGTTTCTTTATTGAAAAAGCCATAGACTCAAACGTACTTATAATACTTATCGTTACAGAAAACCTGTCCATTTTTGAGAATTTTTCGTACTTTTCAGGATAGTTGCTATATTTCCTGCGTTTATATGTCAAGTCCCTTCCATAGCGGAATTCTACACCTATCCTTAGTGATTCATTCGGCATAAAGGAAGCATAACCACCACAACCAATCTCGTCATAAAAGACAGGTGCCGACCTGCCCATTCCAATAACCATAGCCCCATACTGAGCCGTATTGGCTTCACGACCATTTCTAGACAAATGCTGAGTCAAGCCTATCCGGAAATTATCCCCTATAGGCAATTGCTCAATAAGTGATATACCGCCGCCCCATTGAAAATATTTGTGTTCCACTTTTTCCAATTGCCACAGCCATAAATTGCTCCAACCCATCACACCAAAATAATCCGAAACAAAACCTGCCTGCACGTAAGGCGTCAAAAAATCAAACCCCAATCCGTACTTGAAATACCCTTTATTTCTCTGAAGAGAGAACATGCCACCTATGGGCCATTCCTTGCTTTTATAGTACCATTCGTCATTCCAATCATCTGACCTTTCTACTTCCTTGATGCCGTCTGCAACATAATCAACACCCATTTCATCATCGACAAGATCTCCAAAAAACGCCGAAGCAGAGGCCCCCATCACATAATCTCCATCGCTTTTTTCCATAAACGTAGCAGCAGATGGCGGATGTATAATGGCAACGCTGCACCCCGCCAAGAGCAAGGCACACACCATCAACACAATCCATAAAATTCCGCGAGCCATCATCTACAAAATAGAATATCTAGGCAAAACCTGGATTCATTCCATCCGCTCGTTTGCGGGCTTCGTCAAATAAAATAGACCACTTTGCTTCTAGGAAGGAGATTCCGGGTCAAGCCCGGAATGACAAGCGTAGCAGCGGACACGACAGGGTAAGAAAACAGATCATTTTCCCGGATACCGGAAAAAGATCATCTAATACATGTAAGACACCGAGAAATGGGTCCGCCAAATGTTCTTGACCGAAGCGGGAGAATGGGTAAGGTAAAACGTTTCTCCCACATTCAACAGAACATGATCAAACAGAAATATAGTCGCCCCGGCGTATTGCGATAGAAAATACGGGAAATCAATGGTGATGTCGTAATCTTCGGGAATCTCGACATTTTCCAGATAGAGAGAATTTCTGAATAGCCAAGGCTGATAAAAGCCCGTAGAAAAATTCAACGAAAAATGTTCCGTCACAAAGAGGCTTGAATAGGCATACAGTCCGAAATTGGCATTGTTGTAAGAATGTGTTTCTTCAAATTCTCCCATGAATACGACATCATCAATATAAAGTTCATTTCTTACACTCAAATACTTTCCAGAATAAGCAGCCTTATCCTTGGAATAGCCCAAGCGAGTTCCTACCCCAAATTCACCGACGAGAGAATTAAGCCCCGCAAAAAGAGTAACAGAAGGATATGGATCAACCTCGACCCGGCCCCCTCCCAAGAAAACCCACCTCTTTACAAAAACATCCAACGACCCACTAAAAGGATTCTCTTTCAGTCGATATTCAAATTCAGCCCTTTCTTTCGGGAGCGATTTTCCAAAACGACGATCATACCCCTCATTTTCAAGACCATCTAGAGGTATTGTTTCTTTATCCCCAATACTATACGCAACATTCCCCTTGAAATAAACGGTATTCGGCATCACCCAGACGCCTTGTCCCCAAAATGGTTTGGGAACATTTACATCAAACGAGCCCTCTGTTATATTCGCCTTTTGAACTGAACAACCATACAACAGAAACACTAACAAGATGAGAACTACGACTCTCATACACCACAATGATAACTTATTTCTGGAACAAACAAATGCTTTTCGTCAGCTCATTTGTGGGTTTCGTCTAAAGAAACTGACAACCTTACATCTGGAAAGGAAATGCCGAGCCAGATGCGGCCGAGGCGAATGATGCGCATTTTTTGCGTATCTGAGCCGAAGAGCATCGCACTTGTGCAAGCCCGGAATGGACAAAAGCAGGATAGAGATTGCTTCCCCTGAAACAAGTTCAGGGTCGCAATGACACTGTGCAATTGTCCGCTTACTTTTTCTTCTTCCCAGCAGGCAGTTCCGGCAACATCGCATCCAGAAGCTTCGCCAAAAATTCGCTGTCTTCAATCTGGTCGTTAGTCACACGGAGCATCGGCTTCGCTCCTTCGTAGGGCAGTTGCTTTTTTGCGCCGGGGAGCATCGCCACGGACGCGGGCACGGGCTTCACCAGCAGGCGGTCATCGTAAATCCCGCCGAAGATTTTTCCGTCAGCATAAAGGACGTACTCGCCCATCATCTTGCGGGTGGTCACACGCAATTCGCCCTTGAACTGCTGCAAAACATGGTCACGGAACTTTTCAGAACTCGGCATGGATTTCTCTCCACTTTTTTCACAATATAAAAAAACAATTTGTATATTCTCCCTACGCTCAACTACGTATTCCTCATCCTCGCCATTGTCGCAGAAGCCGCCGGCACCACGCTCCTCAAGATGCCGGATTTGGGAGCCATCGTGGGGCTCGTCCTGATTATTTCCGGCGTAGCGGTTCTCAACCTGTTTTCGAAGATGGATATCCACTAGGTTCATAGGACAACTTCATTTTTTTGTGTATCTTTATTAAGACAAACCGAAATGGAGGTTGCTATGACACTCATGATTATCCAGCTTTTAATCGTACTCCTCGCCCTCTACGTGGGTTCCCGTTACGGAAGCCTTGCACTCGGAGCCATTTCGGGTATCGGCCTCGCCATTCTCGTTCTAGGCTTTGGCCTGCAGCCGGGCAAGCCGCCTACCGACGTTATCTACATCATCATCGCGGCGGTGACCTGCGCAGGCATTCTGCAGGCATCGGGCGGCATGGATTGGCTAATCCAGATTGCGGAGAGGCTCCTGCGCAAGCACCCGAACCACATCACTATCCTCGCCCCGCTCTGCACGTTCTTCCTCACGGTACTCGTGGGCACCGGCCATGTGGTGTACACCCTCATGCCGATTATCTGCGACATCTCGCTTAAGAAGGGAATTCGCCCGGAACGCCCCTGCGGCGTGGCCTCCGTCGCATCGCAGGTCGGTATCACCTGCTCGCCCATTGCAGCAGCCGTCGCCTCGTTCGTGATTATCTCAAACGCAAACGGATTCAACATCAATAATCTGCAGGTCATCGCGATTACGATTCCCGCGTGCCTTTGCGGCCTCATGGCCGCGGCAGCCGTCTCGTACAAGCGCGGGCTCGACCTCGATAAGGACCCGGCATTCCAGGCCCGCCTCAAGGACCCGCAGATGAAGGAATACATGTACGGGAATACCGCTTCCGTGCTCGACAAGGAAGTCTCCAAGGAAGCGAAGCGCGCCGTGTTCATTTTCCTCGGTGCTCTCGCCGTTATTGTGCTCTTCTCCATTATGCAGATTGCGGGCCACGACATTCGTCCCAAGTTCCCTACAGGTAAAGTAATTGATGGCGTGGCGCAAATGAAGCCGCTCGCCATGAACATCATCATCCAAATTGTGATGATTGCTGCGGCCGCGTTCATGGTTATTTTCTGCAAGGCAGCCCCCAAGAAGGCCGTGGCAGGCGCCGTGTGGCAGAGCGGCATGGTCGCCGTCGTCGCCATTTACGGAATCGCGTGGCTCGCCGACACCTACTTCGCGAACTACCTCGACGTGATGCAGGGCGGCCTCAAGGATATCGTGCAACATTACCCATGGGCAATCGCGTTTGCGTTCTTCGCGGTGAGTGTGCTCATCAACTCGCAGGGCGCGGTGGTGGTCGCTATGCTCCCGCTCGCCTATAGCCTCGGCATCGAAGGCCCTGTGCTCCTGGGCGTGTTACCGAGCGTGTACGGGTATTTCTTTATCCCGAACTACCCCTCGGACATTGCGACCGTGAACTTCGACCGCTCGGGCACAACCGTCATCGGCAAGTATCTATTGAACCACAGTTTCATGCGCCCAGGCTTGGTGAGCGTCATCGTCTCGACAATCGTGGGTACACTGCTCGTAAAAGTATTCTACTAGGATCACAGACCCTTTTTGTAACACGGATTATCTTCATAATCCCATCAGTAAGCGGCACCCATGCATTTCATGGCAAGTCCCATGATAATCATCTGGAAGGCTTCGCTGTTTTTTACGGAAGCGGCCACAAGGGCCCTGAGGGTATATTCCTTCTCGAGGGTTTTCAAAAAGCACTGCCCCACCGACTTGGGCACGCCATTTTCGTTCAAAAGTTTCAGAAGGTTCTTCTCCACGTCGGGAGAATACCCCTCGGGCGTGCATTCGACAATGTAATCTGCGCCCCACGCATTGGAGGCACCCGGCGATCCCTCTTCCCTGACCATCTTCGCAAAGCGATCGAAATCCCCTACCACACGGTCGTAGGCGCAGCCGCACACGCTGTTGGCCATCTTTTCGCCAAAAAAAACCTTCGCTTCGGGAGCGCACCCCTTGACAAAATCCTTCTTGGGCAATTCCTTCTTTATGGCATTAAAAAGCAACTTCATATCGTCATCTGAAATTTCCCTGGAGCCATCGGCCAGGGCATCGCCCATATCGTCGCTAGCCAAGACGCAACCCGTAGCGGCACTCATCATAAAGGAAATGAATTCCATATCTCCATTCCCTTCCTGCATATCGGCATTGTAAGCCAGATAGACCTTCTCGCTATATTTTCCCTGCAACTGATCCAGCACGCAAAGGCACTCCTTCTCGTTAGCCTCTCGGGTACAATCCTGCATAAAGGCCTTGCGGGTAGGCCCAGAATACTCCCCTGCGTAAGCCACAGTAGAAGCCAAAAGAATCCCCAGGAACAGGCCCAAAGAAGACCTAGTATTCATCATCTTTTGTCGGATCATAACCACCAATCTTGACCATATCTGTATAATAGAACTCAGAAGGCACAGAGCCATCGGTATACGGAACGGATTCAATAATTTTAGTCAGGGCCAGGGTATCATAAGGCACCCCCACCATCGCAAATTTTTCATAATCCAGCTGCTTTCGGATTTTATCTTCTTCATCTAGAACGAAAGTCTCTGCCCAGAATGTGGCCAGAACCTGAACAGAATCCTTTTCCGTAGACGATGTAGGATCGTCATAAATGTCAGCGACGGGAATCTTAATAAAGGTAAAGCCATCGTCACTTTCTTCATAGCGACCCACACGGCGGCTTTCAACCTTCCCATTTTTTTTAACCTTGACCCAGATGTTCCTGGACTGGGCTCTTTCTCCTTTGACCTTCAAAAAGAGCCTTCCAGCACGCCAATAAGTGCTAGCAATACGGAGCTTTCGAGCCTTCTTGAAGGTTACCGGCTCGGTTTCGTATTTCAGCGAGTCAATTTTAGCAGGAACCTTCCAGCTCTGGTAAACCAGCGCACAGTTTAACGTAGCCGCCGTATCCCCCTGAAGGAAGTTTTCAAGTTTTAAGCTATCATGCACCGCCACAAATGCGCTAGGATAGTGATAATCATCCTCAGCCATTTTCTCGAAGGTCATATCCAAATCCATAGTATTGGTAGCGGTCTTCAAGAAGCACTTGGAATTCAGGGTGTCGGCCCACACCTTGTAATCGGGCCAATAGTAATCCGCATAGACTCTGGCAAAAAAATGTCCCCTGGGATAAGGCAGATCAAATCCTTGAGGATCGAACCCTACTTCGGTAAAGGGAATCGCGCCAGGCTTTGTGGAGGGAACCAGAACGTGGGTTTCCCGGATGTTCCCACACGACAGTGAATCAAACTGTATAGTAATAGTATGGGTCTCATCATAGGCCTGCATAAAGTCCCGAGCTACAAACCCCGTGCCATATATCGTGGACTCCACCTGGCCTTCCAAGGGCTCTCCATCAAACAAGATTTTCGTATTGGAATAATTGCATACAGTAGAATCCTTAAAAGGAATTTCAATCAACGCCTGGGCCACATAAGAGGTAATCTCGGTGGTGTCGACCATATCCGTAGTCATACGAGCACTTTGAATATATATTCTGTACCCGTCATTAGGCGTAAAGTCTAGGCGAATGGCTGTCGACCGACCATCAACAATACTGTCCATGATCTGGCGTTCCTCCATTTGCTTTTTAGCATCTTGGGAAAAACCCTCAACTGATGAATCCATATCACCAGAACAGGCGGCAAAAAACAGCGAAACAAGTGAAATAAACGAAAAAAACTTTTTCATTCCACACCAAACATCGTTAGACCTAATCAAATTTATAATTCCTTTCTTAAGTTTTGGATAATATAGTAAAAACAGATTATATTTCTGTTATGCCCTGTTCGCGCCACATTTTTAGGCTCGCCCTGTTGACACTCCTATGGAGTGGTTTTTCGTCTGCGGCCACCGTGGGCATAGACGGCGTTTTCGATGCGGGCTGGTATACCGCCTACTATTCCCAAGATTCTATCACCCACATGCACCAGAGGCTACACGCCATGGGCATGGATTACGTTGTACTACAATACGCCGCCGTAGAGGCGACCCACCTTTACTACCCTTCGCAACTGGACTTTCTCCAAGATACCCAATACAAGAACAACCAACTTTTCCCAAAGAGCATCGAGGCGGCGAAGGCCACGGGTACCCGGATTTATCTTGGCCTTTATTATAACGCAACCGATTGGTACCAGCCTCCCACAACAATTCAGCTAGACACTCTCGCTGCAAGAAACCAAAAAGTACTAGACGAACTCTACAGCCTCTATGGTAGTGAATCTGTGGTAGAGGGCGTGTACATCCCTCAAGAGGTGGCACGCTACTACTGGGACGGCCTCCGGGATGATGCCACCGCGAAGTCCCTGTCGGAACATTTCTTAAAGCCCATCACCCAGGCAGCAAAGGCCAAGGGCTGGAAAGTCATGGCCGCCCCCTTCTATAACAAGAACCTGGAAACTCCCGAAAAACTACAGACCTTTTTCGAGAGCCTCTTTGCCGCAGGATTCCTGCCCGACATTTTGGCCCCTCAAGACGGCATAGGCGCAAACGACGCCGGCGTTCCCCATGCCGCCATCAATACCGTCGGCACCTACGAGCGGGCCCTCGCACAGGCATGCTCCAAATACGGAATAGAATTCTGGATCGACATGGAACTGTTCCGCATAGACGATTCCCACGCCCTAGCCGACAGCGCAAGGCTTTCGGCCCAGCTAGACACAGCCCGCGCAGCCGGGGCCTCAAAGGTCATCGTCTACGATTTAGCCGTCCTTGGAAACGCAGGTCTCGACTCCTTGGAAAAGTGGAACTTAAAAACTGAAGTCGCTGAAAACCAAAGTAGCAATCAAAACAACCAGGGCGGCGACTCGCAAAACAACGACTCCGTTCCCCCCGCAAACAAGCCCACGCCTGCCGACAGCACAAAGCCCGCCCCCACCGCCATACGTAAAATTACAACAAACGGTCAACAAGTTTACGGCAAGGGCATCCCACAAAATAAGGAACCTCGCTACTACAAGCTGAACGGGGCAAGAATCAAGAATTTCCACTAAAGAAAATTCTTTTTCCCAAGCGGGCGCAAGGCCTCTCTACGACATGGTGCAAAACCACAGCCATCAAGCTGCAAAGCACAACCGAAATCACAATCCTTAGAACGTTATTCTGAATTCCGCCTGCAGAAAAAATCCAATTCTCTATTTGGGTATTGAAGGTCTGCACCAAAAAGAACGCATAGGTCACCGCGCTCATATACCGCAAAACCGCAGACCCCTGCAACCTGGGGGAATTAAGCCTTGCCAAGGTCAACACCATGCAGGCAAAAGCAGGAACAGCAACCACATCGTAAAGCATGTAGTTTCCCACAGAAAAATGGAATTGCACACCGGCACTCACCAGCCCGACAAGGGCAATCAGCTCTACAAAAAACGCTTTCCAGGCACCCCAGAATTTTGACTGCACGGGCAAGGAACACAGCAGTACGCCTATAAAAAACTCAAGCCCGCGAAAAAACGGATTCGTATAGATAGATGCCGTAGAAAAAGCATGTACCACTAGCGGCGCCCAGAATAAAGCCAGCATGCAAATTCCGAGCGCCACGTATTTTGCGCGGGCACTCATCTGCTTTACGGCCTCCTGCATCAGCGGGAATGCCAGGTAGGAAAGCAGCAGGCACGAGATAAACCAGGTACCGTCATTGTGACTCACTTCGAACAGCGAAGAAAAAACACTCTGTAGCCCGAGCATTTCCACAGGCAACAACAGCAGATTCTGGACAACGCTTTCGCTCCCTAGAAACACCACATACAAAAGGGCTACCACATAGTACAGCGGCAGTATTCCCACAAGGCGTTTCAAGTAGAACCGTTTCAGGCTCGCCATCTGAATCAAGGGCTGTTCCCTGTAGGTCAAGAATAGCACATAGCCCGAAAGCATAAAGAAGGCCGACATAAAAATGGCGCCCATGGAGACAAAACCCGTGAGCACCCCAAAATCACTTCCGTGATGGATATGGCAATGGAAAAGCAGCACCATCAGGGCCGCAAGAACCCTGAACAGGTCAAGCCCTGCGACACGTCGCGATATCTTTTCCTTGTCGATAATCATTTATAATGATCTTTGACTATTCACCCATCATCAATTCTTCAAAAGAAATCTTTCCGTCGCGATAGTCCTTGCATTCTCCAACCATCTCTTTATACAAAGACGCACGCTCCGCAGAACTTACATTTTGCTTGACTCTCTTTTCCACAGTTGTGAAGAAAGTGCCATTGCAATACTCCCTGGATTCAACAACTGTGCCGTAAATCTCTGCATCGTCTTCGTCGTCCTCATCCTCTTCGTCTTCGTCAATTGATGTCAAAAACCCTTTACAGGCCGCCTCGGTAAACATGTTCATTCCCATTCTTTCAACAGAGGTCATGGTGGAGCCTTCGAAGGTCACATCGCCATCAAGTGTATACTCCACTCCACTCATCGTACCCGTACCATGAATCTTCCACGCATCACTTTCAACCTCCCCTTCGCAAGTAACGCCAAGTTCATTCTTCGTTACATCTAATTTGGTGATAACATCGAGTAATTCAATAAATTCTTCCTTGGTAAAGCCCGTCTGTTCCAGAGCAGAATTCAAGACTTCCGGAGGAACCTTTTCAATCAATTGAGCAACTCCCGAAGTCGGAATCCACATTCCATCCATCCAGCAGGTGTATCCCAATTCCTCTCCCAAAACATACTCGGTCTTGGTTTCGCCAGACTTGCAGTCTTCTTCGTTAGACGCACCGCCGTCAGAAGTTTCGCCTTTGCCTTTCTTGACTACCTCTTCAAAAATGTTCAGGAGAGAAACCTGTTCATCTGTCAGACCACTTGGTGCTTCTACAGTTTTCTTACCAGTACTTTCTTTTACAGAACTAGATGCAGGCTGGCTATCGCTAGAATTGACCACAGTCTCGTCATCAGACGAAGTGGAACTGTCGCAAGCAACCATAACAAATGCCGTTGCAAATGCAGCAACAAGGGCTTTCAATTTCATACTAAATTACCTCTGTTTTTCGTAAACATAACAAAAGAAATGGCGGCACGGTACCGTTCATTCTTCTTCCACGCCCATAAGGCGCATGGCCGCCTTCCAAGTTTCCCTGTTCTCGAAACTGTCCCGCTTGCCTCCGCCGTAGCGGGCGTGAGCGAATTCTTCTACAAGGGTTTCCCAGCCTTCTAACTTGCCTTCTTTTACCAGGTTGTCGAGATTGACCGGGTCGGCGGTCGCCATCCCGAATTTACGGGCCACATACCCCTTGCAGATACTTTCCAGATCCAAGAGCCACTCACGACTATCGGCGGAATTGACACGCTGTTTCAAGACCAGCATCTGATCGCGCAAGGCCTCGTCGGCCGCATTCCTTGCAGCAACGGCCTCACGTGCAGCGGCGCGACGCTTGACACGCCAGAGTCCGGCCAGCAGAACGCAAAGGGCAACAATCCCACCTACCGCAAACGGTAGCGGATTGAAAGGCTCGTCCACGCGCACGTCCATGCTTTCACTCCGCAAGTCAAGGGGCTGCCCCACTTGCGTCGGGATTTCGAACTTAAGGGCGGGAATGTGCAGGTTGCCCGTATCCTGCGCCACAATCTTGTACGTAAAGGTGATGGATGCGATTTCCTTGCCATCTTTCACCGACCGCGCCGACTCCTGGGACACTCCCAGTTGGGTTAAACCCTTCGCGTTGGCAGAACCCGTTGGCACTACCAAAAGGGCGCTCCCCTGCACGCTCCAGGAGACCGTCACCGGAAACTCAAAAGTATCACCTACAGTAATGGCGGGCAGGCCACCTTCGTGCCCCGCCTTTATAGAAATTCCCAGCTGTTCCGGCGTGGGCATTTCCGGCGCAGCGGCAGAATCCAAAACCGCAACGGAACTGTCCGTCACGACGGCATCCACACCGCCAGCGTCCATATTCAAAGAATCGTTTTCCATACAGAAAGAATATACAAAAAGAAAAAGGCCCGCCCGTCTGGGCGAGCCTCCATGGAGGTAATGAAAACTACTTTATTTATTACTATTACTTGTTAATCGTGACCGGCCTCTGGAAAGGGGGTCCAGGGGGCGGAGCCCCTTGCGTCATGGAGCGGCTATTATTTATTAATAGCCGCGAGGAACGCGTCTTTCTTTTCTTGCAGGAATTCCTTGCTGTTGTACTTGCGGATACGGCGGAGCGCCTGGTCACGCAGCTGACGGACGCGCTCGTGAGAAATATTCATGGACTCGCCCACTTCGCGAAGCGTCTGGGGAGCTTCCTGGTTGATACCGAAAATGCCGGTAATGACCTTCGCTTCGCGCTCCGGGAGCTGTTCCATCAGGTCGCGGGCAAGGCTTTCTACACTCTGGATTTCGGAATCGGCCTCAGGGTTGGAGGCTCCGTTGTCGGGAAGCACCTCGGCGTATGTGGCCTTGGAGTCCGCCTTCAGGGGGCTATCGAAAGACACGCCGCGCTGACCGATCTGGATAAGCTCGCGAATCTCTTCGTTAATCTCTTTACCGCGGCTCTGTTCGTGCAGGGCCTTGCGCACACGCAAGTGCTGGTTTGCCGGCAAGCGGATCAGGTTACCCTGCTCGTTGATGGCGCGGGTAATGTAGGCCTTGATCCACCACACGCCATAACTGATGAACTTGAGGCCGCGGGTGTGTTCAAAGGACTCGATGGCGCGCACCAGGCCCATTGCCCCCTCGCTCACCAGGTCCGGCAGCGGAATCGGGCAGCCACGGTACTGGATAGCCACTTTCAAAACGAAACGCATATTGGCAGAAATCAGTCTCTTTCTAGCAATCTTGTCGCCTTCCTTCGCCTTCTGGAAAAGAATCTGTTCTTCTTCGCGGGAGAGGGGGGCTGTGCGTCTAATGTCTTCGAGGTATCTTTTTAGGGTTGTATCTGTTGAATCAATATGCATTTCTTTAACCTTGTCTCTCTAAATATCGCTTTTTTTGAGCAACTTGTATGCCAAAAGAACAAAATTTTACAACTTGGCAAAAAAACGCCCCTTATCGTCCTTAAACCTTGGTCAAAGATACAAAATTTTGTCATGAATTTCAAACATTGTCATCTTTTTATTACAAAATTAAGTAAAAATGACGAGAAACACCCCGAGATTTCGTAATTCGTTGATACTCCGCAAGATACAATTTCGTATATTTTGCCGGTTATGACAGTAAAAGAACCAGACCAGTCCGTATGGAACCGTTTTTGGCAACAGAAAAACGACATGGACAAGGTGTATCCCTCGTCTCCGTCGGTGCTGAATACCATCAAGAAGAATTTTAAACTCGAAGGACTCAAGGTGCTGGAAGTTGGTGCCGGCACCGGACGTGACAGTGCCGAGCTTGCCCGCCTGGGCGCCGACGTGTACGTGTTGGATTTTGCCGAGAACAGCTTGAAGATTGTGGATGGCCTGCGGGCAAAAGACAACCTATACGACAACTTGAAACTCGTCCGTGGCGACGCCTTCAAGGCGCCTTTCCCCGACAACACCTTCGACCTGGTTTTCCACCAAGGGCTAGCGGAGCATTTCAAGGACTCGCTCCCGCTCATCAAGGAAAACTTCCGCATCTTGAAGCACGGCGGACACTGCCTCTGCGACGTACCGCAAACGGTACACCCCTACACCATCATCAAGCACATCTTGATCGCCATGGACAAGTGGTTCGCCGGCTGGGAAAAGCAGTTCACCATGTCCCAGCTGAAAAAACTCATGACCGACGCTGGATTTGAAAATGTCTACCAGTACGGCGACTGGATGCGCCCGAACCTGTTCTACCGCATGGCACGGGAATTCTGCTTCAAGCTAGGCGTGGAACTGCCCAAGTATCCGTTGCAGGGGACCGCCTACCAAAAGATAAAAGACCGTATCCTGGATTCCCTGGAATCCAACCCCCTGATGCATTACACCCAGCTGAGCATAGGAGTCCTGGGCAAAAAGCCCTAGTCCATGAAACTGTCCCCGAAGCTCAAATCCACGCTGGTGTTCCTGCTGAAACTCACGGTGACCATTGTCCCCGCGTATTTCGTGTACCATAACATCGTGAGCGACCCGGATTGGGACATCGGGGATTTGTATCGGCTGTTCTCTACAAAAAGCCTGCTGCCTCTCACGCTTGCCGTGGTCTGCCTCGCCCTTTCCAACTTCACGGCCTGCCTACAGTGGAAACTTTTGCTGGAGCGGCAGGGCGTGAACTTAAAGTACGGACACCTGCTGAAGCTTTACTACGTAGGGCTATTCTTCAACAACTTCATGCCCGGAAACGTAGGCGGCGACGTCAAGAAGGTTTACGACATCCGCATGCAGGGTGGGCAGGACAGTGTCGGCGCCGGACTTACCGCTACATTCTTCGACAGGCTCTTTGGGCTTTTCTTTGTAACGCTCTTCACCTTGGGCATGGGACTCCTGTTCTTTATGCACGACGACGCCCAGCGGGCGTTCATGTGGCCGTCGGTATGGATTTTTATCGGCTTCTGCGCCTTGCTGGGCGGACTTTGCAGCCGGCGGCTAGGGCGGTTGGGCCACAAGGTTTTTTCTAGAATTTTGCCGAAGGGCATCAGTTCGCGCATGGAGCGCATGTTCGAACGCTTCCAGAATTTCCAGTCCAAAAAACTGATGGCGCAAATTACCGGACTTTCGGCGGTGACCCAGTCCCTCAGAATTTTCGTACACTTCTTCTGCGGTATCGCTGTCGGAGTAGATTTGTCTATCTCCTGGTATTTCTACTACATCCCGCTGGTAGCTATCGTAAGTGCCCTGCCTATTTCTATCGGCGGGTTCGGCCCTAGGGAACTGCTCGCCCAGTCCCTGTTTGCCCGCGCCGGAGTGCCCGGTCTCGAATCGGTAGTAATCCAGCTGCTGGCCTATTTTGTAAGTTTGTTGTTGAGTCTGTTCGGAGGCTTCGCCTTTTTGCTGGGCGGCCGCCCGAATGTTTCGGACAAGGAAACCACCTAGTCCCTTTTCCATATCCCGCAGGCGCAAATTTCGGGGCGCCGCATTCCACAACGGTAACCTATGGATGCCGAAAGCATCTTGAAAGGTCTGAACGGCGACCAGCGTATGGCCGTCTTGCACGACCATAAACAAAACGGAGCTCTCCTGATTCTTGCAGGGGCGGGCTCGGGCAAAACTTCTGTACTGACCAAGCGGATCCAGTACCGCATCATGAGCGGGGTACAGCCCGAAAAGATTCTGGCCCTTACCTTCACCGCCAAGGCCGCCGCCGAAATGAGGGAGCGGGTAGAGGCTCTTTTCCCGGAAGCCGGTGTACGGCTCTGCACATTTCATTCCCTCGCGCTGTTCATGCTCAAGCAGAAAATAGGAGAGCGCTTCGCCTACGAAATTCTCGGGTTCAACAAGATTCCTACCCCAAAGGAAACGGACCAGCGGGAATTCTTGCGGGAACTGGCAAGGCGAAAGATTCCTGCCGCCAAGCTGAACCGGGAGGAACTTTTTTCAGATGATTTACCAGGCGCCATCAAGAAAAAAATTTCACCCCTGCAGAAAAACGTTATTTTGTCTGGAAACGTGGTTTTCGAAGACCTGATTTACCTCGCTATCAGGTTGCTTGAAACCTGCGAAAAGGCAAGAGAATACTTTCAGTCCCTGTGGACCGAAATCCTGGTAGATGAATACCAGGACATCAACCCTTCCCAATACAGGCTGGTCAAGAACGTTCTCGGAAACCGTAAGGACCTGTTCGTAGTAGGCGACGACGACCAGGCCATTTACGGCTTCCGCGGAGCGGACATCGGCAACATCCGGCGTTTCCAGGCGGACTTCAAGGACAGTACCCTCATCCGTCTGGAATGGAACTACCGCTCCGTACCGAATGTGCTGCATTTGGCCAACGACATTTTTGTGAACAAGCCCGTAACGTTACGGAAGGTTCTCCGGGCAGGGAACCCCAAGGGCTCCGGCGGCAACAGGATTTTCACCGAAAACCGCAAGCCCGAAGTCTGGGTATCGGACAACCCCATCGAAGAAATCGAAAAGATAAAGACCGCCATTCATTCCCTGCGCGAAAACTACGGACTCCAATGGAAAAACTTCGCCATCCTGGTGCGGTACAACCGGCTGCGGCAATATTTCGAAGAAGCCCTGCGGGAATGCGAGCTGCCCATCGCAGGCGACCCCATGGCAGGCGACGAAGTGCTGGAAGACGGCATCCATATCGAGACGGTGCACGCCTCCAAGGGCCTCCAGTACGCCGTAGTCTTTTACGCGGGACTTGCCGAAGGATTCACGCCGGGCAAGTGCGAAGGCAACCGAAAACAGCGCAAGGCACAGATGGACGAAGAAAGGCGGCTGTATTACGTTGGGGTGACCCGTGCCGAATCTTATCTGGTTTTGCTATATTGCAAGCAGAGGTATTGGAAAGGGAAACTGCTGAAACTGAAACCGTCCAGGTTCCTGCCCCGCTACCCCAAGCAACCCCGATGGACTATGCCTGTTATCTTGTTTAGAATATACGTGGTAATTGTAGTGCTTGGCTATATGCTCGCGCATATTCTCGCGCTGCCCTTTATCTTGGTTGCCTACGGAAAAAATTTCAACACCTGGCTCGAAGGAAAAATCCAGAAGTTCTCCCGATTCTGCATGAACGTGCTGCGGGTTGACCTGGAAATAAAAGACCAGGCGATTCTTTCCAAGGTGGACTGGAGCCGCCCCGTGTTTGTCATGGGGAACCACAATTCCTACGCCGACATTCCCGTGATGTTTCTTTCCATTGAACGCATTGTAGGGTTTATCGCCAAGGCTTCGCTTAGGTTCATCCCATTCCTCAATTTCTGGATGCACAAGATCGGCTGCATTTTTATCAACCGTAAAAAGGGTGGTGGCGGAGCGCTGATTCGCGAAGCCATGGCATCTGGTCGGGCACCACGGCTCTGTCTGTTCCCCGAAGGCACTCGCGGAAAAAGTGAAGCACTCTCGCCCTTTAAGAGCGGCGGTTTCAGGCTTGCGCTAGAGGCACATGCTATCGTGCTCCCTGTGGTTATCCGCGGAACATCTGCCGTGTGGGAACGCCGCAAGAATACCGGGCGCTGCAAGGTGAGCGTACAGATTCTAGAGCCCATCGACGCAGGTGAAATCGAAAAACGCCAGGGCGACAACGACCCGAGAAAGGAACTGATGCCCCTGGTCCGTTCCCGCATGGAGGCCGCCCTGTGATAGGCGTCTTCGATTCCGGATTTGGCGGGCTCACGATTTTGCAGGACCTGCGCAAGGCCCTGCCCGAATACGACTTCTTGTACCTGGGCGACAACGCCCGAGCGCCTTACGGGAGCAGGAGTTTCGAGACCATCTTCCGCTATACCCTCCAGTGCGTGAGGGAGCTTTTCAACAGGGGCTGCCCCCTGGTGATTCTCGCCTGCAATACGGCATCGGCCCGGGCGCTCCGGAGCATCCAACAGCAGGTGTTGCCCGTAGAGTTTCCGGACAAGCGGGTGCTGGGTATCATCAGGCCCACTACCGAAGAAATCGGCAAGTTCAGCCGCACTGGGCACATCGGCATCTTCGCTACCGCAGGTACGGTTTCGTCCAACAGCTACCAGATAGAAATCAGCCATTTCTTTCCGGAACTGAAGGTCACCCAGCACGCCTGCCCCATGTGGGTTCCCCTGGTAGAAAACGGCGAGATGGATACGGAGGGCTCCCGCTTTTTTGTCAAGAAAGATGTAGAAGCGCTGCTCCAGAAAGACCCCGAAATAGACACCGTCCTTTTGGCCTGTACCCATTACCCCCTGCTGGAAAAAGAAATCCGGGAGGCACTCCCCGCAGGAGTGCGCCTGGTCATCCAGGGTCAGATCGTGGCGGACAAGACCGTCGACTACCTGAACCGGCACCCCGAGATGGATGCCCGGCTTTCGCGATCCGGCAAGACCCGCTTTTTGACCACGGATACTGCCAATTTCTTCGAAAAAGGGGCTAATCTGTTCGGAATGGCGGATATTTCGGCAGAAGCCCTCACCCTTTAGCACTGATTTTTGTATTTTGGCAACGTAAATGACGAACCTTTTTAGGTCCGCTGGTTTTTTTATTATGTATCACTTTTTTAGGGGTTGAATAATGCCTAAGACACAAATCAATCTTGAAGGTTGGCAAGACTACCGTGGCAACGCCGCCGGCAGCCTGCTCTATGTGGAGACCAGTCACCAGTCCGAAATGCCTGTCCGTGACCAGCTGAACGAAAACGGCAAGGGCTTCTTCTATGAACCCAACTACGAGACCAGCACCTACGGTCTCATGAGCTGCTGCAACGTGAAAAACATCAACGCCATTGTCCGTGCCAAGAGCCGCTACATTCTGTTCGGCACCCGCTACGAAGGCCTCAGCGATTCCGAAATGCGCAACAAGTACCTGATCATGGGTTATATGCGCATCGACAAGATCAAGGATGTTCGCACCCGTCATATCCAGCGCTACATGGCCAACCCCGAAATGCAGGAACCGGAATGCATGCAGATGGAACACAACTGGGCTGTCTATGGTCCCATGCGTTTCGTCTCTATGGACGATTCCTTCGTGGTCACCGACGAAATCCTCAAGGAATGGGGCTACAAGGGTCACGCCAGCCGCCAGCTCAAAGCCGTGTTCAACAAGGAACACCTGGATAAGATTCTTGCCCACCTGGATTCCAAGCCCGACATGATCGACGAATACATCGCCACTGTTGATGAATTCAAGGAAGCCCTGGAAGAAGGGTAATCAAGCTTTTCTTTTGGAAAATCAAGGCCCGCGAAAGCGGGTCTTTTTTGTTCCATCCCCTAACCCCTGGATCCTAGCCCCTATCCCCTAACAGAATACCGCTGGCTGCGGCCGCCCTTCTCGTCGGATTTCAAGATGCCCTTGGCGATGAGTTTCTGGATAGTGCGGAGGGCCGTGTCGTGACTCTGGTCGATAATTGCCGCCAGTTCCTTGGCGGTAAAACTTGCAGGAAGCGTTCCAGCAAACAGGGCGGTAAACAACTTCTGGTCCTTTTCGTCAAAAGCCTCTCCGGCATGGCGGTTGTAAAAGGCCGTCTTGCGCTGTTCCTTGAGAATGCGCTCCCGAGTGCTCGCCATGGCAGCCTGCAATGTTTCGATAAACCAGAGAATCCATTCCGTCAAGTCGCCGTTACCGCGCTGGGTTGCGTTGAGAATCTTGAAATAATCTTCACGGCGCTCCAGAAAAGCCTGGTTCAAGGAAAACTGGCAACGGGTGGTCTGCTCGCTGCGGGCAAGGGCCACGATGGTGAGGAGCCTTGCCAAGCGCCCGTTGGCATCGGCAAAAGGCCTAAGAGTCGCAAACCAGAAATGGGCCACCGCCGCCTTGATGACGCCATCCATACTGGAACTTTCCATCCACTGGATGTAACGTTCCACCTCTTGCTCCAGACGTTCCGGATTTGGCCCTTCGAAATCCAGCTGAAGCTCACCCTGGCGGTATTGGACCGCACTGGGTGCAGCACGAAAACTGGCCACCTTGTTCTGTCCCATGGAGGCGTGCCATGCAAACAAGCGTTCCTGAGTCAACGGATTAAACGCCTTGGTAATGGCGGCGAGATATATGCGTACCGCAGGGTCTGCCGACTGGGCAGAACCTCCCTGCACAAGAGCCACCTGCTGCTCCACAAAAGCCTTGTCCAGATGAATTCCGTCAATGGCAGAATTGGAGCAAATATCCTGAATCAACAACTCCTGCTCCAAATCCTGGAACCCGCAGGTCTCCATAGCGCCAATAAGCTTGCCCTCTTGCAAGCGGGTCTCGCCAAGAGCGTTCAGGACCTTCCGGGAATCAAACCGAAAGTGCGTCCAATCGGGATATTGATGGATATAGAGCATACCTATCCGTAATATACTTTATTATTTTGAGTCTAAGGAGTGCTTGTGAGAATTTTTTCGACAACAGGGGCAAACCCCTCCGGAATATATGCCCGCAATTCAAATACCACAGTGATTCCGATGTAGAATTTCAGAATAAACCGTCTAGACAAATTGTCAAGGTTTTTTGGTTTTCTCCTCAAAAAATGATTAGGGCAAGGTGTTATTTTTGAGAAAAAGAGGAGACGTTCGGATGAATTGCAGATTAAACTTTTTCGCCCTATCAGTTTGCGCTTTCGCGGCACAGTCTTTTGCCGCTGACTGGTATGCGAAAGATAATTTGCAACCTGGTCACGACCCGAGCATGGTACGGTTCGAGGACGGCTACGCCCTCATGAGCACCAACAACAATCTGCAACTGTGGACAAGCGAAGACGCTTACAACTGGCAGAACCACCGCTCCACCGTGAGTGCCATTCCGCAGTGGGCCTACACCTATGCTCCGGGCACCGAGGGAATCTGGGCTCCGGACATTTTCTACATGAACGGCGAGTACCGCGTGTACTACTGCGTGTCGGAATTCGGCGTACGCAATTCGGCCATCGGCTATACGGCCACGACATCGATTGTGCCGGGGACAAATGGTTACGGCTGGAATGACCACGGCCATGTTTTCCACACCAAGCAGGGGACGGATTCTTATAACGCCATCGACGCCGACGTGGTGCGCGATACCGAGGGAAATTACTGGATGGCGTTCGGATCGTTCGGGCTGGGCATCCAGCTGATTAAGCTTGACGCGGCTACGGGCTACCAGGCAAGTGACGACAAGACCGTTTACAACATTGCGCGCCGTACAAGCAAGGAAAGCGGCGGAGCCGAAGAAGGCCCGAGCCTTATCGAGCATAACGGCCAGTACTTCCTGTTTACCGCATGGGACAAGTGCTGCATGCAGGGCCCGGATATCGAGCAGACTACCTACAAGACGGCTTACGGCCGCGCTGATAAAGTAACGGGTCCGTACAAGGACCGTGCGGGTTACGATATGGCAAATGGCGGCGGCACGATTCTGTTGGAGCGTTACGGGCGCTATGTGGGGCCGGGAGGCGGCGAGGCCTTCCAGGACCTGAACCGTGTGCGCTTTGTGCACCACTACTACGATTTGAATGGCGACAAGTACAACCATATTCATATTCGTGACGTCGTGTTTACCGAGGATAACTGGGCAGAGATGGGCCAGCCTTTTCTCGGGCGCTACCTGAGTGCAGAAGTGGAGCATGGCACGTTAACCCGGGCCGTTTCCGGCGACCTCGTGATTTCTTCGAGCAGTACCGCATCTAACGGGGAATACCTGGCATACGTAAATACCGCTGGTTCCAAGATTCGCCTGCCCATGAACATCATGCAGGCGGGCGACTACCTGTTGCGTTACCGCTACGCAAACGGCGGCGATGCGGCCGCGATGCACAAGGTGACAGTGAATGGCAAGTCGCAGACGGTGACGCTTCCGCCTACGGGTTCCTGGGGCACGTTCCCCGAAAAGTCCGTGGTGATGGTGCCCGCGAAACTCAAGCGCGGCGGCAACTTCATCGAATTGGAACCTTCGCCTAACGGCAATTTCGCGGAACTGGACCGCATCGACTTCTTGCGCATTATCCGCGATACGATTCCTGCAAATGGCTTTGACAACGGCATCCGCGTGCGTTTGACTGCGGACGACGAGTTCGCCATCAAGGACGGCGGCTACGCGATTTTCGAGAACGTGGTGCTGGATTCGATCAAGGATATCGGCAATGTTTTCCTTCAGGTGAAAAACGCCTATTCGGGTAAGATCGTGATTCGCGACGGCAAGAAAGACGGGACTGCGGTCTTCACATGTGACCTGTCAAATAGTTCTCTTATGGGTGGCGGCTGGTCTGCGGCGAAATGCTCGGGCGATATGGGCCTGCGCGGCATCAAGGACCTGTACCTGACGGCATCGGGAATTTCCGGCGAGGCGATTCTCGGGAATCTCATCTTTGAGCCGATGCAGGTTGTCTGCAACCAAGCACCGTGTGGCGACCCGGTTTTCAGCTCCAGCGACCCTTCGACTAGTTCGACAAGCTCAGCAAACAGCTCCGGAACTGCCGAAACACCTTCAAGTTCAGCCTCTGGTAAGGCGGCAAGCTCATCTTCGGGAAAAACAGCAATTGTGGCCGCCCCAATCAGCGTTCGCTCTACCGTTTCCTTAAGTGGCGGCATCTACACAATCCACTTTGACAAACCCGGGAACTACGAAGTATATGCCATCAATCTAATTGGGCAGCTGATGGCCCGTCGCTCCACAAATGGAACGAACGATGTCCAATTCAAGGAACTTCCGAAGGGTAATTACATCTTCAAGACCATTCAGAAGTAAATCCCGCCCACAGTTGAAAAATTACTGTATACATGTGAGTCCATTTATAAAGGCTTGCGGAGTCTACAGGCATACAAAATAAGTCTATATTGATTATACCGCCAGCAGGGTGCTAGGCGGTATTTTTTGGGGATATCATGAAGTTTGCAATTCTCGGTTGTGGGCATATTGCCACCAAGATGGCGGCTGCCGTCAAGACTCTCGAAAAGCGGGGCATGGGCGTAGAATGCTATGTGGTTGCTTCGCGCTCACTTGACAAGGCGAAAAAATTTGCCGACGAATACGGTTTCGGGCGTGCCTACGGCAGTTACGAGGAACTTGCCCGGGACCCTGCGGTAGATATGATCTATGTGGCCACGCCCCATTCCGAGCATTACAACAACATCTTGCTTTGCCTGGAACACAACAAGAACCTGCTGGTAGAAAAGGCATTTACCGCCAACGCCCTGATGGCATCAGAAGTGGTGGCTCTTGCCGAAGAAAAAGGCGTGTTCATGAGCGAGGCCATGTGGACAAGGTTCTTGCCCGCCGTGCAGATGGTCAAGGACTGGATTTTTGCCGGGAAAATTGGCAAGGTAGAAAGCGTGGAAGCGGATTTTTCTATGCCGCTTTCGCATATCGAACGTTTGCAAAAACCGGAGCTTGCAGGCGGCGCGCTGCTTGACTTGGGCATTTACAGCCTCACGTTCGCGGATATTTTTTTGACTGACCCGGAAATTTGCAAGGAGATCCCCGCCTCCGCGGGGATGACATCAGGTGGAGACTGCGCGGAAATGACATCGGGTGGGAACTGCATCGCGAATCACATCGTGCAGACGAAAACCAAGTGCGTCAAGTTCCACACGGGCGTTGATGCGACGGACTGGATTGATTTGGTATATGCGAATGGCCAGGTGGCGCATCTCAAGACCTCCATGGTAGCGCCTCTCAAAAACGAGGGCGTCATCTACGGAACCACAGGCTTTATTCGGGTACAGAACCTCAACGACATGGAAGAAATCCAGCTGTTCGATGTGGCCGGAAATCTGGTAGAGTCCGTAAGGCCGCCCCGCATCGAGAATTGCTACGAATACGAGGTGCTGGGCTGCAAGGCGGCCCTCGAGAAAGGCCTCAAGGAATGCCCCGAAATGCCTCACAGCAAGACCATGCAGATGATGACGCAGATGGACAACCTCCGCGCCGCATGGGGAGTGAGCTACCCCTTCGAACTCAGCCCGGGCGAAGTCTGGGACCGCAGCGGAGACAAGTCCTTCCTGGAAATTTTCGATATCGAGACCGGCGAATCCAAACTCCTCAAGAAATTCGACAAGATCATCGAAGCGCCCAACTGGAGCGCCGACGGAAAATTCCTCACCTACAACAGCGAAGGCCGCATCTATAAAATCGAAATCGAAAGCGGAGCCATTACCGAAGTTCCGAGCTACTTTGTGGACAACTGCAACAACGACCACGTGCTCTCTCCCGACGGTTTAGGACTTTTCGTGAGCCACCACACCAAAGAAGACGGCCTTTCCCGCATCTACAAGATTTTCTTTGACGGACGCATGCCGGAACTGGTGACGCCCCTTGCTCCCAGCTACCTCCACGGTGTTACCGCCGACGGCAAGATGCTCGCCTACTGCGCCGAACGGGATGGAGAATACGACATTTACACCATTCCCACTGCCGGCGGGAACGAGACGCAGCTCACGACGGCTTTCGGCCTGAATGACGGACCGGAATACGACTGCGACGGAGAATACATCTGGTTCAATTCTGTTCGCAGCGGTCGTATGCAGGCGTGGCGCATGAGGTCCGACGGCTCCGAACAGACGCAGATGACACAAGACGCCCATTGGAACACCTGGTTCCCGCACATTTCGCCCGACCGCACGAAAGTCGTGATGCTGGCCTACCACGAACGGGACGTGCGGCCCGGCGAACACGTGCCCAACAAGAATGTGGAAATCCGTCTGATGACGGGCAACGATAAGACCGGCTGGAGCGAACCCCGCACGATTCTAAAGCTGTTCGGTGGCCAGGGAACCATCAACGTGAACTCGTGGGCCCCCGATAGCAAAAAATTTGCCTACGTGCGCTACGAAAAGGAATAACAGGGACCACAGTCATCCCCCGCGCACCCCTTTCTCATACACGATGCACCCCTTTGTCATACACGGTGCACCCCTTTGTCATACACGGTGCACCCTTTTGTCATCCCCGCGCAGGCGGGGATCTCCTTGTAAGCAGTTCTTTTACTGGCAACTAAATCCCTGCAGTTCGAGGCCCGCGCGCATCTCGCCGTATGTAGAGGTGCGTTTCATGTCCATTGCCTTCATAAAGCGGCAGTTGTTGTCAATATGGATGCGGAACCCGGTCATGGTGGGTTCCACCTCGCCCTTGCCGCTGGCACGCACGTGATCCATCAGTTGCTCGCGCTTGTCGCTCAGTTCCGGCGGCACGAACACGTCCGTCACAATATCCACATTCTCGATTTCGTAGTCGCCGAACACGAAGGAGATGGTCACCAGGTTCTTGAGCCCGTTGAACTGCCCAGGAGTCTTGCACACCATATTGCGTTTCGCATTCTTGATTTTCTTCTGCTTGGCGGCGGGCTTCTTGGAAGGCGTGTATTGCAGGGCAGAGAGCAGTTCTTCTTCCTTGACAGCACCCACCAGCTGGTTTACAATCTTGCCGTCGCGCACCATGAAGAACGTCGGGAACGCTCGAATCGGGAGCGTAGCCTTAATCTTGTCGATGCCCGGTTCGTCGATGCCCACCGTCGCAATCTTGATGTCGGGATAGTTCTTCGCGATACCGATGAGGGTCGGAATCATGATGAGGCACGGCGGGCAGCTCGTGGAAGTGATATCCAGAATGACCGGCTTCTTGGACTGCAGAACCTCACTTTCGAAGTTGGCGTCGTTCACCTTGACAATCTTGATGTCCTCGGCCGGGGCCGCCTTTGGAGCAGCGAACGTGTAAGATGCGCCGCCTGCCACGAGGAGCAGGGAGCAAAGCAAAAAAGCGAAATGTCTTTTCATGATGTTACCTTCTACACCGAAAAGATACAACTTTTCGCGACGGGCGGTTGTTATAGGATTTTCTGATAACCAATTTTGCCGGGGCAAATACGTTTCTGAACTTTTGTAGCCTTTATTGTAGCCCTATTGTAAACCTCTTCATTTTAATACATTCTTTCACAAAGAAGAAAGTCTCTGTTCAAGTTCCTCGATGGTAGGCATTGTGCCTTCAACCTTTTCAGGGTAGAATTTTTCCAATTCATATTCCGAAATGCTGATAGGTTGCGTACTTGATTCCAGTGCGTACTGTGCCTGCACCTTGTCCTTTTCCTTGCAAATCAGCAGGCCGATTGTCGGATTGTCGCGCCCCTCCTTTTTAAGGATGTGGTTGCACGCCACCATGTATCCGCCCAACTGCCCGATATCGGCAAATTCAAAGCGCCCGATTTTCACCTCAACAACGACATAGCAAGAGAGATTCAGATTGTAAAAAAGTAAATCCATGAACTTTTCTCTTTCGCCCACCATAATGCCATATTCTCTGCCAACATACGCAAAGCCCGTGCCCAGTTCTACCAAAAAACGGGTAATATTGTTCAGCAGACTATCTTTCAACAATTTTTCGTTGTAGCGGCCCGTAATACCCGTAAACGCGAAATTGTAAGGATCTTTCGTCAGTTCCTGAGCCAGGTCGCTTGTCGCTGCAGGGAGAGTCCTCTCGAAATTCGTCAACGCCTTTCCCTGGCGCTCGTAAAGGTCGGTAGAGAGCGCATTCAAGAGCGTAGAGCGGCTCCAGCCATTTTCTACCGTCTGGCGGGCAAAAAACAAGGCCTTTTGAGGTGCGTCAGAGCACTTATCGATGAGCAACATGTGGTGCCCCCACGGAACAGAGAATAACGTAGATTCAAGTCGTTCTAAAGGACTTTGAGATTTTTCAGCAACTTGCTGAAGATTTTCCAAGACAGGACTATATAGCTGGAAAAATCTTTTAGAATAGCGAATATTCGATGGAGACAGCCCTTCGGCGTTAGGGATTGCTTTCTTTAAATCGGTACTAAGTGTACCATAAAAGTTACTCCCATATTTATTTTCGGCCTGCTTGGTTACAATATCGCGCCCCAGTTCCCAGTAGTAGCGCAACATTTCGCTATTTACCTTTACCGCCGCCTTAATTTGGCTCTTGCGGTAACGGGTAGAGAGTTCCTTTACCCAGCGGGTGTAATCCTTGTCCAAGATATTGATGGACTTCTTTGCCATTTTGCCTCCATTTGACCGCTTTGGCGGCCGATTGATGTTAGAGGCGTCCCCTTTTTTCTGAAAGTCCCAGAATAAAAAAAGACGCATTTTTCCATTAGACGGAAAAACACGTCGGGCATTAATGTACCTAATATTTGAAAAACTGGCAAGAGGGGTAAGAAAATTTTACAGAGCGATTCTAATCACTTCGCGTAGCCGACGGGATTGTTCAGCAAGGGCACCTGCGAGTCCGAAAGCTTGAGAAGCTTCTTGATGGCGGGAACGTCCATCGTCATGCGCGGGCGGGTCACCAGGCCCATGCCGGCACAGAACAAATTAATATTCTCGCTCACGATTCCCGCGTCGGTTCCCATCGTCACCTTCGCGCGGGCGTCGCTGCTGCCGAACTTGGTCTCGTCTGCAACGATGAGGATGCTGACCGGGGCCGCCTTCGCCCAATCCTGACGGTCGGCAACGAGCCCCCTGTAGTCACCCTTCGCCACCTGCTTCAGCGCGTTTTCCTTGTTCAGGTATTCCGAGACGCCCTTGCTCGTGAACACGAACACGCGGATTTCCTGGAAGTTGCGGGCAGTCGGCGAAGTGAGCTTGCCGTCGGCAGGGCGGTTCACGCCAATAGCCGCAAAAAGCAAATTCGAAAGATCCTGGTCAGAGAGCATCTTGTCGCTGAACTCCGTGCCAGAAGTCCTGTCCCAGAGCGCCTCCATGACAGGCTTGCCGCCGGTCTTTGCCGGAACGGGGAGTTTTTGGAGCTGCGCCATGGCAAGCGTGCTGCAGATGAGCGTTGCCATAAGCGTGAGTGCAAAACGATTTTTCATGGGGTACTCCTTGTGGAACAGTTGAGTTTACAGTCGGATTTACGGTCGGGTATTAATGTACTTAATATTGGGAAAAATAGCAAAAAAACAAGGCAAAACAGTGGCAAATTCATTTAGTTTACAAATTCTATAAAATAATATATATTTGTAAACAACGGAGGCGCTATGGCAAATCTTTCCATTTTCTCTGCTAGGCTTAAAAACGCCCGAATTATGAAAGGGCTCTCCATGGACGAACTCTGTGCGGCCATGGGAAATATCGTCTCGAAGATGGCGATTTCAAAGTACGAGAACGGCCAGCTGGAACCGAACAGCAAAGTCATCATCGCACTATCCAAGGCGCTGGGCCTGCCCATTGACTACTTTTTCAGACCCTTTACGGTGCAGGTAGATTCCGTGAGGTTCCGCAAGAAAAGCACGCTCCCGCAGAAAAAGGAAAACAGCCTCCGCGAAACCATCGCCGACCTGATGGAACGCTACATCAACATCGAGGAAATCTGCAGCAGCTCTGCCGCGAAACACCTTATCCCCCAAATCAGAGCCAACTCCGCCGAAGAAGTCAAAATGGCCGCAGCGATTGTCCGCAAGGAATGGCGGCTCGGTCTTGCCGGCATCGTGAACGTAATCGACCTGCTCGAAAACCACGGCGTAAAAGTCATCGAGATCGATGCCCCGGAATCCTTCGACGGTATGAGCAGCCTAGTCAACGAAAAATTCCATGTTGTCATTCTGAACAAGACTTTTTCCGTCGAGCGGAAACGCTTTACCGCGCTTCACGAACTCGGGCACCTCGTGCTTCGCCTACCCAAGTCCATCGACAAAAAACAAGAAGAGTCTTTCTGCCACCTGTTCGCAAGTGAAATGCTTGTCCCGGAACCCGAACTCAAACGGATTCTCGGCAAGGCCCGCAGGGACATCTCGTACCAGGAACTGAGAGCCATCCAGCTCGGTTACGGAATCTCTTGCGACGCAATCATGTACAAGGCGAAGGAATGCGGCATTATTTCGGAACAGCGCTACCGAACCTTCTGCATCCAGAAAAACAAGGCGACGAAATACAAGGCCCTCATCGAAACGTCGCTATACCACGACGAAGAATCCACTAGGTTCGTAAGCCTGGTCTATAAGGCGCTGAGCAAGGAACTCATTACCATATCCAAGGCGGCAAGCCTGCTGCACCAGGACATTGAACAAGTCCGTAGGGATCTCGCGCTAGTATGATTGAAGAACGGACTGCAAAATGGAGAAAAGAACGCTAATGACTCAAAAACTCTGGAACAAATGCAAGAAGTGCGGCTGCGACAAGCCCGAAGACACCGAAAAACTTTGCGAGCAATGCAAGGCAAAGCGGCGGCAATTCTGGAGCGACCTTAAGAAAGTTGGCGGCATAGCTGTGGGCGCGTTGCTGGTGGTTATCGCTGGCGGGAAAATGAGGAAGAAATAGCGGCAATGGCGTGAAAGAAAATTATATTGTTAATTTTATCATATGCGTCCCGTCCGACTTGCGATATCGATCTTTTTTATTGTAGTGTTTTTCCTTATTTGGGGGAGCGTAAGAGATGGTGGTCCATCAGGAATCAATTTTATTACTGTAATATCTTTTTTGGCAGTAATTCTTATTGTTCTCTTTATAGTATCCTTAATTGATGCGTTTATTCATGCCCCTGAAAATAAACGATTTTCTCCCCATAGGAATAAGTTTTACAGAAGGGGTAGATGGTTTAAAAGATATTATCAACGTCTGATATCAGAGAGAATCTATTTTGTTGATTCCGAATTACAAAACTTGCCCCAAAATGGATTGATTAGCGAAAATAGTGCTGATTACATTATAAACAAAAAAGACTTTGAACGAAAAAATAATTACGATTCTAGATATATTGACAAAAATCGAAAAGTCCTTTTTTACTTATATGAAAACATATGTCCGTTATGCCAAATTAAGCCATGCGAACACATTGATCATTTCTTCGTCCCCAAAAGCAAAGGCGGAAATCTTATCATGAAGCAAAAGAACGGAGAATTAGTCAACAACGCAGTTCCATTGTGTGCTACTTGTAATCTAAGAAAAGGTAATCGAAGCTACACAAAGTTTTTCTCACCTTCACAAATAGAGTACATTTCTCATAGAAACGCGATTATGACATCTCTGATACGCAAGTATCACACATAAAGTGAATTACACCTGCAAAATGTGGCAGTGACAAGACCGAAGACTTACTCATAGTGGTGGTCTCTGGTGGGAAATTGGGGAAGAAATAGCGAAAAAATCAAATTATTTCGCGTTTCTCGTACATTTTGTATCAATTTTGCGAAATATTTATCGCCGTCAACAAATTTTATCGCCATCTTTTTATCGCCGTTTTCTGGATTTATCGCCGACAGAGGCGATAATTTTAGTGGCGATAAATTTGAAACAAAACAATTTGTCCCAAAATACTTGACTTTTGTCCCAAGATTATTTATATTAGGGAATAAGGTAGGTCCAGTCCATGAAAAAGAAGAATGTTATCAATCTGATTCGCTATTACGCCGAAAAAAACGACCCCGCATTCCGCGAGGAGGCATACGAAATAGCCCGGGATTTTGACGCTAGCGGCGATTTTCAGCTTTCAGAATACATCATGGCCCTTATGTCCAGCGCGAACGCCTTTGTGCCGCAAATGCACGAAGACCAGATGACTTTTTTCCGCAAGGTCGCCCCTTCGCACGATTCGCTGCCGCTCCCTACGCCCATTGAAAAGGACATTATCGGAATCATCAACGCCATCCAGCGGAACATGGGAATCAACAAGTTCCTGTTCCAGGGCGCACCCGGAACAGGCAAGACCGAATCCGTGCGGCAGATTGCCCGTATTCTGGAACGCGACCTGTTCTGCGTAGATTTCGACACCATCATCGACAGCAAACTCGGTCAAACACAAAAGAACATCGCCGCATTGTTCGACGAACTGAATCATTTTGCGCACCCCGAAAAAATTCTCGTCTTGTTCGACGAGATAGACGCCATCGCTCTCGACAGAACTAACTCCCACGACCTTCGCGAAATGGGCCGCGCCACGTCGGCCATTCTCAAGGGCTTCGACAACCTGAACGAACAGATTACCATCATCGCCACGACGAATCTTTTCAAGCATTTTGACAAGGACCTTTCTCGCCGTTTTGATTCCATTGTCGATTTCAACAGATACACTCAAGATGACCTACAGGAAATCGCGGAATCCATCCTGAACAATTTTCTCGATGATTTCAAAATTGCAGGCCGAAACCCGCGCCTATTCCGAAAGATTATCAGCTTGAACAAGAAATTGCCCTACCCTGCTGACCTGAGAAAAATTATCAAGGCAGACATCACATTCAGCGACGCAACCATTGAATGCGACTATCTCAAGAACATTTACAAGTCATTCGTCGGCAGCACCCCCGACGACTTGCATAAATTGCAAACGCAGGGCTTCACCGTCCGCGAAATCGAAATACTCTCCGGCATTTCCAAAAGCCAAGTATCACGAATCTTGAATGGCGATGGACAAATAAAAATCGCCCCCAAGGAACACCAGAAACGCCGTTCCTTGAACGCAACCAATTTACTCTTTCACAAGCCCCAAAAGAAAATCAACCTTGCAGAAGTGTACCGCAAGGCTGAAGAAGAAATCGTGTGGAGATAAGGAAAGCCGAACCAGCATTACTAGTTCGGCATCATCTTTAGTGTTTCTTACGAACAGGTATTTTCCATGCTTTGTGACCGTAATCCCACGCATCCAAAACTCGATTTGAGTTTTTTACGCGACGGAATCGAACAAAGATGAATCCATATTTCGCAGGCGAGGGCCTTTCTAAAGGCGAAATGG
Organism: Fibrobacter sp. UBA4223; assembly: GCA_002382975.1. Lineage (GTDB taxonomy): Bacteria > Fibrobacterota > Fibrobacteria > Fibrobacterales > Fibrobacteraceae > Fibrobacter. The sequence goes on from DFTB01000011.1 coordinate 45,128, forward strand.
GGGATAACATATTGTTTCACTCCAAACATAAGGTTAAATGAAACCCCGAACAAAGGCCCCATCAACAACTTTCGGAAGGAAACCAATCTATATTTGGGTTGGGTCATCAAAACAACCCATATAGGTCGGCTTTGTTCGAACCTCTCGGGAACGCAACTGCAATTGCGTTCCCTTTCTGTATCATAAATATAGTAAAAATTTTTATCTAATGTGATTTTTTCACTTTTACATTTGCTTTTTGTTTGCTATTTTGTTAAATTAAATGATATAAAAGAGAAATTTCCACAACTAAACGCGGACGGAAGATATGCTGATACGTTTTAATGTCAAGAATTTCCTCTCTTTCGATTCAGAAGATCGTGCAACCCACGATACTTCTAGCCAGGAATTTTCGATGATTCCCGGGAAAGTCCGTAGCAAAGAAGACCACATTCTCAAGACCGGCAAGCAAAACCTGCTCAAGTTCGCCGCCATTTACGGTGCTAATGCGGCAGGAAAGTCCAACCTGATTAAGGCGATGGCGTTCTTCAAAAATTGCACCTTAAGCGGAACCGCCCTACCTCAAGACGCCAACCTGTATTGCAAGACCGATCCGAATAACAAAGACAAAACCAGTTATTTTGAAGCAGAATTCATCGTCAATGATGAAGTGTTTGCGTATGGTTTCGAAATTATTTTAAGTACCGGATTATTTGTTTCCGAATGGCTCTGCAAGCTCACCCCCTCTAAAGAAGAATATCTTTTCAAGAAAGAGGACTCCCAGCATGGCTACGAATTCGGCGGGCCGCTCGCAAAAAACGAGATGCTCAAAGTTCTTGTTTCCAGTTTCTATGGAAGCAACGGACTCTTCTTGAATTTTATCAACCGCACCATGGCCGGTTTTTACAAGACCAACCCGCAAGCGGAAGTTTTACGAACTGCATTCAACTGGATAGCGAACAACCTGGATATCAACTACCCGGCCAACCCTCTTTCGACTTCTTCTTTCCTTGCAAACGAAGAGGCGCTTTGCCAAGCTTCGAAACTATTGAAGGCATTCGGTACCGGAATCGAAGATGTCAAGTCCGTCCAGGTCCCCTTGGAAAAAGTCGCCCCGTTCTTCCCGCCGCTCTGGCTTCAAAACGTAGCCAAGCAAATGGAAATGAGCAACACTCCCAAGAACGATATTTTCATCAGGGATAGAAACGAAATTTTCGTAGTGAAGATGGAACGCGGGAAAAAGGACAAGGCGTATTCCATCCAGTTCAAGCATAACTTCCAGAATGCAACCTTGTTCAAGATGGCTGAAGAATCCGACGGCACCGCGCGTCTTTTTGACCTTCTCGAAATATTGCTTTCAAAATCCAACAAAACCTATGTTATCGATGAACTGGACCGTTGCCTGCATCCATGCCTTTCATATCAGTTCGTGAAGGCGTTCTTTGAATATTCCAAGAACCGCAACGTCCAATTGATTGTGACCACCCACGAATCACGCCTGATGGACTTCGATTTGTTGCGTCGTGACGAAATCTGGTTTGTTGACAAGGACCAGAGCGGAGCAAGCAACATCTACTCGCTGGAAGAATACAACGAACGCTTCGACAAGAAAATAGACAAGGCATATCTCGAAGGCCGTTATGGCGGCGTGCCGCTGTTTAATTTTAAGTTGTAGAGACTTTTTGAATGAAGCTTTCAGGCTATACTTCCGGCACTTCGAAAGAATTTATCCCATACACTTTCTTCAGGTGTTCATCAATGAACTCTGAATCTTTCAATTTCTGCATCATGATGCACAGGTCGTAAGTGTTCAGGCGACCTTTCTTTTCGGCTTTCCTTGCAACAATCTTGCGGACTTTGAGTTCCTTAATTTCAAAACAGTCCAGCCAGCTGTCGTATTCCAAGAAATTGGCGTAGTTCTTTTGAGAAAGCAAGTACTGTTCTTTTTGCCATTCAGGATCGTTGGAATAATCGTTTTCTGAATTTATCAGAACCGCAGCAATTTGTTTTCTATCCGACTTGGCACCAGATACGACCACATATTTCAGCCTAGTAGGATACCCTTGGGTATTAATGCCATCGGCCTGATCCAATTCCACATAGATAATATCGCCAACAGACAAGTCTTCGGCAGACTTTACAATACAAACTTCTTCATGAAGCTTGGCGAGAACTCCGTCTTTATCTTCCACTATGCAAGCTCAGCGACAAGAAGTTCTTTTTCGCGAATATACTCGATCATCTTGTCGGAAGCGTGACCGGACATCGCAATGTCGATATTCGTCATAATGTCTTGCTGAGGATCCTTTTTGGACCTTGCTACGACATTATGGTAAACATCATCGTGAGATTCCTCGGACAGGTCATAGGACTTTCTGTCTTTGCAGTAATCAAACCACTTGTCGAGGCACTCGCGTTCCTTCTTTGCGATAAAATCCAGATTCGGCTCTCTCAAGGCATAGACCTTTTGGTCGATAACCTTGATAGACTCCATGAACTCCTTCAAATCGGGAAAATCGTCACCCACCCCATCTTCGACATTCTTTATGACCTTGTCAGTCAATGTCGGAATCGGGCCATGCATTCTGGCCTTGAATGTTTCTGGGATGAGAGTCTTGCCAAAACGGCACAGGTAATCCCTCTGGGCAAAATAGATAATCTTGAAAAGCTTGATGTAGTCCACGCCGTCATCAAACTTCTGCAATACATACAGTATTACATTCTCTATTTTTTGTATTTGCTCTAGAGTCTTCATTTTACGCCACAAAGATAGAGTTAAAAACGACGTTTGTCAAACCTTATGGCGTGACAAAAACGCATTTTCACCCTAAAAATATATAATTTCACATGTCACAAACTGACAAAATCGCATTTTTTTGAAAAAAAGAACCGTTATCCGTGACCTTGACAGCAAACGCCTCGTCAATATTCCTAGGGAGATTGCCGCCGTCGATATATTCGCGGATTTTGCAACTGAGCTTGTCTTGGTCCAAAAGTTCACCCATGGGCTGCTGGGAACCAGGCCAAATCATGCTACGCGCGCGAGGAATTGTAAGGAATGGAAAAAATTAAGATTTTTTTTCACAGAAAAATTCAATACCCTGGCCCTTTAAAATAGCATTCTTAAATTTAAAAACTTTTCTCTTATTTCCATCAATAGGTTTATCAACAGGCTGGCTCCAAAAGCATTGATTTAAAGAAAAAGAATAACCCTCAGGGTAGTTAACTTGTATTTCCAAATCTGTTAAAGGTTCATTCGCAAAGTGCGTCTCATAAATAAAATTATTTGTAAAGGTTTGCTCAATTATTTTTATAATCTCAACAGATTTTCGACCTTCAATTTCAATGTTTTCTTCCACGGCCGCGCTACATTCGCAATGATCAATTTCGTTAGAGTCGTAAATTATATTAAAGCCCTTTCCATCATTTTTGTCATATTGCAAACTTACAACTCGAGTTTTCATATAACTATTTAAAAGACCTTTTACTTTTATAGGTTCCGTTTGTTTTTCTGTTGATAAATTTTCTACACTGTAGGATATTGTACGAGTCATCACCAATTTCCCAGCTTTTTCTTCTATATCATAAATCCATTTAGCATTCCTCCGAATTAGTTTGCAATTTAAAACATCATTTTTTACAATTTCAAAAAAAGACGGATCTATAATTTGTTTAAAAATTGAATATACAGCGTTCTCGGCCGTATCATTCTGAAAACTAAGCAATTCATTCTTCAATTGTTCATTCTCTTGTTTTGTAAAATTATTCACAAAAAACATGGTTATAATAAGCGTAATACCAAAAGGAATCACTGCTGATGAAATAAACTCCGCTATTGGGTAAATAATTTTAGGAAAGACATAATCTTTCGTTACAGGTTGATGATCGCTATCCAATGTTAGAATTTGCTTCGGAACAAATTCAACATCTCCAAAATAAATGGAGATCAGCAATCCTATAAAAATCATAACTATACCAATAATGACATAATGACTTTTCAAAACATCTACCATTTTTTCCATACTTTGCTTCCTCTACTGTTAGATAAAACTATAACATCACTCCATTTCATGAAAATAATTCCAATGTTAATCGTTCCTCACTCTTCGCAAAAAATCATATTTCAGCTTTCGAATTAGAGAATCCTCATCAAGATAGAGTGTATAATAATTTATATTCATTTTCGCCAATTCTTCCATGATATCTTTCTTGACATCACCAGCAATTTCAATCTCAAACAGCATCTGATTTTCAATATTTATACCATCTTTTCCCTCACCCATATAAGGATTTTCCCATTCTAAGAAAGAAGAAAATGGAATAAAAAGCCATTCTGAATGGTCATTAACTCTTTGAAATTGAACAGTTAATAGATATTCAGATTGTTGAGCAATATGACGACGATCTGATTCTAAATAATGACCAATTCGATGTAATTCAGGATGACCCGACACGCTCGTAGAACCAAAATCTCCTCGAAAAACAAAGACCTTCGCATCCGTTCTTTCATCCAAGTCTTCGCAAGCAAAGAAAAGAGCAACATATTCAGACTGGGTAACATCAATCAATGGAGTTGGAAAACCATGGTGACGTAAATACGATAAGTATTCAATATCAGGAAAGTTGCTGAAACTTATTTCTCTATAATCAGAAAAATTAAAATCATATCCATTTTCATTTAGGTTTCTTTTAAAATGATGCCCTAAAGAATTAATTTCTGGCTTAAGATAATCTATAGATCTATAATACTCTTTTAAAAAAACTCGATTAATCCCAGCCCTTTCTAAAGTAGATCGAATCGTCCACGCAGAATTTCCTTGGCCACGAAAAGCCATCGAATGCTCAAATTTATTCCAATCACGAATTTTTTCAATACAGTCTATATATTCTTTAATTGATGCGATTTTATTCATTTCATCATGCCTTAAAAAGGTCTTTCATTTCCGTTCCAAAAGACTTGCAAAATGTGTTTAATCCTTCAAAATCCGATAAATCAGAACCAGGATATCTTTTTGAAAAAGCGTCCGTATACACTTTAAAATCAAAAGCTATATCGTGGAACACCTTCTTATATGATTTTAGATAATTTGAATTCAAAGACTGACCAATAAACAGCCACACTTTTTCAGTAATCATCCATAATAGAAGATCATCCCTTTGATTGTCATTAGCATTTTCTAGATAATTGTGTATAAATAATAAAAAATATTCAAACTGGTTAAGTGAAAAGCCGTTTTGTATTTTTTTAAATTCAAAAAAGATTTTCATCTTACATTCAACATTTTTAACATCATTTGCTATACTTGCATTATAAGTTATCATATCGCCGTTATACTTATTTAACAGTTCTTCCATATTATTTTTAGCATCCTCAACTTCATCCGCAACCTGTTTTACAACAGCCAATTCATTTCTTATTATTTCAATTTCTTTTTCACTCTTTTCTTTAATCTCTTTAATTTTATCTTCAAATTTACTGTGGTCAAACCAATACTTTATAAGAATCATCGCCACAGCAAAAGTCACTAGTGCAGAAAAAATCCCCACATGAATTGCAAGAACTTTATCCAACGATTTATCAAAAAACTCGTACCAATATTTTACTGACGCCGTATCTAACATCAGAGAGTCAAATTCACCTATTTTATTTGATATCAAACTATCAAACAAATTACTAGCAGCATGTTCTTTAGCTTTCAAAACAGAATCAACAGCAATCTTACAATATTTTTCCACACATATCGGATTGAATTCAACACAATAACACATTTTAGTTTCTCCACAGTAATACTACATAAGCAAATTTAACTAGAATGAGAAAACAGCACCAAGTAGCAAATATAACCACCAGCAATGTACCCAATTTGAACAGAGACGGCATAACTTTTCTTTTTAGGAAAAATTTTAAAACTTTAATTTTTTCTTTGAAAAACTTCACCAATGCCCATTCTTTTTTGACAAGGCGAAAGCGCTGATTCATAAAAGTTTTATAATGCAGGAACATTTATCTTTCCCTTTACGCAGTCACAAAGCTATAATTTAATTATCGGTTCTAAATGAGGGTGTCCCACAGTAGCATCTAATTGAAGAATCATCTTTTGCATCGCGACCTCAGCATTGCCCTCTGGAACAAATAAATGACGGGAAATAATTCTAGGGGCAGACGGCGATTGTTGAAAAATCGACGCCATTCCATTTTTCACATTATACCCACCAGCCATTATAGCAATGGGGTGAACATATTCATTATCCGGTACATTTGATGTCGCAATTACATAATAGTACACATCCAACGAATATGCAATTCTCCAATGTAATCGATTCAAATCATTCATTTTTATTTCCTTTTTTAACCAATCAAATTTATTAACCTTTTGTATTCTTCCCTTTCGCCAACATGTTGCAAAGCTTTGGGAAAAACTTTGTCAATAAAATCAAAAACACGAATAAAGCTGGCTTTACTTGTCTTTGTTTTTATTTTATCCTTTAACTTTACATAGCGATTCTGGCAATCTTCATATTGAAGTCTTGAAGAAAATTCAAGATCGCTAAAAAGACGTAAAAATACATCTATTTCCTTGTCCGTAAATTTTGAAACCATTTTTCCATAATAAGGTTCAGCTGCATTAGATATGCCATGGCCATTCCCTATTAAGCATAAGCTCAGCACTCGCACATAATCATTCCTCATAACATCAGGAATAGCTCCCGTTTCAGGAACATACTTATTCACAAGTGAAGCGAAAGCGGGCTCATTATAAAAATTATTAAAACCACAATGTGCATAGTACAAATGATTCAGAGCGTCCGAAAATTCGGCTGTTTTCATATCATCACTCAAATAAGACAAACCATTAACCATTTCTAAAAAGTCATGGGCCGCATTTTTCCGTTCAATATCGCCATTTACAGCCCATGTAGCATGTCGAAGTCCTAAAGATTTCTTTTTCTGTTCGGACAGTAACCGCCAGACATCTTTTGCAATCAAGCGAATATTATTTTTCACCTCTACTTTGCCTTCAGGCTCACAAAACATTCCAAATAAAGCACCTGCAAGCGATTCGATATAGTCTATAGGAGTATCGTTAAGAGTAGACCTAATCGGTTCAATATCCCTTTCTTCAAAAACTTTTGTTTTTATATTCAAAAGAAGTTGCTGGTTTGTTATTGCTGGAGCTACAGGATCTTTTCCTATAACTTCTTTTATACATGTTTCCAGCCAGCTACAGAGGTTAAGCCCTGAAAGTTCTTCTTGGTTTGGATGAGCTGCACTAACCCAATTCCTCATACCTCTTATGAAATCAAGATGTCGATAACCAGCATCACTAATCAATCCAATCTTCTGACACCCTTTTACAATGTCATTGTCATCAACATTTCTAAGATCGTCTTCATTCTTTATTTTTTTTGCAACCTCTTCAGGAACAGCGCTTTTAAAGTAATCAAGACTAAATTGGGCGATTTTCATTCTCAATGAAAGAATCGTTTCATCCCACAAATAGTTTAAAGCGGCGTCAAATAGTCCCGCACCACAAGCCGCAATAAATTTGGATATGTAAAAAGAATGGCCTCTTTTTTCTTCATCTATTTTTTGAATAACTCTGGGAACATTAGCGAATACAGTTTCTCTTTCTTCAACACCAACCAAAACATTTTGTTTAGGCAGTTGCAACGCATCCAAATAACCAAATAAGCGATTTTGATATTCAGATACAACCGTTAACATTTCATCATTCTTTGATATAAGTTCATTCATAGTATTACCTTGATTTTATCATCCTACCACTACTTGACCGTTCATTAGGAGCGGGAGGAGTTTGTCGCGGAGGGCGGTGAGTTTTTGACAAGAAAACTCGTCACTACAGACTCGAAACAAACAATTTTCTAATTGTTTTTTCATCTTTCATTTCTCTCTATGCGACAGTTACTTGTCCATTCATCAATAATGGCAAAAGCTTATTGCGAAAAAACGATAATTTTTCAATCTCTAATGAAATTTTTTCATATTGAAAAATCAAATTATTAATCACGCTATACAAAATTGCAGGAGCACCATCAAAAACGCAAATATTTTCAACATCTCCCTTGGTTATAAATTTTACAATTGAGCCATTAGATCCTGACTTAAAAGAATCTATTCTCTCTAATGCGGCGATATAAAGCATCGCATAATACTTATCTGGAGGAATTAAAACATATGTTCGCTGATACGCATTAAATTTCCCAGAATAGTGTTTTACATTAAAGTCTCCGTTTCCAGCAATTAGTACAGCATGTCCTTCGAAAGCCGCTTTATCACAAAGAGATGGTTCGCTAGAACAGGTAAAAAATTTGAATTTGCCATTCCCGGATGCGAAATTCGCGTCTTCTTTTCCTGTTAAAATACGACATATTTCAGAACACTTCTTCACTTCCCAGCCGGCGGGGATTTCGCGTTTGAGGGTTGGATTGTAGGTCATGGGGCCGCCGGTGGTTTTGTAGGGGTGACCGTTTTTGTCGGGGAAGTCGTATTGGACGAACCAGTAGTCGTATAGGCGTTTTGCCATTGCTTCGAGCTTCTGGTTCATCTTTTTGTTCAGGGCGATTTTTCTATCAATAAAAGAAAAAAGATTCCCGATTTTTTCTTGTTCTTTAATTGTCGGCAGTAAAATTGGAATTGAATTTACGGTATCGTTAGAAAGCGTGTATCGTTGACCACTTCCGCTTGCATTATTTTCAAAATACTTTTGGATATAAGACGAATGCATGAAGGCATTCAAATATTTGCCGTTTAATTTTCGTTCATCTGGTGTAATTAAAGCATTATGATATCCAAGAACAACATCATCAAAATCGTCTGCTATATAAGTCGGAATACCAATATCATCACGAGTTTCGCTATCTTTCGTAAACGCCACTTGACCTTTCTTTATGGAAAGAGCTTCTATTTCCTTATCACTCGCAGTGGCTTCCATAAACGAATCTCGCATATCTTGTGTAATCGCCCAATTATGGTAAACGTCAACAAAATTGCAAAGTCGAACACTTTTCTGTCCAGGTTTACTCTTTTTGTCAACACCGCTAATTTCTACTCGGGCGACATCACTCAATTTTACTTTTGTCAATTCCATAATAAATTCTTTCCTAGATCCTTCGACTCCGTTGCACTCCGCTCAGGATGACACCCCGAGTTACCTTCTGCCTGCCTTTTTCTTCAGATAGTTTACTTTTGCAAGATCCATTCTAGTAAAGCCCGGAGCACCAAAAGGAATTACTCCAATTGCATCTAACTCAGCTTGAGCTTCTTTCCGTTCCATTTCAGCCATTTCTTTTTTAGCCAATTCTTCTTTTTCCGCTTCATATTTCCGTTGCTTTTTTAAAATGACAAAAGGAACTATAATTGCACCGATTGCAGCAACAGCCGCAATCAAAGAAATCAAGCCAGAATAGTTATTCAGAATTTCCATTTGCCTTTGCCTTCTAGATCCTTCGACTTCACTTCGTTTCGCTCAGGATGACACTGCTTCTAAAGGAGATTCCCGCCTTCGCGGGAATGACACCATAATCCGAGCGGCATCAACTAATCCCCGAATGACAATGATGCTAGTTGTTTCTGGATTTCCTTCTCGAGTTTGTGGCTTTCGGCGAACATGGCGGCGAGTTCTTCGGTGTCGGCTTTCATCTGGGCGTTAAATTCGTCGGCGGTGATATCTACGTAGTCTATCTTGATGTCGAAATACTGGCCGGCGCTCAGGCTGTAGCCCTTTTCCTTGACTTCGCTGTAGGTCACGACTACGCTGAAGTCTTCGACGGCTTTGGCCTTGCGGAAGGTGGTCACGATTTTCTCGATTTCGTCGTCTTCGAGGCGGACTTTCTTGAGGCCGTTCGCGTCCTTGTATTCCTTGCCGAGTTTGCTTGCGTCAACGAGGGTGACTTTGTCTTTGTCGGTCTTTTTGCGGGTCTTGTCGAAGAAGAGCACGCTCACGTTGGTGCCGGTGTTCGCGAATACGTTGCTCGGCATGCTGACCACGCCATAGACGATGTGTTCGTCAACGATACGTTCGAGGATTTTGTGCTCGATGCCGGATTTTGCGGTAATGAACCCGGTGGGGATAACGATGGCGCCCTTGCCACCTGCCTTGATGCTGTTCACCACATGCTGAATAAAGCAGGTGTAGATGGCCATGCTCTCCTTTTTCTTGTTCGGGACTTTAGGCACGCCTGCCCAGAAGCGGGCATTCCATTTCTTTTCGATGTCGTCGCGGGTATCGCTGAAGTCCATCTTGAAGGGCGGATTACTCACCACGTAATCGAACTGCTTGAGGCTCTTGCCGTCGTCGCTCTTGTGGTAGGGTTCCAGGAGGGTGTCGCCCTGCACGGCGTGATCGAGGCTAGATACGAGTCCGTTCAACAGCAGGTTCAGCTTGAGCATTTTGTTACTGCGCTGCGAGATGTCCTGCGCAAAGATGGTGCAGCGGTCTTCGCCAATCTGGTGGCTAAGCGCCATGAGCAAGGTGCCAGTGCCTGCGCTGGGGTCGTAGCATTCTACGTTGTGCAGGTCGGCGTTGTCGCCCACCAAAAGGCGGGCCATGATTTTTGCGATGGCCTTGGGGGTGTAATATTCGGCGTACTTGCCGCCGCCTGCGGTGTTGTAATCCTTGAGCAGGTATTCAAAGATGTCCGAGAAAAAGTCGTAATGTTCGGCGAAGGCGTCTTCGAAGCTGAAGTTCACCAGCTTATCGACAAGGGCGCGGGCAAAGTTTGCACGCTGGGCGTCGTCGGTCACAAAGATGGTGAGCTTTTCGAAGATGGGAATTTTCGTCTCTTGCGCGGTCTTGGTGTAGAATACGTCCAGGTTGTCCTTCGCGATGGCGACCATGGTCTCGTCAAAGATGACGTCGAAATCGCCCTTGGCCTGCTTGTTCCAGAGGTTTGCAATCAGGTAGTCGGGCTTGAACACCGGGACTTCGGGCGGCAAGAAGAGGCTCACCTTTTCGCGGTCGGCCTTGGAGAGTTTCGCGTATTCCTCTTCCCACTTGTCGGATTTTTTGAGGGCCTTCAAACAAGGGTCGTTAATTTTCTTGAGTTCGTAGCCGAACTTGTCGGCCATAAACTTGTACAGAAACACCTGGGTGATAATCTTGTATTCGTTGCCGTCATTGCCCATGCCGTATGTTTGGCAAGTGGCCTTGAGAGAGTCAATAAGGGCAATGGTCTTGTCTTTGATGTTCATGGTATTATTTACCATCCTTTATAATCCAGTGGCCGCCCTTCTGGCTGCCAACATACTCAATTAAGCCATGTTCCTTAAGAATCGCGAAATGTTTCTTCACGGCCCTTGAAGTAAGGCCAATAATTTTGCCGATTTCTGTAGAAGACGCACTGGGATTCTTTTTTAATTCCTTAAATGTTTTCACAGCCCCTTCGGATAGTGTTTCGGGGAGTTCTGGGGAACTTTTTGGGTGAACTTTTTCGGGGAACTTTCGGGGAACTTTCGGGGAACTTTTGGGGAACTTTTTGCGTCTGCGAATTACAACGGTAAAGAAGTCTTCGTCCGCAGAATATTCGACATCGGCCAAGCCATTTTCCTTGCAGAGTTCCCTGACTCGCTTTACTCCAGTCCCCCATTTTTCAACGATTCCCATCTTCAAGAAAATATCGGCAATCAATTCGTTTCGGATGCTCGAAATTCCCGACAGCATCTTTTCAAGGGTCAATCCGCCATAAAGACCGCCCGGATTCGTAATTTCGATACGATCGTCAAAAATGCAAACCTGAATATTCGAATGAGCCAGATAATTTCTGTGCATCACAGCATTTACGATGAGTTCACGAATTACTTCAGTGGGAATTTCCGGAACATCTTTCCGATACAGGCCCTTAATTTCGGCACCGATGTTTATATGCTGCAAAATAAAGTTGTAGGCGTTATCGATTTGTTCGTTAAGTGGGCCGTCAAATTCCTTGCGGTCAAGAAAATACACTTTGTCAGTTCCCTTGAAAAGTCCGCACTGGATACGGGCAAAATGCAGATCGTTTTCAGCCAACAGCCTAAAGGCAATAGAGGGAAGTAATTTACCACTTTCCTCTTTAAGGAGTCCCCATCCAAGCATGTTTTCAAGCCGGACAGAGCGTTTATGGCTATACTGCTCGATGACTTTGCAAAGATTCTTTATAGCCTGTTCACTCGCGGGGGCATGCCTTTCGAAAAGCTTGTCGTATGATTTCCCTTCGCCTAAAAGAACCAGTTCCCTTATTTTCTCCCGTTCCGCTTTTCTTGTGGTGGCGGCTACGCGGATATATTCACCATCAAGGCTACCTTCGGCTTTAAGGCAATACGGCTGATTTTGACCGGGCAGAATATCAGCAATTACAATGGTCTTGTCATCTATGGTTTCAAATGTGATACGCGGGTTAACCTGCGGATAAATTGCATCGCTAATCATGTTCGCAAGGCCGTCCATAAACTTAAAAACTTTGCTGGCTTCAATTCCAACAATGTCAAGCGTTCTGTTGTCAACGCCAAATACAATTTTACCGCCCCTGCCGTTAGAAAAGGCGACAATAGTTTTCAAAAGCTTCGAGTCTTTCGAAGGCATCTCTCTTTTGAATTCAAGGGTGTCGGATTCCCCCTGCTTGATTTCATCTATCGTCATCTTTTAATTTCCATAATAGGCGTTATACTGGTTTATGTACTGCTTAGCAATGCGCTGCTGGATAAACAGGTAATCGGGCATTTCGGGCTTGATTTGCGGAAAATGCGCGAGCCCGTCCGCAATTTCTTTCATCACGGTCTTGCCGAAGTAGGCATCCTGCTTGAGGATGTCGTTGCGATCGAAAACCTTTGCGTCAATCGTTCCCTTGATAGTCAAGAGAGCCTGCACAATTTCTTCGTCGAACTTTGATATAATCGGTGCCTGGTGCTTGGGTTCGCGGGCCTTGTTCTCTTCGCGGATACGCTTGTGAACGTAGGCAAATTTCGTGTCGCCGTTGTACTTGCGCAAAAGTGCTTCGTTTGATTTGCGGAGTTCTTCGAGGCGTTTCAGGATGTCGTTCAATGATTTTGTTTCTTCATTGTATTCCGCTACGTCGGCAGGAGTAAACCCGTGCTTCTTGAAAATTTCGTCAAGCGCCTTGACAATGCTTATGTATTCAGGGTCATCGTGGTCAAAGTTGTCCGACATTGCACGCGCAATTCGCTTGTGCGTTTCACGGAGTTCCGAGCCGTTGTCGATAATTTTCAATTCTTCGCGACCGATACAGTTGAAGTTGAATTCAATATTCAACAAGGCATCAATTAAGGCCGCATGGGTCGCATCGCTGTTTTCCAGTGACTCTTTCAGGTTTATTATAGAGATACGGCGGTTTACTTCCGAAAGCATTTCCGGAAGTTTTTCAATCTGGAGTTTCTTGAATTCTTCTTTCAGTTCGTCATCGCCAAATGTGCGTACCAAATTGAAGGCATCCTTCGCGAGTTCCAGTGCCTTGCGCAACTGAATCAGCAATTTTTTATCTTCGAGGCTCGAAATTTCCTTCGAGAATTCCTCGGCATTATCCGTTGGGTACCTGAATAACGCTTGACGAGTCTCTCGAACCTGTTGAATCAACTCGTCCTTGTCTTCCATGACCTGGCGATACATGTCGGGAATTTTTTCTCCCGACTCGTCATTTCCGTTTTGATCGGAATTGTAACGGTTCAGTTCCCGGAGGTATGCCTCGTTTGTCTCGTCAAAATTCGCCTTGATATCTGCAAAGTCAATCAAGAAACCACGCTTCATGTCTTTGTAGGGGCGGTTCACGCGGGTAATCGCCTGCAGCAAGTTGTGGTCCTTGATTTTGCGGCCGAAATAGAGACGTTTGAGGCGTGGGGCATCAAAACCTGTCAAGAGCATATTGAAAACAATCAGAATATCTATCTTGAAATTCTTCTTAAAATCGAGAATCGTCTGGCGAATCGTATCCTTGTCGGCGCTATCGTATAGAATCAGGCCCGCTTTAAGATCTGCTTTCTTGAAGCGAGTCGAATTTATTTCTTCAAGGATTTTATCAAAGGATTCGTAAAGTTTGCGCGCCTGCCCCGAACTTTCGCAAATAACCATGCCACCCAGCGATTCATCCCCTTGCATTTCTCGGAACGAAATCAAGTCGTTCACAATGTAGCGGAGCAAGGATTCAACATACGTCGGGTGCTCAATAATGGCATCCTTAGAAACGGAACCCTTTTCTACCAATTTCTGGAGGCTTTCAAATGCTTCGGTAATCTTTTTACGGTAACTGGTCTCAATTTCTTCGCGAATGATTTTCAGCGTGTAGCCGTCTTGAATGGAACGATCGTAATAATACGTGTGGAAGTAGTCGCCAAAGACCTTGCAACTAGCCTTTTCATCTCCGATGAGCGGAGTCCCTGTCAATGCTATTTTTACCGAATTTTTGTCGGCATTGAAAAGATTGGCAAGGAAACACCCCTGCGGTTTATAACCACGATGCGCTTCATCCATTATGAAAATGCGTTGCAAATTCGTGGCGTAATCAGGAAGTTCAACCTTGTCTTTGTCGTCCTTGAATTTCTGGATGTTCACGACCGTAATTTCATCTTCGCCGGAATTTCCCTGCAACGACTGATTTTCGCGGAACTGTTTCATCAGTTCATCGCGGGAATTCGCCGTAGTAACCTTCAAACCGCGAGCCGCAAATTCATCGCTCGCCTGCTGCAGCAAATCAAGACGGTCCACAATAAAGTAGAATTTGGCAACGACATCTTTCTTCGCGTAGAAATCTTTCAGGACTTTTGTCAAGTGATACGAGAGCGCCGTCTTTCCTGAGCCCTGTGTATGCCATACTACGCCAGACTTAACACCTGCTTTCAACTTTTCACGGATAGCGAGAGCAGCAAACATCTGCTGGTAACGCATGATGTGTTTTTCATCTCTGGTGACAATGTTTCCGTCATCGTCCTGCTTTTCTTCGTGCAGATACACAATGCCGTATTTCAACAGGAACATTAAGCGTTCCGGGCAAACCATCGAAGTCAATACACGGTTCGTGGGAGTATTGATATCAAGGTTTGTCTTATATTCGGCATTCTCTTTCAATACGGGCACATTGAAATCCAACAAGACGCGCTCCTCTGTCTTGGGATCAATCGGGGCATACGCATAATTCTTGTTGAACGGTGCAACCTGGGCGCGAGCAGGATTTTCTTCACGGAAACAGTTGAACTTCGCCTTGTCTCGAGCAGCCGTACAATAAAACACACCCTCAATTGGGACAACACCACCCTTGGCGTCGTACTCCATATTGTTGGAGAAAATCATCAATTGTGTAATGTTGATAAAGCGGCGGAATTTCTTGTTTGGGAAGCGTATGTCATTCATCCGCTTGCTTTCTGCGATCATACCGCCCGCATTGTTGGGCTTTTTGACTTCAATAAAAACAAGAGGCAAGCCGTTTATAAACAGCGTTATGTCTGGGCGGAATTCGTCATCACCATTTTTGCAAGTAAATTCTGCGGTGCATTGGTAAGAGTTATTTTCGGGATGTTCAAAATCTACTAGGCGGTAAGGCGAAACCGAAACCAGGCGCTTGTAGAATTGGCGACCTAAATCATCGTCATCTAGTTCTTTGCGAATATCTGCCAAAACGCTTTCGGCAGAATATTTCGTGCCCGGATTTAACAACTTAAACTGTCGCTCAAAGGTGTTTTTCAATATGTTGGTATCTGGGTCGTAATAGCCTGTGGCGCCCATTGGAATCTTACCCACATACGTATATCCGAGGCGCGTCAAATGCAACAGCGCAGTCAACTGCACTCGTGTCGCTTCGTTAAAAACGCCTTTAGACATACTGATTCCTTTCTACCAACAAAAACCCCGTTCTAAGGGGCGGTCTACTTGTAAATATATATATCATTTTCGGCAAAAAAACTTCAAAAATAAGGAAAAATAGAGGTTTTTTCTTGAAATATCGGTACAATTGGCACCAGATTGCTTCGGGGCGTTGCGGGGTGTCCCCGCTAGAAGGGGTAGCGAGCAACAAGGTGCGAGCGAGGGGAAGGCTTTCCCCTTAAAAAAACCTCGCGTGCCTATTGACAAACTGGATTTTTGAATCTATATTTAGTGCACAAGTGTGTAGTCTTTGGTATTTTTTCCGCTTGCATGCCAGAGGAGTTGACGATGAAGAAAGATGTTGTGGCCAGTGCGGCCGGGGGCGTTGCGCCGAAAAAGCCCGAATTTTCCCTGATAGACGAGGATTTGCTCAAGTCACGGATATATACCATCCGCGGGGTAAAGGTGATGCTCGATGCCGATTTGGCGGAGATTTACGGGTATGAAACAAGATTTTTTAACCGTCAGGTAAAAAATAACATTGAACGATTTGCAGAAGACTTCCGATTTCAATTGACTGAAGAAGAAATGCAAATCTTGATGTGCAAAAAATGCACATCAAGTTGGGGCGGAACGAGAAAACTGCCTTATGCCTTTACCGAACAAGGCGTTTATATGCTTATGAGTGTGCTAAAGGGCGATTTGGCAATTCAGCAAAGTATGGCCCTCATTAGGCTTTTTAAAAAGATGAAGGACTATATTGTTGATGAAAATCGTCTCTTGCTCGAATCTGACGGTATTGCACAAGTCGCCGCCCATACGATTCAGAATGCAAAGGAAATTGCCGAAATTCGCCAAGATGTCTCCGTTATGAAAACTGATCTCCAAAAGGTTATGCAAAATTTTACCGATCCGTCAACCTTCAAGCACTTTCTGATTCTAAACGGACAGCGCTTAGAAGCCGATGTCGCCTACACGCAGATTTACAGCATGGCAAAAAAGTCCGTGCTGATTGTGGACGACTACCTGGATGTAAAGACGCTCGATTTGTTGCGATGCGTGGCAAAGGGCATTTCTATCAAGATTTTCAGCGAACAGTACGGGCGCACACGTCTGACCGGAAGCATGCTGGTGGACTTCAGGGCCGCCCGCCCGGATGTGGAACTTGACGATGTTCGTGCCACGGGGAACCTGTTCCACGATAGGTACATCTATCTGGATTTTGGCACCGACAGCGAGAAGCTTTTCCACTGCGGGGCATCCTCAAAAGATGCCGGAAACAAAATCACGACCATCATGCAGCTGGAAGATATCGCAGTGTATCGTCCGCTTTTCGAAAGGCTGTTGCGAGAGGAGGAATAGGTCGCCCTCGCCACCCCCTCCCCTTGACATTCCCCCGCAAATAAGCGATATTAAATGTATGCAGAATAAAATCAATTATAGAGTATTGAATGTCACCGTGTTCAACGACACGGCGGAACGTTGCCGCACAAACGCGCGGCTCCGCGAGTCCATCGCGCAGTCAAGGCGGGCGCAGAAATTCACGGGCGAACGCGAGGGCGTCGCTATCGAGAGCCGGAATATCCATGCGGAGCGGGCCAAGGTCATCGTTTCGCAGAAGCGCACGTTCGAGGTGGCGCAGGCGTATGCGGGCACCAGGATCGCGGTGCTCAACTTCGCCTCGGCATCGCACCCGGGCGGTGGCGTCACGACGGGGGCGGGCGCACAGGAAGAATGCCTCTGCAGGTGTTCCACCCTGTACAGCTGCCTTACCGACCAAAAGATGTGGGAACTCTTCTACGAGCCGCATCGCCGCAACAGAACCGCATTGCATACCGACGACTGCATCTACACGCCGGGAGTGACCGTGTTCAAGACAGACGTCTCGGCCCCCGAACTGCTGGGCGAAACGGATTGGTACAACGTGGATGTCATCACGTGCGCGGCACCGAACCTGCGCTATGGAGATGTCAGCATTACCGACGAGGCGCTCAAGCAGGTGCACATCAAGCGGCTCCGCCGCATCCTGGATATTGCCATTTTGAACAAAGTAGAAAATATCGTGCTGGGCGCGTTCGGCTGCGGGGCATTCATGAACGACCCGAAGGTCGTGGCGGCCGCCAACGCCGAGGTTATCAAGGACTACCTTTTCGCCTTCAAGACTATCGAGTTCGCGGTATTCTGCCGCCCCGGATACGAACAGAACTACAGGGAATTCCGCAATTATCTAGGGTCGGAATAACCGACCCTATAACAGCGCCCCCTACCTCACCCGTACTTTTCGGATTTCACTGCCATAGCGTATGATATAAGTGCCGGGGGTCCTGAATTTTGCGCGGAGCATACCTGCGAGGGCGCCGTCGCGGTAAATTCCGTCGCGGTCGGCAAAATCGCCACCATTAATTTGTTCAAACTTCAAGTTTCCGAGAAGGCGGCCCTGTAGGTCGAAAACAATCGCGGCGCCACGGGTGGCGTGCAGCCCAGGTAAATACCCGTTGCGGGGCATGGCGATAGAGGCAGCGCTTTCTGCGGAACTTGAAGACCCGACGACAGAGCCACTAGATTCCGGGTCAAGCCCGGAATGACGTGACGAGCTGCTCAGCCCGGCGACTGAACTACTTGAAAGCCCGTATTCGAACGCGCCGAGGTCAGGCGCTTCGCCCACAAACGGGAATCCCAAATCTTCGCCCTTGTCGATGGCGCGGCTCCCCTTCTTGAGTTTCAAGAAGCCCACGTCGGGCAAACTGCCGTCGGCGTTACGCGGGCCCAATATTCCCGCGATGGTCGAAAGGTCCTTGCCGGTCACGGTCATGCTCGGGTCATCGAGACTCTCAAAATCATCTTCTGTCAAATCCAGTTTCAGGTTCCATGTGTTGTTCTCGCCGGCGGGGCATTCCACATAACGGTCGATGTTCTGGCTCGGTATATACTCCCAGCACTCCCCGACTTGCGAATTCTTGTTCGGGAAGGCGATGTTGTTCTTGAGCACGTGCGCGTTATCGCCGGTGAGGGGCGCCACCTCGGCAATGCGGTTCCCTTCGGAATCGAAGAGCGTCGATGCCATGGCAAATTCGCGGTCCTTGTTCATGTACGACGTGTTGTTGAGCCACTTGCTGCCCACGCCGGTGTAATTCGCGTAAAAGCCCGTCGCCTTGTTTTTCCAGGCGGCGCAGAACTTGATGGTATGCTGCCCGCCGCCGAGGGTGCTTTCGCCCATCTTGATGCCGTGACCGTTGCCGTTCTTCGGGTCGCCGCGCCCGTAATCGCTGTAGCCGTTCCCCATGGCGTAGCAGTTCTCCAGCACCACGGGGAATTCCTGGTTGATGAAGTCGAAACCGTCGTCGCTGTTCCACCAGGCGCGGCACCCGATAAACTTCGTGGTATCGCCCTCGCCAGGTTTCTGGTAGTGCGCACCAAAGCCGTCGGCGTTCTCGCCGTCGCCCTGCCAGCCCAAAGGATCGTAGTTGTCGTGGGCGTCGCAGTTCAAGAATATGTGCCCGCCGCCATCTGGCGCGCCGTCGTTCGCGAAGAATCCGGGACCCGCATTATGGTGGCTGTCAATCTGCTCCAAAAAGATGTGCTTGCTCGCGTACAGGAAAACTCCGGAATTGGAATTGTGCTTCATGGGCGTGTTGCGGACGTCGAAACCTTTCAGGTGTAAAAACTTCGCCGAAATCACGATGGGCGAAGTATACATCGCCCCTTCGGGTGTGCCGTCGCTGTGTTCCCCGCCAGCAGCCACGGGGAGGTTCGCGCCGTCAAAAATCGGACGCTCGCCCGGATAGGCCAGGTAATGGATGCGGTTGTCGTCGCTCGTGCCGCTTGCCGTCAAGACTATTGCCGCAGTCATCTTGTACCGCGCGAAAAAGACCGTATCGCGCAGGTCGTAGATGCCGCCGCGAATCCAGACGGTATCGCCCGCGTGCACCACCTTGTTCGCCTTGTTGAGCGTGGCGAAGGGCTTGTCCTTGGAACCTGCGTTGGCGTCGTTGCCGTCGGTGGCCACGTAGTAAACGGCACCGAACACCTGCACCGCCGCCATGGCGATTCCCGCCATCAATAAGAATCTTGCTCCCATATACACCTCGAACAGGTATTTTTAATATACACTATTTTCGGAGTATTGGGTACAAATTATTTGAAAATAGCCTCGATATCGGCGCGGCTCAGGTAGGTCCGCTCGTTTAGGGCCTGCGCAATCTTGCAGAGCTGCGTCTGGCAAGCCATCAGGATGTTGTAATCCTGCTCGACCACGTTCGTCTCGGCCAGCTGAAAGTAGTAGCACGCCGCCTGGAACTTCTGGTAATCCGGATCGCTCTTGTAGAGTTCCATGGGCAGTTCCTTCATGATGGTATCGAGGTCGCACTTGAAATCCTTGCGCACCAAAAATTCCGCGATGTGCCCCGCCATCGCGATATGCGCGTCGCCCTCGAGTTCCGTACCCGCGATGTGCGTGGTGCCCGGTTGCTCCTTGGAATTGTTCATCTTCACGTAATCCAGCGGGCGCTTGAATAAAAACGCGACAAGCGCGTGGCCCGCCTCGTGATTGCACAACTTCTTGAATTCTTCTTCCCCGAAAAACTCTACCAGCGATTCACGCGTCAAGACTTGTTCCGGCATTGCGAAACTCCTTTTTTTTGCCGGATAAAATATATGAAAAAACTCCCCTACTCCAGGTACCATACCGTTTCGACAGTATCTCCGTTTTTTTAGCGGGCATCCTTCACGGCAGACTCCAAAATCTGGAGTTTCACGTCGTGCACGTCCTTTTTTGATTATCTTTAATGAAAAAGGAGCCAAGTATGCGCAAGAATCTCGGAATCAAGACCTACCTTTACCCCCAACCCACGCTGGTCATTGCCACCTACAACGAAGACGGCACTCCCAATGCCATGGTGGCGGCCTGGGGTAGCGTAAGCGACACCAACCAGGTGGCAATTTACGTTGCGCACAGCCACTAGACCATGCAGAACATCCTTGAGCGCAAGGCCTTTACGGTGAGCATGGCCAACGAAAAGAATATCAAGGCTATCGATTACCTGGGCGTAACCTCCGGCAACAAGGTCGCAAACAAATTCAAAAAATCAGGACTTACCGCCATCAGGAGCGAAAACGTAGATGCCCCGCTGATTGCGGAACTCCCTCTCGCCCTGGAATGCAAACTCGTGAGTTACGACGAAAAGACGGAATTGCTTCTCGGAGAAATCGTAAACGTGACTGCCGACGATTCGGTGCTCGACGAAAACGGCAAGCTTTCCGTCGAAAAACTCGCCCCTGTTTGCTACGATTCCGCAGGCCACGGCTACTACGTGATGGAACGCCGTGTAGGTAACGCCTTCAGCGACGGCAAAACGCTTTAGGGAGAGAAACGCCTAACGGACTGCAAACAAGTTCAGGTTATTCCTGTTTAGCCGATTCTTCTGCAGCCTCTTCGCCATGATGCGCCTTCGACACGAGGCTCATGTAGATGGTACCGAGAATCGCCGCACTGAAGCTGCCCAGCAAAATGCCGAGCTTTGCAGAATCCTGACGATCACCTACATCAAAGGCAAGGCCCGCCACAAACAGCGCCATGGTAAAGCCGATACCCGCCAGCATGCCGCCACCCCACAGAATCTTCCAGGAGTAGCTGGGCTTCTTGGAAATGCCAATCTTTACGGAGAGCAGGCTGAACAGGAAAATACCGATAGGCTTGCCAAACACGAGGGCCAAGGCCACCGCACCCATCACGGGGACTTCCACGCCGCCCAGCTTGATTTCTACGCCGGCGTTGCTCAGGGCGAACAGCGGCATGATAAAGAAGTTCACCCAGGGCACCAGGGGCTTGAACAAGCGCTCCTGCATGGAAATGCTCTCGCGGGCACCCTGCTTGAGCATGGTAAATACTTCGTATTGCTCATTACGGTCCTTCGTTTCGCCAGAAAGCTTGCCGCCAATGCTCCCGGCAAACTGGGCCAGCTTGCCCTTGGCAAGAACTGCCTTCGCAGGCACAGAAAGCCCTAGCAGCACACCCGCGATGGTCGGGTGCACGCCGCTCTTGACAAAGAATGCCCAGACCGCAACGCCGATTACGACAAACAGTAGCATATTGCGGACCCCAATGCGGAAGAACACGTTGATTAGGGCCAGCAGGGCAAAGCCCAAGCCCAGAGCCGCAAAGTCGATTCCGTCACCGCTGGGGTAACCGATAGCAATCACAAGGATGGCACCGATATCGTCGGCAATAGCGAGAGTCAAAATCATCACGCGCAAAGCATGGGGCACCTTCTTGCCGAGAATCGCCATACAGCCTACCACGAAGGCGATATCGGTAGCCGTCGGGATTCCCCATCCGTGTCCGGCCCCTGCAGGGCAAAGGGCCAGGTAAATCAATGCAGGGAACAGCATGCCGCCCGCCGCAGCAATGATGGGCAGGCTCGCCGCCTTCGGGTCGTGCAGTTCACCGTAGGCAATCTCCCCCTTCACCTCGAGACCGATGTTGAAGAAGAAGATGGTCATCAGCGCATCGTTGATGAACCAGTGCAAGTCCGCAGCGCCCACCCAGCTACCGATGGTCAGGGCAAAAGGCAAATGCCAAACGTGGTGGTAACTCTCCGGGCTCAGGTTCGCCCACAAAAGCGCCGCAACCGTCATGATGATAAGGACGATACCGCCCGTGGTTTCCACCTTCATCAGGCGTTCCATGGGCGTGATGATTTTCCGGATAGGGGTATCCGGGAACAATTCCTCAATCTTATCGCTGCTTGTTACTTTTGCGGACATAAATACCTATGAGCCGTTGAATGGATTAAAAGAACTGGGGCGGCCAACGGGGGTTCTTGGAGGACATGTCGATCTTGTAGAAGTCCTTCTCAAAACGTCCGTCGTCCAGGCCGTACATCTGCATCACGTGGCGGGCAATCCACTTGCCGAGCTTCATCACGGTGAGCTTCTTGCGGAGGCGGCCCTGGCAGTCGCGGTTCATGATGTCGGGCAGAGTAGACGTGGTAAGGATTTCGTCGATGGCCGGGCTGTTCAGCTTTTCGCGGGCCTCGGGGCTCGTGTGGAAGTGGGTCACACCGAAGCACACGCGGTTGGGATTTCCCTTCTTGATGTGTTCGCAGCACTGCACGATCGTTGTACCGGTGCGGACCATGTCGTCGAACACGATAACGTCCTTGCCCTGGATTTCCTCGATGCTGATGTCGGAGAGTTCCGGGTTGAAGGTCATGGAAATTTCACGTTCGCCGGTACGGACCTTGTCCATCACCACGCGCTTGCATTCGGGCAGGTCCAGCGCTTCGTAGACGGCGTTCATGAACGGGCGTGCGCCCTTGTCCGGAGAGACGATCACCAGGTTGTTACCGTCCTTGCCGGTCTGAACAAAGTTGCTGTTCTTGATGTAGTGGGCGTAGACGTCCGTCGGGATGAGGTTATGGAAATTGTCCTTGCCGAAGATGTCGGCAAAAAGGTTCTGCACCTTCACGCTGTGGTTGTGTACCGTCACCACGGCATCGACGCCGGACTTCTTCAGGAGCTCCGCATAGAGAAGGCTCGTGAAGGCCTGGCCGTCGAACTTCTTGAGGTCAATATCCGGGCGGTCCTTTTCCAGTTCGCCTACGCGGTGGGGGCCGCGGTCCTGGGCGCTGTAGAACAGGTCCGGCTCGACCAAGACAACCTGTTCGGCGCCGTTGTCCTTGGCGGCACGGGCCAAAATGCAGTTACGCATGGCGTAGTCGTTACGGCTGCGTTCATGGTTCGAGACCGAGCAAATCAAGACAATCTTGCCTTCCAGGCGGCGGCCGATATGTTCCATATCGTCCACGTCCAGGCCGTAGCGGGGGCAGAATTCGGAGTTTGCAAAGGTCTTCAGGGAGACCACGTCGGAAATATCTTCACGGAGACCGATGTACTGGGCCATGTCGATGGCAAAGGGGTCGTCGGTGAAGTTGCCGGTCACGATAAAACGATCAGACATAATTACGCCTTGATGTTGGAGTTGATGCATTGGGTAGTGGAAATATAAAATTTTTAGAACCTTCTCACTACAAGGATTTCAAAAGCGGACACGAATTTCTCCTCGAGATGCTCGCCAAAGGCAATGAGGGAATACCCGCACTTGAGGACCACGTTCCACGACCAACTTTCGCCGATGTAGCCCAGGGCAGTTTTCATGTCGGCTTCGGGCAACAGCAGGTTCCCGTCGTCGGCGTGCTCGCGACCGTAGGCCACACCCACAACGCCCCAGAGGTTCCAGAAATACCCGTTGCCGTAGACAAAGGTGTAGGTGTATCCCATGTCTCCCCAAAAGCTGGTAATATCCCGCTTGTTATCTTCGTAGCCCAGTACGCCGTCGTTGTCCTCGGCGTAATTGTGCTGCAGGCGCCCGCCGATAACCATGCTCCCCGCCGAACTTTTCTGGCGGCGGTCCAGAAAGTAGGCGCTCCTGGGGGCAAACCTTCCGTTTGCCGTGGCCATCCAGAGTATGGAAAAATACACATCGAACACCGTCAGGTCTATAAAGCTGTCATCGTCGCCGTCTTCCAGGTTCTGGGCAAAGCCGCTGTAATAGCGAACTTTGGCGGTAAGCCACCAGTCCCCCGGAAAAAGGTCCAGGCCCGTCTCGAAGGTCTTGGAGTCGGAATGGCCGTTGCTGGTGGTAAAGGGGAGGCCGTACTTGAAGTCGAAGGAAATATCCCAGGAAGTGCCGAACAGGGTAAACAGGCTGTCGTAGCCAAACCCGATACCTACATCTACAGGCCGGTTAGACGAGAGGGGCTCGTCACCGTAGGCGGTGTTCTTGATCATCATGAAGTTGTAGTCGCACAAAAAGCGGAGCGAAATCCGCTCCCGGAATTTCGAGACGGCCGGCTCATCGGGTTCCTGCGGTTCGGCACTGGCAGGTGCCGAAAAGACGGTACACGCCAGGAGCAGGAGCGGCAAAATTCTTGTCAAAAAAAGCTTCATCGGAGGCCTACGGGCACAAATATAGAAGTATAAAATCTATCAACAAGGCATCATCGAGTCATTTTTCTTGGTCTTTGCCTGCCTTGTCGTGTGTTTATATATTGTTAATTATATGTTATTTAATTGTGATGGCGTTTTACGGGTTAATTTCCAATTCAAACAGATTATTCACAAAATCCATATTTGTTTCACGTGAAACATTTGTTTTGGCAGTCAAATTATCCCCATTTGTGGAAAACCTGTGGGATATTATTCATATTCTATTCACAAAAAGAATGGTCCGGCTACTTTGCCAGACCATTTTGTTTATATTTTGTTTAGAAATTTTATCAACATTCCGCTTCATTTTCCGACAATTATCCGCCGAAAAATTAGGAACGCGAAATTCAGAAAAATCCAAACTTAAAATTTCACGGTGCGAGGAGCTTCCGTAAAACTGTAAAACGTGGCAGTCGCATCCTTGAAGTAGAGGGTCTCGGTATTGTCGTCATCGGGGGAATACATGGACTTGAGTTCCGGGTAGTGTTCCAGCATGTCCACCTTCGGTTCACGACGGTCATCGCGGACCAGGGTACCGGCAACGCGGATCCACTTGGAACCGGTCTTGTCCATGGCACAGATTTCCACCTTGCCGTTTTTCTGGATCTGCTTGGAGCAGTCCTTGGACTTGCCCGTCTGGATATAGAGCTTGCCCTCGAAAATGTTGACGGTGCCAAACGGGCGGACGCGGGGTTGATCATTATCTACCGTCGCCAAAAAGTAGGCGCCGGCATCCTTGAGAAATTTTACGACTTCTTCCATAGTTAGGTTTTAGGTTTTAGGTTGTAGGTTGTAGGTTGTAGGGGTTAGGATCTAGGATTTAGGGGGTAGGGGTTAGGTTGTAGGCTATAGGTATTAGGGGTGCGGGTCTTAAACATTGTCATCCTCGCGGGCCTTCTTCGTCATCCCCGACTTGGTCGGGGATCCGCTGGAAGTTTCAGGGGCTAGGATCTAGGATTTAGGGGGTAGGGTGTGTGGGGCGAAAGATTAGTAATGAGTTTTCAGTTATGAGTTGTGAGTTCTTATAGTCGCGCCTTTGGCGCCAAATTATATACTGAAAACTGACTACTGATAACTCGCAACTATTTCCCGATGGCCTCCTCTTTATAAATTCGTTCCATCTCCTCGCTGAAGCAGCAGAAGATGACTTTCTTGACTCTTTGGGCCGGAAAATTCCGGACCGTTTTCACGGCAATCTTGGTGGCCGCCTCCCAGGGGTAATCGTAAACACCGGTGGAAATGGCGGGGAAGGCAACCGTTTCGCAGCCATTTTCTTCGGCCAGGTCGAGGCAGCTTTTGTAGCAGGATTCCAGCAGTTCAGGTTCGCCGTGCAGGCCATCCCGATAGATGGGCCCCGGAGTATGGATGACGAACTTG
This sequence comes from Fibrobacter sp. UBA4223, assembly GCA_002382975.1. Classification (GTDB taxonomy): domain Bacteria; phylum Fibrobacterota; class Fibrobacteria; order Fibrobacterales; family Fibrobacteraceae; genus Fibrobacter. Next base: position 71,272 of record DFTB01000011.1, read on the forward strand.
GCCGAAAGCTTGAACCCCGGAGTGATTTTCGCCTTGCCCGTCTCGCAGCCGTTCAGGGGGATGCAGGCTCCCAAAAGTTCCGGACCTGCCGCCCGGTGGATGGCGCCGTCCACACCGCCGCCACCCAGCAGGGAACAGTTCGCCGCATTCACGATGGCATCGACTTGCAGCTTCGTGATGTCGCCCCGGATAATTTCAATCTCGATCATGTTGGACCTCTGAAAGAAAATATATAAAAGTTTTGAGTGGTGAGTTATGAGTTGTGAGTGGTGAGTTGCGGGTCTTAAACGTTGTCATCCCCGACCTGGTCGGGGATCCGCTAGAAGTTTCAGGGGCTATGGTTTAGCAAGATGTCATCCCCGGCCTAGTGCCGGGGTCAACTTCTTGCCCCTTCGTGCTATCCCGGCATCCGCCGGGATGACATTCTGCGGACGTTGGCGATTGCACCAGAATGTAGGGCAATAAGGAAACAATCGCAACTTGCTGCACCTCGGAAATGTGTGATCGTGAAACCAACATGTTATACATGTTGGGACTATGGCTACGCCATAGTCCTACACCCTGCGGTTGGCAAATAAAAAAATGAAATCATTTTTTTCCTTTCCAACCTTGTGCGTGTTTCACGTGAAACATTACTCACGGACGGCCAAGGGATACTCCTCGATAGCGGTCTGTTTTTCTCCCAAAGCCTCCCACTCCAGGATGATATTACAGACCATAGCGTCCCCTTTCTCCAACTTGTAACTGCAAACATTATCCCCAAGACCATATTCCGTACAGACCAGGGTATCGCCCATAAAACACTCCTGCATGAACCGGACCTTAATGGACTTGATGGTATTGTCAAACCCAAAGGTTTCCGAATGACATGCCACCGCCAAGTTTAAATAAGTCCTATTGTTCACATGACGGTTGAAATCGATGTCGCCCATATTCACCTGATGGGTCAGCGTATGCAGTACATTTCCAGAATCGTTCCATCCGAACTTCTCATGGGGGCCCACAGCCAATTCTTCAATCACATCCATCTTGCCGTCAAGCAGGGCCGTGGAATATGGACGATGACGGTTCTTGTCCATCACCACCCAGCAACTGTTTCCCCTGGCAAAAACCTTTCCGCGATAGCTCATGGTAAAGTCGCAAAAAATCTTGATTCTGGACTTTTCCGAAATCCACAGGTCCACCTGGAAACTTTCGGACCAGAAGGGAAGGTCGCCCTCGAAACGGATATCAATTTCAGAAATAATCCAGTACAAGCCCCTGTCCACGATATCGAAAGCGGCAAGAAACTTGCTCGCCGCATAACGGGCAAAACAATCCTCGAAATAGGCCAAGGCCGACATGGGAACCATCCGGTAGCTCAAATCCATATCGTGGCCAGTCACATAATAACTCTGGGAAAACTTCTGCACCTCAAACCTCCAAAAGTACGACAATCTCAATTTAGAATTATCCCTCCGCACGCTTCTCTTCTTTATTTCTTATAAAAAATGTCCGCAAAAAAAAAACGCCACCTATTATAATATAGTGTTGGGCGTTCCCCCTCGAACCACGGACCACCCCGAGGGAGAGGGGTCGGGCCATACTCGCTTCGCTCCCCGAGCCCCAGCAAAAAAAATGTTCAACCACCGGCATGACTTTTGCCGGTTCTCGGCCCAACGGGTCACTGTCCCTAACGCGTGATTAGGGGATAGGATCTGGGGGATAGGTGTTAGGTAATAGGTTTTAGGTGTTAGGGCCGCTGGGGACAAGAGGTCCGATGTCTGAGGTCGCTTCGCTTTGTGGAACGTCATCCTCGCGTCCTGTGGTGAGCGAAGTCGAACCAAGGCGAGGATCCGCTAGAAGTTTCAGGGGCTATGGTTTAGCAAGATGTCACCCCGGCCCTGTGCCGGGGTCAACTTCTTGACCCTTCGTGCTATCCCGACATCCGCCGGGATGACATCTGGAAACTCAGAAGTATTTGTGCGTGTTGGCGATTGCACCAGAATGTAGGGCAATAAGGAAGCAATCGCAACTTGCTGCACCTCGGAAATGTCGATAAACAAGTTTATCGCCGTTTCCTCGGTTTGCAAACGTTGGCGACTACACCAGATGGTGGGGCAATGATGAAGTAATCGCATCACCCTGGGGCTCGGCAATGAAAATGCATAAATGTATTTTCACTGCACTCGCCCTGCGGACGTTTCACGTGAAACATTTTTTATCCACAAAAAATTCACATTTATCAAAAATTTATTCACGGATATTTTTAAAAAATAAGGGTTCAAGGCCCATTTTTCGTTGTGATTGTGATTTAGTAATGCTAAATTGTTGACTAATATAATGTTTCACGTGGAGCAATAGGATATCCCGGCATTGCCGTGGATAACGAATCAGGGTCTTTTGAGTTATAGAAACAACATCGAACAGCAGAACCTTTTGAACCAATTCCTAAGGGAAAATGGTGTCGAATTGCCCGGAGAAACTCTCGGCAAGCTGTACGACTATGCCGACCTGGTGGTAGAAACCAAGCAGTTCGGCAACCTGATTTCGGCAAAGGATTCCGAAAAATTTTTGAGCAGGCACATTGCAGATTCGCTGGTTCCCCATATATATATAGACGAAAGACGAAAGACGAAAGACGAAAGAGTATTTGACGAGAGAGACAAAAGCTATTCAGACTCTCTATCGTCTATCGTCTACCAGCGTAGCGATCTTTCGTCTAAAAAATGGGCCGACATGGGAGCCGGCGCTGGCTGTCCGGTTTTCCCCCTTGCCATCGTGATGCCCCAGGTCCAGTTCTATGCCGTAGAACCCCGGAACATGCGGGTGCAGTTCATGCAGATGGCCAAAGAAAAACTAGGACTCAAGAACCTGACCGTGGTGGGCAAGCGTTTCGAGACTTCTGGCCTTACCGACCTGGACTTTATCAGCTGCCGGGCCCTTTCCACTTTCGAAAACGACTGGGAACGCGCGAGGCCCGCCCTCAAGAAGGGTGGCAAGTTCCTCACCCTCAAGAGCTACAACAACGTAGCCCAGCTGGAAAGCGACCCTGCGATTATACTGCACAAATATACACTACCTAACGAAGAACAAGTTTACGCCTTAGTCACTCGAGGTAACGAATGAGTAAAGTGATAGCGATATGCAACCAGAAAGGCGGCGTGGGCAAGACCACTACCGCCGTGAACCTGGCTGCCAGTTTTGCCGCCCTGGAGAAAAAGACTCTCCTTATCGACATGGACCCCCAGGGGAACGCGTCCCAGGGTTTCGGCTACAACGAATCCCAGGAGATGGACATCCACGAAGTGCTGGAACTGGCCGAAAATCCGGACAATGTCACCTACGATAACATCAAGCCCGCCATCATGAACACGAGGCTCGACTTCTTGAAGATCATCACTTCGGGGCCGGACCTTGCCGTCATGGAAATCGAACTGGTGAACGCCATGAGCCGCGAACACCGCCTGGAACGTGTCATGAAAGTTCTGGACCAGGCCTTCGAATTCATCATCATCGACGCGCCCCCGAGCCTGAACCTGCTCACCATCAACGTGCTCACCGCCGCAAAGAGCGTGCTGATTCCCATCCAGTGCGAATACTACGCCCTCCACGGCGTGACGGAGCTGTTCAACACCATCCGCGAAGTCCAGAAAAACCTGAACGGAAACCTGAAAATCGAAGGGGCGCTCCTCACCATGTTCGCCAACAACAACCTCTCGAAGCAGGTGGCCGACGAAGTTCGCGAGAACCTGGCCGACACCGTTTTCCAGACGGTCATCCCGCGTAACGTGCGCCTCAGCGAGGCGCCCTCCCACGGAAAGCCGGTCATTCTGTACGACGTGCGGAGCCCCGGTTCCCAGTCCTACATGAAACTCGCCGAGGAAATCCTGAATAAGGGGAAGTAGTTCTGAGTTGTGAGTGATGAGTATTGAGTTATGAGTACACACCTCACATTACCTCTTGTCCCCATCGACCCTAACACCTAATACCTATAACCTACAACCTAATACCTAACAATGGGAAAGAAATCTTTTGCACTTGGACGCGGTCTTTCTGACATTCTCAAGGACCATGACGCTAATAAGAATTTTTCTGCCAACGCCCCCCAGGGCGAGTCTTCCAATGGCCAGCAGGTCGTAGAAATCCAGCTGGACCTGATCGACCCGAACCCGTTCCAGCCCCGCAAGTTTTTCAGCGACGACGAACTTTCAGAACTGGCCGAGACTATCAAGACCCACGGGCTTCTGACTCCCATCAACGTGCGGAGCGTGAACGGCCGCTACCAGATTATCAGTGGTGAACGCCGTACCCGCGCAAGCAGGCTTGCAGGCCTCAAGACCATCAAGGCCCAGGTGTTCAGCGACATTGGCGACAAGGCCATGGCCGAATGGGCGCTTATCGAAAATATCCAGCGCGTGGACCTGAACCCCATCGAGACGGCGCAGTCCTACCAGCAGCTCATCGACAACCACGGCTACACTCACGAAGACCTGGCAAAGGCGGTAGGCAAGTCCCGCTCCGCCATTACCAACGCGCTCCGACTGCTTAAGCTCCCGGACCAGGTACAGTACTGGATCCAAGAAGGCAAGCTCTCTTCTGGAGCGGCCCGCGCCCTCTGCAGCGACAAGATTGCCGACGTAGAAGTCCTTGCAAAGAGAATCATCGACGAAGGCCTGAACGTCCGCCAGATCGAGGCAATTTCCAGAGGCGAAGAAATTGACCTGACTAAAACCGAAAAGCAAGAAAAAGAAAATAATGAAAAGCCTGCAGCAAGTCCTGCGGTTTCTGGAAATCCGCCAAAACCGAAGCCGGAACTCAGTGCCGACATGAAACAGTTCGAGTCCAAGCTGGAAACCTATTTCGGCACCAAAGTGGCAATCAACCCCAGCGCAGGTTCCGAAGCCAAGGGAACCATCGTAATTAACTATTATTCCATGGACGACCTGAACCGTATACAGCAACTCATGGAAAACGCCTAGGAAACTTATGAAAGGCAAGTACTACACCATACAGATTATCCCGGAAGATTCCGAGAAGGTGAGAAAGTTCAAGGTTCGCACCTGGTGGTTCGCCTTTATCAAGATTTCCCTGGTCGTGTTCATCCTCGTGTTGGGATTGTTCATCTACCATCTCGGGAAAATCAACCGCATCGTGGCAAGCTACGAAAAAATGCGGGTGACCAACGCCCAGCTGGTCAAGAAGGACAACAACTACGAAGAAATGTTCTCCCGCCTGGATTCCCTGTGGATTTTGGAAGAACGCATCCAGAACATATTCGAGACTTTTTTGGAAAACGATTCTGGAAAAATCAACAGCATTATCGACAAGAACAAGTTCGCCCATACGCCCGTCGAAAAAATCCAGGTGGACTACGAAGGTATCCACGGCTGGCAGCCCCTTTCTGAAAAAATCAAGCTGGAACACATCCCCAGTGTTCTGCCCGTGGTTGGAATTGAAAGCAAGAAGTTTTCCGAAGAAGAAAACCACCTCGGCATAGATATTTCGGCACAGGCCGGAAATCCGGTATTCGCATCGGGAGCTGGCAACGTGGTTTTTGCAGGCCAAAAAGATGAACTGGGAAACACCATTGTCATTGACCACCAGAACGGCTACAGGTCGAGCTACTCTCATCTGAAGACGATCAACGTGAGAAAGGGTTATACCGTAAGCAAGGGCGACATTATCGGCACAGTCGGGAGCACCGGCAATACCAGTGGCGCCCACCTGCACTTTGAAATTACAAAAGACGGAATCAACTTGAATCCGTCAGATTTCATAGACTAAAAAAATTTTTAATTCATTGGAGAAACAACATGCCAGGTAAAGAACAGGAAATTACCCAGATCAGCAACACCATTACCATCAAGGGCGACATCATCGGCAAGAGCGATGTCCGCGTGGCAGGTGTAGTTAACGGAAGCATCAGCATCGATGGCGAGCTCATTATCGAAAAGAGCGGCCACATCGAAGGCGAAATCAAGACCAAGTCTGCCGTGATTGCAGGCTCCATCAAGGGCAATATCGACTGCTCCGAAAAAATGATTCTCGAAAGTTCTTCCCAGTTCGTAGGGAACATCAAGACCAAGCAGCTCATTATCCAGGAAGGCGCCATGTTCCAGGGCAACTGCCAGATGGGCATTCCTTCTACACCTGCAGCCCAACCTAAGGAAAAGGCATAATTCCACACCTATATCAGTATTATCTTTTTATTTATATATAGAGATAATTATACTGATACTGTGAATTGTGGAAAGAAATGTTGAAGGGTTGGTACTAATTTTTAATCCTCAACAAGATACGATATTCACATGGAATATTGAATATGTTGAAGATTGAAAACGAGTCCACTTTTTTCAATGTTGATTACTGTTGAAAGAAAATTTTCAACTTCTGTTGACAGAAAAATCACGAAGGGGCATTAAAAACAGGCGCCAAAAATGATTTTAATCACATTTGAAAAAGAATAAGTGGAAAATAGGTGCCAGCGGGGCAGGGTAAAGACTATATTTTTTACCAGATGGGTTGTAAGTTGTTGAAGATAGGGCAGATATCTGATCTCCACATAGGCGAGGACGAAAACCTCGTGCAGGGGATTGATGTGCGTGCCAATTTTCAGAAGGCCCTCCGTTCCAAGTCCATAGAGGATATAGACCTGTTGGTATTGTCCGGTGACCTGGCCAACGAAGACGGGGAGCCCGGCGCTTACCGTTTTGTCTTTGAGCAGATGAAAGCCCTTAAGGTTCCCGTGCTGGTCATTCCCGGCAACCACGACCGTCTTGACACTATGGCCCAGTTTTTTGACCTGCAGGGCAAAATTCACGGTGAAAAGTGCTATTTCAAGTACGAAATTGCAGGCCGGACGCTATTTTTCCTGGATAGCGCCTGCGGGACTGTTTCCAAGGACCAGCTGGACTGGTTAAAAGCGGAAGCCGCCAAGGTCCAGGGTGAAATTTTCCTGTTTATGCACCACCCGCCCTGCCTCTGCGGTCACCGATTCATGGATTCCAAGTATTCCCTCAAGAACAAGGAAGAGGTCCAGGCGGTTCTTGCCGAAATCCCGAACCTGACCCACATTTTCTGCGGGCACTACCATTCTCATTTCGAGTTGGACATGGGCCGTCAAAAAGTCCATGTGGCCCCTTCCACCCAGATGCAGATAGATTCCCACGCCCCGAACTTTATCCTCAAGAGCTCCGCTCCCGAGTGGATGACCATAGAAATTGGCGAAAATTTCGTAGAAACGGCAGTTTATTTGCGTTAATGCCTTGAATTTTTATAATTTCTTTCTAAATTTGGTTCAAAATGGCGGTTTAGCTCAGCGGTAGAGCACTGGAATCATAATCCATTGGTCCGGGGTTCAAATCCCTGAACCGCTATTACAAGAAAAAGAGGCGCGTATGTCGAAAAAAATTCTAGTGATTTTAATTCTGGCTACCGCCTCTTTTTTTGTTGCCTGTAACCAAGAAGAAAAGGTGACTCCCGAAGTCATCCAGGCCAAGGTGGCCGCCGAAAAGTCGGCTCCCATCGTCAAGGTGGATGAATTCCAGTCTCCTAGCAGCCCTGTCATCGATTCTACCAAGGCCAAGCAGTATGTCAAGGCCAGCGCCGCCCTGGTGGAACTGGGCGTTACCTGGTCCGAAAAGATCGACAAGGCCGAAGATTCCGAGAAGGTCCAGATTTTGAATGCCTACAACGTGGCCCGCGACCAGCTTTGCGCTCGCGTAGGTCTTGCCGGCATCGCCGAATTCAACTGGATTACCAAGGTTGCGCTCCCCAACCCGCAGAACGAAGCGGTGTTTAAGGCAGCTGGCCTGAGACAATAAACCGAGTTTCTTTATTGATATTTTTTTCCCGGCCTTGGTCGGGATTTTTTTGTCCAATAAATTCCGGCAATGCTTTTCAACAAAATGAATATATTTGTACAAAAGGATTTCTAGAGGAATTGACAATGGAAAACGTGACGGTCTTTAACCATCCTTTAATCCAGCACAAGATTTCGCTATTGCGCGACAAGAATACGGATACAAATGAATTCCGTCGCCTGGTCGAAGAGATTGCCATGCTTGAGGGCTTCGAGGCTTTGTCGGACCTTCCGCTGGAGGACAGGGAGGTCGAAACCCCGATAGAAAAATGCACTACGCCAGTGCTGGCCGGACGCAAGCTCGTGCTGGCTCCCATCTTGCGTGCTGGACTTGGCATGGTGTCTGGTATGCTTGCGCTGGTGCCCTCTGCCAAGGTTGGGCACATCGGGCTTTTTCGCAATGAGGCAACTCACGAACCTGTGGAATACTACTGCAAATTGCCAGCCGCCATAGACCAGCGGGTCATTGTGGTGGTAGACCCGATGCTTGCCACGGGCGGCTCCGCTGTAGATGCTATCAGCATGATCAAAAAACGTGGCGGTAAAAAAATCAAGTTTGTGTGTATTATTGCCGCTCCCGATGGCCTCAAAAAATTGCACGAGGTGCACCCCGATGTACAGATTTACGTGGGGCACCTGGACCGTTGCCTGAACGAAGACGCCTACATTTGCCCGGGTCTTGGCGACGCCGGCGACAGGGTATTCGGAACAAAATAACAACAGGTAAATCTTTTTTTTTACTGCATGGTGCCTTTTTCGAGGCTACGGACGGGAATAAAGCTGGTGCTGCCGTCGGCAGATATGATCATGGCCACGCCGGACATGTAGTTGAGCCATCTTCTTTTTTCGTGATAGCGCACGTTGGCGCGGCCGTCGGTCACATAGGCCAGCAGGGGCACCAGCAGGTAGTCGTGGGTGCACATGATGTTTATGCGTTTCATGGTTCCCATGTTCTTCTTGATTTCGCTGATGAGCTGTTCGCTACGGCTCTTGAGGTCGTAGAAGGCATCGGAGTAGGAGCCTGCGAATGCGTACTTGGAATATACCGCCCAGCCGCCGCCGTCGGCGGATTTGGAGTATTCCTCCACTTTTTTGGAGTCCTTTACGTACCAGCCGCCATCCAGAGTGGCGAGCTCCACCAGGTTGTAGTTGGTCTGTCCCTTGCCCTGGGCGATGTTGTCGCAGGTTTCCTGGGTGCGGGTATAGCCGGAGTGGGCAAAGTAGAAGTCCTCGGTGCCGCCTGCTGCCTTGAACCGCCCGCCCAGTTCCTGGGCGTACTTGACGCCATTTTCGGTAAGGTGCCCGCTCTTGCCTGTGCTATTGGTGCGTTCGCTATGGCGGATGATGAACACAGCCTTGTCTGTTGGTTTTAGGCTTTTGAAGACTTCCACGATGTCGGTAAAGCCATCGGCTTCGTCCTTGGTGGCGACGCGCCACTTGCCACCATCATAGATATAAGGTATTTCGTGGTTCACTCGGCCTTCGCGGATTTCCTTTTCGTAGGCGCCGGGGCCAAAACCTGCGGTGTCTTTTTCTAGGGCATTTGCCGTGCGCCAGCGGTTTTGGGTAGCGTCGCAAACAAAGCGTACTCTCGAATGATCCGCATGTTCGTAGTCGTTGGCGAAGTAAACGCTTTGTCCTTGGTTCACGAAGGTGAGCTTGCCTGCGTTCGAACTGTTGCAGGGGCCAAAACCGTAGACCATAGGGAAAAAGTTCTGGATGTATTTTTCAAAGTTTGGTACGGGTCCAAGATTCCAAGAAGCGACATTGTTGCGGATTTGACTGTATTTGTTGGTGGAGTCGACTCCGACAATCCAGTCTGCTATCTTTATTTTCCAGTTAGGGTCGTTCCAGACACCGTCGCCCTTGAGGTCTTCGGCGAGGTTGTTGGCGAGGTTCAGCATCTCGCCTTCGTCCCGACCGCCCTGCAGCATGGCCGAAATGGCCAGCAGGGCGGCGCTGTAGTCGCTGTCTTCGAATATGCTTATTTCTTCGGCAGATGAGTTTTCGAGCTTAACGTCGTTGATTCCGAAAGCCTCGAGAACTTCGAGTCTTGCTTGGGCCTTCGCTATGTTGATGTCGATGTGGTTCATCAGCAGTTGGTCCACCCGCGGGATTTCCAGGTGCGTGAGGATGTTCACGTTTGCTTTTGAGGGGTCGCAGGTCCTTGCGGCAAGGGTTACAGGGCTTGCGGAGGTGCCTCCGTTCAGTTCGTTCTTGTAGTAGCCGGTCACCTTGATTTTTACGCAGTTGGAATCGGCATGCACATTGCCAAGGTTGAACTGCCCGTTGTTGGAAACGATACAGCCCTCTGCAATCTGACGCATTTCGTGCCCGAAAAAGGAATCCACTTCTTGAACCGTGATGCCGGCGCCCGGAACAAAGGGGCCTTTCTGGGCGAGTCCTGCTATGGGAGAATCGAAACCGGAAGGCGTTGTGGGCATTTGGTTGTTGTAGTTCTGGTCCCAGGGGTTTCCGTAATTCTGCGATGGAGCGGAGTTAGGTTCGTTGCTTGCCGATGAGATATTTTCGACAGGGAAAATTTTATCCACGGCTTGCAAAAGCCCGTCATTGCAGGTGATACTGAAACTGGCACTATCTGCAGCACTATGCCATTCGCCGTTTACGCAGAAATAGGGGAGTGTCTCGTCGCTTACAAAAAAGAAGTGCCCCTTGCGTTCTTCGTTACAGTCCGGCAGGTCGCTGGCGTCTTCTACCGTCAAGGAATCAAAAATGGAGGGCTTTTTTTCGTCCAGGTCGGGTATTTTCGAATCGGACGATATAACTTCGCTGTTCTCGTTCCCCTCATTTTCTTCGGCACTGCTCCCGCTAGAGGAACAGCCCGCGAAAAAAAAGGCGAGGGCAAAAATTGCCTTTATTGTGAGCCAGCCGGATTTCATTTGTTACAAAATACATAAAAAGCAGCATAATTCAAGACTATGGCGATACAAAAAAGAGTCCATTGGTCAGTGAACTTTTCTTTTTTTAAATTTTTAGCCGAAAGTGAATGAAAGGGTAAAGCTATGAAAAAAATATTTACAGTACTCTTGTCAGTGGCCGCCATGGCCCTTGCCGAGAATGTTCAGGTTCTTGAGCCCTCCGGTGCGGAATTTTCTACCGACGCCCCCCAGGTGGTCAAGTCTATTCTGCGTTCTGCCGTGGCCCAGACGGGTAACACTCCGGTGGAATCTTCGGCAGATATCCAGATTCGCACCACCCTCAGCACCATGGGATCTTCCATCGTTGTTGTGGTGGAACAGCTCAAGGACGGAACGGTTGTGGGTTCCGGGCGCCAGAAGACGCCCACCGTCGATGACCTGGATGTGGCTATCGACAATGCCGTAAAGGCGGCCCTTGCAAATCTCGATGCCGGAAATGCCCCGCAGTCGGCGGCATACGCTCCGGAAGCGAGTTACGATGATGGACCGGAGGTGGTTTACGTGGTTCCCGTGGAACGCCGGAGCAGCGAAGATCCCAACGATAACTTTGCCCACAAGCGGCCCACCCGTAACTATGTGAGCTACGGCCTTGGTATGGCCATGTGGCACAATTACGACTTTGTGGAAGACGATTGTGGCCAGTATAAAAATAGCGACGAATGCCACGAGGATTTGGACGAGGACCGCAGCTGGGAACAGGCCTTTGTGTTCCATTATGGCCGTATTTTTGAAGTGGTGCCCCATGCGGCTATTACCATTATCAACAACATGAATATTTCTTTCGGTTCTGAGTGGGAATGGCACGAAACTTTCTTGATTGGCGGCCGTTATTTTGTGAGCACCGGGAATATTACGCCTTATGTTGGGCTTGGTGTTGGTCTTGGAATTCAGACAGATGGCCATTACGAGGACAGCGACGAAGGCTTTGCCATAGGCCTTGCTACGGGGGCAGAGCTGGGCGTTATTATGTTCAGGAATTCCGCCACCCAGCTGGAGATCGGCCTTGCATGGGACGCCCTTTGGGACGGCTTCGAAAGCTTTGACCGTCGATTCGGTTCCGGCAGTTTCTACGTAGCGATTAACTACTAGTTTTAGGTCACCTCTAAAAATTCATTTTCAAAAATTTGGCTGCAACACATCGCGCAGTTTCGTCACTCAAAGTGGTAAAGACCTCCAGTATTCACCACTTTTCGTTCCTGCCTGCGCTCGGTTTCGCTCAAATTCTTTTTATCAAAGCAATTTTTAGAGGTGCCCTTTATTTATAAGTCTGGTTTCAAGAAATTGATCACGGGATAAACCCGTGATGACATTTTGGAAAAAGAAAGTCCCGCAGGTTTTACCTGCGGGACTTCTCTATCAAGAAGAATTGGAAACTAGAAGAAGATGAATGCGCCGAGGCTTGTCACGATGGCATCTTTTTCAGCAAAGCCAGAGAAGGGATTCTCCAGGAACTGCTTCGTGAAAGCAAGTTCTACGGCGGCAGGACCATATTCGAAGCGTGCGCCCAAGTTCACCGTTGTACCATTGGCGATGGTGGAAACAGTCTTTGTCTTTTCACCGCCCAGTTCACGGTCGGAATATTCTGCGGCAGTCCAGGTGTATTTGGCACCGCCGAATGCCATGAAGTACTTGCTGAGCTGGACTTCACCCAAGATATTGGGCTCAAAGACCAGCTGGGCTTCTTGATGTCTGTCGCTAACGCCTTCAATATTGTCGTAGTTGTACATGGGCAAGAAGGTGTTCAAGCCCAGATACACGTTGGCATTTTCAGAGCTGAGGACCGCAGCACCCAGGGTGAACATCGGGACAATTGAAACATTGGCCAGAGTGTCGGACAGGGTAGTCTTGGTGGTGACCAGGTAGTTCTTGCCATCTTTCACCTGGATTTCAGAGACGCTAGTCTTGTGCTTGTATTCGTTACGGATGCCTTCAACACCTAAGGTCCAGTAGTAAACATCGCCACTGTAGGAAACACCCAAGTAGCCTTGTGCGGCCCAGGCCTCATCTTCGATTTCGGAGTTGGACTGATCAAGGAAATGATTTCCGTTGGGCGTTGCATAATGTCCGCTTAACAAGATATCGAAGGAACCGACGTTCAAGGAGAAATTGGCGCCCACAACAGAGCCTGCGGTGGAGGACTTTTCAGTTTCATCAGTGCCGTCGGCGTGGTCGGTCCAGCGCCAGGCTTTACCTAGGGAATAATCCAAAGATGCACCGAACTTCTGGAAGGCGATACCTGCAGTTAGGAGACCCATGTCGGCTTCGTCGTTATTATCAAAAGAAAGGAAATAGGTCCAGCTGTCACCGAAGGCGACTACGCCCTGTTGCTCGACGGGGTCGAAATAGGCCAGCTTGGAACCGAACATGAAATGGGGAAAGCCCACATTTCCGCCGATGGTGGAAGCCGCCGCCTCGTTGCCGACAGTGTTGTAGGCATTGCCATGAAGGATATCGCCCAGCTTGTTCACAGGGGCCTTTGCTACCTTGGAGGTATCCGTAGCGACGGAGTCCGTAACGGCCTTCGCGCTATCGACCACGGCCACCTGTTCAGGTGCTGCCACCGCAGAATCAGCAGGAGCGGCAGGAGCAGGTTCGGTTGCCGTAGAGTCGGCAGCGGGAGCGGGTGCGGGTTCGGCTACGGCAATCGCAGAATCAGCAGGTGCCGGTGCCGCAGTGCTATCGGTGGCAACCTGGTCAGCAGCGGGTGCCGCGGTAGAGTCGGCCACTGTGGAGTCCGCCGCGGGAGCAGGTTCGGCTACGGCGACAGAATCGGTAGGAGCTGCCGCAGGAGCGGGCTCAGCTACGGGTGCGGTCGCAGGAGCAGGAGCGGGAGCCACTGCAGGTGCTGGTTGCGGTGCCGGTGCGGCTGCAGCGCTGGCGGGTGCATTTTGAGCCTGGACACTGGCTGCCAGGCCGAGAGCGATAAGCAAAAGGTGTTTCTTCTTCATAGTACCATAAACATAGATAAATGGAACGGAAAGTGGTTCAGAAAAATGCATTTTTTTTGTAGACGCTCGTAAACAGAAAAGGATTGGACAGATTTGTCTTTGTTTTCGAAAAAGTTTAACTTTATATAAAGCAGCTCACAAATGGAGTAAAATATGAGAATTTTCCAGCTAATCGGCGCAATATCCCTTGGTGCGTTCCTGCTTTGGGGATGCGATGGCGAAAATATTACAGAAGTCTCTTCAGCGGAAACGGACCGTTCCCTTGCTGAAAGGGTAGGGCCGGTGAGCCAGTATGGCGAGCTTTTGGCGGGTCAGGTGGATGGAGTTGGACGCATTTATGGTTCTTGTGAAGGCATCGCTGCTGGCAAAGAGGTTCAGGTCCGTGGTATGAGCATGTACTGGAGCCTTCTTGATGCGGCGACCATGTTCTATAGCGATGCGGGCGTTAGCACCATGGTACGTGACATGAAGGTGGAGATCATACGCCTTGCTATTGGAACTGTCGAGAACTGGGGTGGAATCTCTGGCTATATCAAGGACCCCGATGCTCAGCGTGAACTCATCAAGGCTGGCGTAATGGCGGCCGTCAAAAATGATATCTATGTGATTATTGACTGGCATTCTCATACGGCTACAGACCAGTTAGAAGAGGCGACGGCGTTTTTTGAGGAAGTGGCTCAGGCTTATGGTGGATACAACAACGTAATATTTGAAATATTCAATGAACCTACAAATATAGGTTGGCCGTTAATTAAGAGCTATGCCGACAGTATTGTTACCGTTATTCGCAAGCATTCCGATAACTTGATTTTAGTGGGCAATCCGAATTGGGACCAGAGACCAGATGTAGCTATTGGAAAAGAAGTGGAAGACCCTAAGCACAATGTGGCTTACACTTTCCATTATTATGCCATGACTCACGGGAAGAGCCAGATGAACAATGCCGACAAGGCCATCAAGGCGGGGCTTCCGGTTTTTGTTAGCGAATGGGGTACCGGTACTGCAGATGGCAAGGGAACTCCCGGTGAAGACAAGAACAATATGTGGCAGGAATGGATGGATGCCAACAAGCTTTCCTCGGCCAACTGGTCTGCCTCCAAGATAAATGAGGGCACTGCGGCTTTTGCCCAGGCATCTAAAGTTGATTCACTGGTGTTTAGTCCCTCCGGTGAAATGGTCAAGGGCTTCTTGGCCAAGAACCCGGATAGCTATACGACTTGTGTCGTTGCAAAAAAGTAACGCGCTAATTGATGTTGCAGCAAAAAAAGAGCTACTCCGGCGGAGTAGCTCTTTTGCGTACGTTCTAGTTGTAGGGATTAGGTAAAGGTACCACCTAACGATTAATCCCTGAACTTCACCTGCTTGGAGCCGGCCACCACTTCGCCAATCTGGGTCCACTTTTCGCCCTTGGCTTCGAGATGTGCCACCACTTCGGCCTTGTCCTTGGGGTCGATAAAGATGAGCATGCCCATACCCATGTTGAAGGTATTGTACATCTCGTCTTTTTCCACGGAGCCGGCCTGCTGGATGAGCTTGAAGATCATCGGCGGGTCCCAAGTGGTACGGTCGATAATCACGTCCACGTTGTCCGGGAGGATACGGGGAATATTGCCCTGGTAGCCCGAACCGGTAATGTGGGCGAGCCCCTGGATAATCTTCTTGTTGCAGAGGTCGATGAGGCTCGGGTAGTAGCTCCTGTGCGGCATAGCGAGAGCTTCGCCGATGGTCTTGTCCATTCCGTCAACGAGGGTGTCCACCTTGTAGCCGGCCACGTCGAACAGCACCTTGCGGGCCAGGGAATAGCCGTTTGTATGTAATCCGGTAGAGGGCAGGCCAAGAATAATGGTACCCGGCTTGATCTTCTTGCCGTCGATAATGTTTTCACGTTCCACCACACCCACGATGGTGCCGGAGATGTCGTAGTCGCCAGGACCGTAGAAGCCCGGCATTTCGGCAGTTTCGCCACCGATAAGCACCAGGTCGTTTTCACGGCAGGCCTTGGCCATGCCGGCCACCAGCTTGTCCATCACGCCCGGTTCCAGACGGCCCGTAGCCACATAGTCCAAGAAGAACAGCGGACGCGCACCCTGTACCAGAATATCGTCGCAGCAGTGGTTCACGATGTCCTGGCCCGGCAGTTCGTGAGTGCCCATCTCGATGTCGACCTTGAGCTTGGTGCCCACGCCGTCCACGGAACTCACGAGGACAGGGTCCTTCATGCCCAGGTGGTTCAGCGTAAACAGGCCGCCGAAGTTGCCCACGTCGCCCAAAACGCCTTGGTTGAATGTAGTACGTACGGATTTCTTCACACCGACCATGGCTTCGTCAGCTCTGGCCAGGGAAACTCCTGCGTCTGCGTAATTCATCGTTTTTCCTTTGCCCTAAAGTCGGGCACTGTGTTCGCCCGTTTTACTGGGCACTTTGTTTTTCATCAATATTTCTGAGAGCATCCAGGATGAGGCTCGTGGTGTCGGACATCTGGTTGATGTTCACGGTGTCCGGCATCAGGTGGGTATCCAGCTTGAACAGCGTGTCGTCACCCCAGGAGAGCAGCTTTTCCAAGGCATCCGGCCCCGCCAGTTTGCCGCACTTGGCGCAGCAGATACGGCCGTCCTGGAAGGCGATAAATCCCTTTCCTTCGCCGCTTTCGAAAATAACGGTTCCTGTAATGCGGCTCTTTTCCATAGTCTGAGCAAAATCGATAAAGGGCAGCACCCTTCCCGAAGCCAGCAGGGAAAGCCTCTCGAATTCGTCGATGGCCTTGTTCTTGGCGCGAAGACGCCCGGCAACCACCTTGTACAGGTACACCATGATGCTCGGGTTCTTTTCCAGGAACGCCACGAACTCGTCGCGGGGGATAATCAGCACGGTGCAGCCGTCTTCGGCGGCAATCACCGTATTGCTGGTAGGCTCGTTACAAATGATGGACATTTCGCCGAAGCATCCGCCGCTTTCGATATAGGCCAGCACGCTATAGTGGCCGTCGGGCAGAATCTGTCCACAAATCTGGGCGCGGCCGCTCTGCAGCACGCAAAAAGCCATTCCTTCGGAATCACCGTTGATAATAATCTCGCCGGCATCATATTCGCGAATCTGCGCGTTCAGTAACAAAAAGTCGGCGCAGTCCCTGGGGACCTGCTGCAAGAACGGCGTTCCCGATTCGTAGGACGTCGCAATCCAGTCGCCAATACCCGTATGCTGTTTCATAGTGTGTTAAAAATTAAAAATATTTCTGTACCAGCGGGAACCCGAAGCCGCGCTGTCCGCCTTTTCTGAGTCCTTAAAGGCTCCTATCGCCCAGACGAAATCATTTAGCATCTTTTCGGGTTTTGCCACCGCGCTTTCGTAGAAGTCGTTTCCGCCCCCCGGTCCCTTGCGGCCATCGTTCTGGAACACCCGCTTTTCCCTAAAGGCCTTGATGCGGGTGACGCGCGGCTCCGCCCCAAGGATTTCCTCTGCGGTGCTGAACATGCCGGGGTTTATCCAGATGTCGGCGGAATCGGCCAGCGCAATGACCTGCTCCAGCGGAAGCCTGAGTTCCCGTTCCTCGGTGCCTGCCCACAGGTAGCGCCCGCCTGCATCTTGGATCAGTTGTGCCGTATAGCTATTGCCACCTGGTGCGTACCACACGCCGCCGTAGCTCATGCCTACAAGCACGCGAGGGCAAGATAGTTCGGAATTCGGAATTCGGAATTCGGAACTATTGGCGGGGGAAGTCTCCCCCTCGCTCCCACGTTGTTGCTCGCTACCCCCTCTAGCGGGGGACACCCCCGCAACGCCCCCGTTGCTAGACGAGAGGGTGTCATTGCGAGCCGAAGGCGAAGCAATCTCTAGTCCAGATTTGTTGAAGGAAGCAAGGTAGTCGGTTTTACTTTGTTCGTAAACAGCACTGGCGAGGGAGTCCACACCGAACAGCATTCCGAACAACTTAATCCATTCGGCCTTGGCCAGGGGGTGTTCCTCCTGCCATTCCGAAGTCAGCATCAGCGGGAGCCCCAGGGCCTCTATCCGCTGGTAATCGTCGTAGGCTCCGCCGGTAGCGAAGTTCATGACCAGGTCGGGTTTCAGGTCCATCAGTTTTTCCAGAGAAAGGGTGGGCCCGCTTCCCACTTCGGCTACTTCGCCCTTCTGGACCCGTTCGTAAAGAACGCTGTCGGCAATGAACTTTCCTTCGCCCACGCCGGCGATGGCGTTCTCTAGCCCGAGTCGCGTCATGAAGCCCACCTGTGCCGACGACAGCGCCACCGCACGGGCCAGCGGGACCTGCAGGACGGTGGCGCCTTCTAGCCCCTTGGGAAGGGTGCCGGTGGAGCTGCCCTTCGGCCTCAAGACGAACCGCTTTACCAGGGTGTCGCTCCCTACGATGGAGCGGATTTCGGCCATCTGTTCTCCGCAGGAAGTGCCGATTTTGAGGTTTTTGCTGTATTGTAGAGGCGGGAGCGGGGCGCAGTCCGCTGCCTTTTTTTCGGGGGCTTTTTCTGGGGAGCAGCTCATCAGGAGCATGACGGTGGTCGCCAAAAGGGCCGTCCTCGCCCCCAGGACCGGCCCGAAAAATGTGCGTAAAGTGTTGATTTTTAACATTTTATGAATTTTTATAGACCGCAGGGGCCAAACATAATGTATTTTATATACCTAGAAATTCCTTTTGGGAGTCTTTTATGAAGACAAAAATAACCTCTTTTCTCTGGTCTGCCCTGCTGTGCGCCATGACTTTTGCGACGGGTGCCTTTGCGGATACCGAATCGGGCTTCTATGAGAAGGAACACATTCGTGGATTTATCTCTATCGGCGCCGACTACCGCGGCATGTTCTCGGAGTACCAGAAGTACGTGAACAAGACGGCCTTCTTGAACGGCTACCACAAGGACCCGACGGGCGACAGCACCAAGTATGCCGGCGAACTGAAGTACGAAACCTTCGATGACTACTACTTCGGCATGCACGTGAACATTGGTGCCCAGTACAAGCAGTTCCTCACCTGGTTCGACATCAACTTCATGCCTACCCAGACATCGGAACGCCCCAGTTCTTCTTATACCGCCACCTCCGAAGACGGCTCTACCTCCATGAAGTTCCCGCTCTACGACGTGCGCTGGTTTGCCTACGGTGCAGACTGGATGTTCGGCTGGAAGCTCTTTGGCGAAAATACTTTCATCAACTTGATTCCCTCCGTCGGTTTCGGTTTCAACCTCATCAATTTCCACCTGGCTTCCAACTTCGAAGTCTATGACGTGAACGACAAGTCCTCTGTCTCTATGAGGGACCGTTACTACAGCACTTTTGCCTCTACCTTCAATTCCGAACTGGAATTGCGTCTGGAATTTGGCCCCATCGCTGTGGGTGCCTACGGCGGTTACCGTTGCGTCCGTTACAACGAACTTGAAATCGAAGGCAAGAAGGTTGATACCGCCTATGGCGACTACGACACCGACAACATCGGTGACACCTGGTTCGTGGGTGTGCGCCTCACCTGGATCTTCCGCAGCGAGTGGCAGAAGAAACAGGACGACAAGCTTTAATCTTCGCCCCGGCAACCATAACTTCAGTATGTCATCCCCGCGACCTGTGGTGAGCGAAGTCGAACCAAGGCGGGGATCTTTCTTTTACGACACCCGATTCATCGGCCGCTTGAACAGCTGGTCCAGGGCGTGAATGCGGGTCTCTTTTTTGCTGGGCATACGCGTGTTGATTTTGAATAAACTAATATCCGAATAGAGGGAAGGCGGGTTGTTGTTGGCCACATGCTCCATGGCAATATAGTAGGCCGAATTATCCCGCAAGAGGCTGTCCGTTTTCCAGTGGACCCACCGGTTGCATCTTTCAAAGGCGAAATTCCAGCCCAAGAGCAGCATAGGGATTCCCATTTCGCCGAGCCTGTCGGGCAGGGGCGAGTACTGCCCCTGGGTGCTGAGGAGTATCACTGCATCTACGTGTCTGTAGGTGGCAAACGTCAGGGCGTCTTCTATCAGGGAAAGGTTCGGTGAGTTGTCCTGACCTCGTGTGGCGTAGTGAATCTGGAATCCGGCGTAGCGCAGTTCGCGCTCGAGGTTGAAAATACCGTCATTGGTGGAGCCGTAGCTTTTCGGATCCCTGTCGGGGTGGTAGTAGTGGCAGTCCATCAGGGCGTATTTCTTGGGCGGGTCGAAAAGGCGCAGTGCCTGGTCTCGGGCCCAGTTCTTGATTCCTAGAAAATCCAGGGTGGAATGGAAGGGGTGGTATTTTCGGTAAAAGGTGTTGACCTTCTTGAGGGTAAAGCCGTCTACGTAGAAGGCGATATGGAAAGGCTGTTTGTGATGCATATTTTCTCCTGTAATGACCGCTCGGCCTAGACTCTGGACATCTGTTCAGGGCTGGTCCGAGCTCTCGCAACCGCCTCAGATTAATATCTGAGGCTTGTTGCTCACTTATGACCGCTCGGCCTAGACTCTGGACATCTAATACCGAGGCCTGTCGTACATGTATAAAACGGAGATGCAAAACAAAAAGAGCCTGAAAATTTTCTTTACAGGCTCTTTTTTACATAAGTAGGGGGAAAGTTTACAGAATGACTATAATAGTTTCCTCTTTTTCAGGTCGTCCATGAGGGAGCCGGGCATCCATTTTTCTAACGACTTGTATTCGGGCGCCTTCAGCTTGTCGCGCCAGGCCTGTGCAGCCTTCTGGTCGCCCTTGTCGTTGTAGATGCGGATCAGGTTCAGCACAGAACACCAGTAGCGAATGCTTTTACCGGTGCGCTTGAGGTAACTTTCGGCACTCTGTTCGTAAATCTTTGCGGCCCCGTCATAGCGCTTGAGGCGGTAGAGCATGTCGGCCTTGATCTGGAGCATCACCGGGTGGGAGGGCGCCTTCTTCAGGCCCCGCTCCGAAAGTTTCAGCCCTGTCTCAAAATCTTCCTTGTCGTAGTGCATCCAGATAAGCGGCGCAAGGAACAGGGGCCAGAACCGCTTGGAGACTTTGGAGGCGCTGTCCAGCACCGTGAGGTAGTGGCTCCGGTTGTCAGACTTGAAGGGAAGCCAGCTGAAACTTTGATCTACATAGTAGGCGTAGATGGCGTAGAACGCCTGGGGGTCCAGTTCCTTGGAATCTTCGAACATCTTGGCGGCGGAGCGGGTTTTCATGGCGCCCTTGATGGAATGCCCCGTCTCGCTTTGCACAAAGCCCAGTTCGAACATCTGGAGCCCTTGCCACAGGCCCTGGGCCTTGCATTTTTCCAGGCTCTCGCCTGCCTTGAAAAGGGCCGCCGTGTCGCCTAGGTCGTCGTACATGCTTATCCGCACAATGCTTTCGATGACGCAGCCCGCCCCTTCGTCCTTTGCCTTGAGGGCCTGTGCCGTGTTCAGGGCTGCCTTGTAGTCTAGCGCCATGGTTTCGCCCGTAGCCTTTTCAACAAGCCGTTCCAGGGAATCGGGCAGGGCGAGGCTCAGGCTTTCGGCAAAGGAAAGTGCTGTTAGTAATAGCGTTATGGCGATGGTGCGCAGGAACATGAAAGCAAATATAGAATTCGGAGTTCGGAGTTCGGAATTCGGAATTAGGGAAGAGATCAATTTTTTTGCTCCAAATTGGAATAATCAAAAAATGTTATCAAAATCGTTCAAAAGATAAACGAATGCGGCTGCAACTTTTTGACAATCAATACGTTGCAGTAAAAACTTTGCGGCATTGTGGTGGTCGTGCTGTGTCCCCGCGAATTTTACCGAATCCCTATTAAATCCTTACACTGCTTGCTTTGCGGCGTGCAGAGTGGTATATTCTAGGGCAGGGAGAAACCCATTATGGAGGTAACCGTTATGAACTTGTTCCATAAGACATCCGCCATAACATTCTCTATCTTGCATCCTGGATTTCAGGTTTTCAAGGACCGTATCCGCGAAGAACTGAGCGCCACCAGCGGCGTTTACCTGGACGATGTCATGGATGACGATAGTTTGTACAAAATCTATCGCGACGGGGAATCTGCCGAGTTCGTGGTGGCAAGCATCAACGGCCCCATGGTAGATTTTGACGACGACGAAGCCGCCTAGTGCGGTGATGTATATTTGAACGCACCCTTGGCGGGGACTGTCATGCAGTTTCTCGCCAGGGCGTGCCGTTTGGGCCTGCCTTACTTGGCGGCCTTTTTCTTTTCTTCTTCTTCGGCTGCCTTTTCGGCTTCGAGGCTCGGGATCTTGCAGCCGTTCATGGTCTCGAATTTGCCCTTGCGGACAGTGACAATCTTCGAGTTGGTGTTGACTCCGCGGCTAAACGTGATGTCGCCGTAGATTCCCTTGAAGTTTGCAGTCTTGTTGATAGTGCCCGTCAGGTCGTTCGGGTTCTTGCCGAAGGCCGTAAACACGATGTTTGCGGCATCGTAGCTGAGGCCGCTCACCTTGTCTTCGCCGGGCTCTTCGCCCCATTTTTCCTGGAAGCTCTCGGCGAATTTCTTGTAGGATTCCGATTCGGAATTCATGTCCAGGGCGGGCACGCTGAAGAAGGAACTGTCGGCCAGTTTCTTGCCCTGGATCAGGAACTCGCGGCCGTACCAGCCCGATGTTCCGAGCCTGATGCCCGAAATCTTGTTGAAGGCCACCTGGCCCACCATGAGGCCAGCGTCGCCCGGATTGGTGGCGGGGATGAAGATGCCCGGAATCTCGAAGGTGGAGTCTTGCATGTAGAACCGGCGTTCCTTGGGGCTGATGGCGTCGAGGTCCGTGGCTCCGCGGGCGATGTTCCGACGGCGATTCAGCTGCTTGAAGCGCACGTCGCGCAAAAGGTCGAATTCCGTCTTGTAGTCGGGCCTGCCCTCTTCGTAGTTCCGGAAGGCGATGATGGTGCCGCCCCTGCGGTCCACTGCCTGGGTGAAGCTCTGGGACATGGAGGCACCGTAGTCACCGAGTGGCGACAGGATGGCGAATTCCCGAATGTTTAGGCACTTGGTGGCGAAGTCGGCGATGCTCTGGGCCAGGTTGTCCATGGTGATGTTCACCTGGAAGATGTTGGGGCTGAGCTTTGCAATACCGTCGTCGGTGGCGGTGGGGGTCAGCATGGGGATATTCTGGAAATTGCTTCCGAGCCAGGCTGCCACCGTCGCCGCCGGTGCGCTCATGATGGGGCCCACGATGGCGATGATGCTGTCCTGGCTGATGGCCTGCTGGGTCCGCATGAGGGCGGTGGCCGCGTCTGCCCTGGTGTCGGCGAAGCGGATGTTCACCTTGTCCTTGAGCTTGGACTGCTCGTGGGCCAAAAACACGCCCTGGACGGCGGCGTTGCCGAATACGGCGAAACTTCCGGAGAGGGGGGCGAGCACCAGCAGGGTGGGCTTGCCCGAGCCTGCGTCCTTCATGGAGTCCAGGCCCTTCTGGGCGGTGGAGGTCAGGCTTTCGGCGTTGCCGCCGTTAATGACTTTCTTGTACCAGTAGCGGGCGGCGCGGTAGCGACCGGCGTTCTGGCATTCGCGACCGATCTGGAGTTGCATCCAGCCGATGACTTCCTTGTCGGCGGGGTATTTTTCCAGCAGGTTCTGGAGCTGGTCCGCGTTCAGCAGGTCGGCGGCCAGGGTCTTGATGAGCACCTCTTTGGTATGGGCTCTGGCGGCCGGGTTCTGGGAGTAGGCGAGAATCCGGAGCATGGCCTCGACGCCTTCGTAGACGCCACCCTGCTCAATGGTGACGATAGCCTTGGCCAGTTCCATGCGTTCCCGGTATTCCGAGGAAACGTGGTATTCCAGGAACTTGGAGGTAAGTCCCAGGGCTTCGTCGCGCTTGTGTTCGCGCAGGTAGCATTCCGCAAGCATTACGGAGGCCTGGGCGCCGGCGTGTTTCTTGAACTGGGACTTGGAAAGTTTCTGCAACTCGGGCACGGCTTCGGCGCACTTGCCGTCCTTGATGAGGGCCTTGGCCTTGTCGATTTCACCGTCGGCGAGGGCGGCAGTGGAGAGCAGCAATGTAAAAAGGAGGGGTAGGACTCGGTTCATGATGGGGACAGCCTAGTTTTCGGGGGCGGCCTGGACCACGTCGTGTTCTTTCTTGATCTGTTTCTGGAGGGATTCCGGGAGCTTGACCCAGTCGATGACATCAACTCCGAAGGGGAGTCCGCTTTCGGCGAAGGCCTTTTCCACAGCGGTCATGGCCTCGAAGGAAAGGGGCTTGTCGGTGATGACTGCCAGTTCCAGTTGGGTGTCGGGGGTCAGGTCCACGCCCGTAACCCGGGCGCCGTATGCCCAGACCTCGAGACCCTCGAAATGAAGGCCCACGATTCGCTGGACAGTTTCCAATTGATCGGTTTCTAAGCAAAGTGCCATAGTGCCTCAAAATATAGATAAAGCCAGGGGTCAAGGTCCCCGAAGTCGGTGAAACTGGCCCAAAGCGGTATTTTTACTGCACAAATGTATAAAATTTGCAGGATGAATGGCTTCTTGAATCAGTAAATTGCCTGTTGGCGGGTATCAGGGCGTACGGGCCTCGCCCTGTAGCCTTGCCTTGACCAGCTTGTACAGGTCTGCAAAGACCTGGTCGGGACTCCGGTCGGCGTCGATGGCGGAAACGCAGTCCGGGTAGTCGCGGGCCGCGGCAAGGTAACCCTTGCGCACCCGTTCGAAAAAGTCCGCCTTTTCTTGCTCCAGCCGATCGGGTGCTTCGCCCCGCCTTGCGGTGCGAGCGCGGCCCCGCTCCACGGCGATGTCCAGCACAACGGTCAGCTCCGGAAAGCAGCCGTCGCAGGTCAGTTCCGTCAGCCGCTGGACCTGCTCGGCCCCAAGACCCCGGGCGTACCCCTGGTAGGCAAACGTGCTCCAGGCGAAACGGTCGGCGATGACGATTTTTCCCGCGTCGAGGGCTGGCTGGATGATTTCGGCGATGACCTGTGCCCGTGCGGCGTTGTACAGCAAGAGCTCCGTCTTGTCGGCCATGACGCCCTTGAAACTCGGGTCCAGCAAAATCTCCCGGATCCGTTCCGAAATCTTTGCGCCGCCGGGTTCCCGCAGCTTCACCACAGAATAGCCTTCTTTTGTGAGGGCGTCGATAAGCATGTCTATCTGGGTGGACTTGCCGGAACCGTCGATGCCTTCTAGGCTAAAAAAGCGCTTTGCCGTTTTCATGGCTGTAAATATGCAAAAAAAAGCGCCCGTTGTGGGCGCCTGGTCCTGACAAGGACCCTTTTCGGAAATGTTATAACACGCGACGCGGGTTGCAGCCCCAGTCGTCATCGCCCCTGTGGTTCCACTGGTTGGCACCCTGGTCCAAAGCGACTTTGAAGCCGCCCCTAGGCACAAAATGATTCCATTCGTTTGCGCCTTGGTCCAGAGCGATGCTCCCGCCGCGGATACTTCCACCACGGAAGTACTTGTCCTGGGAAGAGAAATGATTCCACTGGTTAGCGCCTTGGTCCAATGCAACACTCTTGGAAGCGTCGGCGCCGGTGGTGCTTGCGATGGGGAGTGCGTTTGCGAATCCGCCAAAACCTGCGATGCTAGCCACGAAAATGAATGTTGCGATTGCGTGTTTCATGATAAACTCCTTTGTGTTTTTAAGTTCTTTGTTTCTTATGTCCATAATATACCTTCCTAAATTCATAAAGTCAAATACATAATTTTCATTGAAATGATAGAATTTTATTATAGGTTATAGGTATTAGGTGGTAGGTATTAGGGTCGCTGGTTACAAGAGGCTCGGGGTTCGAGGCTCGAGGTTAGGTATTATAAGTTCAGATTTCGGAGTTCTTTGTCGGAAGGACTTCTTGAGACCGTTAAACCTAATACCTAAAACCTACAACCTAATACCTGAACACAAAAAAAGCCCCGGCCTAGGCCAGGGCAGTTCGTCGAATTGGAAAAATATCCGCTTAGGCGTTCTTTATGCAGCGCACCGACATGGCATCGGAGCGGTACACGCCTTCGATATCGAAGGTCTTGTTGGTGATGCTTAGGCGGTAGGCGTTGGATTTGCCGTATTCGTCCTTGCACCAGAAACGGGCGCGTCGGCTGAAACGGTAGAAGCTGCCGTTGTCAAAACGGTAACCCGCAGGCACGGCAAAGAACCCGAAGGAATCTTCGCCCGGAACACCCCAGAAGCAGGCGCTGCGTAGTTCGTCGCCGGTGGACTTGGGAGGCAGATTGCTCAAAAGTTGTTCCCATTCCTTGAGGCTCGGGATATGCCAGCCTTCGGGTGCGATTCCCTGATAGTTGTCTTCGCGAATCTTATGGCATATCTCCAGGTCCTTGGCAGGATCCTGCTCGCCGTATTCCGCAGGGATGCCGAGTGCAGCCGTCCAGGTGTAGAGCCTGCCGTACTGGGCCACGTTGGCCTCTTCGTTGCTCGGAGCGTAGCTGCCTTCGGTCTTGAAACGCAGGTTATCCACCATCCAGACCTGGTCACCGATTTTTACGGTGCGGTAAGTTTCGCCGTCGCGGGCATCCGTGAAAGATCCGTAATTGAACTTCTTGGCGTTACGGGCCATGCATTCTTCGTAAGAAATGTTGTTCTGCTTTTCGGAGGCTTCCTTTTTCGTGGCCTTGCTCACGGAAGCACCGATACGGAATGCGGCCACGATGACCACGATAAGGGCGATGACGTTAAAAATGACAAAGGATGTTTCCATGGGTTTCCTCTTTGAGAAAGCTAGGGCAAATGTAGTAATTGTTGGGCTCGGAACAACCCATTATGCTGGGTACATAGGGAATACGATGGGGGTGATGAACAGGTTGGCCGCAAGAATAATAAAATTCATAGGCAGGCCGATTTTCGTGAAGTCCGTAAACTTGTAGCCGCCAGCGGCATAGACCAGCATGTGGGTAGGGGATCCGATGGGGGTGGCAAAGCTGCTGTTCACCGAAATCATCAGGCCGATGCAGAAGGTGAGGGGGTTTACGCCCAAGGTCGTGGCCGCGCTGATGGCAATGGGGCAGAACATGGCCGCCGTGGCGCTATTGCTGATAAATTCGGTAATGAAGGTACCGACAAGGCAGATGGCGACAAGGGCTACGTAGGGGTTGCTTCCGCAGATATTCAGAAGGTTGTTTGCAATCAGCTGGGCCACTCCCGTAGATTCCAGGGCCTTGCCCAGGCAGATACTGCCCGAGAATACGATAAGGATATTCCAGTTGATGGAGTTTGCCGCCTGGGTGCTGGTGCAACAGCGGGTGACGACCATGGCGATGGCGGCAAGCATGCACGACGAAAGCAGGGGCAGCACGTTGCATGCCGACAGCAGGACCATGGCGAGCATGATAAGCGAGGCAAGTACCGTCTTTTTGCCGCAAGTCCTGTTGTTTACGGCGTTCTCCAGGTAACCCTTCAGGTGGTCGTTTTTTAGATTCAGGTGCTCGCAAATCCACTGGAGCTGTTCTGCCTTGCCCGAAACAATGATGTTGTCGGAACCCATGATATAGGTTTCAGGGGTGGCGACCTCCACCTCGTTGTCAAAACGGCGTATGGCCAAGATGGAATTCTTGTTCTTTTCGAATCCATTGGGGTTCTGTTCGTAAATCTCCTGCAGGGACATGCCGACAAGCCTGTGTCTGGAGGGAACATGGAGTTCCAGGGTCAGGTCTTCGTCACCGCCGTTGCTCAAGGGGGACACACGAGTGGGAAGCAGTTTTTGCAGGGCGACGATGGAGATGACTCCTACCACAAGGCAGAACAGTCCGACAAGGGTGGGAGTGAAAATTCCCATCTGGGTTCCTGTCCTGTCCGTGTAGAGTCCCGAAATGATAAGGTTCGTGGACGTGCCGAGCAAGGTACAGGCGCCACCCAATCCGGAGGCGTAGCTAAGGGGAATCAAAAGTTTTGACGGCGATATGCCCAGCTTTTTGGACCAGATTTTTATGACGTCGATAAAGAGAGCTACCACCGTGGTGTTGGTGAGGAACGAGCTCAAGAGCGCCACCGGGAACATGGTGCGAAGAATAGCGCGGGAAACGGTCTTGGGGGAACCCATCATGTGCTTGACAACCCAGTTCAGCACGCCCGTGTAGTTGAGGCCGGCGATGACGGCGTAAAGCACGGCGATGATAATGACGGAGGCAGAACTGAAACCGCCGAATGCGGTTTTCAGGTCAAGGACGCCACTGAGGTAGAGGGCGCACATTCCCAAAAGAAAGATGACATCTACACGCAGCTTTGAAAAGATCATAGCTGCAAAAAGCAGAAGCACGACGACTATGGTGAACCACGCGTTTCCAGAAAGCCCAAACCATTCAAACGCAAGAATTCCCTGTAACATTATTCCCTTCGAAAGTGAAAAATGAACGGGAACAAATATAAAAAAGGGCAGGCAGCTTTGGCTTACCGTTCGATTTTCACCACAACGGTTCCGGCGAGCTTGTCGTGCCAGGATTGTTTCTTGGGGTCGAATGCCACCCACAAGAAGCCGAGTCCAAACGGGATGAACGAAAGGATATAGGCGAAGTAGCGCCCGACGCACTGCTTTGTGGAGGGCTTTCCGCCAGTCTTGGCATCCACGATTTTTGCAGACACGGCCATCTTGCCGGGGGTTGCCTGTTTTTTGGCCCAGAACAAGATGACAAGGACCATGGGCAATAGGTACGAGAAAATGATATCCGCCGGCCCCTGGAATGTCTCGCCGTTTTCCAGGTAGGCCATGCCGTAAATGGCAAGAAGTGGCGGCAGGGTAATAACCATTATCAAGACGCTGTCAATGAGGGTTGCCACGACCCTTTTCCAAAAACCAACGTATTCAGTCATATCGCCCCCCTTTGCCACCATGTGGCGCTTTTCATAAAGTAATATACTCTTTGTAGGGGCCCCATGTCAAATATATTGTTTTAATCGGAAAGATAGATTTTGGTTATGAGTGGTAGGGGTATGAGGAATGAGGCTCGGGGCTCGAGCTAAAAAGGACAAGAAATTTAGTGCCGCAGGCACCCACGCTCATATTTGCATTCAGAATATGAAGCTTTGCGATTGGGCAAATATGGGCGTGCCAGGAGGGTATTAGGGAGGGCATAGCCTTCCCTATTCATATTATGCAGGACTATTCCGCGTCTTTGCCGTGGCACTTCTTGTACTTGAGGCCGGAACCGCACCAGCAGGGGTCATTGCGGCCCAGCTTCGGGCCTGCCTGTTGGGCGCGCCTTGCGGCGGCGGCAACGGCAGGGTTCGTGTAGGTGCGACGTACCGTAGGCCTTGTGCCCGGCAGTGCCGACTGGGGCATGGGCTGTGCAGCCTCGCTTGCCGCCTGCTGGCCTTCGGAAATGGCGTTGGTCTCGGAGCTTGCGGCCTGACCGGCAAGACCTGCGGCCTTGGCGCCTTCGGTGCTCGGCTGTTCGGCGTTTTCGGGAGCCTGTGCGGTCTCGGTGGACTGTGCGGATTCCTGCTGGCCGTCGCCCGCATTTTCGGGCTTCGGCTGTTCACGCAGCTGCAGCTGGTCCGGCGATACGGTCTGTCCGTTGGGCAGGGTAATCCGGATGTTCAAGATACGGAGCATTGTCAGGGTGGCAATCTTTTCGATGCAGCCCTCGAACATCTTGTAGCCTTCGTTCTTGTAAATCATCAGCGGGTCTTTCTGGGCGTATCCGTGGAAACGGATGGCGTCCTTCAGCTGATCCATGGCGTACAGGTGTTCTTTCCACACCTGGTCGATGGTCATCAGCAAGAACCTGCGTTCGATATTGCGGAAGTCCGCGTCGGGAATAATTTTGGTGAGCTTGTCGTAGCGCGCCTTGCAAAGCTCGATGATTTCGTCCAGCACCTGGTCCGGTGTCTTTTTGGTGGCATCGTCGAAGCTCAGATTGTATTCCATACCGAGGCTGCGCTGCAGGTCGGTGTGAAGCCCTTCCAGGTTCCAGTTTTCTACATAGCTCTTGGGCGGAATGTAGTTGCTGACCTTGATATCGCACGCGTCCTCGATGCGGTTGATGATTTCGTCGCGAATGTCTTCGCCGTTCAGAATACGACGGCGGAGCCCGTAAATCACCTTGCGCTGTTCGTTCATCACATTGTCGTAGTCCAGCAAGTGCTTACGGATATCAAAGCTCTGGCCTTCCACGCGACGCTGGGCGCTACGGATAGAGCGGCTTACGATGGGGTGGGTAATCACCTCGTCTTCGCCTACGCCAAAGCGGGTCATCAGGTTCTTGACGCTGTCGCCGCCGAAGATGCGCATCAGGTTGTCGTCGAGGGAGAGGAAGTACTGGCTGGAGCCCGGGTCGCCCTGACGGCCGGAACGTCCGCGCAACTGGTTGTCGATACGGCGGGATTCGTGGCGTTCAGTGCCCAGCACGTGAAGGCCGCCTACCTCGGTAACTCCGGGGCCGAGAGCGATGTCGGTACCACGGCCTGCCATGTTGGTGGCGATGGTCACCTTGCCCTTGTAGCCGGCGTACTGGATGATTTCGGCTTCGCGGCTATGGTTCTTGGCGTTCAACACCTCGTGGGGGATTCCTTCCTTTTCCAAAAGGCCGTGGAGGTGTTCGGACTTTTCGATGGAAGCGGTACCCACCAACAAGGGCTGGCCCTTTTCGTGACGGTCCTTGATTTCTGCCACGATGGCTTTCCACTTGGCCCCTTCGGACTTGTACACCATGTCCTGCATGTCCTTGCGGATGCAGGGCTTGTTGGTGGGAATCACCCAGGTGTTCATGTTGTAAATCTTGATGAATTCCGTAGCTTCCGTCTCGGCGGTACCGGTCATGCCGGAGAGCTTCTTGTACATGCGGAAGTAGTTCTGGAACGTAATCGTTGCAAGGGTCTGGTTCTCGCGACGGATCTGCACCTTTTCCTTGGCTTCGATGGCCTGGTGCATGCCGTTAGAGTAGCGACGGCCTTCCATGAGGCGGCCCGTGTTTTCGTCCACGATGATGATTTCGCCGTCACGGACGATGTAGTCCACGTCGCGCTCGTACAGGTGCCAGGCGCGAAGGGCCTGGTCCAAGAAATGCACCCAGTCCGCGTGTTCGCCGTACAGGTTGGTAATCTGCATCAGGCTTTCCACGTGGTTCACGCCCTTTTCGGTGAGCTGGATGTTCTTGTCCTTTTCGTCAACGGAAAAGTCCTTGTTCTTGACAAGCTTCTGGGCAATCTCGTTTGCCTTCGCGTACTTGTCGGTAGCGTCTTCGGCAGGTCCGCTGATGATGAGCGGCGTACGGGCCTCGTCAATCAAGATGGAGTCCACTTCGTCAACAATGCAGAAGTTCAGTTCCCGCTGCACCAACTGGCTGGGTTCTACCGCCATGTTATCGCGGAGGTAGTCAAAGCCGAATTCGTTGTTGGTGCCGTAGGTCACGTCGCTGTTGTAGCTCTTGCGGCGCTGTTCGGAATTGAGTCCGTTCACGATAAGGCCAACGGTAAGTCCCAGGAACTGGTACACCAGGCCCATCTGCTTGGCGTCACGGCCGGCCAGGTAGTCGTTCACCGTCACCACATGTACACCGTGTCCAGAAAGACCGTTCAGGTAAACTGGCAGTGCTGCGGCCAGGGTCTTACCTTCACCGGTGGCCATTTCGGCGATGGCGCCTTCGTGGAGCACCAGACCGCCGATCATCTGCACGTCGAAGGGCATCATACGGAAAGGTTTGACCGATTCGGGGTAGAGCTCGCGGACCTTTGCGTAGAGAGCGGCGGGCAGGTAGACTTCCCACTCGTTCTTGCCGGCGGCAAGTTCTGCCTTGGCGGCATCGGCGGCAGCCTGGAGCTCGGGGCCCAGGCGGCTGAAGTCGAATTCGAATTCAGGCTTGAAGATGTTGAAGATACCGAGACGGCGGTCGCAGGCCTCTTGGCACACGGCAAAGGCTTCTACCTTGATGTCTTCAAGAGAGGCGCCGTTTTTCAGCTTTTCGCGGAATTCGGCACTTTTTGCGGCCAGGGCGGCATCGTCCAGGGCTTCCATGGCCTCACGGGCTGCATGTATCTTGGCGATGACAGGCTTAAGCTGCTTTACCTTGCGTTCGTGGGGCGTACCAAAAATCTTGTGGAGTACGGTGTCGACTACGCTCATTTCATTTCCTTTATACTGCCGGGGGCAATAACCCGCGGACACTGTTAAAAATTACGGCGAAAAGATAGAAAAAGGTAAGAAAAGCTTTGCCTTAAAATACTTGAAATAACAAGGCAATTGGCTATATTTCAAACAATTCTAGGGAGTTTATTATGGATTGGAAGGTGATTGCCCTGGCTGGGGCACTTTGTACCCAGGCGTTTGCTGTCGAAAAATACGAGTGGGGTAATGTCCGCTTTGACGGCGGTGGATTCGTATCTGCCGTGATTTTCCACCCCAAGGAAAAGAACCTGCTTTACGCCCGCACCGACGTGGGCGGCATCTACCGTTTCGACTTTTCGTCGAAGACATGGATTCCCCTGATGGATTTCATCTCCGAAAACGATAAGGGCCTTTATGGAACAGAAGCCTTTGCGCTGGACCCCACGGACCCGAAGCGTATTTACGTGCTGGCTGGAACGGGCTACTTTAGCAACGGCAATACCGCTGTGCTTAGAAGCACAGATTACGGCTCTACCTGGGACACCAGCTATGTGGAAATGCTTGCCCATGGTAACGGCATGGGCCGCCAGACCGGCGAAAAACTGGTCGTGGACCCCAATAAGCCGAATATCCTCTTCTGTGGTAGCCGCTCCAAGGGCCTCTACAAGAGTACCGACTATGGCAAGACCTGGACAAGTGCCTACGAGGTGGCTCTATCCACTGCCGTTAAAAGTGATCTGAACAATGTGAACGGCATCAGCTTTGTGATGTTTGATGAATCTCAGGGCAAGAATGCTGACGGTTCCACGAAGACCATTTATATCGGCATCTCTCAAAAGACAGAAAACCTGCAGGTCAGTAAGGATGGTGGCGCCACCTGGAATACAGTGGCAGGAGGCCCCGCAAACCTGATGCCCCATCGCGCAAAGATTGTGGGTGAAGACATGTACATCACCTACGCCGATGGCCCCGGCCCTCATACAGTCAATAGCGGTGCCGTTTACAAGTACAACACTAAATCGGGCACATGGACAAACATTACGCCTTCTGACGATGGCGAAAAGAATGAATGTTCCTATGGTGGCATTGCCATCGACCCGAAGGATTCCAAGCATATCATTGTTTCCACGCTAGGCCAGTATACCGGACGCCACGTCACTAAAGAAAACAAGGATAACTACGGTGACCGCATCTATGTAACTACCGACGGTGGCGCAAGCTGGACCCACGGCCAGCATTACGAAGACGTTCCGAATATCGACCCGAATGGAACGGCCTGGATTCCCGGTAACGCCATCCACTGGGCGGGTTCCCTGGAAATCAACCCTTTCAACAACAAAGAAGCATGGGTTACCAGCGGTAACGGCATTTTCCAGACAGACGACATTACGGCGAAGGTTCCCTTGTGGAAATTCCAGAGCAAGGGCATCGAGGAGACTGTGCCTCTTGATATCGTGAGCGTTCCGGGAGGCCCGCTGGTAACGGCCATCGGTGATTACGACGGAGCCGTCTATACCGACATCAACAAGAGCACTCCTCGCCACACGCCCACCATCGGCACAACCGAAAGCATAGGGTATGCCCCTCTCAGCGGTTCCTTGTTGCGCACCGGCGTGATAACGAAGTACTTTACGTATGAATCCAAAAATTTTAATGTCATGTATCGCTCTGACGACATGGGCGCTACCTGGGATTCCTTGAAAACGGAACTCAAGGGAGGCAAGGGGCTGGTGGTGCTTTCTGCCGACGGTAAGGTGATTCTCCACAGACCCGATCAGAGCGCGAACGTTTACCGCTCCGACGACAATGGCGCTACCTGGACCACATTGACAACTGGCGAACAGACGCAATACGCTCGCATTGTGGCAGACCCCAAGAATACAGACGTGTTCTATGTGATGAATTCCATGGGAACGCTTTATAAGTCAACGGACAAGGGTAAAAACTTTACCGCTCAGACCGCTCGCCTACAAAACGAAGGTGCTGGAGAATACTACAACGGTGGCGGCCTTATCCGTACGGTTCCCGGCAAGGAAGGTCACCTTTGGGTTCCTATGGATCAGTCTCAGCAGTGGCTGCCCAAGGGCTTCAGCGAGAATGGCCTTGCCTACACCGAAGATGGCGGCAAGACCTGGAACCGCTGCGAAGGCGCAAGTACCGCCATTGCCGTGGGTGTTGGCAAGGCCAAGGAAGGTGCCAGTTACGAGACCATCTATATCTGGGGTGCAAACAAGTCTGGTAGTGCTATCGGTATCTACCGCAGTACTGACAAGTGCAAGACCTTCGAGCGTGTGAACGATGACATGCACCAATTTGGTGGCCCGGGTAACGGAAACTTTGTGCAGGGTGACATGAACAACTTCGGCGTGGTGTACATGAGTACGGTGGGCCGCGGGCTTATAGTGGGCGCTCCCGAAGGAACCAAGTTCGTAATCCCCTCGCCCGAAAATACGGTCACTACGGATTCTTCATCAAAGACCAAGGATTCTGATACCAAGGACTCCTCGAAGGATAAGGATTCCAAGGACGGTAAAAAGTCCGATGGTATCGTACGTATTGAGCTTTCGGCTGCTGTCTCTATGCAGCTGGAGAACCGCACCCTGTATGTGAACGCTCCGGCTGGTAGCAGCTTGATGGTGCTTTCTGTCAATGGTCATGTTGCCATGCAGACGGTTGTGGGCAAGGGCTCTGCGGTAAGCCTTTCTAGGTTGCCTGTAGGCAGGTACATTGTACAGCTAGAATCGCCGACCGGCTTAAAGCTCGGCCAGCGTGGCGTTATGATAAGGTAACAACAAAACTCCTACGTCATGGCGGCCTCCGAGCCGCCATCTAGATTGATGCCTTTGGCATCGCATCTCTCGCCTTGCTCAAGTTTCCGGCTCAAGGCCGGAATGACGCAGTACTTGAAACTTGTGTAATCAAGTATGTAATGCTTGACTAATAATTCTCAGCATTAACCTCAAAGTAGGCCTGCGGGTGTGCGCACACGGGGCAAAGGGCCGGTGCCTTGGTGCCCACAACGATGTGCCCGCAGTTGCGGCATTCCCACACCTTCACTTCGCTCTTGGCGAAAACTTCTTGCATTTCTACATTCTTCAGCAGGGCGCGATAGCGTTCTTCGTGGTGCTTCTCGATGGCGGCCACCATGCGGAACTTGGCGGCCAGGGGCTTAAAGCCTTCGGCTTCGGCGGTTTTTGCAAAGCCTTCGTACATGTCGGTCCATTCGTAGTTTTCGCCGTCAGCGGCCTCTTTCAGGTTCTGGGCGGTGTCGCCAATGCCATCCAGTTCCTTGAGCCACATCTTGGCGTGTTCCTTTTCGTTGTCGGCGGTTTTCAGGAACAGGGCGGCAATTTGTTCAAAGCCCTCTTTCTTGGCCTTGGAGGCGAAGTAGGTGTACTTGTTGCGTGCCTGGGATTCGCCTGCAAAGGCGGCCTGCAAGTTCTTTTCGGTCTGGGTACCTGCGTATTTGTTTGCCATAGATTTTATCCTTTTTATGATAATGGTTTTTGTGTCTCCTGTATGAATATACATTATTTTATAAGAAAAAGCCCAGCGGGGTAGTCGCGGACTTTTAAGAGTGCCGATTTTGGGGAGGAAAATGTTAGTTTGCGGCGTTTTGGATGCAGCGGACCGTGAAGGCGTAGTTTTTGTCGAAATCCCATAACTGTACGTCTTCGTTGTTATCTAGTAGTTGTATGCTATAGGCGTTCTGGGAATCCTTTTCGCTTGCGGTCCAGTAGTCTGCGCTGTCACCCTGTATGCCGAATATTCCGCTTGCGGTTCTATCGCCTCCAGGGTATGAGGAGAATCCGTAGTTGTTCATTCCACCGCTCCCCACCGGCCATCCTTCCTGGGTTTTTAGTTGTGTAGCAGAGTATGTTATACCACCGACGTTTTCAATGAGTATTTCCCATTCGGCCTGGGTTGGCAGGTGCCAGCCATCTGGACAAATACCCTGAATTTGCTTCGGCATCTCACAAGTTTTGCCGCTTCCGCAACTGCTGTCACTTTTCTCGTACAATGCGATGGAGTCAATGGCTGCGGCCCATGTGTAGAGTCTCCCTGTTGCAGTGCAGTTTTCTTCATTGTTCTCGAAACAGAAGTTTTTCCCTTTGAGACTGGGTGTATTGGCGCTGTCGGCGTAATTCAGGTTCTCTGCCATCCATGTCTGTTCTTTTTCTCCGAATCCAATAGTTACGATGTTATATATGTGTTCATCGCGGCTGTCGCATATTTGCGTTGTTTTATCGTAAGTCACATTTTTACAATTGCTTATTGAAGATACTGAATGCCAATGTGCGTTTTCGCAAACAAAGGCCTTTTTGTAATACCTAGAGTGGGAATTGCTGTTGTATTTTGTTTCTCCTTCACGCTTTGCGGTGCAGCGGTCGAGTCCAAAAGCGTCGTTCCAGAAATGTTCCACGATGGGGGCGAAATCGGGAATATCTTTTGCTATATCCCATGCTTCCATGTTTTTGCGGATTTGGGCTGTGTCTGCTTCAAAGGAGTTGTCGGCAGCCTCGGCGATAGCCTTGGCGTCGTCCCACTTGCCGTCTTTTTCTAGGTCCATGGCCATATTTGCGAGGGCTAGGCTGAATTCACCCTCGGTGCGCCCCGCATGCATAATGACCGATATGGCGAGTAGGGCCGCGTCGGCATCTTCAGTCCCGAAAATATTCAGATCTTCAAAAAGATTCCCATCGTATTCTACTCCGAATATGGCAAAGATTTCCTTGTCAGCTTCAACCTTTGCTTTTTTGATGGTCGTCTCGTTTTCGTTGGCGAGCCAGACGGCGCGTTCGTATTCTAGGTGGGTGAGCAGGTTGATGTTCACATTGTCCCGTTCAGAAAGGTCAGAGATGGCGTTTAGGGTAATCTGGCTTGCAGATACCTTTCCCGTTACTTCGTTGCGGTAGAACCCGTCGACACGCAACAGGGCGTACTGCGAAGCCAGCTCGATATTGCTGATGGAAAAACTTCCCGCAGAGTCGGAAATCCTGCCCAAGAAACTCTTTCCCGTCTGGGCCCGCGTTTCAAAGTTCAGTTCGTACAGGGTCACGCTGGAACCGTTCACAAACGGCCCCTTCTGGGACACGCCCGCAATGTCCTTGTTCTCGATGGCGATGGAGTTTTCGGCTTCCGAGGTGCCGCCAGCGTTCTTGTCTTTGTCGGAACAGGCGACAACAAACAGGAGCAGGTAAACCAGAAGGGCGACGAATCTCAGGTACATTTTACGAATCCTTGTTGGGATGTTTCTTTTGCATTGCGGGCGGGATTTTCTGGGAAAGGGGGAACAGCTGCAGGTTCAGTTCGTAGACCCGCTCTGTCCCCTGGTCTTTGGCGGCTATATCCACCACCTTGCGTCGAAAGTTCTGCATCTCGGCAACGATATCTTTGTACGCCCCTTCGGTAAGCCCCAGGGTAATGGTGGAAAAGTTCCGCTCCGAAACGGGAACGCTGTCCAGGGATTCCACGGCCAGGTTCCCCATTTGCCGGTGAAGGTTCCGCACCGCCATCACCGAAGAGGGGAGCGTCCCCGTAGAAATGGACTTGCGGCCCTGCGTGTATTGCCCCTTTCTGGTGGACTTGCGCAGGAGTTTGCTGCGGGTCAAGAACTTGAGGCTTTGGGCGACGGCGTCTGCGCTGACCTCCGGAAAACAGAGCTTGGCGAGCCCCTTCGGGCTTGCCGAATCCACGGAGGCGGCAAGTTCCCGTATGGCCGAATTCAGCCAGTTGGAGTAGTATTCGAAAAACGCCCTTTCGAGAATGCCGACCCTGTTGCTCAGGATGATTTCTTGCAGGCTATTAAAAATCTCTGTTTTTGTTTTAGCATCCTTTGCCTGGTCATAGGCTACCAGGAGTACGAAAAAATCCCTTTCGAATCCGGAAAGGCCCATGGCGCTTGCAACGCGGACCCTGGCTTTTTTTGAGAGCCCGCTCTTGCCCTCGCATACCAGTTTCAGGAACACGGGTGAACTGAATTTCGCGGCCTTCGCGAAACTCCTCCACGAAAAGCCGACGATTTTCTTCTGCTCGGCATAGTAGTCCGCCATGTACTTGCGGAAATCCCTGTATTCGTATATGGACTTCACGATTTATAAAATACAAATAAAAACGTGAAAGCGGATAGGCTAGAAGTCAATAAATCAAGGAATTGTACCGCAGACGATACGAAATAGGGCCGTTTTTGACTCCGCTATGATACACCGGCGCGAAATAAGGAACAGGCGACAAGCCACTTATTTGCTGGGATTGATAAAGGTGTATCTATTTTGCGTATCATTTCAAAATTAAAGAAAGTCGTATCATTTTTTGGGAAAGGATGCTTTTTCTTGTAAAAAGGGGTAGATTTGAAAAAAGGATTTAGTCTTTCAAAAGGATAGGAGATAAGGATGTTTTGTCAAAACTGTGGAAAAGAAGTGCTAGCAGAAGTTCTGTGTTAATTGCGGAACACCAGTGAATAACAAAGAGGAGAAAGTTTCTGTCACATTAAAATTGAATCCATTTGAGGAAGAAAAATGTGATTCTAATCAAAAGATGTAGTGCATGATACGCTTTCCTGCGATGGCATGATGCGTCTGATGTCAATGATTACAGGGCTCTTGACGGTTGTATTGTGGTCCTATATTGTTTTGTAAAGTGCAGAAAATCGTATCATTTTAGGGAGAATGAGAAATGTTGGTAAGATTTGGGATTAAATTTAAACATAGGAGAAATAGCTATGAAAAAAATTATCATTTGTTCAGCATTGCTTATGACAATCATGGGGGGGGCTGTCTTATGGCGCTATTCTAACAGGAACTTCACACCCTCCAAAAAATAGAAAATTTTGAGAAAACCCATTAACATCAATCATAAGGAGATAAATTATGGCTGTTGCATCATTAGTATTAGGTATTATCGCGATAGTTTTTACATTAGCGATGCCTGTACTTCCAATAGGACTGATTCTTGGAATAATCGCTATTATTCTAGGGGTCATGGGAAAAAAGCAATTATTGGCGCAAGGTCAACCCACTGGGAAAGCGACTGCTGGTCTAGTGCTAGGTATTATTTCAACCGTTCTAGGTGGAATTGTCTTCGCCTCTTGTGCGCTTTGTGTTGGTGCTACAGGATCTGCAGTTTCAGCAGCAGCAGCAGGTACTGCTGACGCAATCAATTCCGCTAATGAAGCGGTGAAGAGTACTAATGGCGCATTAGAAACTCTGAAATCGCTTGGTAGTGGCCTTTAATGCTTAATATTGCAAATACTTAATTTTAGCCACTCTGGTTAAATTATCAGAGTGGCTAGTATTGTATACTGTTTTATGAGTACTGCAGCTTTTACTTTAGGGCTATTCGCTATTTTATGTGCCTTTCTTCTATGGGGACTTCCTTTTGGATTAATATTGGGGTTGGCTACAATTATTTTTTCTTTCTTTGGGAAAAAAATAGATCAAATATGTGGTAAATCGTCTGCGATGGCCACTGCTGGTTTTGTTTTGGGGACCATTGCGGTCTTTGTTAGTGGAATGGCCAGTACAGCATGCGCCTTCATTTTAGGAGAAGAAAATTATTTTGGCTTAATTGATTCTTCGATGGATAAGATTTTATCACTCATAAAGTATTTTTATAACCATTATCTCTCGTAATAATGTACCCTTTTATTCATATCGGTTTTATGGATATCCCCGCCTATGGTGCATTGATTATGTTGGGGGTTCTAGTATCCTTTATGCTGGTGAAATTAAATCTGTTTGGGAAAAGAGATGTTGACCAGTTTATTCTCATTTCCGCCTGTATTTTTGGCCTTGGTTTTATTGGTGCAAGACTGCTATATGTAATGGTAACTCCGTGTTCTCTCTATGAAGCCCTTACCATGAAAGGCGGATTTGTTTTTTACGGAGGACTTATAGGCGGCAGCATGGGATATTTTCTCGGTGCGAAACTTTTACGCATACCTTATTCCTCCTTTATTGACGTTTATGCTGTTTTAATACCATTTGTTCATGCATTTGGACGTTTGGGGTGTTATTTTGCGGGATGCTGCTATGGTTTTCCAAGTAATTCTTTTCTTTCTCTACCTTGGTATAAAGTTGTTGGAGGAATTGAAAAAGATGTTTCTTATTTTCCGTTACAATTAGTAGAAGCGTCTTTACTATTCGGCATTAGTATTTGTATTTGGCTCCTCAAAGGGAAATTAAAAAAGAAAAGTACATCTTTCATATTGTATATATCGTTATACTCTGTAGCAAGATTTTTTTTGGAGTATTTCCGAGGCGATGCTTATAGAGGGGAAAATGTATTTTGGCTTTTTTCTACCAGTCAAATGGTTAGCGTGTTTATCTTTGCGCTAGTAATGTCAATACAACTTTTTTCTTTAAAAAGAAGGCGCAGTTCATACAAATAATTCCCCAAAAACAGATTTTATAATGGCGATGATAAAAAGAAAAAACGAATTGGCCCAATGATGAAAATTCTTATGCCCCTCCGCAGATGCCCGGACTTGGTGTGGGAACGACTGTCCTTCGGAATATAAGGCTAAGGTGATGGGCTGATAAATAGAAGCGGCTCCCAATCTGATGTGAACCGCTTAGATGTTTTACAAGTTTGGGAAACTACTTTCCTAGAATCGCTTCTTCGGAAAGGTTGAACCGTCGGGTCAGAATTTCCATAGAAACTCCGTCTTGAAATAGACCCCTGGCCGTGTTCAGCTTTTCTTCGTTGGCTTTTTGCTTCGTGTCGGCAATCTGTTGGCGAAAAACATCACCGGCGCTCACAAAGCCGTATTTTTGTCCTATGCTCTTGAAAGCCATGCTCAACTCCTTTAGAACGCCTTGGTCAACGTACTCCTTTAAATATAAACTTATTTTCTGCAAAAGACAAGGGGCCTTGTTCCCGTCCATCTTCTGCAGAGCGCTTTTGAACTGCGGCAAAACCGCAAGCAGATTGTCCTTGTCAAAGGCATACTTCATGGCCACGATTCCCATGCCGGTTTCAGCATCCTCGCAGGCGAGGCAGTCGCTGTCGGGAATATCCGACATGTTTATGAAGGTGCACTTGAACGGAAGAACCGCCCCGTGGAAATATTTGGGGTATCCGTTTTCCAATAATTTCAGAGGGTCCCAGTTCTCGCGACCGTTGTAGAAGATGATTGCCACCGTCGGAAAGCCGTCATATATGCGGTTTTCGCCATGCAGCCTCATTATGGAGTGGATATATCTGTCGATTTGGTTGAGGATGCCAGTGTCACGCCCGGACTTGTGCTCCAGCAAAATGCCCACCAGCACGGGGGCGCCTGTGGCAACGTTCACGCGGAAGGCGATATCCGCTTCACCAGTCTCGTCCACTTCCGAGTAGGAATCGGGAATCCGAATCAAGGTATCCAGGTTCACCACCGAGAGGAACTCGTTCAGTTCCCGGTTCACCTTCGCCGACAGCTCTAGCAGGTTTCTTGCATGCCCGGTGTCTGAAAACAGCCACCTAAAAAACGGGTCGTGGTTGCGCTTTGCAGCGCCTGTATTTTCGTTCATCATAGTTTCTCCTGGCCATACGCGGAGAACGACCGCGCAGGCCTCGTTCATTTGATAATATGGGAATTCGGGCCGGAACGCCGGCCCATCTGGCAACTGGTTCAAAACCGCTTGAACCACGAAGAATCCCGCTCGGGAAACCAAGGGGCAATATACAAAAAATGCCTACAGCAGATAATCCATCCGTATATTCCGCATGCTTTCAAATAGGTTCGCCTTGAGGGTGGAATTGCCCTTGGTAAGGCTCTTGATTTCTTCGCGGATAGATTTACGGTGGCTCGCCTTGGAAAATTCGCAGGTGCAGGTGAACTTGCGGATGTCGGCGTCTTCGGCGTATTCGATAATCTCCGATTCTTCGCAGTAGCAAAGCGGCCGGATAACGCTCACCGGGTATTTTTCATAGGGCACCACGGGCGGCATGCCGCTGAATTCGCCCTTGTAGAGCATGTTCATCAGCAGGGTCTCTACGATGTCGTCCATGTGGTGGCCCAGCGCAATCTTGTTGTAGCCGTTTTCGCGGGCGAACTTGATAAGCTCGGTGCGGCGCTGGGTGCTGCACCAGTAGCAGTTCAGCTTGCGGCCCTCTTTAAGGCGGCCTTCTACCGCCACGTCCTTGAAGTAGAAGGGAATCTGCGGATATTGCTGCGCCATACGTTCCAAAAATTCCCGGGGGGCCTTGTCCGCAAAGTCGCTCTGGATATGGATGGCGGCGATTTCGCAGTCGGGCAAGAACTTGCCCATGCGGGCGGCCAGTTCCATCAGGAGCACGCTGGAATCCTTGCCGCCACTGACGGCAATAAGCACCTTGTCGCCGTTTTCAATCAAGTTGAAATCGTGCAATGCCTTGGTTATCTTTTTGCTGATACGTTTGCGGATGGCGTTGGACATGTTGGTTGCGGCGGGAAGAAAAAAAGGGTTCGCTTGCGCGGTACCCTTTTTTAGTTTGTTTGCACCTTGCGGTTAGTCGTCGGTCAGGTGGGTGGGCATCAGCAAGAAGCTGAAGTTCAGGCCTTCGCCAACGGGCTCGATGATGCAGGCGCCAATGGGGTTGTTCATCTTCATCACCGTTTCTTCGGACTTGCACATGCTGAAGATTTCAGAAATGTAGCGTCCGTCAAAGCCGATGCTGAAGGAGCCTTCGCCGTTGTGGGTCACGGAGAGGGCTTCGCGGGAATCGCCGCCCACATCCGGGTCGCTTGCGCTGAGTTCCAGGTTGTTGCCTTCGAACTGCAGGCGCACCTTGTGGGTGCGGGCGTTGGCCATAGAAATCACGCTGCGCATCTTGTTCAAAAATTCTACGGTGTTCAGCTGCACGGTGCGTTCAAAGTTCTGGGGAATCACCGCACGGTAGTTGGGGTACGGTCCTTCGTAGAGCTTGGAAATCACCTGGATGGATTCGGTGCTGAACAAAATGTGGGTCGAAGACGCACGGGCCTCGATGGTGGCGTCGGCCTTGGCCATGTGCAGAATCTGTTCCAGGGGCTTGCGGGGGACGATGACGCCATTGCTCAGGCTTGCGCCTTCTTGCTCGATGGCGGCACGGCCCAGACGGTGACCGTCGGTTGCAATCATGGAGACCTTGCCGTCGCCCGCTTCTAAGAAGATGCCGTTCAGGCTTAAGCGGGTGGAGTCGGTAGAGGTGGCGAACTTGGTCTTTTCGACCAGGAATTCCAGTTCGCTCTTGGCAAAGTTCAGAGTTTCGCCTTCGTTCACTTCGGGGAACGGCGGGAAATCACTGGCGTCGAAACCGGTAATGCTTGCCTGGCCCTTTTCGCTCCAGCGGATCTTGGCGAGGTAGTTTTCCACATCTACGCTTACGGTAGTGATGCTCGGATCTACGAGGCTCTTCACCAGTTCCAGAAGCTTGCGGGCGTTGATGACCACGGAACCGTCGCGTTCACCTTCGACTTCTACCTTGACCCTGATGCCCAGGTCCAGATCCGTCGCGCTCACTTCGAGGACATTGCCTTCGAGCCTGAGGGCGAAGTTGTTGAGAATCTGGATAGTGGACTTGTTCGGCACCGCGTTGACGGCGGCGCTAAGAGCGTCCAGGAATACAGCTTTTTGGATTTGGAATTTCATAGATTAGGCACCCCTTTGAATGATAGTCGTTCCGACGAAAAATACTACAGCGATTACGGCCAGGGCCACGATGACCCACTTGTTCATGGAATTGGACTTTTTAGGCGTGAAATTCTTTGCATCCTGCATTGCACGCCTACGATCTCTCCGGCTCATAAAAAATCTCCATTGTTTTATGGAGTAAAAACTACTATTTTAAGAGTGAAAAAAGGAACGCTTATGGATAAAACAGTGCTAAATAAGCTGAAAAACCATGCCATGGGGTTTGCCTCTGCGACCCTGGTCCGTGTTGAACTGGCAACCGAAGAAAGCCGACTCAAGACCAAGTTCCAG
Organism: Fibrobacter sp. UBA4223; assembly: GCA_002382975.1. Classification (GTDB taxonomy): domain Bacteria; phylum Fibrobacterota; class Fibrobacteria; order Fibrobacterales; family Fibrobacteraceae; genus Fibrobacter. The sequence continues at coordinate 114,836 of DFTB01000011.1, forward strand.
GCCCTGGGGCAAAAGCTCTACGGAGCCGTGCAAGACGACCTTCTGAAGGCCATCAAGGACGACCCGTCGGTGGTGGAAATTATCGGCGGCATCGAAGAAAGCCAGAAAAAGATTGCCGAACTGGAAAAGAAGCTTTCCAAGGAATCTGTGGGGAAGAGTGAAAAAGCTTGAGGTTCATGTTTTCCCGAGCAAGACCTCGGCGCCCAAGAACTACAAGATTTCCCTGACCAGGGTGATCGTGATGGTGGTTCTCCTGGCTTGCGCCATTCTCGGGTTCGTGCTGTTCTCGCCCCAGAAGATTGTGGCGAACCTCTCCGACGGAAACGTGCTTTCGGTGTACCGCCAGAACATGGCCATCAAGAAGGAGATTAAGGATATCCGCCAGTCGGTGGACGAGTCCATCCTCAAGGCCGAAGAGACCCGGCTCTTGCGGGACAGCACCGTAAGCCTCAGCGGGCTCGGGTTCACCCTGGAAGAATCCGGCCGGGACATGCGTTCGGGTAGCGAACGCAAGAGCCTTGCCGAAATCGAGAAGACCTTCAGGCGCTTGCTTGCCCGGCTGGAGCAGGATTCTGTAACGGCGGCTATGGTGCCTGTGCTGCACCCCTTCAAGAACAGCCACGCCGTCAAGAACCGTTTCGAAATGATTTACGACCATTTTACCGAGCAGGAACTGCCCCATCGGGGCATTGATTACGTGGCTGCCGTGGGCGATACCGTAGTGGCCACCGGTGCGGGCGTCGTCTCCGAGGTCCGCAACCATCGCGGGTTCGGGCTTTCCATGAAGATTGAGCACATGCCAGGCATCAAGACGTTCTATGCCCACCTGGGGCAGGCCCTGGTGCAGCCGGGCATGCGCGTTCGGCGCGGGCAGCCCATCGCCATCATCGGCGAGAGCGGCACGGAGTCCAGCGTGGCGCTCCATTACGAAATCCGCTTGGACGGCACTCCCATAAACCCGGAGGACTACTTCATAACGAAACAGTGAGACGGGTCCGCGCACACCTCATATCCCTTGTCCTTAAAAACCTCTAGCGGATCCTCGCCTCCGCGAGGATGACCTCTCTTGAGACCAACTGTCCTAACCACTAATCACCTATACCTCTTGTAACCAGCGGCCCTAATACCTACAACCTACTACCTAACACCTATCATGACTCCTTTCGAACAGAACATCATCGCCCTCGTGTGGGATTGTGACAAGACCCTCATCAGCAGCTATATGCAAGAGCCGCTGTTCCGCCATTACAACGTGGATGGCGGCAAGTTCTGGCGGGAGGTGAACGCCCTCCGTGAATACTACGGCCGTAGCGGCGTGCACGTGAATCCGGATACCAGTTACCTGAACCATGTGCTGACCTACGTGAAGCAGGGGCTGTTCAAGGGCCTTTCGAACAAACTATTGCGCCGGTTTGGGAGTGAGCTTGTGTTCTATCCGGGGCTTCCGGAATTTTTCGGGAACATCAAGGGGCTGGTGGAATCGGACCCGAAATACAAGGCCTTCGATATCAAGCTGGAGCATTACGTGGTGAGCACGGGTTTTGCGGAAACTATTCGGGGGAGCGCCATCGCGCCCTTTGTAGATGGAATTTTCGGATGTGAATTTATCGAGACGCCGGCTCTCCCCGGTTTTGATACGGATGCGTCAAAGACTGGTACCGCTCCTGCCGAAGGAGAAATCAGCCAGGTGGCCTGCGCCCTGGACAATACTTCCAAGACCCGTTACCTTTTTGAAATCAACAAGGGGAGCAACAAATATCCCGACGATATCGATGTGAATTCCACCATCGCCCGGGGCGACCGTCGCGTGCCCTTCGAGAACATGCTCTACATTGCCGACGGGCCTTCGGATGTGCCCGCTTTCAGCATCTTGAATTACAATGGCGGCTCTACCTTTGCGGTTTACCCGAAAGGGGACGTGAAGGCTTTCCGCCAGGTGGAAAAGATGCGCCAGGACAGCCGCGTGCAGATGTTTGGGGAGGCGGACTATACCGAAGGTTCACAGTCGTGGCTGTGGCTTACCGAAAAGGTCCGTTCCATTGCCGACAAGATTGTGGAGTCCAAGCAGGCGGCCATCAAGAACAGCGTCAGCGCCCCTCCGGGCCATTTGAGCTAGAATCTAGCCCCTAGATCCTAGCCCCTAAATTCTATTCCTCTCGCACCAGGCGTCCTTTCAGGTCGAAAAATTTCTTGTTCCGTGAGTTGATTCTTGAGCGGTTCACGGAGCTTGTTTTTTTACGGATCGCCTGGGATCCTTCTTGGTTAACGATTTCCGACGAACTAGAGCTTAGAGTTTCATTTTCTTTGTGATTATCTAATTCCGATGAACTGGAGCTATGTTCTTCGGGGTTTTCTATTTCGGCGTTGTTTTTCGGGGCGGGCTCGTTGTAGAGTGCCAGAATTTCGCTTTCGGAAAGGGCACGGCTGTAGATTCTCAGGTCGTCGATGCAACCCTGGAAATAGCTCCACTTGGAGCGGGTCCCGAGCCTGAGGGGAGCCGTTCCGTTTTGGACTTGCACGCCGTAGGTCTTGTCGTATAAATCGTCCTGGTCTTTCTGGATACCGTTTTTGAACAAAGTAATCTTGTTGGATTCTATGTCGTAGCGTGCCACAAAATGGATCCATTCTTTTTTTTGGATTTCTTCTTGCACGTAGCTTCCGGAACCGAGGCCGCCTTCTAGATTGAAAGCGTAGGCGGACATCCTGTTTGGCCTGTTTTCTTGGCCTTGGGCAAGGTCCTTGTTGTACATGCGGAATACCCATTCATGCTGGTGGGGCTCCCCTTTGCCCATCCAGTGCACGTAGCCGCCGGCTTCGGCATTCTGGAAGTTCAGCACTTCGGGGCTTACCCACACCGAAACCGTCAGGGCGCCTGTGGTGGAAATGCTGAAAACGTCGTTGTCCGGAATTTCCAGGTAGGCCCCGTTGCCGTCGAAGGCGACGCAGGAATTCTCGTTGCCGAATCGGTCTGCGGCAAATGTGGCTCCGTGGTTTTCGGCAGTGGCGATTTCTGTGCCGGCACTGTTTTCAAAAGAGCCGTTGAAGGGGTAATACGCCACAAGCCCTTCGGAAGGGAATGCGGTGGATTCCGCGGCAGCAACTGCAGCGGCAATCGTCGTTGCTAGGCAAAGGACTTTACGGAACATTGCTAAAGGTTTTGTCTCCAGGAATGAATATAACATTTTTTGAAATTTGACGGTAGGTCCAGTTGTTTCGGGTTTTAGGGGTGAAACCCCTAGGAGAGGGGGTAGCCCCGGAACAAGTTCGGGGCGAGGGGGAGGCTTCCCCCTTCCTAAAATACCCGTTTTTGCCCTGCAATCCCTATCCCCTAACCCCTAGATCCTAATCTCTTATTATATATTTAAAGTCCCTAGACCTCGTTTTGGCGGGCGGGCGGTACTTTCCGTCAAGAAACCGGCGGGGTTCGGAGGCGTTCCATACTTTTGGAGGGCCTTTTAGGGGTTTGTCTAATCGATTTTGCTTTACTTTTAGGAGTTTTATGGCAAATAAGTGTAAGCGCGGAATCCTGATTAGCAAGACACCTTACGAGAAGCGCATCGCCATCATGGAAGACGGCGAACTTGCGGAATTGGTCGTGGAAAGCGTGTCTTCTACCAGGGTCCTGGGCAATATATATAAGGGTGTCGTTCAAAAGGTGCTTCCCGCCTTGAAGGCCGCGTTTATCGATATCGGTCTGGAAAAAGCGGGGTTCCTGCACCAGGACGACGCCATGGACAGGAACGAGCTGTTGCGCCGGGAATACGGCGACGACGGTGACGAGGAAGGCGCTTCCAAGGAAATTTCCATCGACGAGATTCTCCAGGAAGGCCAGGAAATTATGGTCCAGGTGGTGAAGGAACCTATCAGCACCAAGGGTGCCCGTCTGACGACTCATCTGAGTTTTGCAGGCCGGTTCCTGGTGTGCATGCCGGGTACCAACTTCGTGGGCGTGTCCAAGCGCGAGCGCGACCATGCCAAGCGCCGGGAATTCCAGAAGGTGGTCCGCCGCCTGAAGGCCCGCGACGTGGGCTATATCGTGCGCACCAACGGGCTGAACGAGTCCGAATTCGAAATCCAGAAGCAGATGCGTGAACTGGAGAGCAAGTGGGAACAGACGAAGTACAACTTCGAGACCATGCCCGCCGAGACCTGCATCTACGAGGAGTCGGATTCTATCGAGCAGACGGTCCGCGAATACTTTGGCGAGAACACGGACTACGTGTACATCGACAACCGGGACGAATATTTTGCCCTTCGCGACTACCTGAAGGTACTGTCTCCGGACAAGCTGGACAAGGTGAAGCTCTGGAGCAGTAACGAGAGCCTGTTCGAGTACTTCAAGATTGAAAACGATTACGCCCGCTCCCTGCAGCGCCAGGTACCGCTCCCCCGCGGAGGAAACCTGGTCATCGAGCAGACCGAGGCCCTGGTGTCCATCGACGTGAATACCGGTCCCAAGGTCCACGGCAAGGACCAGAGCAAGATCATCCTCGAGACCAACATCGACGCCTGCCACGAGATTGCGAAGCAGCTCAGGCTTCGCGACGTGGGCGGTCTTATCATCATCGACTTTATCGACATGGAGACCGACGAGGACCGTGAAAAGGTTTACCAGGAATTCCGCAAGGCGATCCGCCGGGACAAGGCGCCTATCAGCCCCGCTCCCATCAGCCAGTTCGGCCTGATGGAAGTGACCCGCAAGCGCGTGCGCATGAACCTGATGACCGAGAAGACGGAAATCTGCCCGGTGTGCCACGGCGGTGGCCGCATTGCCACGCTGGAATCTACCTTGGGCATGATCGACCGCTGGATGGCCCGCGCCCACGGCAAGGGAAAACTGAAGGAAGTGACCTTGGTGGTGAGCAGCCCCCTGGTGGACGTGTTCTGCAAGGACATGGCCCGTATGTTCCACTATCTGGAATACAAGCACAGCATGAAAATCGACCTGGTGGAAGACGAACATGCCCATGTGAACCAGTTCTGGATGTACGACAAGGCGGGCGAGGATATTACGGACCTTTACAATTTCGCGTAAGGTCTTTGGCGCCTGCTCGACGATTGCGTAAGTCGCCGCCGGGTGCCGCCTCGAAACTGTGAATATGAGCCTTGCGGCTTTGCCGCAGGGCTTTTTTTATCTTAATTTTTAGGGGTTCAATTTTAAGGGCGCCCATTGGCGCCGAAAAACGGAGATTGTTATGAATAGAGTAATTCTGGTTGCCGCTGCCGCCGCTGAGATGGCAGCGAAGGTAAAAGAAGTTGTGGACGCCGCCGCTGCCGCAGGCGTCAAGACCGCTGTGTACAAGCCCTGCGCAAATGGTGCCGAGGCGGCGGCGGAACTGAAGGAACACCGTTCCGCCGTGCTGATGGAGAAGATTGCCGCCGACTTCTTGCAGAAGGACTTTGCCTCTGTAGATACCGTGGTGGTGGAAGGTGCACAAGGCATGAACGACGTGCTGGCCCACAAGTTCAACGACGACCTCGCCACCGCCCTGGACGCGAAGGTCTATTGCAATGGCGAAGATGCCGATCTGTTCTGCTCGAATCGCATCATGCATTGCCCCAAGTGCCTCGCGAAGGAATTTGCCGCCCCCGCTGCTGAACGCAAGACCAGCCAGGCCATGTTTCGTGCAGGCTTGCTCCTGAAGGCGTCGAAGGCGAAGAAGCGCATTGTGCTGCCCGAAGGTTCTGAACCCCGCACCGTGCAGGCCGCGAAGCTGGTCATTGACCGCAAGATTGCAGTGCCCGTGCTGGTGGGCAAGAAGGACGAGATTTTCAAGGTGGCCAAGGAACAAGGAGTTTCCCTCCCTGCCGATATCGAGATTATCGAACCGACGGCTGAACTTGCCGAAAAGTACGTGCCCACCCTTGTGGAACTCCGCAAGTCCAAGGGCATGACCGAAGAACAGGCCCGTGCGGCCCTCGCCGACAACGTGATGCTTGCCACCATGATGCTCAAGATGGGCGAAGTGGACGGTCTCGTTTCCGGAGCCGTTCATTCTACTGCAGACACGCTCCGCCCTGCCCTGCAGGTTATCAAGTGCGCTCCCGGCGTCAAGTCCGTAAGCTCCGTGTTCTTTATGTGCATGCCCGGCAAGACCTACATCTACGGTGACTGCGCGATTAATCTGAACCCCACCGCCGAAGAGCTTGCTGGCATTGCCATGCAGTGCGACGACACCGCCAAGGCCTTCGGGCTGCCCAGCCGTGTGGCTATGCTGAGCTACAGCACCATGAACAGCGGCAAGGGTCCGGACGCCGACTTGGTGCGCGAAGCTACCAAGTTGGTCAAGGAAGCCCGCCCCGAGATGCTGGTGGATGGCCCGCTGCAGTACGATGCCGCTACCGTCGAAAGCGTCGGCTCTCTGAAGGCCCCCGGAAGTTCTGTGGCCGGCAAGGCCACCGTGTTCGTGTTCCCGAGCCTTTCTGCCGGTAACATCGGCTACAAGGCCGTGCAGCGTAGCGCCCACGGCACTATCGCCATTGGTCCTATGCTCCAGGGTCTTGCCAAGCCGGTGAACGACCTCTCCCGTGGCGCCCTGGTAGAAGACATCGTTTATACCATTGCGCTGACGGCTGTTCAGGCGGGATAATAATAATAAGGAAGGGCTCGGCCCTCCCTAACAGTCCATATTCGACCGTTCGCGCTAGACTCTGGCAAACAAGTACAGGGCTGGCGCTCACTTTCGCCACCGCCCCAGTTTGATAACTGGGGCTTTGTGGCTCACAGAAGACCGTTCGCACTGTTTTATTCTAAACTTAAAAGCACCGTGTTTGCGGTGCTTTTCTCGTTTATTTCTTCCCGACTTTCGCGTTCAGTTTTTTTTGGACTTCTTTCAGGTGCCAGCGACCGCGTTTGTCTTCAAGTAAGTAGTCTGTACGCACACCACGGGCAAGCCCCTTGTCGATATACTTTTGGGACTCGTCGTATTTTTTTGCGTCCAGGTAATATTCTGCAAGGAAAAAGTAATTGTAGATGTCTTTCGGGTCGTCTTTTAGCGCCATCTTCAGATACTTCTCGGCAAGTTCCTTGTCTGGCCACGAAAGGATAAGGGGAATGTGGGGGAGTAGCTGGTGGGCGCGTCCGAGGACTTGATAATTTCCCGTAGCGGTGGCAACATCGCGAACTTTTGCTGCGACTCCGTCTTTCACTGCGGCAAGCGGGTTTTTCTCTGCTCCCCACATAGAGACGGACGCCGCATAGATATGGGCGATTTCACGATTTTTCGGATAACGGTTATAGGCCTTTTCACTGAGGTCTTTTAGGCTGTCGAGCTTGGCCTTGCGTTTGTTTTTTTCGAAGGGTACAAAACGGAAGGCAAAGTAGACGCTCTTGACCAAACCTTCGGTTGCTTTTTCTGCTACGGTGGAATCCTTTTGCGCCCGTTTGTAGGCGGCAATCATCAGGTCTGCGTTCTTCTTGTCGGCCTTGTCACCGTTGGCGCGTTCTGCTCGGGCTTTGTAGCAGGAATCCGCAAATGCCAAATCAGAATTTGCAAAACAGCAAATGGCCCCAAGCAGGACGACTGTAAAGAACCTGGTTACGGAACACGGCATGCTTTTCCCTCGGGCCTGGATCCTTCACTCCATGCCTCACGGCATTTCATTCAGGATGACGCGACGCGTCACTTCCTTCCCTTGCCTTTTCCGGAGAAGTAGTCCTGCTGACGGGTGGCTCCAAGAACGGCGTGCCATAGCGTTCCGTTGGGATTGATTTTCTTGCGTTCGTTGACGGCATATTCTATAGGCACGTGGCTGAACTGTTCGTTCATGCTGCCCACCACCATGTCGGTCTTGCCCGCCATGCCTGCGTGCACAGCACTTTCGGCCAGCTGGAAACAGAAGATGGCGTCGGTTCCTTTGGCGGGAATGCTACGAACCATGTAGCTCGGGTCAAAGTACTTGATGTTGACTTCTTTGCCCACTTTATCGAAATGGTTCTTGATTTCTCGGGTCAGGAATTCACCGATGTCGTTTTTCAACACATTGCCGCTGGCGTCCTTGCGTTCCGGCAAGCCCTTGAACAGCTCCTGTCCGGCGCCTTCGGCCACGGCGATGACGGCATGGGTCTTGCCGCTGCTGTAGCGGCTTTCGAGAGCCTTGAAAAGTCCGTTTTCGCCTTCCAGCGTGAAGGGTACTTCGGGAATGAGGCAGAAGTTCACCACCGTGGTGGCGAGAGCCGCGTAGGCGGCAATAAATCCGGAGTCGCGACCCATGAGCTTTACCAGGCCAAGTCCGTTGAAAGCCCCGTTGGCTTCGTTGTGGGCGCTGGTAATGACGTCCGTGGCACTGAGCACAGCCGTCTCGAAACCGAAGGTGCGGTCGATCAGGTTCAGGTCATTGTCGATGGTTTTCGGGATGCCGATGACAGAAATGGGCTGGCGACGCTTCTTGACTTCTTCGGCAATGGCGTGTGCCCCCCGGAGGGTTCCGTCACCGCCGATACAGAAAAGCACATTGATGTTCAGTCGCATGAGGGTATCCACCATCACGGAGGGTTCCTGCATGCCGCGGGAGCTCCCCAGGATAGTGCCGCCGTCATCCTGGATGGCATCTACCACGTCGGGGTTCAGCATGATAGGCGGGTAGCCGTAGGCCGGGTTCAGCCCGCGGTAACCGTAGGGGATGCCAAAAATGTTTCGCACTCCGTAGTCAAACCACAACACTTGTACCAGGCCCTTGATGACGTTGTTGAGGCCGGGGCAAAGTCCGCCGCAGGTCACAATGCCTGCACGTGTCCAGGCGGGGTCGTGGAAAATCGTTTCTCGGGGGCCTGCCGCCTCGAGGGAGGGAATCGCCTTCCCGTTATCGATAAACTTTTTGATACGGTTCACGTCGGTGGTGAGGCTGATACGGTCGCCGTCAGAGACGAACGGCACGCCTTTCATGGGGGATTTCAGGGTTCCCGTTCCCACTGTTTCGATGGAGAGGTCGTATTGTTCAGGATTGTTGAGAATATCTTCTTGCGTCATGCCTTAAAAATACAAAAAAGAACCCCGACCAGATTGGATATGACTTTTTTAGGCCGTCAAGCACCGACACCTTAATCGGATCCTCGCCTTCGCGAGGATGACAATCCTAGCCCCTAAATCCTAGATCCTATCCCCTATCCTCAAATTTCCAGCGGTGGGAAATGGATCTTGGTGCGGAGTCCCGGGTTCGCGTTTTCCATCTCGATTTTCATGTTGGTAAGGGTGCAGAGTTTTTTCACCATAGAAAGGCCGATTCCCGTTCCACTTGTGCGGCGGGTCATTTCGTTTTCGACGCGGTAGAACTCCTGGAACACCTTTTTCATTTCGGCGGGCGGAATGCCCGGACCGTAGTCGCGCACCGCCAGGTACACGTCGGTATCCTTGATGCGGAGTTCGATGACAATCATCTTGTAATCCGCATCCTTGGAGAACTTCAACGAGTTGTCCACCAGGTTCATCAAGATCTGCATGATGGCGTCCCGGTCCATCATCAGGGTGATGTCCCGAACATCGGTGTCCGAAGAAACGGTGAGCTCGAAACCGTGCTTTTCTACGTTCTTGCTGTAGGTGGCCACAAAGTCGTCCAGCACAGCCTTGGGCCTGTCCTTAGCGAGCTGCACATTCCAACGGTCTCCATCCAGTTTGGACAAATTAAGAACATTCTGGATTAGGCGCGTAAGTCTGTCCGCCTCGCTAGCAATCTGGTTGTAGTACTTCTGCTTTTTCTCTTCGTTTGCCACCCAGGAGTTCTGCAACAGCTCGGCGTACATGCGGATAGACGTCAAAGGAGTTTTCAACTCATGACTCACTGCAGAAATAAAGTCCTGCCTTTTCTTGGCCAGGTTCAGTTCGCTTCGGGTCAGGCGGTAGATGGCCACGAGACCGCCGCCCAAGATGATAAGCACCACGGCCCCAAGAAAAATCAAGAAAGAGCTTCCCCTGGAATCGTCCCTGTTTTTCATGCTCATGACCAAGGAAATTTTGTTGAGGGGAGGTATCAGTTTGGTGGAGAAAATTTCTTGGGATTCGTCATGGGAGCCAAAAGAAAGTAATGTTCGCGGCCCGTCCTTGAATTCCAGCACCAAGTCTTTTTCGAGGGGGTAGAACTGGGTCTCGTTCTTGACCAGGCTATTTAGGTAGACTTTGGTGTCAACGATGTAGCCCTGGATATAGAGTTCGCTGCCCCTGGTCACGTTACGGAAAAAGACGATATAGTCGCTGTTGACTTTCGCCATAAAGGGTTCGATTTCCACTTCGAAATTGTAATTCACCGTAGAGGTAGTCAGACTGTCCATGTCCTGGGATTCTGCATCGAACGCGATGTTTTCTTTTTCCGACGTGGTTTCAAACCGGTGGGGCCTAGCGGTTTCTTCTTTTTCGCTGTGGCCTAGTTTGGGGTCTTGCTTGTAGATGTGGTCAATGACCTTTTCCACGGAATCTCTAGGCTGGGCCATAGCTTCAATACCGCGGTTTTCAATATTTAACTCGTCCAGAATGTTCTTGATTTTATTGCGGACTTCTTCACGGCGTAACCGTTCGCTTTGGGGAATTTGCTCCAAAAGAATTTCGCCGAAACGGCCTTCGGGCAAGAACGGCGTGCGGAGCGTGTTGTCTGGAGTGAGCTGGAAATGCCCCACAAGGCCCGCATATTGGCTGGTGACGGGGTAATCCACCAGTTCGGAGAGGGTGTTTTCTTCGCCACCGATGACCTGCACGGTTCGAATGAACCCGTATTCGGAGTAGGAACGTTTTTCTTCGACTGCCAGGTCGCGGGCAAGCCTCTGGTTTAATGTGTTGGCCACGAACATGGCGTGTCCCGTGTAGAGTGAATTTGTACCCAGCTGCAACTGAGAATACGCCTGGTAAAGAAGAATTACCAGGGGTATCGTGATGACAACAAAGATGGAGGCGAAGATTACGTGGACTTTGTGCATTCAGGCGTAGAACACATCTGGTAGCCTTCCCCGCGGAACGTTACCAGGAACTTCGGGTGGGAAGGGTCGTCTTCGATTTTCTTGCGGAGCTTGGTGATGTGGATATCTACGGTACGGGTATCTACGGAATCGGCGTTCTCATAGCCCCAGACCTTGCGCAGCAGTTCGGAACGGGGAACGGCGTGATCGCGGTTGGTCCACAGGTATTCCAGAATTTCCACTTCTTTACGGGTGAAGGCGATTTCTTCGGTGCCACGGGTACCGCGGTATTCGCGGAAATCGATCTTCAGGTTGCCGGCTACCAACTTGCCTTCGTTTTCGGCGCTCTGGCGGCTGCGGCGCAGCACTGCCTCGATACGGGCCAGCAGCATGGGCACAGAGAAGGGCTTGGGAATATAGTCGTCGGCACCGTACTTGAGGCCGTTGATGATGTCTTCGTCGGAATTCTTGGCCGATAGGATGATGATGGGCGTGCTCCTGTCCTTTTCGCGAATCCTGTCGCAAACGGTAAAGCCGTCTATGCCAGGCAGCATCAGGTCCAGAAGGATTAGTCCGTACTGGCCGGTCAAGGCTTCGGCAAGGCCTGTTTCGCCATCGGCGCAGTGCTTCACGTTGTAGCCGTTCAGTTCGCAAAGGTCTACAAGACCCTCGGCGATGGCAATTTCGTCTTCGATAATGAGAATGCTTGTGTTGCTAGAGTTCTGGCTCATCTTGTTTCCTTTCAATTCAAATTCTAGAGGGCGAATCCACCACCCACTTCGAGAGTCATGTTGCCGGCATCGACTTCCTTGGGATAGTCTCCGCCAAAGTAGTACTTGAAGTTGCAGTAGGCGGCAATGGGAATGATGGGGAGCTTGGCACGGACACCCACCAGGGCATGACCGCCGATGCTGGTTTTCAGACCTTCATCCATGGCCTTGTCCTGCACCTTCTGCTTGAGTGTCTGACCGAGGGCTTCAAGTTCCTGGACTTTCTGCTGCAGGGCTTCGGGGTCAAGACCTTCCTTGTTGGCGGCACTCTTGATCATTTCGGAAATAGCGGGGTCGTCAATGATACCCTGCACAAAGCTCTGGTTCAGCACGAAGGTGTTCAGGTGGTAGGTCACGCCACCGCCAATGTAGGGACGGATGACGGGGATAAAAGTCAGCGGATAGGTGATGGACACGTCCAGGCCGCTAGCCACGAACTTGGGGTTGGCCTTGCCGAAAGGAGTGCCTGCCAGTTCAATTTCCAGCGGGAGCGGTTCGGCAACGCCGTCTACGTAAAGTGCCGCGTCATAAGAACCGAACTGGATATTGTAGGTGGCTTCGATGTCGATGATGGGCAAAATGTCAATCCACAGCTTAAAGCCGAAGCCCTGCATGGTGCCGTCGAAACCTTCGTGACCGAACTGGATGCCTTCAGTTACGGGAAGTACTGGACCAGCCTTCATCTTGGTGCCGAATCCGGGGGCGTAGTGGCCACCGATACCGATGATAGCGAAGGACTGGGTGGCGAGCAGGGCCGCCGCTGCAAGAATGACTTTGAAATTCATAGTGATTCCTCGTTGAAGCTTTACAATGAAACAATATAAATTTTTGTCGGGCGTGCAGGTTGAAACAAACGAAAAAGCCCGCATTTTGCGGACTTTTCATCGGCGGTTTGCACTTGTGCGGTCCCGCTACTTGATGGCCGGAACGATCAGTAGCACTTTCTGGCCCTTACGCACCGCAATCCGGTCGAACTTGTACACGCCAACGGTCTCTCCGTGGGGGCCTATGGCCGCCACATTCACGTCATGACTACCCGGCTCTACCGGTATGCGGGTCATGTGGAAGGAATTAGGCAGGAACAGCCCCACACGCAGGTCGGCCTGTTCCAGCTGGGTCTGGCCTACATCTACGGCGATGTTTTTCAGCAGGTCAAAGATGCCGTTGCCGGTGTTGGTGGCCTCCTTGGCCTTCTGGGCGGCAATAGTCCGCAGAATCACGCGGACCGCCGTGCGGGTGATGACGGTGTTCCGCTCGTCGTCCATGTTCTGCCGCAGTTCCTGGTCCACGTCCATGACCTTCTCGGGCTTGATGCGGGTCTTGCCGTCAAGCGATACTTCGAACTGGTTTACGCGGCTCTTGTATTTGCGGACTTCGGGCAGGGCAAACCCGATGTGGAAGGTTCCACTTCCGGCGCCGGGCACGGGAGGCGCCACCAGCGTAAACGACATCTGCCTGCCGGTCTCGCCGTCCTTGTAGTAGAGGTTCATGGCGCCTGCGCTCACGAAGGTCCCTGACAGGTACATCTCGCCGAGGATGGGGCTATGACCCGCATAGCCCAGCACGATGATTTCTTGCCCCTGCTCGTGTACGGCAGTGGCCTTGGGCGTAGCGGCGAGTTCCGGCTTTTTCAATGCACGGATCTCGTCTTCCCTTTCGGCACGGCGCAGGCTTTCGGTAGCAAACTCGAAGAACTCCTTCGGGAGCCCCATCTTGCCTTCGTCGTAGGCCTTGATGGCCTTCACATAGGCGATGGCCGCCTCGTCGTTGTCGCCGTCCAGCTCATAGACCAGGGCTTGCAAATAACGCAGGTAGCCGTTGTCGTTTACTTTGTCCTTATCTTTCTGGTACAAGGCGTTCATGGCAATTTGGGAACGCTTGACTTCTACCAAGGCGCCGTCGATATCCATCTTGGCCAGGTAGTTCAGAATCTGATATTGATACAGGGTCAAGAGTTCGAAGGGCCTTGCACGGTAGGGGCGGGTGTTGTCGTTTGTGAGAACCGCCGCCGCCTCGTTGGTCACGGACTTGGTGTAAAGATCCTCGTAGATTTTTTCGGCCTGGGCCAGGTTCTTGATACTTTCGTCAAAGTTACGGTTGTAATGATGGAGGATTCCCAGGTCGTAGTAGTACAGGAACTCGCTGTTGCTTCCGTAAAGGTCGTCCTTCTCCTTTTTCACCTCGGCGATGGTGGCCTCGAAGCCTTCCTTTTCCAGCGTCGGGGCAAGAGTCTCGTAACGCGTCATGGACTTGTTGGCACATGACGTCAAAAGAATCACGGCAAAAAGAAGAAGGAATAAACGTTTCATAGGAATGAGGTCAATGAATAAGAGGTGTTAGGTATTAGGTGTTAGGTTTTAGGTTAAATAGTCATGCGCTTTGCGCATATACCAATTATGCGGCGTAGCCGCGATTATTTCCCTACAACCTATAACCTACAACCTAAATCCTACTACATCTTCACGCTGTCTTTGGACACGAACTTCTTGATTTTCTTGTCGCCTACCCAGACCTTGCGGTGGCTCTGGATGTCGGTGAGTTCCAGGTCCACCTGGTAGTAGATGACCTGCTCGCCGCCTTCCTGGTCCACGATGGAATTGAGCGTTCCGGTGAGCATCAGGTCGGCGCCGATTTCCTGGCCAGCGTCCTTGCGGGTCTCTTCGGTGGCGTTGCCGGCCTGGCTCGCCAGTTCGTTACGCAGTTCGGCGCGTTCTTCGGCGTTGGCCACAAAGTCGGCCTTGCCCGAATTGATGAGGGCGCGTTCCATGTCCTTCACGAAGGTTTCCACGTTGATGTGTTCGTGGCTCTTGTTGCGGATCTTGCCGATGACCACCGTCGGAACGATTCCGTTCTTCTGCTGGATCATGGTCTGGTACCAGGGGCGGTTCAGGCAGTCGGTAATCATCTCGTCGGCCACCAGGCGGGAGTCGGTGTCGTTCCATGCGCCGGAAAGGTCGGTGACGGAGTTTTCGTCGATACGGGTGACCTTCTTGCCACCGGAGCAGCCCATGAGGGCGGCGAGACTTGCGCAAAGGCAGAGTGTCAAAATCTTGGACATGGTTTTCTCCTGTTTTCAGGTTTAAAGTTTACAAAGGTTAATATAGCTAATTGATTTGCCAAATCGAACAAAAAACCCCGGCCAGGCCGGGGAATCTTGAATCCGCGCTAGGCGCGGGACGACACTTGGACAGTCGCGGCGTTTGCGTTGCGAGAATTATCTCTTGTACTTCTTGCCCTTGGAAGCGTCCAGGGTGACTTCGGCGGTTTCTTCGCCACGGACGGTCACCAGTTCTTCGGCAGAGCGGCCGTTGCTGCATTCGGCACGGACAACGTGGTCGCCGGCGTCGAGGCTCGTGATGGTGAGGGCGGCGCCGTCGGTCTTGTCGGCGTTGTCGCCGTCAACGTAGATGAGGCACTTGCCGGGGATGGTGGTCACCTTGATGTTGCCCTTGGGAATCTTGGTGCCGAAGTCAAACTTGTTGCGCTTGTCGTTGCCGGGCCACACGTTCACGCGCTGGTTCACCAGTTCGAAACCCTGGTCGATGACCACCAGGGTCTGGCGGCCGGACTGGACGGACTGGTTTTCAATGGGGCTCTTGCCCAGAAGTTCGCCGCCCAGGTAAACGTCACTGTTAGGCGGGTTGGTAATGATGGTCACGGTGGCAGCCTTGCCACGGGGAGGTGGATCGTCGTCGGCGACGGCGGAGGTGAAAAGGAATGCGACCATCAAGGCCAGAATGTACAGTTTCTTCATGGATTACTCCTGTTTGTTTATATAAAACTTTGTTTTCTCTGTGAATATAAATTTTTTTCTGCCAGAAAAACGGAAAAATGCCAAAAAAGCCCGAAAAGGCATAGCAAACAGCCCCAAATGTCATTGAGAATTACAATCAAGCGGCAATTGTCGCGGCTTTCGGTTTACGCTTTTTTCTGAACTCCGAATTCCGAACTCCGAATTCTGAATTTTTTCTACATTCTCACCCATGAAAGCCCTCTACCAGAAAATCCGAGTCTTTGACGGGAAAAGTTACGGCCTGTACCGCTCCCTCGCCGACAAGGCCTGGGATTTCGGCGACTTTACGCTGGAGTTTCTGCACGTGCAGGGCGACCCCTTTGCGCCGGCATCGCGGATTCTGGTGACCGCCCCCTTGCAGACCCTCGGTTACGGCGGGGAGTGGAGCGGCTCCTTCGAGCGGCGCCTGGCCATTTCGGACTATTTGCTCCGCAGGCTCAGCAAGAACGTGGCGGAGCGCTTTCCCGAGAAGAACGCCGCCATCGAGATGGAGGTTCCAGGTCCGGAAATGCTGGTGCGGAACGCCCTCTGGGTGGATAACGGCATGCTCCGGGCAAGCTTCGCGGTGCGGCTCCCCGGCGAGGGCCGCAAAATCCAGGCGGAACTGGCGGCAGAAATTTTGACCATGACGCTCCCAGATCTGCTTTCGGCAAGCCTTTACTGCACGCCCGAAATTCTTGCAGGCATAGAGGAAAGTTTCCAGGTGCTCGACACCCGTCGTGCCATCCTGGAGGAACTTCCCGGGCGGGGCCTTGTGGCCTTTGTGCCCGACGGTGCGGTGCTTCCCAGGGAGTCGGGCCTTTCGGAAAAGCCCCTTCCGGGAGCGGTTCCTTTCAAGTCGCCCGAAGAACTGGCGGTGACTTTCGACATTGGCGGAAAGAGCATTCGCGGTATGGGAATCCCGAAGGGCGTGACGGTCATAACCGGCGGCGCTTACCACGGAAAGTCCACCCTCCTCGACTCCCTGGTCCGTTCCGTCTATCCACACGTTCCGGGCGACGGCCGCGAAGGAATCGCGGTGGAAGAATCCGCGTTCCGTGTGGGCGTCGAAGACGGACGCTACGTGCGGGAGACGGACATTTCCGCCATGGTGCGGGACTTGCCCGGCGGTGTGTCCACCAAGAATTTCTCTACCGAAAAGGCTTCGGGTTCTACCAGCGAGGCGGCGAACCTGCTGGAGGCCATGGAGATGGGCTCTAAGACCTTCCTTATCGACGAGGATTCGTCGGCGGTGAATTTCCTCATTCGCGACCGGCGCGTGCGGGCCCTGCTGGGCGACGACCGGGAGCCCCTGATTCCCCTTACCGACCGTATCCGCACTTTCGTGGATATGGGCTTCAGCTTCATTCTGGTGGCCGGTGCCTGCGGAGACTTTTTGAGCCTTGCAGACAACATCGTGGTGATGGCGGAATACAAGGCAGAATGCGGGAATTCGAAGGCGCGTGAGCTTTTCGGCGCCTGCGATTTGGGTACGCAGGTCGTGCCTTCTGGAGATGGTGCGACAGG
The DNA here is from genome assembly GCA_002382975.1 of Fibrobacter sp. UBA4223. GTDB lineage: Bacteria > Fibrobacterota > Fibrobacteria > Fibrobacterales > Fibrobacteraceae > Fibrobacter. The sequence goes on from DFTB01000011.1 coordinate 131,787, forward strand.
CGCCGTTACGCTCCCTGTTCCTCGGTCCTTCGCCGAATTCGTGAAGCCCCTCTTTCCCAAGGTCCGCCCCGCCTCTGCCGTAGAGCGCCAGGTGAAGGTCAAACTGAACGGCGACAGCCTGCTTCAGGTGGGCCTGCTTACGGCCGACGTTTCCAGGTGCGGCCTTCTGGTGGACAAGTTCCAAAGGCTTGGCGCCGGATACCTGGCGCTGAACCTGTGCCAGAATCCGGAAGATTCCGGCCTGCGGGAAATTGCAGACAAACTATGCGAAAAAATCCGCAACGTTGGGTTCCGCAATCTGCCTCAGGGCATGAGCCGCCCCATGAGCCTGCCCCGTGCTGTTGATGTGGCGGCGGTGCTGCTCAGGATGCGGTGATTGTAATCTGCCTAATTATGTGTATCCGTTGTTGAAAAAGGCAACGGTTGTTTGCAAAATGAGAGGCACTTGACTCACCCCCCTTGTTTTTTGCATTCGAGTTTGATATATTGTAAGCAGGACCCACTTGGGGGTGCCGCCCCGGCCTGGCCGGATTACCATATGGAATAAGCAAAAGAGGAACTATGGCTCGCGAAATTCGAGAGACCCCTATTTTGTTCGGTGAGGATGCTCGCCGGTTTTTAGCCCGTATGGAAGAGCGGCGCACCGAATCTCCGGAAGCTCGTGCCCGTCGTCTGCGGGATTATGAGTTCATGAAAAAGGCTTACGAACTTGGTATGCAAGAGAAGCGTGCCCGGGAAGCAGCCAACGGAGGTGTGGATCCATGGTTCAAGAAGGCATAGAAAAATACAGGTTTATACGTTTAAACGAGAACAACGTGGTTGAAAGCTTTGACTGCGGAGACCAGGACTTAAACGATTTCATTCTTAATAGGTCTGCGGCCTACCAGAAGTACTTGCTTTCCGTGAGCTATGCCTTTGCCAACCCAGACAACGGAAAAATTCTTGCCTATTGCAGCCTTGCAAACGACAAGGTGGCGGTAACAGATTTCAAGGACAAGACCGAATTCAACCGGTTCCGCAGACATCACGGTTTCCCAAATGCCAAGCGTTTGAAAAGTTACCCTGCGGTAAAACTTTGTCGTTTGGGAGTGGATACTTCCGCAAAGGGAAAACAAATCGGTACCAGGATTTTGAATTATATCAAATCCATGTACGCCATGGAAAACAAGGCCGGATGCCGATTCCTGACGGTGGATGCCTACCTAGGGGCGATTCCTTTCTACATCAAGAACGATTTCCAGTTCATGAATGCCGAAGACACGGACCCTCACACCCGCATGATGTATTTTGACCTGAAAGATATCGTGGACTAGGTTCTGCGTTTTTTCTCTATTACGCCAGTTCCTTCGCCAGCTGTTTCAGGGCGGCCAAGGATTCCGCAGAAAGTGAGCTCTTCACTGTCACCGTTGTTTCGCACAAGGTAACATTTTTCAGGGTCAAAAGGATTTCGGCCATCTTCTTGGCGGCCATGGGGGCCCAGGTACCGTTCTCCACGATTCCCACCTTACGGTTGCTGTAGTTCTTTGCCTTCAGGTGGTTCAAGAAATCTTCCATCACGGGGAAAAGTCCTGCGTCGTAGGTGGGAGCCATCACTACCATGCGGTCGTAGCGGAAGGCGTCTTCGATGACTTCGGCCATGTCGCTCCGGGCAAGGTCGGAGACTACGACCTTTGGCACTCCGGCACCTTCAAGCTCTTTCGCGAGAACCTGCGCCGCCTTGGCGGTGTGTCCGTAGATGGAGGCGTAGGCGACAAGCACGCCTTGGTCTTCGGGAGCGTAACTGCTCCAGGTGTTGTACTTGCCGATGTAGTACTCCAGGTTTTCTGCAAGGACGGGTCCGTGGAGCGGACAGATGGTCTTGACGCCCAGGGGCGCCACCTTCTTGAGTACCGCCTGCACCTGGTTTCCGTACTTGCCAACGATGTTAAAATAGTAACGCCTGGCTTCGCAGGCCCAGTCGTCGGGATCGGCGTCGTAGATGCCGAACTTGCCGAAGGCATCGGCGGAAAACAGCACCTTTTCGGTCTGCTCAAAGCTGAAAAGAACTTCGGGCCAGTGAACCATAGGAGCGCCGATGAACTGCAAGGTATGCTTGCCCAGGGCAAGGGTGTCGCCTTCCTTGACAGTAAGTTTTTTCACGTCGGCCGGGAGTTCCATGAACTGCGGGAGCAACGCAAACGCTTTGGCGCTTGCTACAAGAGTCGCATTGGGGTAGAGCGCCACGAACTGGGCGATTCCGCCGGCGTGGTCCGGTTCCAGGTGGTGGATAATCAGGTAGTCGGGTTTGCGCCCCGCAAGGGCCGCCTGCAAGCCCGCCATCCATTCCGTAACCTTGCGGCTATCTACCGTGTCGGTCACCGCAATCTTTTCGTCGTTGATTACAAAGGAGTTGTAGGCCATGCCCGCGGGCACCACGTACTGTCCTTCGAAAAGGTCGATGTCCGTGTCGTCTACGCCGATATACTTGATGGAATCGCTGAAATTTTTCATGTAATCCTCTTTTAAAGACAAATATAGAATGCCGCAATTGTTTTGTACAAAACGCCGCGGTTCCCCGACAAGGCCACCCGCCCCATCTACCTGTAGAAGTTCATGTTGAACCAAGCCTTTTTGCCGTCATCATACACGTAGATTCCACAGGCCAGCTTTGTGTATGCGGCGTTCCGCATGTTCAGGTAATGCCCAATGGCTGGGTAATCTTCGCTCTTGTCGGGGTCTTTCTCTCCACTGGTCACTAACGCCTTTTCGTCTTCCCACATCATCTTGATAAAGGACTGGACAGCGGATGAGGCATCCTTTTTCCAGGTGGTGGAAAAACGCGGTCCTGTGTTTTGTGCACCGATACCGCACATTCTTGAATTCGCATGGGCCTTGTCAACCTCCGCATCGGCCTTGGCTTGCTGCACGGTACACCACTGAACGCTATCGTCGGCAAAAACCAATGGTGCGACCCCTTCGGTAGCGCGGTACTCGTTGGCAAGTCTCAGGCATTCGTCCCTCCACCCTTCGTCAATGAAGGGCTGGGAACTTTCATATTCCTTGAGTGCCTCGGTCGCTGAGGCAACGCTGGTTGCCGAGGTTACGGCAGTTTGCTCGGACGAAGAACTGCTTCCGGTTTCCGTAGCAGACGATGTTTGTGCCGCATCCTGTGCACCACCTGCCGAAGAAGACGGCCTTACTGTCGAAGGAGTGCTATCGGAGTTTACCGAACTGCCAGACGATAGTTCAACGTCGGATAGCTCGTCGGGTTGCGCGTCGTCATCTGTTTCCGTATTTAGGGCGCCGCCAGAAGAAGCGCTCCTTGTCCACTCACCATTGTCACATGTATAGTATAGCCCCGTACTTAAAACGAGGACGGATTCACCCTGCAGCTCATTGCTGCAGGCTTCAAGGTCTGCTTCTGTATGTACCGACGTTGCCTGTGCGTTTGCCTTGGTAGACGAATCGTCGCAAGCGACGAACAAGCCTGCCGTTGCAAACGAAAGCATCAAAAATCCCAATCCCTTTTTCATCTTTATCCCTTGCCTTGAATAAGTCCGGCAGAATTAGTAGAAGTTGACATTAAACCAACCGGTAGTTCCGTCTTCGGATACCGCGATACCACAGGCGACCTTGGTGTAGTCACCCCGCATATTCTTGTAGTGCCCGATGTAGGGGTAATCTTCGTCTTTGTCCAAGTCCCGCTCCCCGCTCTCTACCAGTTTCTTTTCGCTCCACATCATGTCCAGATAGTACTTGGCCACGTCGGCAGCCTTGCGACCGTTGGCCATGGAGGCGTTGGGACCGGAATTCTGAGCCCATTCACCACATTCCTTGAAATGGCCGTGGGCCTTGTTAGACTTGAGGTCCGCGGCGGACTGCTCGTCGGCGCATTTCTGTTTTTCTTCGTCGGCAAGGGCGACGGGTTTAAGGTTTTCGGTGGCGCGGTACTCGTTGATAATCTCCAGGCACTGTTCGCGCCAGCCTGCTTCGTCCATGCCGGCGGTGACAGGTGTGCCGGAACTGGAATCATCGGAACAGCCCGTGAATAGGGCGGCAGCGCAGATGGCAGAGGTGATACCGATTTTGCAGAACATGTTCATAAACACTCCCTTGAAATATTTAACATCAATGTAAATAAAAAAATGGTTCATGTGTGATTCTAGAAAAAATCGGACTTGACACCTAAGTCCTAATGAGTATATTTTGCCATAATCATGGCCGCAAAAGAAATAACAGTCGATGCCGCTCTCGAAAAAGGCGAAGAACTGACCGCCTTCGTGGAGTCCATGCTGGAGCCATACGACCCCTCGCCCAAGGCGACTGTCCAGGTGGATGTGGCCATCGACGAGGTGTTCAGCAACATCGTCATGTATTCCGGAGCAAAGACCGTAACGGTGGTCGCCAACCTGGATGAGCCTACGTCCGTGTTCTCGCTTACCTTTATAGACAAAGGAAATCCCTATAATCCCTTGGAAAAAGAGGATCCGGACGTTTCCCTGCCTGTGGAGGAACGGGAAATTGGGGGTCTGGGCATCTTTTTGGTGAAGAAAACCATGGATGACGTGCACTACGAACGCAAGGCCGACCAAAATTATTTTACTATTTACAAGAAAATTAAGTAGAGGTACAAGATGAAAATCGAACAGACTCGTGACAATTCCACATTGACCCTGGCTTTGGAAGGTCGTCTGGATACCATTACCGCTCCCGAGCTGGAGCAGGTCGTCAATGCGAACCTGGAAGGGCTCACTGCCTTGATTTTTGACTTTGCCAAGCTGGAATACGTGTCCTCTGCCGGACTCCGCGTGCTGCTCAGCGCCCAGAAGAAGATGAACAAGCAGGGCAAGATGGAAGTCAAGAATGTTTGCGCCGAAATCATGGAAGTCCTGGACATCACAGGTTTCAGCGATATCTTGACGATTGTCTAGAAAATCTTTGCCGCCAGTTCAGGTGCGAACTTGGACAGGTAACCCTGGGCGAGCAGGATCGTTATCAGGGCAGGCAATATCCACTTGAAATAAATCTTGATGAGTGTGTGGCGAGGGAGTTTCAATCCCTCGCCTGCGTTCATTTCGTCAAAGAATTTTTCTTGTCCCCAGCCGTAACGGCTGCTGCAGAACACCACCATGAAAATGGCGCCTGCAGGTAGCATGGTGTTGCTCACGATAAAGTCTTCCAGGTCCAGCACGCAGCTGCCGGGGCCAAAGGGTTCAAACCCCGAAAGCACATTGAATCCGAGGGCGCAGGGGAGCGACATCAGGAACACCGCGACCATATTCCAGTAGGCTACCTTCCGGCGCTTGAAGCCCTTCAGGTCCATCCAGAAGGCGACGATGTTTTCAAACACGGCAATAAGTGTGGAGAGTGCCGCGAAGGACATGAACAGGAAGAACGCCGCCCCGCAGAACCGGCCCGCGGGCATCAGAGCGAACACGTTGGACAAAGTAACGAAGATGAGTCCGGGCCCTTGCGCCGGAGACTGCCCGAAGGCAAAGCACGAGGGGATAATGATAAGGCCCGCCACCAGGGCCACGATGGTATCCAGCGCGCAGATGCTGGCGGCCTCCTTGGTCAGGGAATGCTGCCGCTTGATGTAACTGCCAAAAATCATCATGCTGCCGATGCCGATACTCAGGGTAAAGAAGGCATGGGCAAATGCGGCGAAGATGGCATCTCCAACGCCCTTGCCGGACTGGGTCAGTCGTTCCAGTGAAGGCAGCAGGTAGAATTCCAGACCTTTGCCGGCCCCGGGGAGCGTCACCGCACGAATGGCAAGCAGGATCATGATGACAAACAGCGCAATCATCATCTTCTTGGTAATGCGTTCCACGCCCTTCTGGAGCCCGAGGGACACGATGCCGAGACCCATGACGATAGCGACAGTCATCCAGAAAATCAGGAGGGGCGGGTTCGAAAGCATTTCGCCGAAACCGCTTGCAATCTGGTCGGGTGTTCCCTTCAAGAATTCGCCGTCGGTGAGCATCTTGTAGAAGTAGAAGAACATCCAGCCCGTGACTACGGAGTAGAACGCCATCAAGATGTAGTTGGAGGCAATCAGCGGGAACTTTGCCCAGTGCCACTTGGTGCCCTGCTTTTCGAGACGGTCAAAGGCCATGCCGACACCGCTTTTTCCGCCACGGCCGATGGCCAGTTCCGCCATGAGCACCGGGAGCCCGAGAAACAGCAGGAACCCGAGATAGGGCAGCACAAAGGCCGCGCCGCCGTATTGCCCTGCGATGTAGGGGAAACGCCACACGTTGCCAAGTCCAATGGCACAGCCTGCGGCAATCAGCAAAAATCCAAGTCTTGTCTTAAAAGTCTCGCGTTCTCTTTTGTGTTCCATAAATCTAATGATAATAAAAATTCACGCTATTCTGAGTTATGCCTCTCTTGTGTCATCCTGAGCGAAGCCCGTAGGGCGAAGTCGAAGGATCCAGTCCTTCGTTTTATTAATGCGAATTATATATTTACACCCATGCCCCACTTCGTTTACATGCTCCGCTGTGCCGGGAACCGCATCTATACGGGTTACGCCGTCGATGTGGCCGCCCGTTTCGAGGAGCATCGCATGGGGCGTGGGGCCAAGTTCACCAAGGCTTTTCCGCCCGAAAAAATCCTCCGCCAGTTCGAGCTCCCGAACAAGGAATACGCCCTGCGCATGGAAGCCCGCATCAAGAAACTTACGGCGACCCAAAAAGAACGGCTGGCAAATGGCGACGAAGTGCTGACGCAAGCCCTGTTAGATAGCCTCGCCGAGACGCTCCCGCCCAAAAAACGGAAACGGCGCCGTCGCACGGCCGCACAAAAAAAGACGGAGAAATAGCCTAGGGGCTACACCTCTATGGACATGCCCGTGAACATCTGGCAGGCCCGTTCTCCCAGAACCTCGTGTAAAATTTCAAAGGCGCGGTTGCCGGTGCAGTGGCCCGTGTAGATTTTTTGCACGTCCAGCTCCAGCAGGCGCTTGGCAAAGGCGTAGACCGCTTCGTCTTTGTAGCGGTATAGGTGGAACCCGCCGAGAATCCCGTAAATCTTTTTGCCCGGAAAGGTCGCTTCCACTTCTTTCACGATGTTGTCTGCGCCGGCGTGACTGCAGCTGTTCATCACGAACAGGCCTTCGGGAGTGTCGAAGACCAGACTCTGCTCGTGGTCGAAACTGTCATAGCGGTAACGGCCGTTTTCCTTGACAGAAAGACCTGCTGCCTCGGCGATGCCGGCACGGGTCTCTGGACTCACGACGCTGTCTTTGTGGGGGAGCAGGTAAACATTGGGGGCGATCTGTGCATCGCCTTCGACAAAGCGGATGCGGTCGGCAAAACGTTTCAGGTAGCCCCTGCGGATGCCGATGTATTCGTGGTAGGCAAAAGGCCCGAAAATCTTGTGGGTATGGTAGCAGTTTTCGGCGGCGCCTTGTCTCAAAAAGCAGGACGCCTTTTCGTTTAGGCGGAAAAATTCCGCAAGGCCGTTGGCGTGGTCGTAGTGGGCGTGGCTAAGGATTGCAGAGTCCACCTTCGAGAGGTCTATGCCCATGGCGGCGGCGTTGCTAGCGAACCGGCGTGAAGCCCCGGTGTCCAACAAGTAGCGCTTTCCCTCGAACTTGATATAGACGGACAGTCCCCACTCTCCGCAGAGGGGCGTGCAATTGTTGCCGGGTGCGCAGCCGTTGGTCGCGCTGTTGTTGGGTGCAAAATCCGTGCCACCGGCGATGTTATCTACCAGAATCTTGACAAGCATCTTGCGCCCTACCGGTTCCAGCCGGAATGCCCTTCGCCGTAATACAGCGCGGCATCTTCAGGGCCAAAATCATCGGCTACGGTATCGCGCGGAGAGAGCCACCCGCGCATCTTCTTGATGCGGGCGCGACGTTCCTCTGCAACTTTGGCTGCTGCGGGGTTTGCGGCGTCTTGAGCGGCGGGGGCTGCAGCAAGGTTCGTGCCAGTTTCATTGTGTTTTTCGTCAAGTGAATCGGCCATACGGTGAAAAAATAGATTATTTTAAAAACATGAACGCAAGAATCCACCACATCATGGTTGCGACGACATTCGTTGCCGCCCTCAGTAATTCCGCAATTGCACAAACGGCGTCCGACACCGTCTCGTTTGTGAACTTCGAAAACCGCAGCGTCGGCGTGTACGGCAATGCAGAAGCCAAGGAAGACTTTAAGCGCAACAGTACCGATGGCAGCTGGTGGTACGCCATGGACAAGAACAATGGCGAAAATTCCAAGGTCGTGTACGACGGCGAGGAACACGGCAATGTGCTGCAGCTCAAGTACCCCAAGGGTTGCGTGGGTCCGAATGACAACGATACGCCCGCCTGCGCCGCGCAAATCATCCAGCCACTCGTGAAAACCGCCGACACCATGTGGAGCGCCTACGACATATTCTTCGAAGACGGATTCGAGTTCCAGCTGGGCGGCAAGCTTCCCGGCCTATGCGGCGGCAAGTGCTACACCGGCAACGCCATGCCCCAAACCGGCGACGGCTGGAGTGCTCGCATCATGTGGCGCAAAGACGGCAACGCCGTGCAGCTTATCTACTTTATGGGGCAAGAGTCCGTATATGGCGATGACTTCAAGTGGGACTTGAACGGTACCATCCCGCAAAAACAGTTTACCACCGGCACCTGGCACCGCATTGTGAACAAGGTCAGCATGAATACCATTGCCTCTCCCGGCAATGGCGACAAGAACGGTCGCGTACAAACCTGGCTTGACGGCGAACTCGTGCTGGATGTGGATACCCTCAGGCTCCGCGATTACGACACCGTGAAAGTCGACAAGTTCTACCTCTCCACCTTCCACGGCGGAAGCAGCACCGAATGGGCCCCCACCCACGATTGCTTTATCCGTTACGATAACTTCACCATATCTACTGACTCCATCGCAATTTCGAAAAATGCCGCCGTCCCAGACACGGCCACAACTGCCCGCGATACCAGCGGCACCTGCGAAGGCGCAAACTGCGGAAGCAACACCCCTGGCACCGACCGGATTATGCCGCGGGCACAAAACCGCGCCACAGTCGCCCCCGTTGAAACCTACCGCATCGACGGCACCTTTGTCGGCCGCAAAAACACCCTCCCCGATGCCTCCACGCACCAGCTCAAGAACGGGAAACGGGTGAAAGTTGTGAGGTAGGGGTGAGCTACCGAGATTTCCTCGGTAACTTATTCTTTTTCCCTTGTTGCAGATAGTAGAAGTTTTTCTGGGTCTCAATTTCGGCACGGAGTTCCTCATCTGTTGGCATATACGTTTTGTATTTGGCGGCAAACAGCCGGTTATTCTTATGGAGTACCGAATAACGAGCAATGCTATCATCCGTATCGGCACATATCAAAATGCCAATAGTTGGGTTATCGCCTTTCCCGCGTTTTAATTCATCATACATACGAACATACATATCCATTTGGCCGACATCCTGATGCGTGACCTTTGTTGTTTTCAAGTCAACAAGCACGAAAGATTTCAGGAGATAATTATAGAATACAAGATCGATATAGTAATCCTCTTTTTCTGTGTGGATATGTTGCTGCCGAGCAATAAAAGCGTAGCCCTTTCCTAACTCCATGATGAATCGCTGCAAATTGTTGATAATGCTCGTTTCTAATTCAGATTCAGAGAATGTCGTGTTTTGCGGGAAGCCAAGGAATTCCGCAATAACAGGATTCTTGATAAACTCTAGCTTATCTTGCAAATGAGTTGTCTTTTCAATCATTTCGTTATGGACAAGCTCCTTATGCTGGGATTTTAACATCCGGTGATAATACTGACTACTGATATTGCGCTGTAAAGTCCGAGTGCTCCACACCTCGCGTGCGGCCTCTTGTTCGTACCACGAACGGGCATTGGCATTACTTTCTTGCAAAAGAATGCGATAATGCGTCCATGAAAGAGTAATCGGCGGTTTTCTACTCTCTGCGTTGAAAATCTGCAATGCGGAACTGTTCTCCAATTTTCCACTCACTGCGTAGAAAATTTGAGGAAAGCAATTGAAAAAATCTACAAAGTGGTATAAATTCGCTTGATTAAAGCCGCTTCCATATCTTTTGACGAGCTCGCAAGATAATTTTTTTACCACTTGCTTGCCGTATCCGGCGCGTTTTTCCTTGAGCACCTCTTTTTGAATTCGCATCCCTAAAAGCCAGTTGCGCTTGACAAGCGTTTCGTTGACAGCATGGCGGGCAAACTTTTGCGCCTGCTCAATAATCGCGCAAGCGTCATTGATGAGTTGGGTGTTTGCGATGGGCTTTGCGGTTTTCTCTTTAGACATAGTGACTCCTTTGAAAAAAAGAAAAACATTTGATAATCATCAAATGCCTTTCGGAGCCTGCACTATTAGGAACCGCAGCTGAAATGTAGATAATATTAGGATGCTGGCAAGAGGCTTAAGGAAATTTTACACTAGGTTGAGCCGCAGTTGTTCGGAATTTCCGAACAGCTGACGAGACTAAATTTTTTCCAGCTCGTCTCTCATGGCGTGGCGATTCTTGAACCGCGACAGCCAAGATATTTTCAGCCGGTTGACTTCCGGGAGGCCGCCTTCGTACTTGAGCAGCTCACCCGCTTCACGGACAACATTCCTGTATTCCTTACGGTTGCTGGCACGTTCCATCGCACCATCCAGATATTCCACGAACATCTTGACAAATTCTGCATTGTACTTGGGGCAGAGCGCTTTTCCGTAACGCTTGAAATAAAAAAAGCTCGGCCCAATCGAAAACACCCTGCAAAAAGTCGCATAGAGTTCATCCGTCATGTTTTCGTACGCAAGGACATCCATCAAAAATTCCCGTTTGGTAATCGAATTCAACAATTCAACCAGAGCGACTTTCCACTGTTGCTTTGGAACAAAGTCCTTGTACTCCTTGTAAAAATCCATTCTGGATTGCGCAACAACCATTGTTTTCAGCATGTCGCCGAACTTTTCTGTTTGGCCCGTCGCACGGTACATTTCTTTCAACTTGGCATGGACCTTTTCTGCAAGCCCCGACCAGTTTTTATGGGTTTCCAGCAAGTGCTTTAGGCAATTCTCGGCTTCTTCGAATTTCGATTCTTCCACCAAAATATCGAACAGCAAAAAGGCGGAATCCGTAAACGTAGCATAGTCGGCAAGATATTTCTTGACTTCGGAATTGTCCATTTTCAGTTTACGCATTATGGTAGCGCGTGAACGGGCCCAGCCCCCTATGCGGTACGAGCGGATACTGTCACTCTGTTTTTCGCTTTCGATAATCTTGTCGAAATACCTGAGTTTCGCCTTCAGGTCGGCCACACTGTTGAACGCCTCGTTGTACACGCCCCACAGTTCGTCTTCCACAAGCCACATTTCCGTCTTCAGGATGTTGTTCTCTATCCACTTGCGACATTCCGTAACGACATCGGCCAACGCCGAATTCAGGAAAAGCATCCAAAGATTCTTGAACTCCGGCAGGAGAATCGACATTTCGCCGTTCGAGTCGTCAATGTTCAGGTTCCCGAGCTTTTTCGTGAAATGGACCAGGACCTTCTTGGCACCGTCGTTGTTTACAAACAGGCGTTGCCTTTCGATTCGCTCGAAAAGATTCAGCATGTCGTTCATGAAATAGCGCGCATCGCGGTAAGCGATAAGGCCACCGTCGCGATACCTGCGGACGATACTGTCGAACTGGGCGTTGAGATCTTCAAGTTTTAGCGGTTGCATTTTTCACTTTCCAGTATCCGTTTTTTCTTGCTCCGATTCTTTCTATCAGCTTTCTCTCCTTCAAATGAGCGAATATACGTTCAGCTTGTCTTAAACTAATCGAGAGTTTTTCGGATACCTCTACTGCGGATATATGTGAATTCTCGACAATCAGCCCAATTACCTTTTGTTCATTTATACCGACATTTATACCGACATTTATACCGACATCTCCCCCCTCAGTTGCCTCATTTTCGCTAATCAGGGCACTTTTCAAAGCACTAAAATGAATTCGCAACCCATTTCCAACGATCTCGTACTTGGGCAAGTCTGCACCAAGTTCCCTGCACGCATCGCAAATTTTTTCGATGCCACGACCCCAGTTTTCAATATACCCCGCACGGTAGAACACGTTTGCGATATCGGGATTGTAGGGAATGGAATCATGCGGGTTCATCAACGTTTCCGCAGTCCACCCATCCGGTAAAACGCATCGGTTGCTTACGATGATGGATTCGTTTTCCACCCGTATCTGAACGGGGCTACCGAACATATAGCAGTTATGAACAATTGCGTTATACACAGCCTCGCGAATCGCGTTGCGTGCATAAGGATATGTTTCCACACGACGGTCGTGTTCGTAGGTAATTTTCGCCTTGAGATATTTAAGATAAATAACGTCAATGACTTTATCTGCGATTTTAATGAGAGAATCTTCAATGGTATCCTGATACTGCAAATCGGCGCCATCGCCAAATCGGCCTATTTTCACATAGCTTCCGTTTTGAACTCGGCTTGGATCACTATAGAATAGCAATACGGCAGAACGCTTAAGTTTTTCGCCTTCCATAAGATGGAGCTTTTTCAACAAGTCCTCATTGGGGATATCCAAGTCTTCTTGCCTCATGCGATTACTTCTAAGAGCCTCGCGTCTAAAAATCTTGAAACTTTCATCATCCAAGTCTTCAACGCGAATATCTTCGACAACAGCATCTTCCCAACGGACTCCAGTTTTCTTCGCAATGAATTCCGTAAGAGCAATGCCCGTCAGTTGCTGTTTGGTGGCTCCGCTTCTGTAATGAAATTCCCCGCGATAACTTACAGGGAAAGAACTCGGAACAACGATTATTTCAATATATTCCAAGCCATCTTTTTCTTTCTTGTTTACTTCGGTGACAATACCGAGACTTGTTTGAATTTTGTTGGGAATATCTTCCAAGAGTCTTTTTATGTTCGAGACCCCGCAGACATAGCCGTTGTCATCCACGCCAATATACAGCTTGCCGCCCTGGGCATTGGCAAACCCACAAATCCACTTGAGGTATTCGTCTCTCCATGACGACTTGTATTCTATGCTCTGGCTCTCTGACATAAACGACCTCTCAGACTAAATATACATTCTTGCCAGGACAAAATTTGACATTTCAAATTTTTATTTTGGAGGGACAAGAAAAAATTTGCAACTATTTATACTTAACCTGATTGGTTTTCGAGAGTTCCAGGAATCCTGCGTTTTGGAGGGCGTCTATCAGGCTTTGAATATTTGCGTCGGTCAGCTTTTCTGCAGTGAACCAGTTCTTTAGCGTCTTCTGCAATTTCGACTTGGTGGTAGGCGGATTCTTTGAAATGCCTTTCAGATTCGCCTTAGCCTTTTCGAGAGCCTTTTGCAAGTCAAAAGCCTTTTGTGGCGAAGCCTTCTTCGCGGGCTTCGCCGGTTGCGGAGCGGGCTTCTTGGGCGCAGCGACCTTTTTCGCTTCTTGAGGCTTCGCGATTAGCCCCAGGCGTTTCGCCAGTTCCTCGTACGATTCCACGCGTTCGCAGCGGTCTTCGCCGAACTGCTTTTGCACATGCAGGACGAGCGGGTCGTAGTCGTGATCCTTCGAAAGAATCACGCAATGGCTGTTGAACGGTTCGCGGGGCATCACCTGGCCCATGTAAAACGCGATGTAGAAGTCGAGCGCGTTTTCGGCCTGCTTCTTGGTCATCTTCTCGGGAATCGCAAGTTCCACAAGTTCGATGCGGCCCTCGCTCAGGGCGTAGCCGAAATCCTTCAGCTGCGTAAGCGAAAGGTTTATCTTGTTCGTGGAATTATGGAACAGCACGAACTTCAGCGGAGAGCCGTCCGTATTCACGACAAGGTCGGTCAGGCCGTTCAGCCCGACATTTTCGCAGTCCACAAGGACATGGGATATGGGGAATTTAGGGGTGAGCATTGGTGGACCTCATTTGTAAGCAAATCACTGAATGAAAAGTCGCCTTAAACATTAATTCTTTTTCCAACACCTGAATTCATCATCTAAGCAAATCATAATCATCACAAGTAGTTTTAGTATTTCAATATAATCCCTGTGTATTTGCGGGTCATTTGGGGAATAAGCTCCGTGCAGATAACGGTTGCGGATGGCAAGGCCATTTTTATAGCTATCGGACCAAACAAATGAGATGTAATTTTGCTCATTCGTTGAGAAAAGAGAATCGCTTGCAACAATCACGTTTTTCGCAATCAATTCATCAATACACCGCCGTTCTTCAGGATTCAGCGGCAAGACATTCAATACGTCGTTATCGTAGATATCCTTTAGAAGATCACATTTTGTTTTGTTATACTCTATAAACCCATCTTTAATAGAAACGCAATCAGCATCTATTAGATATTGTAAAAGCTCTCGACTTTGTGAATCAAGATTATCATACGAAACTTTTTCATCTTGCAATCGTTCATAAAAACATTTGTATTTCTCGTCGGATGATTTCAATAGACAATATACAGATAAATGTTGACTAAAAAGAATGTTAAATACAGCATACCCCTCTTTAGCTGGATAGACATATTTTTGCCCTGATAGACTTTTCAACTCATTCCAATTACCAATAGGAGATGAGAATGTATTCAGCAAGTGCAAATTCACGTTTTCTTCCTGGAACATCATATAGATTTTCAGGACTCGCTCTATTTCAGGAAGGATAATTTTTATTTTCTCAAGGTCTGTAGTTTGAATACTCGGTGAATTAAAAGAAAAGCCCTTTATTCCATAGACCAAAGGCAACCATTTTTCAAAAAAACATTTGAAAACATTTTCAAAATACAAACTATTTTTCCAAAGCTCATTTCGAAATGTTTCAATCAATGATCTATACAAATAGCTATTATGAAGAAAAATAGGATTTTCGCGTGGATACTCTTCTTTAGATAAATTTCGCTTTATTATAGGAATTTCTTCTTTACTATAATAAGGCAAGTTTGATCGTCCATTATAATCAGTAAAACTAAAATAGTTCCTAAGCATCAAAAATATGAATTTAAAATTTAAATGTGTTCTTACCCATTCAGAACTACATTCAACGAGTGTCAAATATCCTTCTTCTGTATAACGAATCGGGGTATCCATAACAGGAACGAACGACACCTGCACACTAATCATGCCACTCATTTTTTGTTTAGAAATCCATTTTTCCTGCGCCTCTTTCGCCATCAAACGAAGTTCTTCATCTATCTTCGGTTCTGCATTTCTTGACGCATTCTGAATTTTCTTTAAATAATTGACGTTAAAACAATCACTCCCTATATAAGCTTTCACCATTTCTCTTTTGTCTGAATCAGACAAGGCCTTGGGCCAATAAACCGTTTTCTTGGGTTTGAACAGGGCGTGTTCAATTAGCAGTTCTGTTGCGATTTTAGACTTTTTTATTACAGGTATTAATTCTGCTGAAAACCGATTAACAATTTTTTCGTGCAGCAACACGTCATGCAATTCACTTTCGTGCATTTTCAGCCATTCTGCAAAGTCACCATTAGATAATGATTTGAAAATGCCAAAATCAGCAACGGATTGCCAGAAAGCAGAGCGATATTCGTATTCAATGGAGTCGTACTCACCGGCAAATTTCCGACCAAGCCAAGATGCAATAAAACGAGAAATTATTGAGGGGAACTTGTCAACTGCATTCTTATAACGATTTATTCTTTCTTCATCCCAGGAGCGCAAGAACATTTCATTTTTGATATATAATCTGATAGACTCCAATTCAAGAATATCATTGATGTCTTCATATACAGCATTCTCGTCAAATGTATCTAAAACAGTCTCTGCTAGAGACAGATGATGACCTGCAGCAAGGTCTTCTTTGCTATAGAACACGACTCTTGATTTACCCACTATTATTTTACTTCTTTATCATTTCCATCGTATTGACTGGCTTAGCTAAAACCGATACTCCGTCATTGGTTTTACCCGTGTTGAAAATAGTTTTCCAGTAGTCATAATTACGTTTGCTTGCAAATATCGTATCAGACATGGTTCTATCTTTCCAAACAGGCAACATCTTTAAGTTATTCACAAAGTTTCGAATATTATTCCACAACTGATCTGGAAATTTCTGTTGGAACAAATTCTCAGAATCATATTCCGTTCCTGCGAAAGAAAAATGCGCAACAATGATACGGCGAATGCATTCGATCCAAATTTTCATAACCTCTTCACGAAGTAGTCTGCTTGCAATTAAATGATCATCCGGAATGTCATCTCCATTACCCGCTGTAATTCGACTTTCTATTTTATATACACCAATATTGTTATCAAATTTTCCAACTAGAATTTCTTCAGCAATTATATTGCACAAGTTTATTATCTGTTTTTGTTCAAGAATTCGAGGATTCAAGCCCTCTTCCATTTTATAGTTGATAGGCTTTGTAAGGATTGTTTTAGAATTGATGAACTCTGCCAAAAGCGTTTTTTCAAATGTACTATAAGACAATGGCAACGATGCATCTCTGCCCTCAAAACTCATATATCCCTGAAGTTTATTATCAGGACTTCTAGTAATCGCATTCTTCTGGCTGTTTACTACATAAGTTTTTATACTCTTTACAGAGCCCTTGAAATGATCAACAACATTCTTTTCCGAGAAAGAATAATCATCTTCCGTTAACGAATGGTCTATTTGATATCGCTTCAGACGTTCCGCATACAAAGCATCATGAAGCTGGCGAACGATGGCCTTATCAAAAGCAATTTGTTTTAACTTACTGCCAGCATTCGTATTGGTTTCTGTCAAGCGTTCAACATTTGGATCAATAAACAACCGAACAACAATACTCTTGGCATCAAGCATAATCTGGGCAACAGCTTTATGTTGACCATCAAAGATTTTAATTTTTTTCTGATCAATACGAGCCAAACTCAAATGCAATTGAGGGTTCGTTTTGTAAAATTCTTTGATCAACAAACTGATAGAGCTGTTTATTCCTCGCGGATTTATCAATTCATCATGGTAGAGATACTGTAATGGGACTCTAATAAATGCGGTCTTCTCACCGGAGAGTTCATCTTCAAAAATTTCCGTTCTACGAGCCGTCGGATCTTCAATATCATCAAAGGAATATACTAAAGTATTTCCTTCTACCTTGTATCTAAAATCGTACTTAGAGCCACCCCTTGCCAACAATACATGCTTCAAGGAGGGAATCTCTTTATTTGAATTTGCATTATTTATTATTTCTTCTAGTTGGCAAAGTTTCTTTGCAACAAACAAATCAGCATCCTGTTTTTTCTTGTTACAGGATTCATGCGTAAGTGCAAAATTTTGTTCTTCATCTTTGCCGCCATTTGCAAGGGGTTTGATGTGATCAATATTTACAGAATTAAGGTCAAGATCGATTTCTTTCTCACAAATAAAACACTTATGGTTTTGAATACCCCATAACTTGGCACGCAAGGCATTCTTTTCGTCTGCTGTAAGGTTGTCTAGATATTTTGAGTGACTCATTTTATCCTCACATGTTCAATTTAGATTCATCAATATCAATAGGATGGTCTAACAAGGAAAAATCAAGGCGTACTATTAAGCGGTGCCACAATTCTTCGTTTATGGCCAATAGAATTTTAAACTCATAATCGAAACAACACTTTATAACTTCACCATTGAAATATATAACAGAACCTTCTTCTCCTGCAACATTACAAATATCTGCATCAGTTAATCCTACACTGAGAGCTGTATTAGTCAAGGTATTGAGATTCACTTGCAATCCATCAAAATGTGCTTCTGTACACTTTTTCATAAAACATATAATGACTTCGCGTTCTTTTGATGAATACCTATCTAATCTTTCATAGATTTTATCAAAATTTTTCTTAACATCATTATCTATATATTTGGCAATGCCAGCCAATGTTGAATGTTTTTTGGATTGGAATTCTTCACAATCAAGCAAAGTAGATTTATCATCTAAATACCTTTTATAATAGCCGAGATTATCTTTAACATAATCCGCTATCGGTTTCATTTTTCTAGAATCAAGAGGTTCAATTTGATGCAATAAATCTTGAACATCTATTAGGTACTTTTCATCATCATAAATAGTTCCATCGTCTTTAAATTTAAATTCAACTGCATTTTTTCTTTTTTTGTCGAACTTCGGCTTTGAATCTATATACAAAATATATATTTCATCATATTTTGCACGCAATCCATGGTCAACTACTTTATCAAGCGTTGATTGAATTTTTCCTGAACTAATATTACTTGTTACCTGAACGGCTATTCGAGCCGTATCATCCGCTAAATCAATTCCGGCACTATTCCTTTGCTTTGTATTTGTATTAACAAAATTGTTTTTCCATAGCAGATTTAACAATCCACAATAAAAATTTTCACAATCATGATTGATATCGTATCGTTGTTCTTTTACACATGAACTAACAATATATCGTAAAATACTTAAATCAATAATGATTTCTCTGAATAGCGTTGATGTTTCCATAATAATTATTCCTTTTTATTCGTTTATAGTTTTTCCTGGTTGTTCACGCCCATAAAAATCCTTTAAGAACTCAAACGCCTTAAAGTTCCATCTAATTTTATCTAATGTAAAATCTTCAGGTTTTCCGATTCCTAAGCTTTTCAATAGTTCTAATAATATTTCCCATCTAGTGCGTTGATTTTCAGAACATCCCCAAAATTCCAATAGCAAAGGTTTATATATAAAATCCTTATTTTCAAAATAGGTTTTCCACAAATCTATATCAATTGTTTTAATCACAGTTTCAATATGAGGAATTGCAGTCCAAGCCTCTCCATAACAATTGCCAATATATGTAATTACTAAAACATTTAACAACCTTCTTAACAGTCCGGGATGATTTTGCAATGTAGGTTTTATGGAACTCCACGAGTTTGTCAATAGATTTTCTAGACGTTGTGCAGGAACGATTTCGTTAGTAAAATTATCCTTTTCAAAATGAATACGTTGTAAATCTTCAATTGCTGTAAAAAGCGGATCTGAGGAACAAGATTGCCAGTCGGCAACAACGGTGTCATATCGGTTATCATAATACGATTTTACATCTAACAATTGCGGATTATCAGCACCAAAATTCATCACTTCCGATCTAAAAGAATCTTGAGATTGTCCGTTTTCAAACGAATAGAATTCTATTTCACCTTCTTGAGTCTGAAAATAGATTCCAATATATCCTCTATCTTTCCAATTTTGCGTATCTCTTAAAGTCCAAAACGCTTTATGGCGAGCGCCCCCTGGAGCCTCCTCTTCTATTTCTTCATTTGCTTCCGTTGGTTCTAAACTTTCTTTTTTTTTCTGCCGTCCCTTTATTTTCACTATGTTATGATAAGATCTAACCTTTCCATTAGTATCAAGAATTGTGACACCATCATAATCCAACATAGAAAGAAACATTTCTATGCAATATTGTTGCTTTAACAAATCTTGTGCGCTCTCGGATTTAGAGTATCCAATAAACACACCTTCAAATTCAGTTACCTTTTTACCAATAAAATTATCATCATTTAAATTCCAATCAGGTTTGACAACAAGACAAATAGTTCCATGAACAGTTTGTTTGGCTTTTTTAAAAATACCATCCCAATAACGACAAACATCACTCCAGTGAAAAGAATTTGCTGAATATTTATGTTTATCGAAAATTTTTGAAAAAGACAATTTGATGAAAAAACACTCTTCTACGTCATTACATAAAACCCGAACACCTTCATTAACAAATCCTTCTAAAATTAACGCATTTGATTGTAGGATTTTTCTCTCTAACAATCCTGTATGTTTATAGTCGGTAAAAAAAACGCCAAAAGTAATTTCTGTTTTTGAAATCTGATCAATATACAAATCAGCACTTTTTAAACAAAATATTACCGATTCTTTAAGCAATCGTTGTATATTTTCAAAATCTTTTTCTCCTTTCAATGTGTATTTCTTTATTTCGAAAAAGCAACTTGTTTCTACATTAACATCCTTCTTAAAATCAGAACCTAAAGCTATTTTAAAGCCAAATACTTTGTCTTCTTCTTTATATGCAGAAATTTGCGGTAAAAGATCATAAACCGCATCTAACAAGTCTTGATTGAAACTTTCTCCTAATAGTTTCTTAAAGTTGCTATTTACACTATCATATTCTAATTCAATAACATTCATCTTTTGTCTCCAATTTACAGCAATTCAATTTGATCGGTGGGGGTTGTTTTTTTCTTCTTGGGTTTAGTGGGGGTGGATTTTTTGAGGAGTTTGCCGGTGTCATCGACGAGGCCGGCGGCGAGTTCTTGTTTGTGACGGTCGTTGTTGAGTTTGAGGAGGCGGGTCATGATTTCTTTGCGGGCGTCGGGGCAGACGGTGTAGCGGCGGCGATCGTTTTCGGGGAGGAATTCGAGATCGTAGAAGCCGTGGTTCAGGGCGATGTCTGACCAGCCGTAGGCGGCAGCGACGGCGGTGTCGCATTCAACTTGGACTTGGCGCATTTTCATGAATTCGCCGAGGGCCCATTCTGCGTCGGCATCGGAACATTTTGCGGTTTTGGCAATGCTTGCGGCAGAGAGGTTCTCTTGATGATAAAGGTTGTAGAGGTTGGTAAGGCCTATCTTGATTTTAAGCATGATGGTCTTGCGCTGGTTATCCAACTTTTCGCCCAATGCGTCAAGGGTTGCCTTGTGCTGCTTGATTTGTTCGTCGGCATCTTCTGCAGCAAGGATTTCCTCGGGAACGTATTCGCGATTGGGTTCAAAACCTGCGGGGAATGGGAATGTTTCGAAAATTGCAGAAGGTGTATAAGTCAAATCCGCTTTCATCGTCGTGCAATATTTCCATGACCAATAAAAATGTATTGAAGATTGAAGGATACAAAGATATCTTATCTGCTCTAACGGAACGACTACCAGTTTTGCATCTAGAATTTGATTTGTCGCCACAAGTGAAAATGCTAATGTTTTTGAAACCTGAGCTACAGCAATGGCCTTTTTCAAATCATTTAACTTAGAATACATCTCATTTCTTACTCTTGCATATATCCACCATTTGTCTTGTTGCTCAATAGAGCCGTCTTTCTTTTTTTCGACACGAACAGGCTTAACCAATTTTTCGAGTATTTCTAAACAATCAGGATAGTCTGCGGCATATCTCCCTTGATAATTTGCGTCTGCTTTTTCTTTTGATAAAGGCCACTCTCTGAAATTAATAATCATCCTTGTTGGAGATTGATTACATGTTTGATTTAAATCTTCGCCATTTAAATAAGGAAAAATCACATCATTGTTTTTACAATCTTTTTCAACTAATGATTTCGCATCTTCCAAAGTAAGGATAAAACCTTTCCCTAAAACATAAGACCCTATATAACTCCTCTCACTATTTGAAGCCAAAGTAAATGCTTTAACATCCGATTTTTGATTATCAAAAAAAGTTGAAATATAGGTTGTTGGTTTGTTCTCTAATAGCTTTCGTCCCGTGAAATGCCCTTTGTAAATGGAAAACATACTAATACTAACAGCGGCTTCTCCCGGCCAAGGAGTACTCTTCACCGCCATAATCATTTCACCACCATTTTTTTCTATTACATCTAAACTACGTAATCTTGATTTCCCTTGCGCAATGGTATTTGTGCTAAGTGTTGCTAATGCACATTCATTCTTCAGCAAACCATAATTACGCAAGACGAAATATCCAACTAAATCAATAAGGCCATCGGGAGTATAAACGGATACTAAAAAGTCCAAATATTCTCCACCAAATATGCCTCTTAATCTCTTATCTCCTTTAAACGGCGGGTTACCCAAGAAGCAATCAAAGCCGCCTTCCGCCATCACTTCGGCAAATTCAAGGAACCAATGGAAAAATCCCTTCTGTTTGCTCACCTGTTGGGCGTATATCGCTTCGCTGTCATTTTCGATATCCTTTTCGCCCGTCAAATACTTACGGTAAACATCTTCTGTCACCAGGGGCTGTTGTTGAGACTTGTCGGCAAAATAGCCCGCAAGGCGCATGTCGGCAAGGACCTTCAGCTTTTTCCATGCCGGTGTAGATGTCACTTTTAGGTAATTCGATTTTTTCTCTTCTGCCAGTTCGGGCGTGGAGTCATCCATCTGGGAAACTTGAGCCATTTCGGCAATCACGCTCTGGATATCCGAATCAATTTCCTTGCGGAATACATCCTGCGCTTCGGATTCCTTCGCCTTCTTCTGCTTCTTGATGACGTCGTCATTCCATTTCTTGAGTTCGGCGTAATACTTCTTGTCGCTATCCTTGTAAGTCTTGAAGGTGTCAGAGGGAATGGTCTTGAATATGTCTTCTACACGGGCCACGCCCACAAGGGTATCGCCGCACTTGATATGGTTATCCAAGAACCCGAGCGAAGTTCCCGGGTTATGGCTTTCGAGCCAGAGGGCGACCTTGCAGAGTTTTACCGCCTGCGGATTCTTGTCGATGCCGTAAATGCAGTTGCGGATAACGTCCTTTTCGGCGTTCCTGAAACTTGTGGGGTCCGGGTTATCGGACTTTGTGCGGACTCGGGCAAGTTCCAGGGCTATGCGGCGGGCAGCATTCAAGAGGATATGCCCCGAACCGCAAGCATCGTCGCACACACGGATTGAAAGCAGGGCGTGTTCCTTGTCGGCTTCTTGTAACTTCTTTTCGATTAGCGGGTTCAACGCGCTCTTGATAAGCGGATCCACCAGTTCTTCGGGGGTATAATGGGAACTGGAATTGTCGCGGTCTTCACCCTGCACGTAGCTGAATTTCAACGAGCCGTTTATATCGCGTTCAATGCTCGGGTCGAGTTCCAAAAGGCCTTCGTATATGGAGCCGAATTCTTCGACATTCAATGCGGCGTAGTTCACGCGGACTTTTACCTTGCGGTCTTCGTCAAAGTAACTGTCGAACAGCTTGACACCTTCTGCAAAATCCCAGTTGTTGATATGGACCTGTTTCAGGATTTTCATTTCATCCTTGTTGAACAGGTCTCCCATCAACGCCTTTATACCAAGGGTGTTGCCAAAATCATTGTCTTCGAACAGCGCAAATACAGTCTTTAGCTGTTCATAGGCATCGTGGTAATACTTTTCTTCGGGGCCAATGGTGGTACAACGCTTTCTCAGACTCTGCAGGGAATAGTAGGCGTAATAGATGTTCCGCTTGGACGGGTCTGCATCGCGTTCGAATACAAGGTGGCGTTCTTCAATCACCAACAGGAACAGCAAGCGATACACAAGGGTCAGGAACTCGTCATTCAGGCCGTCGGCAGTCCATAGCGTTCCATAGCCGCTTACGATGTCCTTGTTATCTTCCCTATTCAAAAATCCGTTCGCCCATGTCTCTACTGCTGTCTTTACGGCAGCACTCAAATTCTCACGAATTCTAGAACCGTTTTCCATGGAATTCAGGTGATAGTATTCAAGCAAGCAGTCGGCGGGCTCAGTGCCGATTGCCGGGAAACGGGTAGGGTGCAAAAGCCTGTAAAGAATTGCGAAGTTGTCGTAAAGGTCTTCTTCAAAAATCTTTTCGAGGTCGAATTCCAGATAGGTCAACTTGACCAAGCGGCTGGAATCCCTAAGCAAGCGGAGCACATGGCCGTTTGTCACAAGGGCGTAAAGGTTCTCTTCGCTCAGGTTCAAGAATTCCTGGACCATGCTGTGGGGGCTACGTTTTTGGCCTTCGCGCGCCTTGTCCAATGATTCGTAATAGCCGACAATGTGAATGGGGCATATCCTGCGGGTCGCCTTGTGGCTAATGGCAAAGGATTTCTCGCCGAACTGTTCTGCCGGCTTGGATTCAATATCGAAACCGAGCATTCCCAAAAGGGGCTGGATCCAGAACTGGCGTGTTCTCGATGTGCCGAACTTGTCTCTCGGATCTTCGCGTTCTATGCGAGCCTTGAAAATTTTCCATTGCTGCACGGCATCGGCCCAACAGCTCTGAATTTCGTCACGGACAGGAATGTCTAAATCAAAGTCCTTGGAACTCTGACCTTTCAAACCACTCGTTTCATTAAGATTGTCAAGCGTCTCGGGGCCAATGAGGCCGCCTTCCCAACTGATTCCCGTATAGTTCATTACTGAGCCTCCGGAACAAAGATGTAAATGCCAAGAACATCTAGCGGAATTACGGGTTCAACCACCTTGAACCTGTCCGATTTCCGCTTTTCACCTAACGCCTTGTAATAGCGTTCGTGTTCCTGGATAAGGAGTTCCGCGCGTTCCTTTGCAAATGCGTCAAAGTCCGCCTGCTTTTCGCCGATGGTATCCAGTTCACGCTGGAGTTGCCTTTGCTGGATTTCGGGCGACAGGTCGCCTGCAGGGGCGGGATTCTTCATCAAGTCAGAAACCTCTTCCTTGGTGAGAATGGACTTGCTTACAGTCCGGTAGCCACGAGTCAATATTTCTTCGGCAACCATATTGGAGCCATCCAACTTTAAGTCCTTGATGACATGGCGGGCACGCAAGAGAAATATCACGGTCCTTTCGGTTACATTTTTGGACTTGACCACGGCAGCCCTTGCGGCAAAGCGGTTGTTTTGCTGGTGGTGGGTTGCTTCGGCAAGGACTTTTTCGCAAAGCAGTTCGACGGCATCGCTGTTGCGGCCCCAATAGGTCGTGCCTTCGGGAACGGGAGCCTTGAACGATATGGAATTGCGCTTCTTGAAGAACTTCGAAAGCGTTTCGGGAATTTCAAGGCCTGCGAAATTCAAGATGCACTCTTCGTCGTTTGTCTTCGTGTTCTTTGCGTAGATGTCCTGCATGACGTCGTGAACGAAGGAATACACGACTTCTGGATTACCGACGCTCTCGTCGGAACGTTTCAGGTCTTCTTCAATTTCCTGGGCGTGAATGGATTCCTGCGCCAGCATGGAACGGAGAACTTCTTCCTTTTTCTCGGTTTCTTCGAAATACTTGTCCATGCCCGTGTTCGCCGACTTGAATTCTTCCAAATCAAACAATGAAAGCTGTCCCGACGATTCCTTCTTTTTCTTGGCGTCATTCAAGACCGCCTTGAAAATGGCGTCCATGAATTCCTTGGAGTTCTCGGGGAACGGGATCGAGACGCCGATGCGGCCCTTGATGCGCTTTGCCTTTTCAAACAGGATTTTCAGAACCGTCTGGTCCATGGGATTGTCTTTGCCATAGAACATACAGGTGTGAACTTCGCTGCGGGTCTGACCGAAACGGTCCACGCGGCCTTCACGTTGCTCCAAGCGGTTCGGATTCCAGGGCAAATCGTAATGGAATACGGCATCAAAAATGTCCTGAAGGTTGATGCCTTCGGAAAGGCAGTCGGTTGCCACAAGAATTCTCGGCTTCTTATCTCCTTCTTCAGGAGTCATTTGACGGACGCGGTCCTTGCGGTCGTCATCGGGCAATTCGCTCGTGATGCATTCGATGCGGACCTTGTTGCCAAATTTTGCACGCAGGTTTTCTTCTACGTAGTGGGCCGTTTCGATGTATCGGCAGAAAATGACCGGAGAGATGCCTTTCTTTATCCACTGATTGACAATTTCGCTGCACTGTTGCAGTTTGTAGTCTTTCTCGAAACCTTTCAGGTTTTCGAGTTCGGCGACAAAACTTTCGAACTTTGTTTTTTGTTCAGACCTCAACTGAGCCCTAGGCGCCAAGCTAGTCGGAAGTTCATCGTTGGAAGCATCTAGCTTTTCGAAAAGCGGGTTTTCGTGATCAATCGTATCGTCGGAATCGTCTTCATCTACAATGTCGTTTACCTTGCGGGAGAACATCTTTGCACCTGCGGCTGGGCTCGACATGATTCCACGAAGGAACGCCAACGCAGTCCAATACCTGAATCGTTGATTCTTCTTGGTCGATGCGCCCTGCATCAAGTCCGATGCCATCTGCAAGACTTCGTTATAGAGTATCTGATAAGGCAACGAGAGTTCGTAACTCTGGTCGATTTGCGATCTCTTAGGGAACGGCGTATTTTCATCGAGCCACTTAGTGATATTACCGCGCTTGCGCTGGATAAAGAATTTCGCAAGTTCCTTTTTCACGGAATCCGACTTGAACCATTCATCTTCTTCGAACTTGGGGTCAAGAATTCCCAAAAGCGACTTGAATTCGTCATCTTTACCCGAGTGAGGCGTTGCCGTCATGAGAATTACATGGCGCTTATATTCGGGTTTTGCCAAATCCGACAGCACGCTGTAACGCAGTTGCTGGTTCTTGAATGCTCCTGCCGGCTTTGCACAAGTATGGGCCTCATCGACAATCAACAATTCCGGCGCATCCTGTATAAAGCGGCTTTTCTTGCTGTTGTTGTCAAACTTGATGTAATCGATACTTACAATCTGATACGGATAATGCTTGAAGATGCTATTGTCGTCGTCGGGTTTTGCCCTTTCAAGGGCTGCCTGGGTGCTACCACGAATAATGACTGCTTCAATATTAAACTTGTCCTTCAGTTCGGTTTGCCACTGTTCGCAAAGGTGCGGCGGGCAAAGAACAGCAAAACGTTTGATATCGCGCCTTTCTATAAGTTCCTTGACTATCAGCAGAGATTCTATAGTCTTACCAATACCGACGTCATCAGCAATCATCAGGCGGATAGGGCCCTCCTGCTTGAGCGCCATAATCAGGGGAACCATCTGGTAACTGCGCGGGCGGAACCCAAGTTTTGCAGCACAACGGAAAGGGCCTGCTGCATTACGCAGAGTCAAGCGAGACGCATCGTAGAGCAACTTTGCGCTACGGACATTGCCTAAGTCGTTTGCAGTCGGAAGACCGAAATAAGCTGGCGTTACGGCATCACGTTCCGCATTCAACGGCAAGTAAATACCAATGCAATCGTCTTCACCACCATCAAGGGCTTTCAATCTCAAAAGATTCTTGTCTTCAGAGGGCAATACAATCCAGTCGCGACCGCGGGTATTTACAATAGTCCCCGTTCGCCAATCATGCATCAGTTCGCTCACTTGTCCGCTACCTTTCTAAAAATGTCTTTCCGGCTTGCCACTACTTCATCAAGGTTATCCTTGTAGTAATAGACAATATAGTCCATACCTCTATCAAGTATCGCTTCACGCTGTTTTGTATCGCGTTCCATTACACTATTATCGTCATGGGGCGTTCCATCGCAAAATACGAATGTAGGAACAGAACCTGAATCCGGAGCATAGTAGAAATCGGGTTGACAATACAGGCCATCAACACGTCTCTGGGCTTCGTCAGGCAAACGCAAGCCATGCTTGTAGAGATAATTCAAGAATTTCAATTCCGTAGAACTACTCTTGTCATAAGTTTCCAAGAGTCTCTGGTATTGCGCTTCGTAGCGACCGGAATCAGACTTGCCCACCTGAATCTGACAATTCAGCAAGCGTTCCAC
The DNA here is from genome assembly GCA_002382975.1 of Fibrobacter sp. UBA4223. Classification (GTDB taxonomy): domain Bacteria; phylum Fibrobacterota; class Fibrobacteria; order Fibrobacterales; family Fibrobacteraceae; genus Fibrobacter. The sequence goes on from DFTB01000011.1 coordinate 159,051, forward strand.
AGTTTTTTGAATTTTGAATCTGTCTATAACGGCATGGTCTGTCTGGTTGTAGTAACTCAGGAAATCCTTATAACTGGCCTTATCCTTGTAGGTTTCGTCGTCAAACCTGCAAAGTCTCTGGATTTCGTTTACAACTTTGTGCCAACCTTCATTGTCTTCTGTCAGCGATTTCAGAACACCAAGACTTTCTTCGGCAGATTCATACAGGAGAATGTTCGGTTCTTCGGGATCGCCAATCGGCGTAACACCCATCTCGGAACTTTCAATGCTGAATACATTTTCAATGGCGGTTTTCAGCGCATATTGAAGCGTGATGCGACCAGCATAATCTAATCCGAGAATGCTTACAGGTTCTACATAGAGTGCATCTGCCGTATCGGTAGTGAAAATTTTTACCACGCTCAGATTGTTGTATGTTTTCTGTGACGCAGGATTATCCCTTTCTCCGGCAAGTTTATTTCTGTATCCGTGAGACTTCCAGTCGCCCGAAACATTGTTCAGCACGAACCCTTCCGCTTCCTGATTTTTCCACTTGTTGTTAATATAAACCAGTTTGGCTGCAGGAATATAGCGAATGCGAAGAAGTAGGTCGCCACCGGAAAGCAACTTCAGTTCCTTGATGTCGCTCTTATTGCCATCGTAGGCAAAGTAAGTGTCTATCACGTAGCCCATGCGGGTTCGTTCTTCTTCATCGCACGTGATGTGGACCTTCTTTTCGGCAACCTGGTCCGTCATCGACATCAAATCCGTAAACTTTTTACGGTTGCTCCCGATTTCAGCACCTGTCCACGGGTCATTATTGACATTCTGCTGGTCGTCAAAAAGAATGTAACCACTCTTTGTGCATACCAGCGCTTCAGAGCCTCCTTGACGGACTTCGGAAAGTTGAGAACTCACGACCTTGTATTTCGCACCATTGTGATAAACGAGATTTTCAGGACCCATCTCACGCAAGCCAAGATTTCGCGGCCTACTCAGGGATTCTGCAACATCTTTCTTGTCCTTGGTGCTCAAAAGCAAGTGTATGGGCAAACGGGTAAAGTTATAGCCCGGCAAGAATCCTTCGCTCGCCAAATAACGGAACGGGTAAAATTCAGATTGTGATTCGCCTGATGAAGATTTGACCCTGTTCAGCAACAGTTCACGGAAAGCCATCGCTCTTGCTCTGTTCTGTGCAGCGGTTCTATACTCTTCGCTGGTTTTCTTATAAGTCGGATTTTCTAGAATCTTATCGGCTTCAGCCTGCTGCATCTGTTGTTGGCTAAATAGATTTTTCCAGCGATTCATGGCCTTTTCAAATTCGCCGTAAAGTCCCTGCAGAATACGCAAAGCCCAATTTTCATTGTACCAACTAGTTTCACGCAAATCGCCTGCAATGTCCGCAATCACAGCATTCCATTTTTCCAAAATATCTTGCGGATTCTTGTCAGCGTCAATCAACGATAGTCTAGTTTCATTTTTTAGAGGCAAATCAGGATGGTCAATGATGATAAATTCGGCCATACTGCCTTCCGAAATGCCTCCAACCCCACGATGCGTAAGGAAGAGAGCATCGAAATGGCTTCTCAGCAAATCCTGGTTCAGCAAATCCAGTTTTGGCGGCTTTACTTCGCCTGCTACAATATCGCGCGGATTGGCGAAGTAGTGGGCGTCATGTGCAGAACGCCGACTGCAACTCGTAAAAACGAGTGCCGGTTGCCCACTACGGCCCGCACGCCCCGAACGCTGTGCATAGTTGGACGCATTCGGCGGAACATTTCGCATGTGGACAATGCTCAAGTCTGAAATATCAATACCCAGTTCCATTGTCGGGGAACAGAATAAGGTCGAAAAGTTGCCTGCCCTAAAATCAGATTCTCTCTGTTGGCGTTCATCCTTCGGAATTTGACCTGTATGTTCTTTGGAAACAATTCTAGATGTCAAGGAAGCGGTCAAATAGAGATTCTTGAAATACTCATTGGGTTTGCGTTCTACTTTCTTGTTGTTCCTGCGGAAAATCATATCTTCCGGAACTTTACCATCGCCCTTCTTCCACAAAAGGGTTTCGACATTCAAGATGTAAACAACGGTATTCTCGTTTCCTTGCTTTGTCTTTTCATCTTTTTGCAAGAAGTTCGCTTCGCAAAGCGTGTTCAACATCGCTTCTACAAATTCATTGTAGCGGTCACCATCGATATTCGCGACATAACTCTGCAATTTATCTTTAATATAGCGGCCCAAACGGCTTTGCATGCCTACAGATTGGGTGAATATCGAGCCCATCTTGGTTCGTTTCAATGCCATCCATGTCGGTTCGGGTAAGTCCGATTCCTCGGGAACCCAGTTCGGCAAAAGATTGTTCTCAAAGGCGTCTAGGTTCGCCCTGATTTTATTTGAACCGTAAAAACTTTCATGGTAAATGGCATAGCTCTTGCGGAAATATTCCAGCACATTAAAGCTGATTTCCTTCAAATCACTTTTTGTAATAGATGTATTCCACTTGTTGTTGAATGTATCAAGGAAGAGTTCCCAAGGTTTATCTTCCATGACATCGTCAAAGCCTTCGTACTCCACGCGCATCAGCCCGCAGGGTTCCAGCCCAGGCATATTGATTTTCCAAGAGTTGGAAAGATCCTTCAACAAGAGATATTTCAGCAAAGTCTTGAATGTATCTTCAGCCTTTTTCTGGGCCGCACGGAAACCGGTATCGCCGTTCTTGTTGTAATCAGCGATACCTATGTTCATGCAATCATAGACTTTACTTTCTATTTCTGCAAATGTAATAGTCCCGTTTTCATTCAAGGCTTTTGCCAAGGCGCTTCTGATTCGTAAGGTGTTGACAAAGTCATTGAAATGTCCAGCCTGCAAAGAAGCATCTTGCCTATTGTCCGTAAAACTCAGAAGTTTCGTGTCCTTGTTTTCAAAACCAGATGTTGCCATTGAATTAAGAATATTCAACGACAATACCGTAGTCGATGTCGAACGACCTTCCATACCAACACGAGTCAGCTTTGCAAATTCAGAAGTCTGATGATGATAGACATCGCCACTGGTCGGATCATACACGAAACCTACGGGCAGATACCATACCTTACGATCAGAATATCTTTCTGGGTCAGAACTAAAATCTCCAGCAACATTTATGCTAATCAGTTGCGGGAATTTATCCACCTGTTGTTTTTTCAGAACAAGCGTTCCGCGTTTATATTCCACAAACTCGCTCGGCAAGTTGAGAATATCTTCTGCAGGATTCCACTCCGCAATATCAATTAGATAACCACAGGAAATATCCGCCCTGTCTTCTTCGTTGATTACCGAATCGCCAAAATCGCGCGGTTCCAATTTCCCAGTCTTTTCATTCTTCTTTACACAGATAAAAGGCTTGCCCGATGTACGGCTAAATACCACAGGATACAAAGGACAATCAACACCATTTACGTTCTTTGAGGGGAGTCCTTCAAAGCAAACTTCCCTATCCGTTTTTTCTTCGCCTTCTGCTGGCTTGTGCAAAGTGACAGAGACGCTAGTAGATTGCGATATAAACTGATGCAACTTGTATGGAAGAACGAAGTTCTTACGAAGTTTCTTTTCTTCATTTTCTCTGGCAATACTTTCGTTTACCACCGAAATAGAGTTGAAAAGATTCTTCAAGACTTCTGTGCACTTTTCAACATCCACAGAAGAATATTCCGACAATTCTTCGGATATTTCATCAAGCGTTAAGGGAACGCCTCTTCTAAGAACTCCATTTTCATTTTTCAAGGCAACGGAATGTTCAACCCACCTGAACAACGCATTTTGGACAAGTATGTCTTCAGATTGAATCTGTTGTGTAAATGATTCTACAGCTGCCTTCAATTCTTCTTTAGACGGAATGCCCTCAGCAGAAATCGACTTCAAGGATTCTTCGATAATCTGGTCGCGTTCAAATTTTTGTCCGAAAAACAACGACGCCACCTTGGCCACTGCATCCTTCCGTTCTTCTGTAGATGTTCCGCTTGCCATAGTCGCAGATGTTCCCATGCAAGTAATATGGTGGGAACATTCTGCCTTTATGCGTCGAATTAGCATCGCAACATCGGCGCCTTGACGCCCCCTGAATGTATGAAGTTCGTCGAACGCAATGTATCTGAGATTCTTGAAAAGAGCCCGTTTGATGGAATCATCACTTTGACGGGTCAAGAGATATTCCAACATCATGTAGTTGGTCAAAAGAATGTGCGGAGGGTTCTCCCTGATTTTCTTTCGGACCTCCTCGGTTTCTTGACCAGTATACTGATTAAACTGGACTGGAAAATCTTCGCCCGTCAAATTCTTGTAGTTCTGCGCGTACTTTTCAATCTCGTTTGTTTGAGAGTTGATAAGGGCGTTCATCGGATAAACAATCAAGCCCGTCACACCTTGCGATTTATCCTTGATTGCGGCATTTATGATTGTTCCAAGAAATGTCAGCGATTTTCCCGAACCCGTTCCAGAGGTAACGGTAAAGTCTCTGCCTTGCGCCCCAAGCCTTAAGGCTTCTTCCTGATGCTTGTAAAGATGGAACCCATTGAAGATTTTGTCCATCTTTGAATCGAGCAAACCTTCGTCAACCAGCTGCTTTAGCGAGCAACCTTCTAGGTAGGACGGATTGAATTGAATCAACGGATCCGGCCACATCGACTTTTCGTCGCCATAGGCTTTTAGGGCTTCCAAGATTTGAGGATCGTCGATGTCAACAAAACTGTTGGCAAAAGACTTGTACTGCGACATAATATCGTCGTGCAGCCTAAAAAAATCCTTTGTAGCCAGGGCCATGGCAGGACTCCATATAAAAAAATAAAAACTCTCTAGAACAAAACACGCTAAAATCGGAATTTAGCGTTATTTATCGTTTGTAATATAACTTAAAAAACGAGTGATTAATCAGTGATTAAGAAACAATAGAGTCATTTGTTAGCATGATATTGGCATTTTTTTTCGTTATCATCAAAGCGATACGCAAGCTTGATTGCTACAGCGCTCGCCTTCGGGGGTTTTAGGGGGCGGAGCCACTTAGGAGAGAGAGGGTAGCGAAAAACGCCGCTAGGCGATTGCAGCGAGGGGGAAACCTCCCCCTTCAAAAAAAATCGCGTGGGCCTATTGACAAACTGAATTTTTGAATTTATATTATAGTGCACAAGTGTGTAGTCTTTGGTATTTTTTTACGCTTGTATGCCAGAGGAGTTGACGATGAAGAAAGATGTTGCGGTCAGTGCGGCCGGGGCCGACAAAAACGAGATAGTCGTTTACCAGCCGGAGGGTGGGGAATTCCACATCGAAGTCCGGGTCGAAAACGAGAGTGTTTGGCTAAATCGACAGCAAATGGCCATCCTTTTCGGCAGAGATGTAAAAACGATTGGCAAACACATTGCCAATGCCTTAAAAGAAGAACTCAAGGATATCCCAACTGTCGCAAATTTTGCGACAGTTCAAAATGAAGGCGGTCGAGACGTCCGCAGAAATGTCGAACACTATAACCTAGATGTCATTATATCTGTAGGATACAGGGTAAAATCCGCAAATGGCGTAAAGTTTCGCCAGTGGGCAAACCAAGTCCTTAGGGATCATTTACTCAGGGGATACAGCATCAATCAACGGATGCTGGCAATGGGAGGCACAGAAATTTCCCTTTTCAAGCAAAATGTTGACATGCGCCTTACCGCCGTCGAGCAGCGCGTAGATTTTTTCGTCAACACAGCCCACTCTGCCCAAAATCGGAGAATTGAGCAACTTTCCCACGACGTCCAGAAGGTCATGTCGAATTTCATCGACCCGAGCACCTTCAAGCACTTTCTGATTCTGAACGGGCAACGCCTGGAGGCCGATGTCGCCTACACGCAGATTTACGGCATGGCGAAAAAGTCGGTGCTGATTGTGGACGACTACCTGGATGTAAAGACTCTCGACTTGCTGCGGTGCGTGGCGAAGGGCGTTTCGGTTAGGATTTTCAGCGAGCAGCACGGGCGCACACGCCTGACCGAAAGCATGCTGGCGGACTTCAGGGCAGCCCGCCCGGATGTTGAACTTGACGATGTCCGCACAACGGGGAACGTATTTCACGACAGGTACATCTACCTGGATTTCGGGACCGACAGCGAGAAACTTTTCCACTGCGGGGCATCCTCAAAAGACGCGGGGAACAAGATCACGACCATCATGCAGCTGGAAGATATCGCCGGGTACCGCGCACTGTTCGAGAGGCTACTGGAAAATGAAAGATAATGAAAAGCGCCAGAGGAGTTGACGATGAAGAAATTGAAAAAGCCCGAATTTTCCCTGATAGACGAGGATTTGCTCAAGTCGCGGATATATACCATCCGCGGGGTAAAGGTCATGCTCGATGCCGATTTGGCGGAAATTTACGGGTATTCGACCAAGGCTTTCAATCAGCAGGTCAAGAATAATATCGAGCGTTTTGCGGAGGATTTCCGTTTCCAACTGTCCAAAAAGGAAGTCGAAGAATTGCGGTCAAAAAATTTGACCGCAATTACCGGTGTAAATGACGCAGAAATTTTGCGGTGCAAAAATTGCACCACAAACATTAGCACAATGAGCCGTTTCAATCCCTACGTTTTTACGGAGCAAGGCATTTATATGCTTATGACTGTGTTGAAAGGCGATTTGGCAGTACAACAGAGCATGGCCCTTATCCGTCTTTTCAAGCAGATGAAGGACTACATTGCGGCGGAGAATGCGCTGGATGTTTCTGCGGGGATGGTCGCACTGGCGACGCAGACTAGCCAGAACACGCGGGATATCGCCGAGATTGCCACGGATGTCCGCACGCTTTCAAGCAAGGTGGAGCGAAACGAGAGCTTTCTCCAGAAGGTCATGGCGAATCTCGTCGACCCGAGCACCTTCAAGCACTTCCTGATTCTGAACGGGCAGCGGTTGGAGGCCGATGTCGCCTACACGCAGATTTACAGCATGGCGAAGAGGTCGGTGCTGATTGTAGATGATTACCTGGATGTAAAGACACTTGATTTGCTGCGGTGCGTAGCGAAGGGCGTTTCGGTTAGGATTTTCAGCGAGCAGCACGGGCGCACACGCCTGACCGAAAGCATGCTGGCGGACTTCAGGGCTGCCCGCCCAGATGTTGAACTTAGCGATGTTCGCACCACGGGGAACGTATTTCACGACAGGTACATCTATCTGGATTTCGGGACCGACAGCGAGAAACTTTTCCACTGCGGGGCGTCCTCAAAAGATGCCGGAAACAAAATCACGACCATCATGCAGTTGGAAGATATCGCCGGGTATCGTGCACTGTTCGAGAGGCTACTGCGAGAGGGGGGGGATAGGGGACAGCCCTAGCTGAAAATTATCCGCCAACCTTCTTCACGAATTCCCGGCAGGTGGACTCGGGGTCGGCGGTGCCGAAGATGGCGCTGCCCACCACGAACACGTTGGCGCCCGTTTCCTTGCAGGCGAGAATGTTGTCCAGCTTCACGCCGCCGTCAATCTGGATATCCAGTTCGGGTTTCAGCTGGCGCAGTTCGCGGATCTTGTCCAGGCAATAGGGAGTCAGGCTCTGGCCGCCAAAGCCGGGGTTCACCGACATGATGAGCACCATATCTACGATGTCCAGCACCCACTTGATGCTTTCCAGGGGAGTTGCCGGGTTGATGGCCACGGCGGGCTTTACGCCCAGTTCCTTTATCTGGTGCAGCAGCCGGTCTAGGTGGTTGGTGGTCTCGGCGTGTACGCTGATGATGCTTGCCCCCGCCTTCGCAAATTCGCCCACGTACTTTTCGGGATTCTCGATCATCAGGTGGCAATCCAGCGGGAGCTTGGTACCCTTGCCCACGCAGGCCGAAATGCCCGGACCAAAGCTGATGTTGGGCACAAAGTGTCCGTCCATGATGTCCAGGTGCACAAGGCCCGCGCCGCCGTTCTCGATGGCGTTCAGGCCCTTGCCCAGTTCCAAAAAGTTCGCGTTCAACACGCTGGGAGCGATAATTTGCTTTAGACTCATGCCCAAAATATAGGAAAGTTCGCGAAAAAACCAGCGCATTCGCTCCCAAAAAGAAAACCCCGGGCCTGATTTCTCAAGTCCGGGGCTTTCAGCGGGAAGGGCGAGATTCGAACTCGCGATAGGATTAAGTCCTATACGTCCTTAGCAGGGACGCGCCTTCGGCCAGCTCGGCCACCTTCCCATCTTGGGGACTCCAATTTTACATAAAAATCCGCAGTTTTTCAAGGGTGAATGCCCAAAATTGCCCAAAAAAGCCCGCCAAAAAAGCTAAATTGCGGCTATAATGATGCGGCTTCTAATAAAATTACTCAAGATTATGGCGGCATTTGCCCTGGTGGGCCTCATCTGCTGCATCCCCCTCTACATTGTCGTTTTCAAGATTCTGCCCGAAAAGGACCCCGACAACCAGTTCAACCGCAAGACTATCCTGCAGGTGCTCTCCGGCGAGACCCGCGTATTCTACCGCGACGGTGATAATCTCCTGGGCGCATTTTTCGATGCCAATCACCGCGTGTATGTGCCCTACGGCGACATTCCCGTGAACATCGTGAACGCCCTGGTGGCCGCCGAAGACGCGGGCTACTGGAACCACGACGGGTTCAGCCTGTACGGCTTTACCCGCGCCATGGTCTCGAACCTGAAAAGCGGGCACATGCGGCAGGGCGGCTCCACCCTCACCCAGCAGGCGGTCAAGAACATCTTTGGCCGCGAGGAACGTTCTGTCAAGGAAAAGGGCAAGGAGCTGATCAACGCGCTCCGCATGGAAAAGCACTTTTCCAAGGAAGAAATCCTGGAGTTCTACCTGAACCAGTTCCACGTTTCGGGTACGGGCAAGGGTGTGGCCATTGCGGCCCAGTATTTCTTCAACAAGGAACTGAAGGACCTGACCCTGGCCGAATGCGCCTTTATTGCAGGCTCCGTGAAGGGCCCCTTCAACTACGACCCCTTTATCCAGCGCAACAAGGAACGCCGTGACCGGGCTATCGCCCGGGGTGCAGAACGCCTGCAATACGTGCTTTCTCGCATGGTAGAAGAGGGCTACATCGAGCAAGAGGACATGGACAAGGCCCTCGCAAGCCCGTTGGAATTCAACCACGGGAATTTCCGCTTCAGCATGAGCACCACGCTGGAGCGTCTGGAAGAACGCCTGGACAGCGAATATTTCAAGGAACTTTTCGAGGGCGAAGGAATCGACGACTGGCGCAAGGCCCAGCTGGAAATCGTGACCACGCTGGATGCTCGGAGTCAGGATGCCGCCAAGCGTGCCCTGCAGAACAATATCAGCAACCTCCAGATGCAGTTGGGCGGGTTCGTGCTCCCCAAGGCCCAGTTTGCAAACCGGGCCCAGAGTGCCCGCAAGGGCGATTACCTTTACGGTGCCGTAGATAGCGTTTTCTACGACGACAAGGGCAAGCTGAAGTCCCTGAAGCTGGACTTTGGCCAGCTGAAGGGTGTCGTCACGGAGGCCGCGGTCAAGGAATTTGCAGCCCAGGTAGGCGGTGACGTAAACAAGATTCTCGCTTCCCAGCTGAAACCGGGAGCCATCCTTCTGGTGAGCGTGCTGGACGAAAAAATGATTGAGGGCTACGCCCCCTGCAAGATCGAAACAGAACCCGTGCTGCAGGGTGGTCTCGTGGCTATCCAGAATGGCATGGTGCTTGCAAGCCAGGGCGGTTTCCACAACACGGGTTATGACCGTAGCTTCAAGGCGGTGCGTCAGCTTGGTTCTAGCTGGAAACCTCTGCTCTATGCGCTGGCCCTGCAACACCACTGGAACTACATGGACGAGCTGGAAAATGAGTTCAACGTGTTCCAGTACGTGAACCAGTTCTATTTCCCCCGGCCCGACCACAAGAACAAGGGCGACGTGGTGACCATCGCCTGGGCTACCACCCGTTCCGAAAACATCGCCAGCATTTGGCTGTTGGAACACTTGCTAGACAAACTGGACAGTAACGAGTTTGCCGAGGTGGCGGCCCAGAACGGTTTTGCCCAAGATGCCGACGAAGAACGCAAGGAATATTTCGAGCGGCTTCGTGACAAGTTCGGCCTTACCCTGAAAGAAGAATCCAAGCGGGAAATCGAGTTTACCCGCGCCCGCGATGCTCTTGCAGAGCGCTACAGGCTAGAGGGCAAGTCCGCCCGCGCTCGTGCGGTGCTGAACTTGCGTTACGGCACCTTCACTGACGACGGTATCAAGCAGGCCAAAAAAGACGAGACCCTCATCAAGTATCTGAAACACAACTACAAGAATTACGCTGAGGTGCTCCGCGCCCGCGAAGCCAAGAGCCTGGATCCCGATGTAGAGGCGCTACTCCCGCCTATGGATTCGGTGGTTCTTTTCCCGAACTTCAGCCTGGCCGATTTCAAGCGACTCACCACCATGATGGAGCCTGTGGATTCCGAGAAGGATTACCTGGATGCCGAGCACATCCGCTACTGGCCCGATTTCCGCAGGGCCCTTTCTATGGCGGAATACGCCCGCTTTGCTACAGAGATTGGTATCCATCAGAAACTCCAGAAGGTGTTCAGTATGCCTCTGGGCGTGAACGAAATTACCTTGGGCGAAATCAGCACTGCTTATCAGACATTGCTTACGGGAAAGGTGTTCAAGTGTCTTGATGGCGAATGGACCGATCCCTGCTTCATCAAAGAAATCAAGAACCGCGATGGTCGCGTGATTTTCCGGAACGAGATGGAAAGCAAGCAGGTGCTTTCGGATACGGTTACCTCTCAGATGGCGGTGATGTTGCGTTCCGTGTTTACCAACGGTACGGCTCGTAGCCAGGTCAACAACCTCTCTGTTACTAGCGATGACCGCTCTACCACGCTCCGGTTCCCTGTGATGGGCAAGACGGGTACCACCAACGATTACCGCAACGTGGCCTTTATGGGTGCGCTTCCCACTTACGTAGAAGAGAAGAACGGCATAGCATTGGATTCTGTGGTGGCCATCGGAAGCTACGTGGGCTTCGACGATAACAAGCCTCTAAAGTCTGGCCGCACTCGCATTGCTGGCGCTTCGGGTGGCCTTCCGCAGTGGGCGTCTTTTGCCAAAGAAGAAATCGCCATTCAGGGTATTCCCGAACACATCGACTTCTTCGACATTTCTATGTTGGCCACGGGCGAGGTTCCGCTGGTGCTTTCTAATGAGCGTGGCGAGCTGAAGGTGGACCCCATGACGGGCTTTGTCCTTCCTGAATCCGAAGCTTCTGCAGGCCGCTCCCTCCCGTGGCTGGAGGTCCCCGGTTTCAGGGCCGCCGTTGCCGAGGCCGCCACAGACAGCACTGCCTCTGCAGAGGCTGCACCCGCGCCGGAGCTTTCCATCGTCCCCGTCGAAGACGGCGAGGCTGCACAGACCGAAGCTTCGGCCGCACCTGCGCAATCCGGGGCGGTCGCAGAACAGCCTGGCAGCGTTCAAGTTCCAGCCGCTGCGACGGAGCAACCTTCGGCAGCTCCCGCTCCTGCTGCAGCGACGGAGCAACCTCCGGTAGCCCCCGCTCCTGCCGCCATGCCCAAGGACGACGACTGGGATTTGCCTGCCGACCTAGACGGAAACAACGCCTTCGTCCCGCTGGAAGCCGGGGAATAAAAACCGAGAAACTTGACTATGAAACGACTGCTTGCATCTGCACTTTTCCTCTCTCTCCTTGCCGCCTGCGCAGGAACGGCCCCGGCACCGTCCTCGCCTGAGAATGGGCTTTCCTCGCCTGCATCTGCACCGTCCTCGCAAGCATCAGAAACGTCCGCACCGGCCGCTGCGACGGAGCAGCCTTCGTCCGAGGCGTCCGCACCTTCCTCAACTGAATCGAAACCTTCCGGACAACAGGCGGCTCAGCAGTCCGCAGTCATGTTCAACTCCCAGCAGCTGGACAACTACCGTCTTTCCACACCCGAGAACATCCCCGGGGTAGAAACATCGTCGGCCCAGTTCGGCGCAGATCAAACCGGCGTTCAGAGCATGAACCAGCCCGCTGAAACAGCGTCGCGGCCTCTGGACCCCTACATGGCGTTCCCTGCCCTGGTCGACGAGGTCTTCGCTTTCGCCGACTCCTTGTACCGTGCAGGCTACACCGATTCCGCCACCGCCTACCTGGAGCGTTTCCGCGTCATCAAGCCCCTCTGGCTCCAGTGGGAGCGTCGCGCCGATTCCCTGCTCAACGAGTTCGGCAAGACCCGCGCCGAAAAGTCCAAGCAGTTCGACCCCATGGTCCTTAAAATCCAGAACATGAACCGGGCCCAGTCCGCCTACAGCCTCGTGGCCGAAACCGCCGACAGCCTCATAGCGTTAAGCCCCGGCGATTCCCTCGTGAACTGGGCGAACGGTCAAAAGAATATCGCTTACACCAACACTCTGCAAAAGGCCCGCCGCGAACTTTCCGAAATCAGGGTTCTTGCCGAAGGCCATGCCGAATTCAATGCGGCCCAGGCAAAGCTGAAAGAGTTCCAGTTGCGCTACCGGGATTTCGAAGATTCCCTGCAGACCGCCGCCCTCGCCGCAAGAATCGCAGAACTTGCCGCCGTCGCCGATTCTGTGGCCAAGGATTACTGGGCAAAACACGACCCCGCCCAGGCACTTGCCCAGGCCGACACCCTGACCCGTCAAGAAAAATTCCCCCAGGCCAAGGAACTTTTGAACAAGTTAATGTTCAGCAATTTGCGACAACAGGCCCTCGAAAAGTACAACGCCCTGGCCGACGCTTACTGCAACAAGCAGCGCAAGGTGACAAGCCAGCTGTTCACCAAGTCCCAAAAGCAAAAAGATGAACAGAACAAAAAGTCCCTGCTCAAGGATGCCATCGATTCCCTGGACAACTGCCTGGTGGAGTACCCCGACTATAGCCAAAAGCAGAAGGTTCTCGACAACATGGAATTTCTGAAAAAGGAACTTGCCAAATGATGGACGCCACCTGGTGGGAATACGGCCAGTATCCCGTCTTTTTCGTGCTCGGCGCAATCGTTAGCCTCATCAACAGCATCGCAGGGGGCGGAAGCACCCTGAGTTTGCCCATCATGATATTTCTCGGCATGCCCGCCACGGTGGCAAACGGCACCAACCGCATCGGTCTCATCATCGGCAACATCAGTTCCGTGGCAAACCTCGCCCGGCACGGCTACCTCAACAAGAAAATTTTCTTCCAGTTGTTGATTCCCACCATCGTCGGGGCCTGCATCGGCATCCTCTTCCTGGTCCGCATCGGCGACAAGGCTTTCCAGGCCATCCTCGCCGCAGTCATCTGCTTGGTGGTGGTCATGAGCCGCCTCCGCAAAGACATCTTCGGCAAGCCCCCCGCAACCCCTCCCGAAAAACTCACCTGGAAAGGGGCCCTGGGTTTTTGCTGTGTGGCCATCTACGGCTGCATCGTCCAGGTGGGAGTTGGCTTTGTCCAGATTTTCAGCCTCACGCGGTACACCGGCCTCGACCCTATCCACGTGAACGCCCTCAAGAACGCCCTCACCACCGTGTTCCTCTGCATGAGCACCCTCGCTCTTGGGCTCGCGGGCAAGATCGACTGGCCCATCGCCATCATCATGGCGGTAGGAGCCTGGTTCGGCGGCTATTGCGGCAGTTTTTTGCAGCGTAAAAAAGGCAACAAGTTCATCGAGAACTTCATCAGCGTCTGTAGCATCGCCCTCGCCATCTACCTAGTAGTAGATTTGATAGTCTAATTCTTGATTAGGACAAATTTGTCTATAATACAAAGGGGGAAGCCTCCCCCTCGTTTCATACCAGACGAAAGAACGCTTCGCCTCCGGCTTCGCTATAGACGATAGACGAAAAATACGGAAAAAATATCGTCTTTCGTCTATAGGCGCTCCGCGCCGTTCTTTCGTCTGTTATTCCGCTACCCCCTCTGCGGGCCTCAATCGCCGGCCCGCAACGCCCGCTCCCCCTGTCACCCCGGGCCTGTCCCGGGGGCATCCCCGCATCCTTTTTCGTCATCCCCGCATCCTTCCTTGTCATCCCCGACTTGGTCGGGGATCTCCTTGCCCTTCCCCCTGTCACCCCGCATCCTTCCTCGTCATCCCCGCATCCTTTCTCGTCATCCTCGCGCAGGCGAGGATCTGCTATCATCTCGGTCGGGGAACTCTTTTAACAAATCTTTCCCTCGATGTGTATCTCCCTCGAGAGCAGAATCACTTCGTTCGACTGTTCTCTCGGGAAGCACACATCTCGGTCAAAAAACAAGCGGTGGTTCTGGACTACGAGTTTTTGCAGGTGAGATAATTTACTACAGGTCCGACCCGTTACTGCAGGCGGAAACTCTTGTGACTGTTAGTCCCTGCGAGTTTCCCCCGAGATGTCTTCCCCGCATCCTTTCTCGTCATCCCCGCCCATTCGACCTTGCTCAGGGCAGGCTCCGGCGGGGATCTCCTTGCTTTTCCCCTTGTCACCCCGGTCTAGGCCTGCCTTGAGCATAGTCGAAGGGTGCCGGGGTCACACGAACACACATACGTCATGGCGGCCCCCGAGCCGCCATCTAGCGGAACTCACCCCGCCCCTTTTGTTGACAACCTGTTGACAGTCTTGGGTTTAGGCGGTTTACGACCCGTTTCCAGGGGTCCGGGGCGAAAAAAAGCTAAAAAACAGAAAAAATTTTCACAAAACCCCTTGCCGGGGGCGAAAAATTGTTCTATAATTGGCCTCACCCTCGGAAAGGGGGTTGCGGAGGCCCGCGAGGCCGCCGGGAAGATTGAAGGAATCGGAGATGTGCTTAGTGACGGGTCCAAGAATTTTCTTGGAAAGTCAATACGAACGTGATTAAAGTAACGGGACCAAGACTTTTAGAATTAATGAAGAGTTTGATCCTGGCTCAGAACGAACGCTGGTGGCGTGTCTTATACATGCAAGTCGAGCGGGGCAGCAATGCCCAGCGGCGAACGGGTGAGTAACGCGTAAGCAATCTGCCCCATATCAGGAAATACCCGTGCCAACGCGCGGTTAATGTCCAGGAGCGTGGCTTCCCGCATGGGAAGTTGACAAGAGATTTATCGGTATGAGATGAGCTTGCGTCCGATTAGCTAGTTGGCGGGGCAACGGCCCACCAAGGCGACGATCGGTAGCCGGCCTGAGAGGGTGATCGGCCACATTGGGACTGAGATACGGCCCAGACTCCTACG
>DFTB01000007.1 GCA_002382975.1 Fibrobacter sp. UBA4223
GGCTCCGCCGCTCCGGAATAATCACCATTTGCCGCATATTCCGGCTTGTTGATGTTAGAGGCGTCCCCTTATTCCTGCACCGAGGTCAAAAATTTTGACCTCGATAAAATCGGAATAAAAAAAACGCGATTCTCCATTTGACAGAGAACCACGTGCAGCTTTAATGTACCTAATATCTAAAAAGTTGGCAAGGGGCCTAAGAAAATTTTACAAGTGCGTCAACCACACCCAATTCAGTGACTTTGTTTTTCTGCAGGCTTTCATCGTCCCATTTCTGGGAATTACCGTTATCCCAAATTTCATGGGGCCACACTTGGAACATTTCGCACTTTTCGTCTTTAACAATTTGACGAATTTTTTCGTAATCTTTATCCAAGGCGCCTTTCAGCGAAACGTTCACGGCACTTTGTTCCAGCGCGAGTATCAGGCAATGCGGCGTTCCTGCGGGTTGAAACACGCGGCCCACTAGCGCATGGAAATGGCGGTCAACAAAATCCTGGAGTCGTTCTGCATAATCGGGTTTTTGCCAGTCCGGCAAATATATGGCCCAGAAGTAGTAATTGTCGCCCAGCAATTTCAAAAAATCTTCGCGGAATCTCTTTCGGGTCTTTTTCTTGAAATCGTCGCGCAGGGACGAATGCTTAGAGGTGTACGTCTTGAGCACGTACAAGAAGTTTATGTTGTACACCTTCAGCAAAAGCGTGTCGCGGTCAAAGAGGCGGTTTCGGAAATGGCGGTTGCACTTATCCCACACGTCTTCGCCGGGCTTGATTGGGTTCGTTGCCTCGCCATTCTTCCTAAATGGGATCTATCCGAATTTGAACGGGAAGAACCAATCGGGGCATTGGATTATATTGAAGCCTTTCTTGAAGATATGCAAAAGAAAATAAGAAAGATGTTGGAAAAAGTGCCCCCCCCCCAAAAAAAAATAAAGGCGATTATTCTGTAAAAAATCGATCCCCCACACAAGGACGTTTTTGTGCAGGGGAATATTTCCTAGCATCTGAATGTGTTTATTCGAGAATTACAGTCACGAAAGAACTAGATTTAAGCGAAATCAAAAGAAGATTTTCAAGAAGCGCTACAATCCCCGTTGTTTAGCAATTTTCCTTAATTCGTCGCAAAACTCCTTGCAATTAATTCGCCCATATAAGGTCCCTTTTCTGCCTGCAGTCATCAGCCTTTTTAGACACATTGGAACCCCCGTTTCAGAACGGAAATGGATCCTATCTTCAGGGCCCCAAGCTCCCTGATTTTGGTTGTTTTCATGAATTCTGAAATTAACATTTGTGGGTGTGTTTAATATATAATTAATGGCTTCTTCTTTTTCTTTTTCGTTACTGAAGCGCACTTGTCCTTTTTTACCATATATTAATTTGCTCATATTTACCTCTACAACATAGAAGATAATAAGAAATCACGAGCATGTCAATACAATTTTTGAATTATATATTCGCGTAATGAACGTTAATCGCATTTATTACGGCTGGAAAATCTAGATACGAAATATTTTCCACATCATCATTGTCAAATCCTACGCTCAAAACGTGAAGAAATCTAACAAAATCATAAATTTGTTCTATTTTTTCAGAGTAACTATCCTCGATATTCTCCTTTATTCTGCTAGCTTTGGAAAGTAAAAGTAGTTTCTGATACTCAATGTTTATTTCTTGAGTTTTTCCATTAGGATGCGCGTGATTATAATGCTGCGTCGGAGTTAACGCTATCAAATTTTCCAGATATGCGCAAATTTCAGGATATAACGCCTTTGGAAAAATATGGTGTATATGAATAGCCTTATCATTCATATATTTTTGTTCAAAGTGTTCTGTAATGCCATTTCTATATTGGTTATTGAACAACCGTAAGAAACGTTTTGCTTTAGTAGATTGATAATCGTAATATTTTTCATTAACTTCAACAGGATGTTCTCTTGCATAAATCTTTCTTGTAACGCCTTTGGGCTTATTCGCATATATATCACGAAAATTGTTTCGATTGTACATTAAGACATCAAATGTAATCACATCTTTTGAAATATGCCCTCTCTCAGTACCACGCGCATTATGGAAGTATGCCAATGGGTTAATTACTTTTGCAAATATGCGCCCACACTCTAAATCCTTTTTTATTGCCGTATAAGAATGAGTAAAATCATAAAATTTTTTCTTTAATCTTTCATATTCGCTTTGAATTTTTTCCTTTTTATCCGATGCAATTTTTTGATTCTGAAAGAAATTTTCAAAATCTATGTACAAAGCGCTGTCTTGCAAGACTTTTTCAATATAGCGAAAAAGAAATTTCAGCGCATTTTTTTCGCTGATAGCAATATATTCAAGAATTTCTATATTATTTACTTTGAAAATGTTTCTGGCACCTTTTTTTTCTTCTAACAACACTTTAGAATACGCCAACAATTTCATAGGCTGCTGAAAAAATTTGTCATATTCATTTCTTGCCGCATTTTGTCGCGGACTTGGCTTCTTAAAAACAGCCTTAGTATTCTGTTCAGCATATTCACTGAACCAAATATCTTGAGCAGAAAATTCTCTCTCAGGATTTTTTTCTACAAAGGTATGAATGCAATCCGCAATGAATGATAAGACATCGGGGGTGCATTTTTGATCAATCCAACGGCCATTATGGGAATTTTGAATATCATAATCAAATGGATCCATAAAATCAATAATCGCCTGTTCTGTCAACATTTTCCACCTCCTTTGATGTTTTTTTTGGTTTGTTTTTTCAATCCAAAAAAATAAACAGAGTATGCGTCAACATTCAAAGAGCGTGTTTGAAAATTTCTGGCAATTTGATAAAATTGACGATACTCTTTTGTTGAAAAATAAAGCAGCTGTTTATCAGTTATTTTTTTATTATCTTTTGGAATTAGAATTGCCACAGAGCCATTAACCAAACAATTCTTGGGCTTTCTTATAACACGAGGATTGTACGTCATATTCGGCGTTAAAAACACATTGTCTGCATTTAAGAATTTAGAAACAGACAATTTTGAAATTTTAGATTTGTCAATGTATGAATCATAATTACTAATATTTAGAATTTCTGTTCCCGAATCATTTATATTCCGAGATTTTATAACTCTAATACCGTCTACAGAATTTAATATTGAATTGGTTATCTGCCGATCTCGAAACACGGAAAATTTGTCAAATTCTAGCTGTTTGCATATTGTATCAAAAAATGCATTTCTATAAATAATCCAATATGGAAAATCTTTGGAACATATGTATTTCTGCTCTTGTTCTATATTCAAATGTTTCGTTGTTGAAATAACTCTCGTTTTGCTAGAAAGAGTATTACTGTTAATAAAAATCGCAATTGTTTCTACCAACACCCCATCAAAACCTTTTTCGCCAAAATCAATTATGCACTCTATCTTTTTTTTTGCCAAATAGTCTCTGCTTTTAGCAAACTCTGGGGTGTTTAGTAAAAATTTAGGAAATACCATTGCTACATAATTAGAAATCTTTATAGATTTTTCTAAAAAAAACGAGCATAGATTATTTGTATCCTTATTAAGAACATCCTTTTTGTAAGTTGTTAAAAGAGGTGAGGCTATATTTGTTTTTGAAAAGGGGGGATTCCCAATAACAAGATCATATTTCTTTTTGAAATTAAACAGAAGGAAATCTGCATTTATATAATTTATCTTTATTGACTTTGCGTTGGGAAGTTTGGAAATGAGTAGCTTTGCAATTCCGAGCGAATCAGGGTTTATGTCAATCAGGTCTAAATTTATTTTTTTATCTTCAAACTTCCTTAAAATCAGGGGAACGAAATTTCCAACCCCAACAGACGGCTCTAAAATATCAATCTCTTTTTTTTCAGGTGATGTTAGGTTTTTAACGATTTCTGTTATCAAAGATTTGTTAGTAAAATATGCAGCGTTTTCAGTCCTTTGAGAATTGCATAATTCAGCAATTCTTCCCAAAGACGAAATTGTTAAATTCAAAGGATTTTCATCAATAAACCTTACAAGATTTTTTTTTTCGTTTAGTTCATAATCAATGATGATCTTGTTTACACTTGAAGAGCGTATTAAATTATATGACAATATTTTCTTTATATTTTCTGCTATTTTGTTAAAAATTTGAGTAGGAACGGCTTCACCAAGTGACTGACGAATTTTCACTTCTTCTTTTTTTAGCAAAGTCCTCTTTTCTTTTTCAGGCAATGCATTTAATTCTTCAAGAGATTTGTCAATCCATCGAAAATCGTCCGGAATCGTCATCATTCGCATCAGTTCACGAATGGAAAAAACTCTATCATCTTTCGGATGGATTGTGTTTTGGCTTGCCAACTGATCGTTTCTTGTATGAACGCATGGTCCCACCTTATCCCAATATTGTCTAGTATATTTATCGGCATTTTTTCGAGTATTTTCGACAATTTTTCCATTCTTTATTTGATGCGGTCTTTTTTTAATATCTGCATTGTCAAATGCTGATTCACCCTCTTTCAAATCGTGAATCCACGCACGCATATGTTCTGGATATGTTCTAAAAGCATGATAAAAATCTTTCGAATCGATTTCTCCAAAATCTAACGATTTTAAATTTCCAATAACTTGACGTAAAGTTTTTTCATTTTCGATTTCAGGGAACAATTCTATGGGAGAAATTTCATCCGCAAAGTCACGAGCAACACCAATAACCAATGTCCGCAGACGACTTGAAGACGCTCCATGATTCTTAAAATTTATAACTCTAGAAACATAAGAATACTTTTCGCCAAGATTATTCTCAATTGCATCTGAAATCGGTTTTTCTTTCCCATCAATATCAGTACAAATTGTCTTCATAAATGCCGGGACATTTTCGAAAACAAAAAATTTAGGGTAAACCTCTTTTATTATTTTTATCGATTCAACTACAAGAGAATTTCTGATTATCTCATTCTTTGCTTTTTTATGATTAGCAACGGACATTCCTTGGCATGGAGGTGTTGCAATTAGAACATCTACCCGTTCTAAATTTTCCTTTTCCCTCCAAAGGTCAATTTGTGAAAAAAGTACACCCTTTGTTTCTTGTTTAGTTATATCACCACAGATATAGCCCGAGTCATATTTGCATTTATGATTAAATTTTTGAATTTCCAAGCGCCGAGGAACAATTTCATTTGTAGCAATACACTCGAAGCCAGCTTTTTTGAACCCAAAACAACCGACACCCGCACTACTAAAGAGGGTGATATATGTGAGCTTTTTATTTTGAACTTTCACACGCATAATGAATAAAAATAGAAAAAAAATTTAAGAATCCTTTAGAATTTTAACACAGCATTCAACATTTAGATTTTTGACGAATGTTTTTGCTCAAGGCTTCGCAGGCCACGATTTCGGCTGTTCCTTGTTACACCTCTACATACGCAAAAGATTGCGGAGCAGATTGAACGTTGTAATCGGCTAGGGATTTTTCCTTGCGGTATTTCTTTGTAGAAGCGACCTTAATTGCATACGCATTGTCGCGACCTTTGAAATACTCGTCGTAAAATTCCTGCGAAATACCTGAGTACAGTTTTGTCTGTATCCAGATATTGTTGGGCGTGTCACTCAAGATGGCCTCGATTTCGAATTCGCCAATAACTTTCTGTTCCGGAGAAGACGAATACACGATAACCTTCTTTACAGAAGTGTCCTTAAAAACCTGCTTACGGAACTCGAACTTTTTCGAGCCTTCAAAAATCTTGTGGGCGAATTCTGGCTTAATCGACAATAAAACGGCCTTCACTCGCAGTCTCCTTTAAGATGGATTCAAACTGGTCTTTTGATATTTTGTAAAACCCTCTCGGGGCATCATTGACACCCTTGAAGATTCCCATATCAATAAGCCGTTCCATGTTGATTCTCTTCGGGAATGAATATACATAAAGAAAATTAACAACAAAAGGCTTTTGTGGCTTGTAGTCCCACATTTTTTCGAGTTCTTTTTCGGGGAAAACGCTACCTCTCAGACAATACTTGATGAATTCTTCCTTGTTTGCAAAGGACTCCCTTGTATCAGAAACCACGCCGATTGTCGTTACAACGCCCTTGTAGAGTCCGCCGGTCCTATAGAAAACAAGGATATCGCCTTTGCGGGGGTGCGGTTCCCATGCTCGTGAAACATAGACTTTAGAAATACCGTTGCGGTGCGGCGAATCTTCCACAAAGTCTTCGGGGGACTCGGTATTCAGGATGGAATCAGGAAGCAGTTCTGTGTGGTACTCCGGGTATATCGGCACGATATAGGCGTCCCGGTTCTTGGGAATGAACGGGTAGGTCTTGTTCACGTTCTCGTTATCACATTCTGGAACGAAATTGCGGACATATACGTTTTCTTCGCCCTTCTTCCCCCAATAGACGAAGCCCCATTTTTCCATCAGGGCGATTAAGCGTTTTTGTTCGTCGCTCCTATCAAAAATAGTTACGTAAATTTCATCGACTTTATGTTTCAAGGCATTGTCAAAAATGATTTTGAGGAACCTTTCTCCGAGCCTAAAGCCATTACGGATAACCTTAAAAGTTCCTACCTTCAACCTTTTCTTTTGAGGAAAAGCCGGTTGAATGTCTGCATAGTTCTCTTTAGGGCCTTCTATTTTCAAATAAAGAAACGAAAGTAATTTCCCGTTCTTGGAATTAAAGGTTATGTAGGCTGTTTCGTTGCGTTTTCTTTGGAACCATTCCGCAAAGCCCATATAGTCTTTCTTTAAGGAAAGGAAAAATGAATCATCAAGGTCAATCTTGCCGAAAGGGATCTTCTGGACATTAAGAACCTTGTAATCTATCATTTCCGGATTGTCCGCAAAGACCTTTTCAAGAAATTGGTCAATGTCGAGCACCTTGTCTGTAAGATTAAGCGATTTTGCCTCTGCATGGATTCGCACATCTTCGGAAATGAGTAAGTCGGCGCAATTCGATGCAATAGTGTTTAAAAGATACGCACCGTCAGCATTCTGCTCGGTTGGTTCTTCTTGAATGACTTTAAATTCTGACAAGTTCAGCGACAGAAATGCGGTTGGTTCCGTTTTCCGCAATTCTTCGACCGTCCTGGCGTGAATGACTTTTTGACTTTTCGAACGATCGAGCCACTTAAAGAGAATTTTGACATCTTGGTCTGCTTTATTTCCAAGAATCTTGTTAAGAATAATACTTGTATCAAGCAAAACATTCATTATAAACCTCCATGTTGAAAAATGAATGTACAGGCATTTTTGTTTGCTGAATAAAATCTATAATTTTATGGTGACATATAATGACATTTTAGGATATTTGCAAAAAATTTTTCAAGCGGGGCGTTGCGGGGTCGGCGCCTGAGGCCCCACCCCTTTATAAATGTATATTACTGTTCCTCTCTACTTGTGCGAACAGAATAAGGCCCTTTCAAAAGCGGAAGCCCCATTTTCGCCTCCACTACCAGAATCACTACCGGATGAAGATTCTGCGGCCTTGTAACGATCGTCTTTTTCGTAACCTATGTCGCCGTGATTATTCTGCTTTTTGGAGAATACAAGATTGAACTTTTTCAGCAGTCGCTGTCCTTTTGGAGTTTTCAGTTCCTCTCTCTTGGCCAAGGCGACTAGTTCATCCTTTTCAGAACAATACTGTTCATATCTCTTTACGGCATCAGGGTTGGCGTCCAAAATCGCCTGCCACACATCTAAATTTCTCTGTTTGTTGGAAGCGTTCTTCCCCTTCCCTTTGGGTAAGGCCATTTTTAATGCGCAGATAATATGATTTACATATTCATCATCGTATTTTTCAGGTTCACTTGGAACGTTTAGCGCAAAAGAAGGCCCCGTTTTTAGCTTCAAGGCTTTGATATTGCTTTCCGCTGCTTCTCTTGCATTTTTCTCGTCCAGAAGTTGTTGCTTCAATTCTTTTACTTCTTTTTGCAGGCGTTCAATATTTGATTTGAGTTCTTTATTTTCATCATCAAAAGTTGCAACAAAAGCATCTTGTTCCTGTTTCAGGGCGTTACGCTCTTTCTCTATATCATCAAGTTGCTTTCTGTATCGCAGATCGGTTTCTTGTAATTTAGCCTGTAATTCCTCGTTAGTTGCTTTAGAGATTGCAATTGATTGCCTTTCTTTTTCTGCGATCTCACGTAAATAAGCGGTATATGCTGCTTGATAATCATCCCATGAAAACTCCGCCTTTGTCGCAATATTTTGACGCAATATCTTTCGAAAAATATCCTGCGTCAAAATCTCAGGTTTTTTATCCCATGTAGCGTCATCTTTGCGATTAATAATAAGGGGAGCATGTGTAGGATAACAAATTGCAATCTCGCCGCCACGAGGGAAACGTGTTTTAACATCCAAAGCAATACGCTCGGAAAGATATTTATCTCGCTCAGCATAAACGTGCGCAATGCCATATAAACTTTTTGCAACATCCTTAGGTCTCAAAGCATGACGTTCATGGCAACTAAGATAAACAATAGGCAACTTATTTTTGCCTTTTCCATTTAAAATATTAATCGCAGATTGAGAATCTACGTTACTAATAAAGTGAGCATCATTTTTTATATCTATTCCATTATCGCCAGTTCCATCTTGATAATTTAACAGGTAATCAATAATCCTGGGTTTCGAAATGTCTGGAATTCCATTTTTTTGCATGACTTCGCAGCTGACGGACACACAACAATAAACATACTTAGCATTTCTTTTTAATACTATTCTGACATTCCATTTGCGATTTAAATTGGAGTAAATGAAATCAAAACCTAAATAGTCTTCCTTTTTGAATGAGAATGTGCTATAACTTAAAGAATCTCCACCAAATGAGAAGGTGTTTTCTTTTT
Organism: Fibrobacter sp. UBA4223; assembly: GCA_002382975.1. GTDB lineage: Bacteria > Fibrobacterota > Fibrobacteria > Fibrobacterales > Fibrobacteraceae > Fibrobacter. The sequence goes on from DFTB01000007.1 coordinate 8,811, forward strand.
TTTCTGAAAAGTTTAGATTGCGAGGCAAGACTCTTAAAAGACCTGCATAATTTTTTTGCCTAGTAGTTTTATTTTCGCTGCCATTAATCCAAGGGAAAATGCACTTGTTATAAACATCATCCCATTGGAGATCGCTGCGAAGATGAAATGTCGTTTTAAGCAAAAGCATTTTTATACCTCTTTTTTTATTGAATATATCTTTTTTTTGCTGACAATATAATCGCGACGTCAAAAAATTAAACGGTTGGTAGTCAGCGGGGCGTTGCGGGGTGTCCCCGCAGAGGGGGTGTCCGGAAGACGATTTGGACGCGGATTGGAAAGGAGATCCCCGCCTTCGCGGGGATGACAGTCTGCGGAACCCGCGGACAAAGCGGCTGCAGGCAGGGGGATCCTTCCCCCACCAAGTGAAAAGGCGGCGTCATTCTTCCATCAGTACCGCGATGTCGTCCTCGTCGAAGGCAGTACCGAAGGCTTGCCGGTAGCTCGATTCCAGCGCCTCTCCGGGGGTGCAGTTTTCCCTGAACAGGACCATGCCGCTGTCCAGGCATTCCATGTCAAGCTCGCCGTCGGTGTCGATGCATTCCGGCCGGAACGTGGACCATAGGCAATAGTCGGTGAACCCTTCCCGAATGTCTTCTTCGAGCAGGTTGTCGCCCGTGCCCGCCTGGACTTTCAGGAACGCTTTCGCGCTCTTGACCCATGCGAGTATCGCGCCGCCGAACGTGTCGTTTTCCATAGTGCCTCCGCCCCGAAAGATAGATAATGCTAGTGACAGAAAATGACTTGCTAATTATGGCGAATTCGGTACAATTAATTTTCGAGAAATCTCTTGACAGTGGCCGCGCGAAGATGTATATTTAGTGAACGGGTGTGCAGGTTTGCCCTTGCATATCCGACTTGAGATTACGACAATCCCCGTGACAGTCGGCATAGGCCTCCGGGCCCGTACGTGCATCCGCGATGGGGCGCATCCACCTTCTTGTGGGTGCTGTTGGATAGCTGGCAGGAACACGACCTGCTCGAGTGTGCGGCGAGTCCGCGCCAGGTAACGCCGGGGAAGACCCCCGCCAACAGCACCGCAAGAGCATCCCAAATAAAACTACTAGAAAGCTAAGGCTCAACATACGTTGTGCGTCTGCGTATTTGCGCCTTCGTATTGTTATTAAAGAGAGGTTTTTTATGAGCAATCGAAAGATTGAATCTCACAATATCCATATTGATTCTGATTACATCAACTGGATTACGGAACTAAAGCAGCGTTACCGCTCGGCACAGGTAAAGGCGGTCATCAAGGTAAATGCCGAAAAACTGCAGTTCAACTGGCTGCTGGGGCGCGACTTGGTGCGCAAAAAGGCCGAGGAGCGCTGGGGTACGGGAGTCGTGGAACAGCTCAGCCTGGATTTGCGGCGGGAGTTCCCTAATGCAGACGGATTTTCAGTGTCGAATCTGTGGTTTATGAAGAAATGGTACTGTTTTTATACGCGGAAAGGGGCTAATCAAATTCTCTACCAAGCTGGTAGAGAATTAGCCAAAACTAAGTCTAGCCGACTTGACAGAGAAAAACTGCAACAGCCTGTTGCAGAATTAGACATGGCAAAACTGCACCAAGTTGGTGCAGAATTACCAGCAATCTTTGCCGGTATCCCTTGGCGTCACCATGTAGAAATTATCACGAAATGCAAATCTGTAGATGAGGCCCTGTTTTACATCAAAAAGACTGTGGAACAAGGGATGAGCCGCGCTGCGTTGATCAACTGCATCAAGGCAGATCTTTACAGCCACCAAGGCAAGATAGTCAACAATTTTACCGAAAAACTGCCCGATTTGCAGAGCAAACTTGTTCAAGATGTGCTGAAAGAGAACTACGATTTCGGCTTTGCTACTGTTGGTCACGAAATTTACGACGAAGCCGAATTGGAAGAGGCTCTTACGAAGAATGTCACCGACCTTTTGCTCGAAATGGGTACGGGTTTTGCCTTCATTGGACGGCAAAAGGAGGTTCTTGTAGGTGGACGAAGCCGCAAAATCGACCTGCTGTTTTACCATATCCGCTTGCGCTGTTTCGTCGCCTGCGAACTGAAGGCAAAGCCGTTCGAGCCGGAGTTTGTCGGCAAATTGAACTTTTACGTGAACGCGGTAGATGAGTTGCTGAAGGCACCCGAAGACAATCCGACAATCGGGCTGTTGATTTGTTCCAACATGGATTCAACCGATGTACAGTGGTCTTTCCGTGGGCTGGGCACGCCGATGGGGGTCGCGACATACAACAACATCCGCATCAAAGATGCGTTGCCCTCGAAGGAACTGTTGGAAGAGCGCATGCGCCTTCTGCAAAAGGAAATGCATACTACGAAACGGCTCATTCGGAAAAAAGGCGAATAGTACAAATGGCATCAGAATCGCCGAAGAGGTAAAATTTCGCCGAAACTTGCGCACTCTCTTTGTTTGACAAATGTTAAAACATGCGTATTCTCTAAAAAAGGTGAAAAAGGGGCCGAAATCGTCCCCTTTATATTAGATTCAATGGAAAAGCGTTTTAATTATTTCTTTGGAAAATATCCAAAAATGCCAAATTATTTGTTTGGAAAATATCCGAAGACAGTCTTGGATTACTATGATTCCGAAGCGGAAAATGCAATTCGCCACGTTCAAATATGTCCGCTTTACGCCATATCGCAGATAAAGTAAAATTGGTTGAGTAAAAGTTCTTTAAGGAACCTCAAGCCCGTCCAATACCTTGTACAGCAGGGTGTACAAGGTCTTGGCTTCAGGTTCGGAGAGGTTCACGCAGCTGGCCATGGACTTGGGGACGCTTGCGGCCTTGCGCTTGAGCGATTCGCCTTCGGCGGTGAGGCTTACGGAAAGGCAGCGCTCGTCGCTCTGTTCGCGGGTGCGCTGGATGTAGCCCTTGGCCTCGAGCTTTTTTAAAAGCGGGGTGAGCGTCCCGGAATCAAGGAACAGTTTTTTTCCGAGTTCCGAGACGTTGCACTTCTTTTCTTCCCAGAGCACGAGCATCACGATGTACTGCGTGTACGTGAGGTCGAGCGGTTCCAGGTACGGGGCGTAGCGGCGCGTGATTTCCTTGGACGCGGCATACAGCGGAAAGCACAGCTGGTTTTCAAGTTTTAACTGGGGGCAGTTCATGGTAGCTCCTAGAGCAGCTTTTCGACGCAGGCGCGTACGGCGTCCATGTCGGCGGTGGGTTCAAAACGCGCGACCACGTTGCCCTTGCCGTCGGTGAGGGTGAAATCGTAGATGGTTGCCATAATGAGCCTCCGTTTTTGGGGGTGTCGGCGTTTTATTGATTTTTGCTGTATTTGATTGTATACAATTCAATTTTATAAAATTTATTGCCGAAAGTCAACAGGTTTAAGCAAAAAATATGCTTTTTCTTGCGGTTTTTCTATTTTTTCGCGGAACCGATCTCGGTGAACAGGCTCCCCGCCGACGTAAAGGTGGTGGAAAAGCTTGAAATTTGGCCTGTATCACGGCAGGTTTGCGTAACGACAAAAAAGAATATATATTGTTGTTATGATGCATATAAACAAATTCTCTGTTCTTGCGGCCCTCGCCGCTTCGGCAATCCTCCTTTTCGGCTGCGGCGGTGGTGGAGGTGGTGGCACTGTAGCTTCGGACGAGAACCTGCGGGAATACCTCGAGTCCGCCGAAATGCGGAGCGACCTGGACAATTTGGCGGAATTCGCCTACCTTGCCGAGTACCTGCAGGTGGCTCCCATTGCCTTTATGTCGAGCGATGAAGGCTTTTTTACCGATAACGTGGACCGGGAAGAAGCCGAAGAGTATGCCGAGGTGATGTCCAAGGTGCTCTCCAAGGTCGACCAGTACGAGGCCGCTTGGACGCGTATCGACAGCATGCAGGCCCTGGTCAGCGAGACTCCGTCCCTCCAGAAAAATGGGGTGGGCGTCGCCTACGCCCTCAAGGATTTCTGGTATTCGTTGCGGGGTTGTGGCAAGTCGACCCGCGAAAAGGCCATGGCCGTGGCGGGTTCGTTGAGCAAAAACGACCTGGAAATTCTTTTTAATGGTCTTGATAAAAACCAGAAAAGAGGGGAGACCGATTACCTGACCTGGTGGAAAAATTTCAATAACGGGGATTACGACGACGTCTCGCTCCAGATATACAACCGCATGTATTACAATACGGAATCTTCTTTTGCTGACGAGGCGGAGTTTATCAACAAGACTGTGGCAAAGACCGGGGCGGAAATATCTAAGAAGGCTGCCGAATTTGAAGTGGAACTCTTCAAAATGGCTATGCCCGATGCGGTCACGGACGCCATGGACAATATTGAAAAGGTCGAAAAGACTCTCACCCTCGTCACCAAAGCCAAGGGCATGTCCGCCGACGAAATAAAGGACCAGGCCGCAAGCCTTCTTATAGACGGCTATGACGATGCGAAAAAACTGTCGGAAATGGCCGGAGAAGATGTAGAGATGTTGTCCAATTTGACTAAGAAGATTGTGGACAAGACAAAGGAAGCCTTGAAGGAACCTACTGTAGTCACCTTGACCGATAAGGGAGGCGAAGCTTTGGATGGCGGCGCGATGACCATCGCCATCGGGGAAGCCACCGGCAAGGTGATTATCGCCCTGGGTGCCAACGAAGACGGCGAACATCAGGTGGTGCTTAAAGAAGAAGGTTCCCACATGGTTTCGTTCATGAACGGCAAGGGGAAAAAGTACACCAAGAAGGTTGAGGCAAAAGCCGGGAAAAACATCAAGTTGGAAGGGGAGATGAACGAGAAGGAAATTCGGGACGACGCTGCCTCCTCCAAGTCCAAATTTGGCAAGAGTTCCTCTAGCGAGGAACCGGAAGAGGAGTCTTCTAGCAGCATAGAAGAGGAGTCCTCCTCTTCCATGGAAATGAGCAAAGACGCCAAGAGTGTTCTCGGAAGGTGGGTGTTGGTCAAGGACGTGTTTATCCACAAGATTACCGACGCAGAACAATGCGCGGTCGTGCAAGATGCCATGTCGCAGCTAGGGGAATTGCAACTCGGAGATTTTAGTGAGTATGCCGGAATGATGTCCGAAAGTTGTGAAGACAGGGAAGAACCTCAAAGTTCACCTACCGGCGAGAAGATGCTGTTTTACTCCGATGGCTCTCTGGATTGTCTAAATGGCAGTGGGACTCTGCTTGGATCCTATGATTATACTTTTGACGAGTCTACCGGAACCATCACCTATGTGAGTGGAGGAGAAACGCCCGAGGGGCATGTCTCTGCTGACGGCACCACATTGATTTTTGAAACGGTGACCGATGGGGGCTACAAGACAATCACCCACAGGGTCATATTCGAGAAGGAATCCGGCGATATCGAGTAAATCGCCGTGAATGTACCTTCTATAAGGTACTTCTGGCGAAATTATAATTTTTAAATTGTAGCCTATGAAGTTGAATGCGGTTTTCTTTGCATTTGTTGTAGGTCTTTTGTCTTTTGCGCAGGCGGCGGACACCCTGGAAGTGTTCGTGCTGCTGGTGGATTTCAAGGAAGAGCAGCCGGACAATTCCCTCACCACTGGAAACGGCCAGTTCAATTCTGACACCAAGGTGAATTACAAGCTGGATCCCTCGGGAGTGCGTGCCAATCCAAATTACTGGCTTAGGCATTTTGAATTCGTGAACGCCTACTACCAGGCGGCCAGCGGGGGCAAGCTGGCGGTGCGTGCACGGGTGTTTCCCGAAAATTCCCTGTACACTTTGGACAAGCCCATTATGGGCTATAACCGCACCGGCAAGAGCAAGGGCGAAAAAACGGCGGAATACGACGAGGACCGCAGTCGCCTTTACCTGAACTTTATTTACGACGCGGTGGCCAAGGTCCATTCCTCCAAGGATTCGCCCTTCAAGATTCCCCTTTCCAAGAACCCGAACGTAAAGCGTTCCTACATGATTGCTCACGCTGGGGCGAGCCGCCTGCTGGACGGTGGCAGTATGGGAACCCGCAACGCGGATACGCCGGGAGACTTTCTGGACATCTACGTGGATAAGGATGCCTGGATGTACCTGATGCCCGATTCCGCCAAGAACGAAAACGTGAAGCCCGTGATGGGCGTAGGCGAGAGCGGCGATACGGTGACGACGGCTCTTTTGCTGAAGGGCGCAGATGCGGGAGCTACGGATACCTTGCGTTCGATCATGGTGGTGTCTGAGACGGCCTCGCAAGATGGCCTGAACTGGGGCATCAACGGGATTATCACAAACCAGGTGGGCCGTGAACTGGGGCTCCCCAACACTTACGACGTGGTGAAGGGAATCAGCCGTTTGGGATATTTCGACCTGATGGATTTTGCTGGCTACAACGCCGGTAACGGGTTCTTGCCGGCACTGCCTGCGGCCTGGGACAGGCTCTACATGGGCTGGGGAAAGGTGAGAGAGGTTCGGCCAACAGCAGGGAAGCCCGTGACGGTGGAAATTGCCGCCGCCGGTAGCGGCCTCGGTACCGAAATCGTGAAAGTGCCCCTGAGCGGGAGCGAATACCTGCTCATCGAAAACCGCCAGCGCAGCTGGAGCAAGGACGGCTCGGTAGAAGTGGGATATGTCCAGAATGCAGGCGAACAGACCGAAGAGAAAAAGGTTACAGTTCCTGTGGACAGCATCTCTAAGCTTTTTGAAGACAGCGTGTGCGTGAAGGGCAAGTGCAGTTGGAACAAGAAGCAGTTGAGCGGTTTTATTCTCGCGCCCAGTTCCTTTGATGCAGGGCTCCCGGCCAGCGGGATTGCCGTCTGGAAGGTGAACGAATGGCACCTGCGAGAATCCTTGCAGTATGGCATAGCGAACTTCTGGGGTGGCGACACCCTGCGGGACCACCAGTTCGGAATGTCCCTCGTAGAATCCGACGGGATTCTCAGCATTGGCAAGTCCTTCAAGAACGCCCTAGGCGAAGACACCTACGATTACGGTAGCGGCACAGACCTGTTGCCCCACCTGCGGGTGCCCGCGAAGGATTCCAAGCAGAAATTCGATACGGTCAAGACCATTGGCACTACGGGCTATGCCAACACCATGACGGCCCAGGGCGGCTACACCGGAATCAAGATTACGGTGAACGTGCCGAAAGACGCCCGCAAGGAAAAGACTTCTAACGCCTTCATGGGCGACAGCGTGGTGAACTTTGCGGCACCTGTAATCAGCGTGACCATCAGCATCGACGACGGCAGTATCGAAGGGAGCAAGTTCCCGCGGAACGTGGGCCTGAATTCGGCGGTGCGTGGCGCCGTGTTCATAGATGACCCGGAACACGAGGGAGAAAAAATCCTTGTGGTGGGCGCCGAAGACGGAACCCTGCAGGCGTTCAATGCTTTAGGCGATACGCTGTTCGTGGCGGACACGGTCATAACGCAAAAGTCCTTGACCCGCGACAGCGCAAAGGTCGAGGTTCCGCTGTATCGTGTGGGCGCAAACTACGGCCCACTGGTGGGCATGGCCAGCGACGGCAAGAATGTGTATAGCCTGCACAGGAATAAACTGGTAAAGACCCGCTTTGTAGGTGGCCTCCCCATACAAGATGAAATTCCGGTGGATTCTGCGACGGCGGGGCCTGTCATTCACGACGGAAAAATCTGGATTGCCAGCCGCGAGGGCACGGTGACCTACGATGCAGTCAAGTTTGAAAAGAAAAAGGCTGTAAATGTTCATGAGCCCAATTCGTCTGCGTCAAAAATCTATACCGACATGGCCTATTGCGGTAAATTGTCCAAGACCGGCAACGACTCGTTTGCCTACGTGTCTGACGACGGCTCTGTGTTTACCTCTCGCGGGCCCAAGAAACTGGACGGCAAGTCCGGCGAAAGGTTTCGCATTGCCTGTACCGACATGGACCGGGACGGTGCAAGCGAAATTATTGCCGTGGGCAGTCGCGGGACTGTGGCAAGCTTGAATTTTGACGAAAACAATTTCGCGCTCAAAACTCTCTGGACCAAGAGCTACAAGCGCGGCGCTGGCGGTACCAGCGGCTTGAAGGACGAGACCTCCGGTATTGCCATCGGCGACATAAACGGCGACAAGTATCCCGAAATCGTTTTCTTGGGGGACAACCTCGTTTATGCGCTCGACCGTTCGGGTCTGCCGATTGCGGGCTTCCCGGTGAAGGTCTCCCGCGGGTCTCCGATATACGGATTTTTCAGCGACCCTGTGCTGGTGGACGTGAACGGTGACGACACTCCCGAAATTCTCGTGCCCAGCAACGATGGCCTGGTGTACGCCTACACAGGCAAAGGCAAGGCTCTTACAGAAAAAGACGGATTCCCCCTGGCGGCAGGCAGCTTTGAATATGTGGAGTCCGTAAAACAACTGAAGCCCATGAGCATCTTCGTGGCTGACGCCATTCCCGACGCAAAGTCCGCAGGCCCTGAAATTTACGCCCTGCACAGGAATAGCCTTTCGGCGTTCCGTCTGAAAAAGGCAAGCGGCAAGGCGGTGGAATCTCCGGCGGCGTGGACGCTCCCTGCCGGCGGAAACGAAAGGACGGGCTACTTTGACGCTTCTCGGCTTGGCGAACCTGCGGCCGCCAAATTAAAAGATGAAATCAGGGAATTTTTCGTGTACCCGAACCCTGTGCGGGGCGGGAACGCCAAGGCCCGCTTTGAAATCGGGAATGCCGCCAAGACGGTAACGCTTGAAATCTACGACATTACGGGCTACTGCGTCTATCAGCAGAAAATGTCCGGCGTGGAGGCGGGTCGGAACCAGTTCGAAAATCTGGACCTGAAAGCCCTGGGAAGCGACGTCTATACGGTTCGCTTGCAAGTGAAGTTCAACTCCGGCAAGACCAAGCAGAAGCTGTACCGCATCGGGGTGGTGAAGTGACACGCAAGTGTCATCCTGGGCCCTTCGGCAAGCTCAGGGTGAACTCTGTCGAAGGATCTAGTGGTTAGTGGTTGGTATTTAGTGGTTAGGTTTTAGGATTGAAGGACTGAGGTTAGTGTTATGAGATTAGTAACAAATTTTGTCTTTGAGGCGACATTCGCTTTTTTGATGGCCGCGTTCCTGGCGGCCTGTTCGGCAAGCGGTGGCGAAGAGACTTTCGCTCCCCAGTTCCCCGACGAGGATGCGGGCACTGTCAAGTCTTCGGATAGCAACGGCTCTTCGGGTTCAGCCGCTCCGGAATCTTCTGGCGAGGCGGTAGAAGATTCCGCCTGGGCCTCCCTTGTGGAATGGGCCGAAATTCCGGCCACGGACGTCACCCGTGGAACGGCCACCTATTCCATTTCGGGCTTTGAAATCGCAACAACCGAAGTGACTCGTGACGCCTATTTCAAGGTCATGGGGAGTCTCCCCCAGCAGGCAAACGACAGTACAAATTTCCCGGTGGAAAACGTGAACTGGTACGAGGCGGTGCTTTTCTGTAACGCCTACTCTAAACTGTTGGGCCGTGACACCGCCTACATTTACACATCCGTAGGTGACGAATCTTACCTGAAGGATTTGACCATCGATTACGCCGCCAAGGGAGCTGTTCGCCTGCCCACTGAGAACGAGTGGGAAGTGGCTGCCCGTGGAGGCACGAGCACCACCTATTATTGGGGTACGGATGAGGCAAAGAATTATGCCTATTACGCACAAAGTAAAGGTCCCGTGGCGGTAGGAATGTACACTCCCAACGAATACGGCCTCTTCGACATGGGCGGTAACGTGGCCGAATGGGTGAACGACTGGTATGGCACTTACGAGAACAAGGACCAGACAGACCCCACGGGGGCAGACTCCGGCACGAACCGCGTGGTGCGCGGTGGCGGCTGGAGCGACAAGGCCTCGGCCATGGCTTCTAGCGAGCGCGACAAGAAAGCTCCGCTGTACAAGGGCCACGCTTTGGGCTTCAGGATAGCCCGTTCCGCAAAATAATTTCCGTAAAATTTTTAGATTTTAGCCTATGAAGATTTCTAGCTGGATTCTCCTGTTAGGGCTGTTTGTGCTTTTGGGCTGTTCCAAAGAAGAACAGGCCCCGCTGCCGCCCCTGAAAAAGATTGAAGTCCCCGAAGGGGTCGTCGGTTTTTATTCCGGCAGGCTTCCTTGTGACAACTGCAAGGGCAAGGTAGTCAAGGCGGAACTGAAAGAAGACAGCTCCGTCGTGTTCATCCAGAATATCGTCAGGGGCTCTACTCCCGATTCCGTGGAGACGGACACCCTTTCGGGCCGTTTCACTTTTGATGGCGACAAGCTGTCCATGGAACTTTCCGAAGGAAAAGTCCGTTATCGTTTCCAGCAGGGCTCCTACGGCTCTCTGGCGCTGCTCACGGGAGCGGGTACGGTCTATAAAGACCAGGACGGATTCAAGGCGGAACTGATCCGCATTTACATCAACCCCCTGCGGAAAACGGCCGACACCGCCCTGACCAAAGAAACCGATACGCCTAAAGTCGCCGACACCTCCCGCGTTCAAGGAGAAAACTGATGCAGTGCAAGGCCCTGATTGTAGATGACGAACCGCTGGCCCGCGTGCGCATGCGTTCCCTGCTGGAGCCATACGCCTCAGAAATCGAGATTGCGGGAGAGGCGTCGTCTGGTGCCGAGGCCATTGAAAAAATCGAGGAGCTTTTGCCCGATGTAGTGTTCCTGGATATCCAGCTTACGGACATGGATGCCTTCGAGGCCTTGAAATCCCTGGAAGAGGACATGCCCCTGATTGTGTTCACCACGGCCTACGACAATTTTGCCCTGCGGGCCTACGAAGAGAATACGGTAGATTACCTGCTGAAACCCGTAGAAGCCTCCCGGCTAGAAAAGACCGTCGAGAAACTGCGGAAACGCCTTGCCCAGACGGCCAGCGAAAACCAGCTTCCCGAAAACTTCTCCTGGGATGCCTTTAGGCAGATGATGGGTTCGGCAAACAATTACCTGCAGCGCTTGCAGGTGAAAATCGGCGACAGGATTTTGCTGGTGAACGTAGACGAAATCATCCGTTTCCACAGCGAAGAAAAATACACTACGGTTTATACCCCCACCAACCAGTATGTCATCGACACTCCGCTGGTGGATTTGGAAAAGAAGCTGGACCCCGCCCAGTTCGTGCGGATTCACCGGGCCCACCTGGTGGCCATTGACTACATCGCCGAAATCCGCAAGTCGGACATGAGCCGCCTGAACGTCATTTTGCGGGACAAGGAACGCACCCAGCTGCTGGTGAGCAGGAATTTTGTGAGGAGGGTCCGCAGCCTCTAGCGCCTCCTGTCGAGAATTATATGGACAATACACCGAAACAGTTTTCGCCAAAGAAGTTTTTGAAGGGCCTCATGCGGGAAATTATCGTCCCGGTAGTGCTTGCGCTGATTGTAATCCAGTACGTGATTCAGGCGTTCCAGATTCCCAGCGGTTCTATGGAGGATTCCCTGCGCACCGGGGATTTTCTGCTGGGCCTTAAGTTCACCTACGGTTCGCCCATTCCCTTTAGCAACCAGCACTTCCCGGGATATACCCTGCCCAAGAAAGGCGACGTGGTGATTTTCCGTTACCCGGGCGAGCCCGAATACCCCGACAACAATCCCGGGCGTTACACCCATCTGTTTAACGCCCTCATGTTCGGCAACTTCTACTGGGATCACGAACCCGAAGAGGGCCAGCCCCATCTGGTTCACTATGCGGATGGCCCCAAGGACTACATCAAGCGCTGTGTGGGCGTAAGCGGAGACACCCTGGCGGTGCACGAAGGCGTGCTTTACCTGAACGGTGTCCGGCAAGACTCGCTCCCGGGTCACGGCAAGTACACTTCTACCTTCCGGACCAAGTCTCCCAAGGATGAGCGGGAAACCTTCGTGGTGCCGTCGGTAGGCGACGTGTTCTACGTGGATTCCCTGCCGCTAGAAAAACTCTGGTGGCTCCGTTCCCTGATACTGCAAGAAAATCCCGACAGTCACGTGGAGCTGGACATTTCCCTCTGGCAGGACAGCGTGGAAAACAACAACTACGAATTCAAGAATTTCTTTATCCCGGTAGAAAACGACAGGAGCCTCTTGATAAACGACATGTTGCGTTACAACCGCACCGTGCTGCAGCAGCACCTGGTGCAGGGCGACACGATTTACGGAGCCATGAGTTTTGCCTATTTCAAGGAACTTTCGAGAATAGGCTTTTTGCCCATGCTGGACCCCCACGCCAAGGGCGGCATGACCCGACAGGTGAGCTACATCGGGTTTGACGCGTCGGTGCTTCGCGACTTGGAAGGAAACGTGGCTCTTGAGAACCGCACCGCCGAAGATACCGCAGGCGTGGTGGAAACCCTGGAAGTGGACGCTCCCCAGGACGGAGCTTCTACGGTAGAAGGCATTGCCGGAGACACCCTGTCTGCCCCAGCTCCACAGCTTTCGATTCACCGCCGCCTGCTGGTAGATGGTAATCCTATCGAAAGCTATACCGTCAAGACGCCCCAGTTCTTTATGATGGGCGACAACCGGGACAATTCCGCCGACAGCCGCTACTGGGGTTTTGTGTCCCTCCGGAATGTTCGGGCTAAGGCTTTCGTGATTTATTTCTCCTTCGAGAACGAAGACCAAAAATTCGCTCTGGGCAATCCCTTTACCTGGTGGCGCATTCCCTTCAATATCCGCTGGAGCCGTATCGGCAAGGTGATTCCCCTGATTTGATTTTGAGATGAAAAAGTTCACTGGGACATATTCTTGGATGCTTGCACTGGCCATTGCCTGTGCGGTTATGGGCGCGTATCTTATGTCCTGTGCCACCCAGGTGGCGCCCGGCGGTGGGCCCGAAGACAAGCTCCCGCCGAGAATTGCAGCGGTTTACCCGGCTCCTGGAACCACGAACCATCCTAATGAACTTTACATCAAGCTGGAATTCGACGAATGGATTAACCCCAGCATTCCGAGAAACGCCGTGTCCATCTCGCCGCCTATCGAAAAGAAGATGCGTTTCGAGGTCAGCGGCAAGACTTTGGAACTCACGTCCCGCGGGCTTTTGGATACGGGCACTACCTATACGGTGACCTTTGCAGGGGGCATCAAGGATTTGCGAGGGAATTCTCTGGCGAAGCCTTTCCAGGTGGTGTTCTCTACGGGCGCCCACATCGATTCGCTGAAACTTGACGGTCGTATCATGGTGAATGATTCCATGATGAAAAAGAAACTCTACCCGAGTATCGGGCTTTTCTTGATGGGCACAGAACGCGAAGGAATCCGCTACCTGCAGAAGTTCAGGGACTCCACCACGAAGCAGCTGGATTCGCTCCCCATGCTCGCGAAGGAGCCGCCCCTCTTTGCCACTCTGGCAGACAGCGCCGGAAACTTTGAGCTGACGGGTCTCAAGCCCGGCCGTTACCGCGTAGCGGCATTTCTGGACGCTAACGGCAACCAGAAAATCGAACCGTCGGCGGAACTGGTGGGCTTCTGGATTCAGGACCTGGTCTTGACGGAAACTTCGGCGGACACCCTCTGGATACCCTTGGGCGACCAGGACACGAGCCGCCTGGAGTTGGAGTCGGTCACCCAGCCTTTTGCAAACGTGCTGGAGGCCACCTTCACCCGGCCCGTCTATTTCGATTCTGCCTTTACGGATACTGCCAACTGTTCCATTACCTCCAACACCGATGGCAAAAAGCTGTACCCCTCCAAGGTTTATTTGGGTGCTTCTTCTAAAAAGCCGCAGTTCTACTTTAACGAAAAGCCCAAGAAAGAAACGGTTTACAAGTTTGCCTGCAACAGCGCGAAGGATTCCCTGTTCCGCCCGCTGGACACGCTCCGCAACTATGTGGAATGGGAATGGCAGGAGATGGCGAAGGACACTCTCGCTCCCAGCATCGTAGCGGCAAAGTTTACCTCCAGGACCAAGGCGGTGTTCCCTCACGACTCGCTGATTATTTCTTACGACAAGCCCTTTGGAGATTCCCTGGCCCAGACGTTCTACACCGCCATCAACAAGGACACGGTGCAGTTGAACGTGGTGGCCCTGGATCCTGTTCGCCTGCTTGTAAAGCGCGACGAGGAATGGCCTACCGACGTGGCTATCGAAGTTTTGCAGGGCTATAACGACACCACCCTTGCGGCTGCCGACAGCAACGGCGTGCGCGATACGGTGGTTACCCTCAAGTACAAGCGCCTGGCCCGCGTAGAGGCGGTATCCAAGCTGAAGCTCGCGTCTCTCAAGGGAGCGGTCCCTGGCGGAAACGACCAGGTGACGGTGCGGCTCACCTCCATCGAGACCAAGGCGGCGCAAATCGCGAAGTGCGACGCCGCGGGTAACTTTACCTTCCCGGATTTGGAAGAAGGCGCTTTCTTTATCGAATATTACTACCCCAAGGAAGGCCGCGACACGCCCGATGCGGGCACGCTTTCGCCCTTCTCTTTCGGCAAGCCCTGGCGCGCGCCAAACGACACGCTCAAGATATCCAAGGGCGAAAACGACTTGAACAAGCTGATTCCCAATTTGCCGACATTGTCGAAAAAGTGAGATTCTCATGAACATTCCTACTTTTATTGCCATCGATTTGGAAACTACGGGCCTTGAATTTGACAAGGACGAAATCATCGAAGTCGCCCTGGTGCGATTTGAAAACGGCAAGGCGACAGAATCCGTAGATTACCTGGTCCGCCCGGCAACGGTAAAGCTTCGGCCTTTTATCGAGAGCCTTACGGGAATCACCCAGAAGGAGTTGGACGAATCCGAAGACTTTGCGTCTTTGGCCGGAAAAATCCGGAGCTTTATCGGCGACAGCCCCATCGTAGCCCACAACGCGAGTTTCGACGCTCGGTTTCTCAAGAGCGCCTTTGCAAAGGTCGGAATCGATTTTGAGAATCACCCCGTTTGGGATTCCTTGACCCTTTCGAGGATTGCGTTCCAGGATGTTCCCAACCATCGCTTGGATACGCTGGTGCAGGCCCTCGGGATCGAGCAGAGCCGCGCCCACAGGGCGCTCCCCGATGCAGAAGCCTGCGGAAACCTGTTCGTAAAGGCTTTCGAAAAGATTTCGTCCATGGATAGCTGGCTTATGGACGCCCTTGTGCGAGTGAGTGCCGGCAGCCATTGGGAAGCCCTTTTCGGGAACACTGCAAAGGCCGACAATTCCAAGACCGAGAACGCCGCAGAAAGTGCCGCAACAGGTTCCAAGCCGGCCTACAAGATTCCCGAAGTGGCGGCTGAGTCGGGTACTGCGGTTCCTGCAAAGGGCCGTCGAGTCTCCGAATTTTTTGACGAGGGCGGGCTCCTTTCCAAGCAGATTCCGGAATTTACCTACCGCAAGAACCAGGCGGAATACGCCGCCATCGCCGAACGCAACATGTACAAGGGCGGCCTCTGCGTCATAGAGGCTCCTACGGGCTCCGGAAAGTCCATGGCCTACCTGGTGGCCGCCGCCAACAAGGCGGTGGCGGGCGAACGTGTGGTCATCAGCACAGCTACCCGTGCCCTGCAGGAGCAGCTCTGGAATCACGATATCCCGCAGATCGAACCGCTGTTCGATGGTCGTCTGAAGGTCTCCATGCTGAAGGGCCGGGACAACTACCTTTGCCTGCGCAAGTTCGAGCAGATGCTGGAATGTTCCGCCGGCCTTTTGCAGAGTGACGAGCGGGATTCTTTTATGGCGCTGCTCCCCTGGGTAGAGACGACTTTGACGGGCGACATCAACGAGTGCACCTCTTTCAACCACAACCGCAATCGGGTGCTCTGGTCCAAGCTTTCGAGCAGTGCCGCTACCTGCGAAGGCGAAAAGTGTCCCCATTATTCCCATTGCCCTGCCATGGTGGCCAAGCGTCGCGCGGCAGCATCTAATATGCTGTTGGTGAACCATGCCCTGTTCATGGCGGACCTGAAGCTGGATTTTGCCCTGCTTCCCGCCTACGAACACATCGTCTTTGACGAAGCCCACCGCCTCCCCGAAGTGAGCAACCAGGCCCAAGGCAGGCTGGTATCCTTCTTTGGTTTCAGGAACACCGTCAAGACCCTGGTGCCTTCCAGGCTCAACAAAGACGGACTCGTGGCCGAAATTGAGAACCGCATTCCTGCCGAGGAGACGGCCCTCCTTGCCGCCTGTGAAGAACTGATTGGCGCCCTGAACGAGACGGAAAAATGCCTGCACCGATTCTTCATGAAAATCGGCAAGCGCATCGGCAAGCTGAAAACGGACAAGACCGGACTCATCTACCGGAACGGGATTCTCGCCGAATACGACGCCGACCCGAAACCTTTTGTGGACCAGTTCCTGGTGGCCGCATCCCAGGCCGACAAGCTGTTCGATGCCCTTGCGGCAGTGCCTGCGACCAAGGGCCTGGTGAAGGATGCCCGCGGCGCCATGGAAGAACTGTCCCGCTTCATGACGGATTTTGAATTCTTGACCAAGGCGGGTCGAAATGATTGGGTGTTCTACCTGGAAGAACCCTTCAATCCTCACACCCTCAAGATGCATGCCTACCCGCTCCATTCCGGCGACACCTGGAAAGAAAAATTCTACCCCTGGATAAAGTCTGCGCTGTTCACCTCCGCTACCTTGGCGGTGCAGGGCGACCTTTCTTACTTTGTCCAGAAAATGGGCATGTCCAGCGACGGCCCGGGCAAGCGGCCCTTCCTCAAGGTGTTCCCCGACGAACAGGCCCGCAACTCCCGCACCTCCGTCATCGTGACGAAATACCTGCCCAAGCCCTCCACGGCGGAATTCGGCGAAGCCCTGAACGAAACCCTTTTGCAGGTCTTGCCCAAGACCGACGAAAACGCCCTGGTGCTCTTTACCAGCGTCTCCACCATGCTGAAGGCCCAGGCGGCGCTGGCTCCTGCCTTTGCTGCCAAGAACAAGCTTTTGCTGTGCCAGCACGTGGACGGTTCCCTGGACGGTCTCGTGTCCATGTTCCGCAAGTCCCGCGGCGCCTGCCTGCTTGGTTGCCAGACCCTGTGGGAGGGTGTGGATTTCCCCGGCGATGCGCTGAAACTTTTGGTCATCACCAAGCTTCCGTTCCCCAACCCCTCGGACCCGCTGGTGGCGGGCATTTCCGCCGACATGAAATCCCGGGGCGAGAACACCTTCAAGAGCTACTTTGTGCCCGAGGCCTACATGGAACTGCGCCAGGGCCTTGGCCGCCTTATCCGCACGGAATCGGACTCCGGAAAGATCCTGATTCTCGACAACCGCGTGGTGAACGAGGCCTACGGCAAGACCTTCATGCGTATCTGGAACAACAAACAGCAGGTAGCCACCAGCTCCGAAGAACTGGACGCGCTTCTGTAAAGTTTTCTCTCTTTACCTTGGCGGGGGAAGCCTCCCCCTGATTGCAGCCTTGGCGATTAGGCAGAAGCCGGCAGTGTCATTGCGAACCCCGAATAGGGGTGAAGCAATCACAATCCGACAATCTCGCCAAGTCTTCCATCACCCCCTCTCCTAGGGGCTCTGCCCCTAAGACCCCGTTCCCGTGTCATCCTGAGGCGAAGCCGAAGGATCCAGACCTGTTTTTTCAACAAATCTTTCCCTCGATGTGAACATTCCCTCGCTCATCATAATGACTGCTCGGCTCAATCTTGTAGCAGAATCTACGAAATCGCCTCGCCCTCGCCGACACAACTCGTTGATACGAGTTGCTTTCGGCTCACAGATTCACTTTGTTCGACTGTTCGCTCGGGAAGCCCACATCTCGGTCAAAAAACAAGCGTTGGGTTCGGAAAATAAATGCTTTTTGTAGGTGAAATCCGCTTTAGCTGGCATGGTAAATTACTACAGGAGGAAACTCTTGTGACTGTTAGTCCCTGCGAGTTTCCGCCGAGACGTTTTTCTGTAGCATTCTTTAATTCCGCGATTTCTGTTCCCTGGCTCTCGATGAGTTGCCGCTGTTCATGCAGACGGTCCGCAATCTTCCGCTGGTTCACGGCATAGCCCTTGAGCATGTAGTCTTTAAGGACGTGATTTGCCCACTGGCGAAAACGCGTGCCAGCAATAGATTTAACGCGATAGCCGACAGAGATGATTACGTCAAGGTTGTACAGGACGACCTCAGAAATCTGCATTTTCCCTTTAATTGCGCCATGGGGAGTGGTATGTGCAAAATTTGCACATACCACTTTTGAATCCAGTTCGCCCCTGTTTTCGTTCCCGACCTGGTCGGGAATCTCAATTTTATCCTTTTTGCTCATTTTACCTCCATAAAAAAAGTCGTATTTCCATAGCCCGCAGCCGATTTTGGCTGCTATGGGATATGGAAATACGACTTTCGCGGGGTAATATACAAAACAGAACCAGGAAAAGGCAAATTTTTAAACAAATCTCTCCCTCGATGTTTTACAAGTAAGAACCGTTCCCGCCGAGAGTTCTGTTTCCGGTGCCATACCCCCCCCCAATTTGTTACCCAAATTTTACAATGGGGGGGGGTATGGACTTTGGCAGGGGCATTACCTATATTTAACAAGATAAGCTATAGACGGGGATGTTTTATGAAGAAGTCTTTCCAGCGTGTCATTGCGACCCTGAACTTGTTTCAGGGGAAGCAATCTCTAACCATCTTCTTGTTGGCGGCATTCTTCGCCCTTTCCGCCTGCGGAAGCGATTCCTCTAGTTCTCCCTACGAGACATCTGCCAAGGATGCCAACGAACCCTTTTCTGGAGATGTTTCGGGAATTGCGCAGGTGGGGCCCTTTGTGGAAGGAAGCGACATTGTCATTCAAGGGTTAGATTCAACCTTCATTATGGTCTTTGAGGAATTCACCGGTGAGGTTGCCGACAATGATGGGGCATATTCCATAAAGGAAGTCTCCTCGGAAACCAACTATGGTTATGCAAAGGTAACAGGTAAATTTTACAATATCGTTACAGGCTCCATTTCTTCATCGGAATCATCGCTAAAGGGCGTCATAAACCTAAAGCAAAAAAACAGTGCAAACCTCAATGTCGCGACCGCCCTGGTTTATAGCCGTATCGAAGAGTTGGTGGATTATGGAGCGTCTATCTATGATGCCAAAAAGCAGGCCGAACAGGAACTTTTCAAGACCTTTGGCTTTGAAGGAAACTTTGACGAATTGAACAAACTGAACGTTTACTCCGATACCGATGGGGGAGCGGCACTGCTGGCTATGACGATCCTTATGCTGAATGAATCGGAAACTGGTTTTGATTATCGCCTACAGATGTTCGCTCTTGACTTTAAAAAGGACGGAGAATGGAACGATTTGGATAATCGTGCGGATGCGGCAGACTTTGCAGTGGACCTGGATTTCGTACAAGTGCGAAAGAATATCCAGGAAAGTGGTGGCGTTGAAAAAATCCCAGACTTTGAATCTTACATAAACTCCTTTGTTGCCGCAGAGTACAAACTGGGCGAGTGTTCTGACAACTTCGATAAGAAGATTGTTGCTGCCCGAAATACTTACAGTAAAAATGATGGGGTCTACTTTATTTGCGATGATGGAATGTGGCGAAAGGCGACAGCCTTGGAGCAGAACACCCATGGCCTCAAGTGCGACGCTGACGGAAGTGTTTTAGCGGGTGCTGTCGATACGAGTTCTTTTTATGTATGCGAATCCGGAGCGTTTAGGGAAGCGTCCGCATCTGAAACAGATGTTAAGAAAGGGTGCGGCGATTATAACGAGGGAGCGTCCGCAACAAAGTCTGTTAGCAAGTTTTGGGTACTGTCTTTCACATGTAAAGATAAAGAGTGGATGGCCGACGGGGTAAAGCAAAATATGGAGTCCTACGAAATTTTGACCGATTCAAGGGATGGAAAAGAATATCCGATTGTAACCATTGGCGAACAGACTTGGATGGCTAAAAATTTGGAATATAACTGTGGTGCGAATCGTTACGGTTGTTACTATTCCTGGATCAAAGCTGTTGTTGACTCTACGAACTTAAGCGAACCTGTCCGTGGAATATGTCCTGAAGGATGGCATATCCCAAGCCTTGTTGAATTCGAAAAACTATTTGAAACAACCGGTGTCGATGCGTCGCATTCAAGCATGTTGTTTGCACCGCCAGCATGGGATACGGAAGGATCGTTTGTCATGGGTTATTTTCAATCGAGCGGCAAGACGGATATCGAAGTAATGCAGGTCAATGGCTTTAAGGATGAATATGGATTTGCTCTTTTGCCGGGTGGAACCAGTTCTTTCACTACTGGGGTTAATAGTGGAGCCGAGGCTGTTCTTCTGACATCTTCAAGGGATGATGCAGGAATCAGTATAAATATGAGATTCGACTTGGCTTTGAAAAAAGGCACTTCTACAATGGATTCATATTCTAATGCGGTTGCAATGCAACAGAGTTCGTATAATCTCCGCTGCTTGAAAGATTGACTAAGGGGTAAAATTTTGTAATGGATGTTCTTATGAAAAAGTATGTATTTCTACTCGCGACAATCTTCGTCCTTTCCGCCTGCGATGATTCTTCATCGGCGGGTGGCAATAATGGTAACGGCGGCAATCGTGGGGGTATTCCCGACACCGTCGAGACATTCATGGAACTGTCGGACTATGACTGCGGCAAGAGCCAGAAGTGTGTCGCCACCTATCTGACGGAATACCATGACATGGCTGTGTGCGATGGTAACAACGGCTGGGTTATCGGGACTCTCATCGAGAAGATGGACTGCGACTTTTCTTCATCGACCGACAAGTCCAGCGACAGCATGGGCAATCCTTCTTCGGCAGGAACATCGACCAAGTCAAGCAACTCCAATTCGTCTGGAAATGGCACAAAGTCAAGCAACAGTTCTGCGAGCAAGGTCGAGTCTTCGTTTAGTAAAGGCGAGGTTCCGAAAAGTTACGCCGAAGCAAAGGTCATGCCGTCTGGAACATACGATTGCACGAAGTATAAGTGTGTTACGACAGAATACTTGAACCAGGAATTCCTTGAAACGGGTAAGTATGGCGAAATTCTCGATGAACGCGATGGTCAGGTTTATAAGACTGCTCAGATTGGCGAGCAGATATGGATGGCACAGAATTTGAACTATGCCGACAGTATTAAAACGCCTAGTTTGTTGGAACGTAATTGGTGCTATGAATACAATGAGGAAAAATGTGCGTATGGCGGTCGGCTTTACACCTGGGCCGCGGCGATTGACTCAATCGCACTTTACGACAGCGGCAATGGAGTGGACTGTGGCAGAAAAAAGACCTGCTCTCTACCTTCAAAAGTTCAGGGTTTATGTCCGATGGGGTGGCATCTGCCTGATACAACCGAATGGAATGTTTTGATTGATGAAGTTGGCGGAACAGATGATGCGGGTAAGGCTCTCAAATCTCAGACGGGATGGACTAATAATCGTAACGGTACGGACGCATCCGGTTTTGCGGCGTTGCCTGTGGGCTCGAGACCAACCGATGGTTTTGTCAATGCTGGCGATTATACAGACTTTTGGAGTTCTTCCGAAATTGATGGCTATTATGTATATGGCGTGAATATGTATTATGGACGTCCGAGTGCACTCATGGTTAATCGCAGTAAGGTCATTGCAGTGAGCGTCCGTTGCCTCAAGGACTCTGAATAAATTCCAAAAGGTTTTCCTATGAAAAACACATTCGCGAAAATGTTTACAGTCTGCGCCCTTGCGGGGGTGCTCGGTTTCGCCCTTTCCGCCTGTGACGATTCTTCGTCGGCGGGGGGTGACGAAACCGAAACAAGCGCCCTGAGCTGCAGTGCCGAAATGTCATCGTCATCTCGTCATTGCGAGGACTGTAAGGACGAAGCAATCTCCAGCAGCGGCAAGTCCACCGAACCCGCCGAAGCGACCGACAAGTCCAGCGACAGCAAGAACAATCCTTCTTCGGCAGGAACATCGACCAAGTCCAGCAACTCTAGTTCTTCGAGAGTCACCCCGAGCGATGTCGAGGGGTCTAGCAAAACCGCCTGGGATTACTTGAATCCGGACATTAACTATGGCGAGTTTACCGATGAACGTGATGGACAGATTTACAAGACGGTGACCATCGCCCCCGCGGGCACTGGCTATTCCGAGGTGTGGATGGCCGAGAACTTGAACTACGAGACGGATAACAGCTGGTGCGGCGGCGGAAGCGGAACTACGGAAGGCAACTGTGCCAAGTACGGTCGTCTTTATACCTGGGCTGCTGCAGTGGGCAGGGCGGAGGACGAGTGTGGTATTGATCATGCATGCAACCTTGGTGAGGGAGATATTCGTGGTGCATGCCCCAAGGGCTGGCATTTGCCCAGTCAAAGCGAATGGGAAGCCCTGATTGTGGCCGTTGACGGTTCCATTACGGAATATACGTCTTCAAATACGGCGGGTACCAAGCTCAAGTCCGCGTCCGCGAATTGCTGGTCGTCGTACAGCGGCATCACCAAACAGGATGCCTTCGGGTTCTCGGCGCTTCCTGCCGGCTACAGGAACATCGGCATTGGGAATTACAACTACTGGGGCCGTGGCACGTACTTCTGGAGTTCTACTGAGGAAACCACCTACTACGCGTACGTCATGGGTTTGGACTACCGCAACAACGGTGCGGGCCTGACTTACGACGGCAACCATAAGAACTACGGGGACTCCGTCCGTTGCCTCAAGGACTCCGACTAACCCGCCGATAAACAATCATCCCACACTTCACACTTCACATTCCACACTAGAATCGCGTTAGGGGGCGTCGCACCGCCACGCGGTGGCGAGACGCGTAAGCGGCTCGATGAGCCGAGCGTGCTCGGCGAGCAGCACCCGACCCGGCCCCTGGCCGGGGAACGCCCAAGGAAGGAGTGTTTTTAAAAGCTTGTTCGCTTGCTTTAATACCGGAAATTGTATATATTTAGATTAGATGAATAAGGAGGTGCAGTATGTCTGATGTCGCTTTTGCCGATTTTACCGAGCAGATACTGTCTCTTTCCTATGAGCAGACTCTTACGCTGATGAGCAAGATGTTGGAGTCATTGAAGACCAAACGGCGCGAAGAAAATTTCGCCGAATTGGAAAAAGATGTGACGCGCAGTTCCATGAACTCCATGTGGGAGGAATTGAAGAATGACACATGGTGAAGTCTGGCTAATCGATTTTGGCGACCCCGTTGGCAGCCTTCCGTCCAAGATTCGCCCTGCGGTCGTGATGCAAAATGATCTGCTCGGCATAAAGAATCTGAACACTGTCGTTGCGATTCCTTTTACTTCGAATCTCGAAAGAGCTGGCCACGAGCCGAACATTCTGTTCCGAAAGGAAGAAACGGGTCTCCCGAAGGATTCCGTTGCGGTTATTCACCTTATCGGTGCGGTCAACAAGTTCTGTTTTGACAGAAAGGTTTCTACTATGTCAGAACTGAACTACCGCAGGCTTGTAGACGCCGTGACAAAATTAATTGACAGCGAGAAGTAGGAAAAGCCTTATTCGTCAGGTAAGTCTGGCTAATCAGAACATCTTCGAATAATCACCCCACCCTACACACTTCACACCCGCGTCTGCGTTAGGGGCCGGGGAACGCCCTTTGACGGCAGGCTCTTTTTTTGCTAAATTTGCGACCCTATTTCAGGGGATGCGCTATGATGGATTTGTCTGTATTTTTCGATGGAATGTCCAAGCCCATGCTGCGTGAGGTCCACGCTACGGCATACGGCAAAAAGGGCCTGCTGAACAACGCCTTGATTCAGTCGGAGGTGGTGTCCTTTTATTCCAGCGAAGAACGCATGCAGTCTATCCGTCAAAAACTGGAGAGCTGGCAGCGGCATTGTCTGGACCTGATTTATCTGAGCGGGAGCCGTGGACTTTCTTACAACGAGCTGCGTCTTTCTGTGCCTGCGGCCAAGAGCGCCGAGCTCCAGAAGTTTCTGATTTCCCTTTGCCAGCAGTTTTTGGCGTGGCGTTCTTCGACGCCTACCGCCGTCGTGTATTACGGTTTTAGGAATTTCGAGGAGAACATCCGTTACGTTCCCGAACCAGTGGACCCTTCCAAGGGCACACACGTGGGATACAGCGTCCTTCTGGACTGGCACGTTTGCAAGGTGCTGGGGCTTGCCCAGCGGGGCGAACTGAAGGTGAACGGCAACGGGACCCTGCACCGCCGCAGCCGGCAGCTCTGCCTGGATTCCTTTACGTCGGCTTCCAAGCTGTGGTCTAGCGCCGCCGAATCGGAACTGACCCTGATTTTCAGTTTCTTGACCCAGAACCGCTGGCTTTCCCTGGTGGGCACGAACCTTTACCCCTCGGAAAAGGC
The DNA here is from genome assembly GCA_002382975.1 of Fibrobacter sp. UBA4223. Taxonomy (GTDB): domain Bacteria; phylum Fibrobacterota; class Fibrobacteria; order Fibrobacterales; family Fibrobacteraceae; genus Fibrobacter. The sequence continues at coordinate 32,890 of DFTB01000007.1, forward strand.
CCTGGATTTTTTGAAGAAGAACAGTTTCCGTCTGCACCAGGACATTCTCTCCTGGTGGCTGTGCGTCCGTTTCCAGAAAGACCGCATGCTCTGCAAGAGCCTTTTCAAGAACCTCTCCACGGTTACCTCTGTGCAGGACGCCGCCCAGATTTTCTGGGTGCTGGACCCCACCTTCCGCATTCTGGACAAGAGCCGTCACCTGGGCTGGGAAAACCTGCCCCGCCCCCTGCGGGAAGCGTGGCTCCTGGGACTTGTGGACTTTACCCTCTCCGGGCAGAAGGGCGTGCACAAGGTGGAACAGGTGGCGCTGAACGCAAGCGGCCTGGAATGGCTGGAAACATCGGTGATGCCCATGCCCGAGGCGTCTGTTTCAGTGCTCCCGAACTTTGACATCGTGGCTTCCGTAGGTACGTCGCCGAGAATCCTGTTTGTACTTTCGACCCTCGCGGTTTCCAAGAACGACGAGACCTTCCTCTGTTTCAGCCTGGACAAGGAGACTTACCTTTCGGGGCTCCGCAGCGGTTTTCCGGAATCGGAAATCGAGCATTTTAGGAACGGCGTCAAGACGCCTGACAACGTGTCTTCGGCGCTGGACGAATGGAACGGTTCTTTTTACGGGGCCCGGGTCCGCACGGTGCGCCTGCTGAAGATTGACGACGCCAAGGCGCTGAACGAACTTTCGGCTTTCCCGCAGTTCATGGAAAACGTGGAAGAGTTCATTCCGGGATACGGCTTCTTGATTAAGCCGGAGCGGGAAGAGGGAGTGTTCAGCATTCTGGAAAGTTACGGTTTTTGCCCCAATGCCTCTCGCGCTTTGGAAAATGCAGAGAAGGCTCCTACGGAAGAATGGCGCAAGGATTTCTGTATCCCGCGCTACGAGGCGGGCACGCCGGACTACGAGCTGCGCGGCGGTCAGGACGAATCGTCCATGCAGTCTTCGCTGGACGCCACCAAGTACGGGAGTCTCTACCGCAAGCTGGATACCTTTGACCTGGTGAAGGTGCTTCGCTATGCGAAGGTGACGGGAACCCTGCTGGGCGCCCAGGTGAAAGACCCCGGCAAGCGCAGCGACAAGATGAAGGAAATCACCTTCTACGTGCATTCCCTGCACCTGTCCAAGGCGCCTTTCAACGCCGAAATCCAGGAAGTGGGCAGCGAAGAAAACCACCCCTTGCTTCTCTCCTTTATCCAAGAAGTCAAGGTCATGCAGAAAAAATCCGTCTAGTTCGGACTTAGTTCGGATTTAGTCGAAAGCGTTTTTAGGGCAGTGTCTGGGCGTAGCCTGCGATGTCCACCATTTCGTCCAGCGTGAGCTCGTCGTAAAACGGTTCCATGCCCTCCCGGGTCTCGTCGCCGAAATTCATCTGGTACCAGAATGTGGGCATGTCGTCCCGGGCCCTTTGCCCCAGGTAGGTGGGCTTTGCCTCCATCGGCGTGAAATTGATTCGCCTGCCGTCGAGATTGTGGCAGCCCCTGCAGTTTTGGTAAAAGAGTTTTTTGCCCCGTTCCAGGTTTGCCCCTTTGATTTTTCCGTCTTTGTCCAGGAGCTTATAAACCAGGTAGGCCATGCGCTTGTCTTCTCTGGTGAGGGTGTCTCCGGGAGAACCTGGCTCAGGCGCATCTCCTGCAGGCGCCGGGTCGCCAAGAACCAGGCCGTAGCCTGCAAGACAGAGGGCGATTCCCAGGGTTCTGAACGAACGGCGCATGGGGAGAATATAGTAATTAGGGGGTAGGGGTTAGGATTTAGGATCTAGGGGTTAAGATTTAGGGAGGTGTGGAATGTGCGGCTCGGGTCTTAAACGTTGTCATCCTCGCGGAGGCGAGGATCTGCTAGATTGCAGTAAGCGGATCCTCACCAGAGCCTGCCCTGAGCCTGTCGAACGGGTGAGGATGACGAATACATTCCTCACACCTCACAACTCACAACTCACCACTCATAACTCACAACTCACAACTCACACCTCACACCTCACACCTCACACCTCACAACTCACAACTCACCACTCACAACTCATAACTCACAACTCATCACTCACACCTTCCCTCCTGTCCCTCATTTTATATATTGTTCAGCACAAATGAACACGGAAAAAACGCACATCTCCTTTGCCGCCCTCTTGCTTTTGGTGTTTGGCTTTTTCACCTTCTCTTTCGGAGGTCCTATGAATCATCCCCTGTTGGAAAACGTTCTCTTGACGGGCCGCTGGCAAGTTTCGCCCCAGGCCCTTACCGCAAGCGCTCCCGGAGTCATGGTCCAGTTTGCCGCTACCACGAAGGAACTTTCCTTTGACCTGGAAGGGGAGGCCCGCTACCGTCTGGATATCGACGGCAAGACCGCCGAGTATTTCGTCATCGATGCCCGCGAGACCCACAAGGTAAAAGTCCAGGGCGAAGGCGTCCACCAGTTCCGCCTGATCAAGGTAAGCGAGTCCAATCCGGGAAAGATCAACCTCTACGGTATCGACCTCGGCAAGGGAGGCGAGTTCGGACCGAAGCCCAAGGCCTCCAACCGACGCATCGAATTTATCGGGGATTCCTACAGTGTAGGTTACGGCAACGAGGCGAACGGCCCCGAAGACGGCTCCGTTTTCGAAAAGACCAACGCCTCCAAGAGCTACGCGTTCTTGCTGGCCGACGGATACAAGGCGGACTTTCAGATTAACGCGGTGAGCGGCCGCGGCCTGGTCCGCAACTACGACGGGATTGTGCCCGACTGGCCTTTGAGCAGGCTCTACGACTACACCGTCTTTGGTGCGGCGGAACAGGGGGAATCCGAACTCTGGAATTTCGAGACCTTCCACCCCCAGGTCATCGTGATTTTTGTGGGTATCAACGATTTTCAGGGCAATCCTCCCTACGCAGACCCTGCCGCCTTCAAGGCGGCCTACGATGCCTTGCTCGCCAAGCTCCGCAAACTGCACCCCGGTGTGAAGTTCCTGCTGGTATCTACCAAGACCTGGCCTAACGACGCCATGACTCCTGCGGTGCAACAGGTTTTCGAAGACCAGCAGGCGAAGGGCTTCAAGGACCTGGAGTACAAGTTGGTCCAGACAGAGAACACCGCGCTCCACGGTCACCCCTCCGCACACTCCCAAGAAGAGCTTGCGCAGACCCTCCGTTTCGCAGTTGGACGATTAGGAGGTTTTTTGAGCAGGTAAACTCTTGTTTTCGCAATAGTTTTGTATTATTTTGAATGCAAGTTTAACGGAATCTTTTAGATGTCTTGGTTGATGGAAAAGATATATGCCCTGTTCAGGATGAATATCCTGATTTTTGCGCTCCTTGCCGCTACGGTTATCGCCCTTACGGCTTACCACAAGGGGCTGAACGACATTGTCTTCTTGAACCTTTCCGACTACCCCTACATTATCGCCCAGACGGACTCCGCCGACGGCGGTAATTCCGCAGTCAAACTGATCCGTACGGATTCTTCCGTGGTGGTGGACTACGAACTGCGGGAAGGCTACGCTTACCCCTTTGCGGGTATCAAGATTTTGCTGGGAGATGGCCAGACCAAAGGATTGGACCTTTCCCACTACGACAGTATTTTCGTGTGGATTAAGCCCCGCGGCGAAGGAACGGTGCGCCTCTACATGCGCAGCTACGACCCGTCCATTTACCGCGAAGGCGACGAAAGTTCCCTGAAATTCAACGAACTGGAATTTTTCCCGCTAGAAGAGACATACCCTGCGGTGTTCGTGCCCCAGGAATTCCGCGTGGCGGGCTGGTGGGTGGCCCAGAACGAAATCAACGTGCACAAGGCCCGTGTGGATCTGTCCAACGTGCCCCTCATCGAAATCCAGACGGGCACCAACGCTCCCCTGGGCTACGGTACCATGGAAATCCGCGGTCTCTGCTTCAAGGGCAAGAAGATTGCCTGGGCCGACCTGGTGACCATCATCGTCGCCATCTGGTTCGTGACCTTCCTCATTATCTTGATTATCCGCTTCTTCGACTACAGCCGTGAACGGGCTTCCAACAAGAAAAAGCGCGAGGAACTGGAAAAGAACCTGAAGGCCCTGGAAATCGAGAAGAGCGAATACGAGAAGTCCAGCAAGGAAGACCCGCTGACGGGTTGCCTGAACCGTGCGGGCTTCAGCAGCGTGCTTATGCATGAACAAGAGGAACTGGTAAAGAACGGAAGCCCCGTTTCCTTCGTGATTCTGGACATTGACCACTTCAAGGACGTGAACGACACCTGGGGCCACAACGTTGGCGACGAGGTGCTGGTGAACCTCACCAAGCTTATCCAGGGCAAGATCCGTAACACCGACGCCCTGGTCCGCTGGGGTGGCGAAGAGTTCGTAATCCTCTGCGGCGACACGCCTATCCAGAACGCCCAGTTCTTGGCCGAAAAGCTCCGTCACGCCATCGAGACGACCCAGCTTATCAAGCAGCAGGTGGTCACCTGTTCCTTCGGTATCGCCGAAATGGTTGCGGGCGAAGATCCCAAGCGCCTGTTCGACCGTGCGGACAAGGCCCTGTATGCCTCCAAGCAGGCAGGCCGCAACCGTGTGACCAGCGCCACCTTCAAGAAGTCCGAATCCAGGTAGGCTAGAACAGGAATCCGCCGAAGCGGACGATCACTCCTGCAAAGACGACGCTCACCATAGTCATGAGCTTGATGAGGATATTCAGGGAAGGACCTGCGGTATCCTTGAATGGGTCGCCTACGGTATCGCCGACGACGGCGGACTTGTGTGTATCGGAGCCCTTGCCGCCGTAGTTCCCTTTTTCCACGAACTTCTTCGCGTTATCCCAGGCGCCGCCTGCATTGTTCAGCATGGTGGCAAGGGCAAAACCGCACGCAAGTCCGCCCACCAGCAGGCCGAACACTCCGGCCACGCCCATAAAGAGCCCCACCAGCACCGGGACCACAACCGCCAGGAGCGACGGGATGACCATTTCGTGCTGGGCGCCTACGGTGGAAATCTCCACGCAGCGGGCGTAATCCGGCTGGCCCGTACCTTCCATGATTCCGGGGATTTCCCTGAACTGCCGACGGACTTCTTCGACCATGGCGCTGGCGGCACGGCCCACCGCCTTGATGGTGAGGGCGCAGAACACGAAGGCCATCATGGCACCGATGAAGATGCCTCCCAGCAGTAGCGGGTTCATGAGGTTCAGGTTGTAGATGTTCATGAAGTCCACGTAGTTCGCCTTGCTGGCCACAAGCCCTATAAGCTCGCCGCTGGCGGAGACGGCGCGGTTACCGCCGTCCAGAATCTTTGCGCCGTCTATGTTGGCTACCGCATTTACCAGGTCCTGGCTGTGGTTCGCGAAGGTGACGCTGCCTACGTTCCAGAGGCCCTTGGCCGATGTGGCCAGGTGGCCAATCCATATCTTGATTTCTTCTACGTAAGAGGCGAGAAGTGCCATGGCGGTAAGGGCCGCAGACCCGATGGCGAATCCCTTTCCGGTGGCGGCGGTGGTGTTTCCTAGCATGTCCAGTTCGTCGGTACGGGCGCGCACACTGGCGTCAAGCCCTGCCATTTCGGCGTTTCCGCCGGCGTTGTCGGCAATGGGCCCAAAGGCATCTGTGGCAAGAGTGATTCCCAAGGTGCTGAGCATGCCCACGGCCGCAAAGCCTACGCCGTAAAGTCCCATGGCCATGTTTTCAAAACCGCCGGCACATCCAAATGCGGCAATGATGCCAATCACGATGGTCACCACAGGGAGCCCCGTAGAGAACATGCCCACCGAAATGCCGTCGATGATGGTGGTGGCGGCTCCAAGCCTAGCCTGGCCTGCGATGCCCCTGGTAGGCTTGTAGGCGTCGGAGGTGTAGTATTCCGTAAACTGCCCGATAAGCACGCCGGCGGCAAGTCCCGAAAGTACCGCCCCGAAAATTCCCATGCCGATAAATCCAAGTTTCACCATGACAAAGAGGGCGATGAGGATCATGATGGAAGAGCCCAGCGTTCCTGTCAGGAGGGAGTGGAGAAGGTTCTTGGTGGTGGCATCTTCCTTGGTGCGGACCATGAAAATGCCCACCACCGAAAGCACGATACCGATGGCCGCCACCACCATGGGGGCGATCACGTAGTTGAGGCCTCCGGGGAGGGCCGCTCCCAGAGCCGCCGTGGCCAAGATGGACCCGCAGTAAGATTCGTAAAGGTCGGCTCCCATGCCGGCTACGTCTCCAACGTTGTCGCCCACGTTGTCGGCGATGGTGGCCGGGTTCCTGGGGTCGTCTTCGGGAATGCCCGCTTCTACCTTGCCCACCAGGTCGGCGCCTACGTCGGCCGCCTTGGTGTAGATGCCTCCGCCCACGCGGGCGAACAGCGCCTGCAAAGAGGCTCCCATGCCGAAGGTCAGCATGGTGGTGGTGATTTCTACCATCTTGCCGTGGAGCCAGGCGTCATTTTGCAAGAGAGAATCGCTCCAGCCGCCTAATGCTAGTTTGTTTGCAATATCGGCGCCGAAACCGAACACGTTGTGGTCATAGATGTAGTTCAGCAAGATAAACCACGCCGAAATATCCAGCAGGCCAAACCCCACCACCACAAGGCCCATGACGGCCCCGCTTCTGAAGGCGATGACAAGCCCCCGGTTCAAGCTGCTCATGGCTCCCTGGGCCGTTCTGGAACTTGCGTAGGTGGCGGTCTTCATACCCAGAAAACCGCACAGGCCGCTGAAGAAACCGCCGGTAAGGAACGCCACCGGCACAAAGGGGTTCTGGATGCCCATGATGGCGAGCACCACGAACACCGCGAACAGCACCGTAAAGACGATGGAGACGGTCTTGTATTGGCGCCTCAGGTAGGCAAACGCCCCCACCCGCACAAAGTGGGCGATGGCTTTCATTTTGTGGTTGCCGTCGGGAGCTTTTTTCATGGCCCTGTAGAACAGGTAGGCCATAACGAGGGCGAACAGGGCCGCGACAGGAACAAGGAACCAAAAACTGGGAATCGTAGTCATGGGAACCTCCTATTTGAAATCTATCTCCAAAAAAAGAAAAAAGCACAACTCGGTCCATTTATTTATGACGAAACGGGGAAAAAGGGGATAAAATGGGGGTAAAACGGGATAGGGGGCCCCCCTGATTTAAGTATCTTTGGGGGTATGCAGTCTATTGAAAAAGAAGCAGCTATTGCACAGGACTATCTGTCCAAGATTTCTGTAGAGGCGGAAGCCCTATTTGACAAGTACCTCCCTCCGGTAACGGATCAGCCCTGCCGGTTGCACGAGGCCATGCGCTATTCTATGCTGGCGGGCGGTAAGCGCCTGCGTCCTGCCCTTGTTAGGGCTACTTTTGACATGTTCGGCGGCAAGGGCGAAGGCGTTGAGCTTGCCATGGTCGCCCTGGAGATGATCCACACCTTCTCCCTCATTCACGACGACCTGCCCTGTATCGACAACGACGATTTCCGCAGGGGCAAGCCCACCAGCCACAAGCAGTTTGGCGAGGCTACGGCCGTAATGGCAGGAGATGCCCTTTGCGTGCTCGCTTTTGAACTCATGGGCAAGACGGGAAACGCCCGTGCAATCGAAGTCCTTGCACACCTGCTCAGCACCTACGGCCTTATCGGCGGCGAAATGATCGATATCGAATGCGAAGGCAAGGAAGTGGACCTGGAAACGGTGGACTACATCCATTACCACAAGACGGCGGCCCTTATCGAGGCGGCCCTGCAGGTAGGCGCCATGCTTGCCGGTGCAAGCGATGCCGACATCCAGGTCATCCGCAAGTACGGCAAGTCCATCGGGCTTGCGTTCCAGATTGTGGACGATATCCTGGACATTGTCTCCACTACCGAAGAACTGGGCAAGGATGCCGGTTCCGACATCGAGAAGGGCAAGGCCACCTACCCCTCCGTGGTGGGGCTTGACCGTTCCAGGGAAAAGGCCAAGGAACTCTTCGAAGAGTCCATCAAGTCTCTGGATTCCCTCTCCTGCGATACCGAAATCCTTCGGGCCATAGCCGCATTCATTATCACCCGGGTTAAGTAATGGAACTGAAAGACATAAAGTCTCCCGAGGACATCAAGCATTGTTCTGTGGAGGAACTTTATAACCTGGCGTCCCAGGTACGCGAGACCATCATTGGCCAGGTGGCCAAGCATGGCGGCCACTTGGCGTCTAGCCTCGGGGTGGTAGAACTGACCATCGCCCTCCATTACGTGTTCAACGCTCCCGAAGACAAGATTGTCTGGGACGTAGGGCACCAGGCCTATGTGCACAAGCTTTTGACGGGCCGCTACGACCGGTTCGACACGCTCCGCCAGCAGGGCGGCATTTCCGGATTTTTGAAACGCTGCGAAAGCGAGTACGACTGCTTTGGCGCAGGACATGCCACCACCTCCATTTCGGCGGCTCTTGGCTTTGCTGTGGCCCGCAACCACTTTAACCGCAAGAACAACGTGGTGGCTGTCATCGGTGACGGCTCCATGACCGGCGGTATGGCTTACGAGGCCCTGAACAACGCGGGTATTTCGAAGCAGAACATGACCATCATCTTGAACGATAACAAGATGAGCATCGCTCCCAATGTGGGCGGGTTCAGCAAGTACCTGAACCGCGTGATATCCGACCCGGTCTATAACAAGATGCGCTCCGATTTGGATCGCCTTATGACCAGGCTCCCCGGAGTGCTGGGGAGTAGGTTCCGCGATTTGTTCTTGCAGGTGGAAAACGCGGCGAAAAACGCCGTGAAGCCGGGCGCTTTCTTCGAAGACCTGGGTATTCGCTATTTCGGGCCTATCGACGGTCACGACATCAACGAACTGATTATGATTCTCGAGCGGGTCAAGTCCCAGCCGGGGCCTTGCCTGGTCCATGTTCTGACCGAGAAGGGCCGCGGGCTGAACGCCGCCGAGAAGAACCCCACCAAGTTCCACGGCACGGGCCCCTTCGACCCCGAAAGCGGGCTCCCCCTTTCGCCGGGCAGTCCGAACCCATCCCTTACCAGCGTGTTCGGAAAGACCCTGTTGGAACTTGCCCGTAAGGACAACCGTATTATCGGGATTACGGCCGCCATGCCTACGGGCTGCGGCCTGGACATCGTTGCCAAGGAACTGCCTGACCGGGTGATAGACGTGGGTATTGCCGAGGAGCATGCGGTGACCTTTGCCGCAGGCCTTGCCTGCGACGGAGTGGTGCCGGTGGTGGCTATCTATTCCAGCTTTATGCAGCGGGCCTACGACCAGATTATGCACGACGTGGCCCTGCAGAAACTCCACGTGGTGTTCGTGCTGGACCGCGCGGGCCTTGTGGGCGCCGACGGGCCTACCCATCACGGGACCTTTGACCTGTCGTTCCTCCGCACGGTGCCGGGCATGACCATTCTTGCGCCCAGCGACGAAAACGAACTTCGGGATATGCTGAAGGCTTCCATCGATATGGAAGGCCCTGTGGCTATCCGTTACCCCCGCGGGACCGCCCTTGCCGAGAAGCTTTTGGAGCCGCCTGCGACAGTAGATGTGAAGCTCCCGAAGGTCTTGGAACAGGGCAAGGGCATTCTGCTTCTGGGTGCCGGGTTCATGACCAACGAACTGAAGAAGACGGCGAAGATTCTTCGCGAGCATGGGCATAACCCTACTCTCGTGGACGCCCGTCTGGTGAAGCCCCTGGATGCCGAATGTTATCGGGGTCTGTTCGAAAGCCACGACACCATTGTCACTCTCGAGGACAACACCTTAGTAGGCGGCTTTGGCTCTGCCGTAATGGAGCTCGCCGCAGATCTTGGATATTCAGGCAAGAAGTTCTTCCGGTTCGGAATCCCGGATAGTTTTGTGGAGCAAGGTGAAATCAAGAACCTTTACAAACTCTTGAAAATCGATGGCGAATCTGTCGCCGAACAACTGATGGAAAAACTATGAGCGAAGAAAACAAGACCCCGCGTACCATAAGGAAAACTTTGGACCGCAAGTTCGGCGTCAGCGAAAGCCGTGATGAACGCCGCCCCCGCCGCGAAGAAAGAACCGGCGATGATAGGGAATTTGGCCGTGGCCCTCGTGGTGACCGCCCCCGTGGACTTCGCGAAGACGGAAGCCTCCGTGAAGGCCGCACAGGGGAACGCCGTTTCGACCGCGAGCGCAAGCCCTTTGACCGCGAACGCCGTCCCCGCCGTTTTGACGACAGACCCTTCGGCAGGTCCGAACGGTTCGGTCACGACCGCCGCCGCGATGGAGACCGCCCTTTCCGCGGGTTCGACAAGGCCGGCTTTGAAAAGTCCAGCAGGCCCATTTACCGCCAGCGTCCGGAACAAAAGTCTGACGCCTTCCAGGACGAAAACCTGGACGAGTCCGTATTGGAAGCCCGCGCAGCCCAGGCGGAAACCGTAGAAGAAACCGCCGGCAATCCGCCCTGGTTCAAGAAGCTCCTGGCCCTCACCACAGAAAAGGGCCGCGAACGCGAAGGCCGTTTCTTGGGCGAAGGCGTCCATGTGGTGACCGAGCTGGTAAAAAACCATCGCGAACTGGTCATTGCCGTTTACGCCGTCGAAGGTTTCGAGGACCAGACTCTGCTGGACCTCATCAACGAGGCAGGGATCACCCTCCACGACATGCCTGCCGACCAGATGAAGCAGATTAGCTCTACGGTGACCCCCCAGGGCATTATCGCCCACTGCCGTATTGCAAATACCAAGCCCAACTACGAATCCAGCCGCAGCGTGTTGACTCTTGTAGATGCGGTACAGGACCCGGGCAATTTGGGAACGCTGTTCCGCACGAGCCTCGGCTTCGGTTCTGACGGCATGATTCTTGGCCGTGGCACCGTGAGCCCCTTCAACCCGAAGGTGGTTCGCGGCTCATCGGGAACTTTCCTCCGTGTTCCTTTCGAATTCGACGTGGACTTGATTGACCAGATTAATTTCTTACGCAGCAAGGGATACACGATTATTGCGACCGACCTGCATGCCAAGCAGTCCTTGCGCCAGATTCCGGAAAGGAAGCTCCGCAAGATGGCTTTCTTGGTGGGTAACGAAGGTGCGGGCACCAACCCCTACTTTATCGAACTTGCCGACGAGACGGTAAAGATTCCCATGAGCAGCGAGCTGGAATCCCTGAACGTGGCGGTAGCCCACGGCATTCTCAGCTACGAGGCCGCCCAGATTCAAGAGGAGCTGAAGTAATGAACTTTCAGGCTCGTTTAGAAGAACGCATTGCCAAGTGCGGAAACCCGATTTGCCTGGGCATGGATCCTGTGCTCAAGCTGATTGACCCCTGCTGCCCCGATGGCTCCGCCGAGGACAAGATCAAGCGTTTCTATTCCGAAATTTTGGAATGCGCATTGAAGCGGGGCGTGCAGCCGGCCGTAGTCAAGCCCAACAGCGCCTACTACGAATGCGTGAGCGTGCAAGCCATGCTGGTGCTGCAACAGCTGATTGCCGATTACCGGAGCGCAGGCATTCCGGTGATTCTCGACGCCAAGCGCGGCGACATCGGCAAGTCCAGCGCCGCCTACGCCACCGCCGCCTACGATGTTTACAAGGCGGACGCCGTGACGGTTTCCCCCTGGATGGGCGCCGATTCCGTAGGGCCGTTTATCCGCAGTTCCGAAACGAACGCCGACGAACACGGCGCCTATGTGCTGCTCCGCACGAGCAACAAGGGCGCCCACGATTTTCAGGACCTGCCTGTGGTCCGTAGCGACGACCCTCGGGACAAGGCCGAAGCCTTTTATTCCGTAGCCGACAAGATTATGGAATGGGACGGAAACTTCGGATACCTGGGCGCTGTCGTCGGAGCCACCCACCCCGAAGAGCTTGAAAAGATAACGGCCTACACCGTAGCCCACAAGCACGAGATTCCCTTCCTGATTCCGGGCGTGTCCATTCCGGGCGTGCCCGGCGGTCAGGGCGGCGACGCCAAGACGGTACTTACCGCCATTGCCAACGGCGGCGGCAAGCGCAAGTTCCATGTTCTCAACAGCAGTAGCGGCCTGAATTTTGCCTACCAGCGCACCGGCAACCCGGCGAACTTCGCAAGCGACTGCATCGACGCCCTCGAAAAACTCGCGGAGGCCTGCGATATTTAATTCAGATTTATGAATTCGGAATTAGGAATTGTTTTTTCTAATTCCGAACTCCGAATCCCGAACTCCGAACTAACTATGCGTTTCCTTGCCATCATCATATTAGCCATAGCGGTCATTGCGGCGGCCTTCCATTATGCGAAACCGCTCCCTGGCATTAATTTCGACGAGTCCTTCTTGCCGAAGGCTAACTACGTGAGGTACATCGCCGCAGGGAACGACGCTTCGGTGGCAGGACTTTTCTGGATCAAGGGCCTTACGGAACTTGGCGACAGTTTCTTGAGTGGCAAGGAGTATGCTTACCTGAGCCACGTGGCGAACCTCTGCACGGAACTGGATAGCTTGTTTTACACTCCCTACTACTTTGTGAGTGCCATGACTCAGATGGATTCCAAGGACACCACCGATTATATTGTGATGGACAGGGCACTGAGAACTTATCCTCAATACTGGCGGTTGGCCGTGGCTCACGCCTTGCGGCTTTCCAAGGGGCCTTACCCCAACAAGACCAAGGCGGCAAATATCATGCGGCCTTATTTCGACAGTCCCGACACCACTATCCCGCCCCATATCCGCACCATTTACCGGACTTTTGAACTGGATACCATGCAGACGGAAACGGCTGTCGAAATGATACTGAACGACGTGATGCAGCCCCGTTTCAAGAAATTCCGGAGCAGTTTTTACAACAAAACTTTCCGAGTTCTCGGGTACCGTGGTTTAAGGCAGGGAGCGGATTCTACGGTGTACAACGATGTCCAAAACACTATTGACCTGTTTGCCGATGGCAAGATTTCTCCTGTCCAGGCTTACAATCATTTGCTGCAGCTGAAAAAGCCCGAAGAGGTAAAGCCCGCCGATTCAACGGCGGTGGATTCAACGAAAGCTGATTCTACGGTAATCAATGCTGTCGCAGCGGATACTGTCGCTGCCGCCGCAACCGATACGACCAGCAACTAGCGGCATCTTGAAACCATCGGCCCTAACCACTAACCACTAATCACTAACGGCTTACGGCCTGACTTTCCTAACGCCTATTTCCCGCAGCGCTTGGCGTTGTTGGGCAGCCCCATCAGTTCAAAGGCGTTCTTGCAGCGGAGCCGCAGGTCGTCTTTTTCTTTCTGCGGAACTCCCTTGATCAAGGAACGCTCCCAGAGGATTGTGGCGGTCATGTAGGTGTAGTTGCTCTTGATGGATTTTTCTTCGGCGGACTTGTATAGGTTTTCCGCTTCGGAGTTACCCAGGAGTCTCTTGACCTTTGCCGCGGTGTAGGCGTAAAAGCCTCCGTCCGTATCGCTGTTCTTGCCCGTCATCTTGAGGGCGGCGTTGGCCTCGTCTTCGTGGCCCGCTCCAGCGTAGGCGGTAGCGCATTCCGAATAGTAGGCGGCTTTCAGGGCTTCGTCTCGTTTCTTGATGCTGCCGTCGTCAATGGAGCGACAAATCTTTTCGGCGTCGCCGTATTTTTCCCGGGCGTTGGCCAGTGCCACCTTCGACTGGTTGAGCATCAATGCGGAATTTTCGTCCAGGGCTTCGGGACGCACCACCTTCAACAGCGAGTCCGCAAAGTTCAGGTCCAGACTCATGATGCGGACCCTCGCCATAGACAACAAGACCCGTCCTTCAGAGGCCAAATCGGCTTCCTTGCGGCTTGCAAGCAGAGCTCGTTCTAGTTGGCCGTAACCCTTGGCGAACTTTCCGTTGGCAATGGACTTCTGGGCGCGAAAGGCCAGCGTCGAAGACTCGGAAGCGAAGCACATTCCCGAAAAAACAAGGACCAGGGCCAGGGCGAAGATTCTATTTACCATAGGGTCTCCACCATGTAGGGAATGCTGTCGCGGTTAGGCATGTTCCGGTTGATAATCCACATGTTGGAAATGCCCTCCATTAGCTCGTCCGCGTTTTCCAGGGTCTGTTCCGTAGATTCCATGAAGTCCGAAAGACCGATGGTAATTTTCCCGAGTTCGGTAATCATGTTGTCGGCGCGTTCCACCGTTCCTTCAAGCTTGCCCATGAGCCCGTCCACCTTTCCGGGCAGGGGTTTCAGTTCCGTCATCATGCCCGAAACATCGTCCATCATGCCGGAGACGTTGTTCATCACGTTGTCCATCCGGCTCACGAGGGGCGGAACGGTCAACTGCAAGGTGTCCATCAGGTCCGAAACCTTGTGAATGGCCCTTGTTCCGCTGAGGGTAATGTCGTCCAGGCGCACAAGCTGTCGGTTCAGGTTGTCGTAGAGGGCACGGGAACCGAACAGGGCGCCGATGGTGGTTCCCGTATCCATGGCCATGGCCACTAGGGTGTCTGCGGCATCGATAAGCTGGTTCACGCGGCCCAGCAGTTCGTTGGCCGTCTCCAGCACGGTCTCGATGTCCTGGGCCTTGCCTGGCGGCAAGAAATCCCCGTTTTCTAGCACACGGCCTTTCCCGCGCTTGACATCTATGTTGACCACACGGGCCGAAATCACATTCTGGTCGCGAATGGCGTACACTTGGGCGCTGTCGGTAATCCAGTTCTGGAATTGCTTGCGGAGGGTGAATTCCATATAGACGCCGTCGCCCTCGATCTTCATGTCCGAAATCTGACCCACATCTACACCGCTAATCTGCACGCGGGTGCCGGGCCTAAGTCCCAGGGCCTTGTCGAAGGTACTGTGGAGCTTGTATTCCTCCACGCCGATCATTCCGCTGGTAAAAAGCTTCGTATAGAGCACAAGTCCGAACACCATCACGGCAACCGTAAAGAAGATACCGACCAAAAGGCCGGACATCTCCATCCAGTTTATTTGCTTGATAGGCTTGAACTTCATGAAAAAAAATATAGAAACAGGTTTGGCCAGTGTTTGGTGATTAATGACTGGTGATTAGGGGTTAGGGGGAGGCTTCCCCCTGGTTTCAGCCCGCCCTGCGGTCTTCCACCACCCCTACTCCTAGGGGCTTCGCCCCTAAAACCCCTAATCTCTAGCGTCGGGGGTCTGAGGTCGATGCGCTTTGAACCGGACTTTTCATTACCTATCTTTAAACCATGAATTTCCTTGATTTTTTGAATAATTCAGTAACGCCCTACCATACGGTAGAGAACCTGAAGGCTTTTTTGGGTGCTGGAACAGAAAAAAAGGTCCAATTGTTCGAACGAGGCGGGGCGCTGATTGCGGTCCGTTTACCTCGGGCGGCAAGTGCAGAATCCAAGTTCAAAATAGCTCTGGCCCATACGGACTACCCGACATTGAAAATCACCCCCAATCCGGACTGTTCGGCTGCGGGCGTACGGACGCTCCACCCCGAAGTTTACGGCAGTCCCATTTTCGCCAGCTGGCTGGACCGAGATTTAGGATACGCCGGACTTTTGGCCTACGAACTGCAAGGCAAGGTACAGACAAAGTTGTTCCGTGGAGAAAAGCTGTTCCGCATTCCGCAGCTTGCAGTCCACCTGAACCGAAATGTCAATCAGGACGGCCTGAAGGTGAACCCCCAGACGGACTTGAACGCCCTGTGGACGGCCATTGACGGCAAGGAACGTTTTGCGGAGGCCTTGTCGGCTGAGCTTCCTCTGGGGGCGCGCCTTCTGGATTTCGACGTGCAGCTGTTCGACGCTCAAGCCGCACAGCTAGGCGGCTTTGAAGACGAATGGATTTATTCCGGCAGGCTCGATAACCTTTCTAGCTGCCACGCCATCGCAGAAGCCTTTGCCAAGGCGGAACCTTCGGAGAAGGATTTTCAGGTGGCCGCCTTCTTCAACAACGAAGAGGTGGGCTCCAACACTCGCGAAGGAGCCGCCGGCAATTTCTTGAAGAGTGTTTTAGATTCTTTAACTCCGAATTCCGAATTCCGAACTCCGAATTCACTCGCCCTTTCCATCGACATGGCTCATGCCTGCCACCCGAACTTTGTAGCCAAGCACGAGCCGAACCACGCCCCAGTTCTGGGCGGTGGAATTGTCCTCAAGGTCAATGCACAAAAGCGCTATGCCAGCGATGTGTTCTCTAACGCCCAGTTCAAGCTGATTTGTGAACAAAATAACATTCCGTATCAGACATTTATCATGCGCAACGACATGCCCTGCGGTTCAACGGTAGGCCCTGCCGTTTCGGCAAGCCTCGGAATCCCGACAGTGGATATCGGCGAGCCTATGCTCAGCATGCACAGCATCCGCGAGATGACTGCAAAAAAAGACCACCAAGGCATGATTGCCCTGGTGTCTGCATTTTATTTGTAGGACTTATTTACGAAAGCCATTTCAGCAGCCGGATGACGCCCATCTTGGCGCACTCGTTGTGGGCCGAGACGTTGGTGCGGTGTTCGATGGCCTTGCGGTTCTGGTGGTAGAATTCATAGGCGCGGAGCAGCATCTCTTCGTTGGTCTTTGTGGGCTGGAAGCCCAGTTCTTTCTTGATTTTTGACGTGTCGAAAACGAAGGTGCTGGCAATCATCTTGTACTGGTAGGGGCCGAGGGGCGAAATGCCGAGCTTGCTGGCGAGCTTCATGCAAGGGATAATAAACCATTTGGGGAAATGGGCCAGCCTGGATTTTGACTTGCCATGCTCGATGACGTAGCTGTACACCTCGTTGAAGGTCTTCACGTTGTCCGAGCCGATGTTGAATACGGTGGTCCCTTGGTAATTCAAGGCGAGTTCACAGGCGTTGGCCAAGTCCTTCGCGTAGATAAACTGGTAACGGTTGTTTCCGTCGCCTACCATCCAGAGTTTTCGGTTTTCGTCAATAAATTCAAAGAGGATGGAAAGCAGTCCGAGTCGGCCTTCGTCCATGATGGTAGGACAGCGGAAGATGACAGAGTTCAGCTTGTCCTTGCGGGCGAAGAGAATCTTTTCCCCTTCCAGCTTGGACTTGCCGTAAATCTCGATGGGGTTGGGTTCTTCTGCTTCGGTGACGGGGTCGTCGAAATTCTTAGCCCAAAGGCAGTTCGAGGATGTGAACACGAGCTTGTTCACATTGTGGCGGATACAGGCGTCGGCAATAATTTCTGTGCCATCTACGTTGGATGTCCAGAGGTTGTTGATGCGCTTGCGGTCGTGGGCCAGCATGGCGGCCAGGTGGAATACGGCTTCGAACTGGTTTTCGCTGAATATCTTTTCAACCTGTTCCTTGTCACGGATATCGCCCAAAATGCTGGTGAGGTTTTCGTGCTTGTCTGGGTCAGGGCATAGGTCGATACTTACGCATTTATGGCCCTTTGCAAGGAGCTCCTTTTTGAGAATGGAGCCAAAGAATCCGGCGCCGCCGGTAATCAGGAAACAGGACATGGCTAATACCCTATGTGTAGAATTACTTTGGGGGTAAAATTACTAACTTTTTTGCTATGGATTTCGAAAGTTCCGTGCTCGGAAAGATAAAATCGAAGATTCCCAGCCGAAGGGGAGTTGTGGGCCAGTTCTTACGGTATTTCGTGACTGGCGGTCTCGCCTTTATTGTGGATTTTGGGGCTTTTGCACTTGCCCTCTACTATTTTGACATCCATTACCTGATTTCGAACTTGATTGGCCTTGCGGCAGGAAACGTGGTCAACTACCTCTTGACCGTGAGGTGGGTGTTCAGCACGGAAAAGCGTAAAATGGAAAAGTACGTTTTTCTGGAAGTGGTTGTTTTTGTGTTGATAAGCCTTTTCGGGATGGGATTGAACGAATTGCTGATGTATGTGTTTGTCGGCGTGCTTGGTATTCAGGAAATGATATCCAAGGTGGTTGCCGCGATAATCGTACTTCTGTACAATTTTCTTGCGAGAAAATTTATTCTGTTCAAATCGGGAAACAAAAAACCGAATTCCTAAGGTACTTTATGAGCGAAGAGAAAAAGATTGCCGTAATCGCCGGTGCAGGCCCTGCGGGTCTGACCGCCGCATTGGAACTTTTGCGCACCACAGGTGTGAAGCCTGTGATTTTTGAAGCCGAAGACGTTATCGGGGGAATTTCCCGCACGGCCCGCTACAACGGCAACCGTATGGACATAGGCGGCCACCGTTTCTTTAGCAAGAGCGATACGGTGATGGACTGGTGGCAGGGGATTTTGCCGTTGCAAGGCGCTGCCAGTAAAGACGACATCGCCATCGGACGCAGCGTACCGCTGGTGCAGGGCGGCCCCGATCCCGAAAAGACGGACTACGTGATGCTCTGTCGTAGCCGCCTCAGCCGTATTTTGTTCCTCCGCAAGCTTTTCGATTATCCGGTGAGCCTGAACGGCGACACCATCCGGAACCTCGGGCTCTGGCGTATGTTCAAGATAGGCATGAGTTATCTCAAGGTGCAGCTTTTGCCCGCCCGCAAGGAGAACAGCCTCGAAGATTTCATGATTAACCGCTTTGGAGTGGAACTTTACCGCACCTTCTTTAGGGACTATACCGAAAAGGTGTGGGGTGTTCCCTGCAATAAGATCAGCCCCGACTGGGGTGGCCAGCGCATCAAGGGGCTTTCCATCACCAAGACCGTGGTGCATGCGCTCAAGCAGATTTTTGCAGGCAAGAAAAAGGCTGAAGCGGGAGCTGCCAATGGAGCGGACATCCGCCAAAAGGATACGGAAACCAGCCTGATAGGTCAGTTCCTCTACCCGAAATTCGGACCTGGCCAGCTTTGGGAAACGGTGGCCGAGAAGGTGCTGGAGAAAGGTGGCGAAATCCACATGAACTCGAAGGTGGTGGGCGTGAACCGCTCTACCGACGGCAAGCGTGTGGAAAGCGTAATCGTGGACCGCGGAAATTCCACGGAAACGGTTTCCTGCGACTATTTCCTCAGCACCATGCCGGTAAAAGAACTTGTGGCCGCCATGGACAACGGAAAAACGCTCGTGCCGGCAGAAGTCAAGCGCGTGGCTGAAGGCCTCGTGTACCGAGACTTCATCACTGTGGGCCTGCTCCTGGATAAGCTGCTTATCAAGAACCCTGCAAAACCAGGCACGCCCGAAAGCAAGCTCAAGTTCGTGGCGGACAACTGGATCTATGTGCAGGAATCCGACGTGAAACTCGGCCGCATCCAGATTTTCAACAACTGGAGCCCTTACCTGGTGGCCGATCCCGAGAAGGTGTGGATCGGCCTCGAATACTTCGCCACCGAAGGCGACGAGATGTGGCGCATGCCCGACAAGGACTTCATCAAGTTTGCCATTGCGGAACTGGACAAGATAGACGTGGCGAGGCCTGCCGACGTGCGGGATTCCGTGGTGTTCCACATCAAGAAGGCTTATCCCGCCTACTTCGGCACCTACGGCGAGTTTGACAAGATTCGTGAATATGTAGATCCGATAGAAAACCTGTTCCTCATGGGCCGAAACGGCATGCACAAGTACAACAATATGGACCATAGTATGCTTGCTGCCATGGAAGTCGTAAAATGCATCCGTGAAAATTCCACCGACAAGACCGCCCTCTGGAACGTGAATAGCGAAGAAGAATATCACGAAGGAAAGAAGGCCTAGACCGGTAATTTTAATGAAAAAAATCTTGAAAATTTTTAGGCTGCCGGAACTTTATATAGCACTGCTACTTGTTTTGGTACTAGTAGTGCTGAAGGTTTCTGCTCCTGTTATCAAGAATGTTACTCTAGAAAGACAGAATGAAACAAAAGAAGTCGTGCTCCCGATTCTTAAGCGGATGGGTCAGGGCGAAGTTTTTTCTGTCAAGTTCGGTTTGAATACGGGATGGTCTCATGGATTGTCCCTAAAATTGGTTCCCGATGATTGCCTTTTGGAGATGTCCATAAATGGTAAGTCTGTGGACCCGAAGCAGTTTCCGGGTTATTGCGATTGGGCTTCTGGATTCACGTTGACAAAACAAGATTTTGAAAAATACGCGGGATTGCAGGATGAATATAATTTTGACTTGAAAATTCGAAACAATGGTGGTACTGCAGGATTGTCCGCCTTGATGAAAGCGGACTCTTTTGGATCTCGTGCGCTTACTGTTGTGGTCTTTGTCCTTTTTGGATTGCTGGTTTTCTTGATAGGTTCACGATACAAATTGCATAAGGGAATCCTGTTGATTTTCCTGCTGGGACTAGCTTTGCGCGGAGCTTATTTTCAGGATACCAGCTACAGCCAGCGGGCATACGATGTAGATGGTCACATTGAGTATGTAGGAATTGTGGCAGACGAGCACCGCATTCCAGACAATAAGGAATGTTGGACTTGCTACCACCCACCCCTTTATTACCTTTCGGCAATACCCTTCTGGGAAGCCTCCTTCCTGTTCGATTATTCCAAGCCCAGGGCGCTACAATGGTACAGTTTTATCATGTCGGCATTGGCCCTGATCTTTGGGCTATATTGCTTGCGCATGCTTTTGAAAGGTAGAGGCTTCTGGCTTGCCGCCTTGCTTTGGACGTTCTGGCCGTCCCTTGTCATGATGTCTCCGAGGATTACCAACGAAGCCATGTTTTGCATGGCGCATGTGATTTGTTTCTGGGCCATTCTGCGGTATATGGCTACAAAGAATGGCGCGTATGTGATTTTATCAGTGGCTCTTGCGGCAATGGCCTATTGGGCGAAATCTACGGGAATCATCACCATCGCTACACTCGGATTGATGTTCCTTGTTTATTTTGTTCCTGGCAGATTGCTGTCTTTTGAACGTAAGAAAAAAACGGAGTATATTGGTCTTGTGCTGTTTTTGGCCCTTTGCGGCACTGTAGGCGGCCTTGTGTTGTTCAATCCCGATATTGTGGGGAACTCCAAGAATTTGAACAGCGCCTTGATTGTCGGTGCACAGCCGGGAAATATGCTTTATTTTGATTTGGAAAACTTCTTGACCCATCCCTACACTAGCGCCTGGGATGACAACATGGGTCGGCAGTATTTCTTGAATTATCTCGCAAAGACATCCCTTTTCGGGGAATTCCAGTTGCTGAAAACGACGGCTGGGAACTGGCTGGCGTCCATTATCAGTATTTCGCTGTTGGGCCTTGTGGGATTTGCCCTAGTGGGGCTTTGGCGAATAAAGTGGAATGCCAAGACAATTCTTTCCCTTGCTCAGATAGTGATGTTTGTTGTGGCAGTGGCGGCATTAAGGCTGAAATACCCTTATTCGTGCAGTAATGATTTCCGCTTTATACTTCCAGTATTGATTCCCTGTATTTGTTTGTCGGTTGAAGGAATTTTTGCCGAGAATGGCTCTGTACGTCGCCGAGTGGCGGGCGTGTTCCTTGTGCTGATTTTTAGTGGTTGCTCGACAGCTCTAATGCTTTTGCTATAGATTGGTCGTATAATTCTCATTTTTGTATATTACCATTGCAAAGATGAAGGCTTGAAAAATGCGATTGTTTTTGGTCATGTTGTGTGTGCTGTCGGTGTCGCTTTTTGCGCGACCTATAAACGACGGCAATAAACTTTTTAAGAATGGCGACTATGCCGGTGCTTTGGAAAAGTATATGAAGGCCCGGGAAGCGGAGCCTGCAAACCCGTTGTTGTTTTACAATATCGGCACTTGCCAGTACAAGTTGGGCAATTACGACGAGGCCAAGAAGGAATTGGAAAGCGCCGTACGCATGCCCGACAAGAAAATGGCGGCCAAGGCGGCCTACAACCTGGCCAATACACATTTTCGCATAGGTGAAAAGGCGGCCGAAGGTAGCGAACGCATTGCCGCCTGGCGGGAGTCCGTTGCCTACTTGAAAAAGGCTATCGACCTGGACAATGGTTTTGAAAACGCCAAGAAAAACGTGGAAATCGTGCAGCGTAAGCTGAAAGAAGAACTGGACAAGCAAAAGCAGAACCAGGAACAGAATCAGGACCAAAACAACGACCAGAAACAGCCGCCCCTGAGCGAAAAGGCGAAGGAAGTTCTGGCCCGTGCATTGCAGCTTTGCAAGGACGGCAAGTATGCCGAAGGCAAGGAAATGCTGGAAAACCTGATTGCCGAAGACGAAACGGCTGGTCAGCTCAGCGGGCATGTGCAGCGCATTGACGACATTATCGAAATCAAGGCTGGCCGAAAGCCCAAGGCAAAGATTGACGCCAGCAACACCGACAACGACCTGGAGGTAATCTGATGATTATAATTCGGGGTTCGGAGTTCGGAGTTCGGAATTGTCATTGCGAAACGCATCATCCTGAGCGGCGAAACCGCGAAGGATCCAGTCATTCGTCACCCTGGAGCGTAGCAATAGGGTCCATTGTTATGGTTTTGCTTTTGTCCGCAGCTGCCTTTGCCGCCCCCAAGTCGGCATCGGCCTACTACAGCGATGCGGCATTCCAGTATATTGAGAACCGCTTGCCCTCTGCAGAAATTACCTGTAACGAAGGCCTGCAATACTACCCCAACGATCAAAAGTTGCAGATGCTCCTGGACCGTATTCACGAGGCCAAGGACGAGCAGAAGAACGAAAACAAGAAGAACGACAAGAACCAGGATAACAACCAAGACCAGAATCAAGACCAAAACCAGCAGGACCAGCAAAACCAGGACCAAAACGGCGAAGGCAATTCCAGCGGTTCAGAAAGTTCCTCAAGCGCTTCCGATGAGCAGGACCAGAACGGCGGCGGCCAGTCCAGCAGCTCGGATGCGGGAAGCTCCGGCGGCGAAGGCGGTGCCGGCGAACAGCCCGAACCTGAGCAGTCCGAAGAAGGCTCCAGCGACAGCCAGGGCGATTCCTCTAACGATGGCGCAGAACCGGAAGAACAGCCCGTGCAGATGGGCGAGATGAGCCCCGAAGAAGCGGCACAGCTCCTGAAGGATTTTGACGAACAGAACGGCGAACGTAAGCCCTGGAAGCCTATCCGCGGCCAGGCTCGGCCAGCTAAGGACTGGTAAGGAGGTTAATATGAAAACAATGCAATTCCTTCTCGTCGGTGCGCTGGCGTGCTCTGCATTGTTGTTGTCTGCGTGTACGCACAAGTCTCCTTCCGGTACGGGGACAGAGGAGGAAGCCCCGGAAAGGCTAGTCCCTTCGAAAGAATTGTCCGCCAATTACACCCTGCTGGACCTTTTTTATATCTATGGACACGCCCGTAACGAGATAGAGGGCAGTGTCGACGCCTACGTTGGTAAGGGTTCCGCTTTGGATAGCAAAAATGCTTTCGGAGAAAAGAGCTGCACCAAGGGATATTATGATGTGTGCTATATGTACAACCAGATGACTGACCCCTACACGCGTTACTATGACCCGACAATGGCCGCAACGATGCTAGCATCCCTTGTCGAATCTGAAAAAGGCTTAAGGATTGTGGGGATTGAATCTGCCCCCTATGACGAATTTGACGTGGAACTGTTTGTTGTGACATCGGCGGATGAGGGGGCCAGGAACCTCGGAATCCAAGAAGGCGACCTCTATTCCATGGACGACTTAATGATGGCCTATGAGGAATATTCCGGTCAAGATACAATCATGCTGGACATTGCACGTCCGCTTCAGAATCAGTTATATCCTGTAAAGGTTAAAGTTGCCGTCGAGGAAATAGGCCGGCTACCTACGGTGTACCTTCATTACGAGCAAGATGGTATGGGCGATTCCATACCGGTTATCAGGATAACGGAATTTGACAGTAAGACCTTGGACGACTCGGGTACTTATGGGGAATTTGCCGAAGCCCTGAAAAAGACTGCTGGTTCAAAAGCCACCATTATAGATTTGCGCAATAATGGTGGCGGGGATACCGATCATTGTATTGCCGCCGCGGAGCAATTTCTTTCTAAAGGGGATACCATTGTTATAGATATCATTGCCGATGCGGATTCTGTTTTGGCCGATGGCAGGCAGAAGTACATCCAGAAATTGGATACTGTGATTGTTGTCGCGGGCCAGGATGGAAGCGCAAGGGACCGCTATGTTGTTATGCTTGCGAATGAGATGTCGGCCAGTTGTGCAGAATTGATGCTTTCGGCTATTGCCTCCAACAAGAAATCCCCTGTGGTTGGTACCTTGACTTACGGAAAGCAGATTGCGCAGTTAGGGATAGCGAAGGGGGAGGAAAACGAGGATATCCCCATTGCCTTGCCTGACGGATTGGCAATCATTACGGCAATGTATTCCTACGACAAAGACTGGAAACTATACCATGACTTAGGAATAGTTCCTGATTTTGAAATAAAAACCAGAAAGGCACAAATGGAAAAGGCTGTTGAACTGGCCAGTTCGGCGACCTATAGGCGCACTGCCGGATATGGTACCGAAAGGCTCGGTCACTTTGCAAAGCCTGCCGTCCAGACAAGGGGAAGGTCCCCGCTGAAGGCCATGAAGATGCGCTATAAGATTATCCGCTGATTCCATGCCCTCCCGTACCTACGCCGCCATAGATTTAAAGTCGTTCTTTGCTTCGGTGGAATGTATCCTCCGGGGCCTTGACCCCTTAAAGGCAAAGCTGGTGGTGGCCGACGAGAGCCGTACCGAAAAGACCATCTGCCTTGCGGTGACGCCTGCGCTGAAGGCCTACGGGATTCCTGGACGGGCCCGGCTTTTCGAAGTGAACCAGAAGGTCCGGGAGGTGGAACGACGCACAGGCGAGAAGGTGGAGTTCTTGATTGCAAAACCCCAGATGGCAAGGTACGTGGAGTATTCCACGAAGGTGTACAACGTTTACCTCAAGTACGTAAGTGCCGAAGATATTCACGCCTATTCCATCGACGAATGTTTTCTGGACTTGACGAAGTATCTGAAGCTGTACAAGAAAACCGCGCGGGAACTGGTAAAGACCATCATTCAAGATGTATTCACCACCACGGGAATCACTGCAACAGGAGGCATCGGCACAAATCTGTACCTGTGCAAGATTGCTATGGACGTGATGGCAAAGCATGTCGAGGCGGACAGCGACGGCGTGCGCATTGCGGAACTGGACGAGATGAGTTACCGCAGGCAACTGTGGGCCCACAAGCCCATTACCAACTTTTGGCAGGTGGGCCGTGGCATCGCAGCCAGGCTGGAAAAGTGCCACCTGAACCATGGGCGGGGAATCCATACCATGGGAGACATTGCCCGTGTAAGCGTCAAGGAACCTGACGCCCTGTACAAGATGTTCGGCGTGAATGCGGAAATCCTGATAGACCACGCCTGGGGATACGAACCCTGTACCATCGCAGACATCAAGAGGGCGAAGCCCCAGTCCCAGAGCATGGGAGAAGGCCAGGTGTTGCAGGACCCCTACCCCTTCGACAAGGCCCGCCTGGTGGTGCGGGAAATGGTGGATACGGTATCCATGCGCCTGGTAGAAAACGACCTGGTGGCCAAGGGCATGGTGCTTACGGTAGGTTACGACAGGGAGAATGTGGACAAGGGAATTTACCACGGCGAAACGGTGCAGGATTTTTACGGACGCACAATCCCGAAACCCGCTCACGGCACGGCTTCTATCGGGCATTACACCAGTTCACAGTCCGCCTTTGCCGAGGCGGTCATGCGGCTTTTCGACCGGATTGTGGACCCGCAACTGACGGTGCGCCGCTTGAACCTGGTGGCCATCGACGTGGTAGATGAAAGCAACCAGGGCTACGACCTGTTTACCGATGCCCAGAAGCAGGAACGTGAAAAGAAACGCCTCAAGGCGGAACTGCTCATCAAGAAGCGCTTCGGCAAGAACGCCATCGTCAAGGGCATGGACCTGCAGGAGGGCGCCACCACCGTAGAGCGGAACGGACAAATCGGAGGACACCGTGCATAGTCATGAGTTGCAAGTTGCGAGTTATGAGTTTTAATTATGGACTAAAATATTTTTGTACTTTTCTCAGAGGCGCATAGCGCCGACTTATGACTCATGACTCAGGACTACACAGACATAATAGATCTGCCCTACCCGAGGGACGACTGGAACTTTCTCATGAAACACCCCCGCATGAGCATGGAATCCCGTGCGAAGATTTTCGCCCCCTTTGCGGCCCTAAGGGGCCACAGCACCGCCCTTGCCAAGACCGCCGAGCAGAAAATGGACGACGTGGCCCACGAATTGACCCTGGACGACCAGGAATTCGGTGCATAAATTGGCTTTTTTTTGCATAAAATTACATTCTTTGCCAAAAGCATTTTTTTAACAATTCTTTTCTAGGAAAAATCGAGTTTCGTATATATATTTAAGTTATGCGCAAACTTTATTTTCCTCTTTTTCTAGGCGTGGCATCCATGGCAGGTGCTGCTGTCACGTTCCATTATAATGTGGCCGGTTACGATTCTAACCTTCCCAAGGCACTGGTGGTGGAATCCAGCGACAATTTGAACGGAGCGAGCTATTCCATCAAGAAGGACGGAGCGACGGTCGCTTCGGGAACTTTCGGTGTGGGGTCGATTCCCACGGGGTGGACCAATGGCTTTACCGTCTATTACAACCTTGATTTTTCCCAAGTCAAGACACCGGGGTCCTATACCGTTGAATTCGAGTCCGGCGGCAACACAGTGACATCGAAGGCAATTACCGTTGCAGACAAAAACCTGGCGAGTACGACCCTAGGGCTTGTGCTCAATTATTTCCGACTGGATCGTAATACTATGACGGGGCATAAAAGTGCGACGATTTACGGAAGCAGCCAGAAAAAGGATGTTCACGGCGGTTGGAGTGATGCCTCCGGTGACTATGGCACCTACCTTTCCCATTTGTCTTACGCCAACTACATGAATCCTCAGCAAATTCCTTTGACGGTTTGGGTTCTTGCGCACGCCAACGAGCATATCCCTACGGCCGTAACCACGGCCACAAGTGGAGGCTTTGCCCTTGACGAGGCCCTCTGGGGTGCAGACTTTTTGGTACGCATGCTGAGTGATGACGGGTATTTCTACACCACTGTCTTTAATGGGTGGAATGCATCCGATGGCGGCTGGAACCTGTGCGCCTTTTCGGGTAGTGCAGGAACGATGTCTTCCAATTACCAGGCTGCCTACCGCGAAGGTGGCGGTATGGCCATTGCGGCTTTGGCCAGAGCCTCTACGTTAGGGAAGGGTGGCGACTACACCTCGGACGAGTATTTGGCTGCCGCCAAGACCGGCTTCGATCATCTAGAAAGTAAGCAGACCTTGGGTGGGGATTGTGCTTATTGCGATGATAAAAAGGAAAATATCATTGACGATTATACGGCTCTTATGGCGGCAACGGAACTTTCCATTGCCACAGGCCTGTCCAAATACATGACTGCTGCTCGCAAGAGGGCGGAACACCTGATCGACCGCCTTAGTGACGATGGCTATTTCTGGAGCGATAACGACAAGACCCGTCCGTTCTTCCATGCTAGCGACGCCGGGCTTCCTGTGGTGGCTTTGCTTCGCTACATAGAAATGGAGAACAATATCGCGTATGAACCCTGCCCGCCAGAGGCAAACTGTGACAATCCCGGCGAGGTCTTGATGAAAAAAGCCGCCGAAGCTGTCAAGAAACATCTGGATTGGATGATCAGCGTGACAGACCGCCAAAACAATCATTTCGGCTATGCCAAGCAAGTTGTCAAAACCGGCGGCAAAATCCAAACGAATTTCTTTATCCCTCATGACAATGAGACCAATTACTGGTGGCAGGGAGAAAGTGCAAGACTTGGTTCTTTGGCCTCGGCTGCAGTGTATGCCTCAAGGATGCTTAGCTACACTGATTCCGTGAAGGCGTTCCGGTATGCGGCAGACCAGTTGGACTGGCTCTTGGGCAAGAACCCCTTCGATTTGAACGTCATGAAGGGCGTCGGCACTAAGAATCCGCCGGTTTATCAGAGCTATTCAAGTACAACGTTTACAGGTGGCATTGCCAACGGTATTACCGGGAAAAATACGGATGGTTCCGGCATCGTGTGGGACGATTATTATGCGGCGGGCTTTTCTGAATCCTGGCAGACCTGGCGTTGGGAAGAACAGTGGTTGCCCCATGCCACCTGGTACCTGATGGCCCTTGCGACCTGCTACGACGAGCATCCGGTGAAGGTTGTTTTCCCGTCTTCGAGTTCCTCGGGTCAAGGCAGTTCCAGTAGTTCGGGCAGCAATGGTGATATTACCAGCTCCAATTCCGGCAGTAACGGAGACTCCGGTTCTGGCGGCGGCTCCAATCCGACCGGAAATTCCTCTGGTTCCAATGACAAGGGCGGCAAGGATACGGACGGTTTACTCCAGGTTGCGACCGCTGTGGGATTCTCGGTTTTGCAGTCCGGAAATACCCTGCAGGTAACCTTCGCAAATCCTGACCAGCGTAAGTTCTGCCTGATAGATGTGCATGGCCGTGTGGTGATGAGCACTATCTTATTGAACGCAAGCAATACGGTTCAGCTGTCCACGCTACCTAAGGGAATCTACCTGGTGCATGTCCAGGGATTCGCCCCGAAGAAGATTGTAGTGCGGTAAAGCCCTTTACCATCCGTCGGTTTATACACCTCGTCATGCTCGACCAGGTCGAGCATCCGTGAGCAACAAAGCCCCAGTTATTAAACTGGGGCGGTTGCCGTCTTCCGTGAGCTATCAAAAAAGTCCCCGACACTGTCGGGGACTTTCTATATCCTGAAAGCTGCGGCGATCCCGCTGCAAGCCTAATTTACTTCAGCCGAACTGTCTTGACCATCTTCTGGCTGCCCTGACGGATGACCAGGAAGGCGGTACCCTGATAGCTTGTTTCCAAGGAAACGCTGTTGGTGCCACGGGTGGCGTTCACATTCTTGCTTGCAATTACCTGGCCCAGGCTGTTCGTGAGCGAGACAGTCGTGCGGCCTGCGATAAGGGCGTTGAACGTGGCCGTAATGGCCCCGCGATCAACGGTGAAGTGGACACTTTGGGCGATGGCGGGTGCTGCAATGGCGTCGCTGTTGTTGGAACCGTTGCTATTCGGCTTGCTACTGTTGTTGCTTGCCGGAGCAGCGGAATTACTGTTGCTGCTTGCGGGCGTTATGGATTCGCTGTAGGTGTAGTTGTCGGTGTAGTTATTGGCTTTGAACACGTAGTTCACCGTTTTGCCACCTGTGGCGCCGATTGAAGTTGCTGCTGCCACTTTATCGGTCTCGATATTTCCGAGTTCATCGGGAACCACAACGCCGTCATCCGGGCCGCATTCAAAAACAGTGGTCTTGAATGATTCCAGGGTATCGGCGCCGCCGCCCTTCTTGTTGAGGAGAATATAGTCGACGGCAAGCTTTCCGGTCATGCCCTTAGCGTTGATGAAAATGACTACGGCGTTTACTTCGGAAATTGTCGTAATGCTGGAAAGAGGAACATTTACAGAAGACCAAGCACCATTGGAGACCGTCATGGGTTCTTCAACCCAGTCCCATTTGCTACCGCTCATGGTGACAAAAGACGCTTTTGCCCAGCCATCAGCCGCGCTCATGTCGGAATAAATGCGAACGGTTGCGGTTTCGTATTGGCTCCAATCCTTGATATTTGTATTGATGCGGAGAGGTGTATTTGCCGAAGCGGAACTTGGGCTCTTGAAAATGGCGATGCTGGACTTGTTAACTGTAGAGGAACTTGCCTCAACCAATGCGCTGATGGAGTTTCCGTTCAGGGCACTCATGCCGTATTCCTGACGCATGGCGTTCAGAACTTCGTAATCGAGAATGGTGTAGTCCACATTCTTTTGGCGACGAATGACCGTCATGTTCAGGTTGTCTTCGGCACCGGTATCCCAGATGATGGGCACGATTCCGTCGGCCTTGGCAATCTTGGCGACATAGCCGTACCAGGCGGCACGGGCAAGAAGGTGCTTTTCAAGGTCCTGGCCTTCGAGGGTCAGGCGTTTCTGGGCTCCCATTTCACCGATGATTACCGGAATGCCTTTGTTCACGAAGGCCGTTTTCAACTTTCCGAACTGGGTCTCAATAGACTGCTTGGAACCGAGAGCCCCATTGGCACAGGTACGGCTCGCATCTCCCGTGGTGACATCTTCCCAGAAATAGAACATCTTTCCCCAATCTTCATCGGCCTTCATCAGCGAGAATTGGTAGGGGTAAAAATGTGCTTCGGCCATGGTGTAGCCATCCCCTGCAGGATCTTTTGGGTAATACTGGCTCAAAAGTTCGTACTTGTCAATCTCGGTGCGAGGCATCTGGAAAACGACGGTACGGGTAGCGTTGTTTCCACCGGATTTGCGGACCTCGTCGATCATGACCTGGTGGTAACGCTGCAAAATCTGCATACGTTTGGCATCAAATGCTTGCTGCACACCGCCGTTCCACGGGTCGTTCACGCCGGGTTCGTTGGCACTTGCAAAAATCAGGTGCTCGTCATAGTCCTTGAAACGGCTTGCCAAGTGACCCCAGATGGCTTTCTGGTTCTTAATGACGGTAGCGGAATCTGCCGGGAAGACCTTGTCTTCGAGCCAGCCGGTATCCCAGTGGCTGTTGAGCACTACGTAAAGGCCGTCCTTGATACACATGTCCACCACGGTCTGTACCGTATCGATCCAGCCCTTGCTGACTTTTCCGTCGCTGACGTGGGAATACCAGGCAGTCGGAAGTCGGACGGTGCTAAAACCCGCTGCCTTGATGGAGTCAACATAGGCTTGGCTCGGCAAGGGGTTTCCCCAGCCGGTGGGGCCACCCTGGTTTGCAGGAACTTCTAACGTGTTTCCGATGTTGAAACCGAAACCCATCTTGCTTACCAATGCGGATGCCTTGGGCAAATCGGCGGCAAGGGCCATGGAGCCGCTGGCCACAATGGCCAACCCAAACGCGGTAGTCATTTTCAAGATATTCATACTCAATCCTTTTTTGTTAATATCCCGTCGTAAATATAACTTGAACCGGCGAAAATCCGTAGGCCGGTTTTGTTTACAATGTGGACATATTGTCCAAAATAAGCAGGTTCGTAAGAATTGGGTAAGTTATCGCCGGCCCTTGTATTCCGCGATGGCCATACCCAGGACGATGGTGGCGGCTCCTGCCCAAGCCACAGGAGAGATGCGTTCCCCGATTGCAATCATGGCGGTGACGATGGTCACCAGGGGCAGGGCGTAGACATAGTTGCTGGCCAGGACCGTACCCAGTTTTTCGAGGACGGTATTCCACGCCACATAGCCCAGTAGCGAAGAGAATATGGCGAGGCACAAAAAGTTAAACGCCACCACGGGTTCGGCGAAGTTTTCCCAGGGAATGGAACGCCCTTGCAGGTGTTCTGCAGCCATGAGGGGGATGGAACTGACAATGCTGTAGAAAAAAATTTTCCGGGTGATGAACAGGGTGCTGTACCGTGCCTTGAAGGGCTTGAGGCTCAGGGAGTAGATGGTCCAGAGAATGGCCGCCACAAAGGCGAGAAAATCCCCCAGGGGTGAAAGTTTCAATATGAACTTGCCGTTGAGGACCACCAGCACCATCCCTACGAAGGTCAGCAGGGAACCCAGTATTTGTCTGGACTTGAGCCGCTCGCTTTTGAACAGTAGCCCGCCAAAAATCATGATGAGCAGCGGGTTGGTACAGACGATGAGGGACACGTTAGAAGACGGCGACAGGGTGAGGGCCGTGTTTTCCGCCCAAAAGTACAGCGTACCGCCGGTGATGCCGCTGATGAACAGCAAAAACTCGTCCTTGAAGTTTTGTGCCAGGATTTTCTTGTGGTTTATGGCCAGCAACAGCAGGTAGGTGAACACGAACCGGATAAAGAACACCTGTACCGCCGAAAAACCGTGGGTCAGCAGGACCTTGGTACTCACGAAGCTCGTGCCCCAGAAGATTACGGTGGCAACGGCCAATATGTGCCAGATGGCGGTGCTGTTTTTCATCGCGAGAAATGTAGAAATAAGGGATTAGGGGCTAGAGACTAGAGATTAGGATTTAGTGAACAAGAAACACGCACTTCGTGCGTTTGGAACGAATGGCGAAACCATGGTATTTTTCTCTAACCCCTAAATCCTAGATCCTAACCCCTAGATCCTAATCTCTGAATTACTATATTCCAAGTGTATAACCTGGAGTTTTTTTTATGGAAATCAAATGGCTTAATCCCGACGCAAAGTTTGACCGCCTGGTTTTGGCAGGCGATATTGGTGGCACCAACACGAACCTTGGTCTTGTGGGCTACAAGGACGGCAAGTTCACGCTGATTCTTGAAACGGTGTGCCCCTCCAAGGACATCGACGGTCTCGACGCTCCCATCCGCGAGACCCTCAAGCTTGCCGCGGAAAGCCGTGCCGACCTCAAACCGAGCCACGTGTGCATCAGTGCCGCGGGTCCGGTGGCTGCCAACAAGTGCGTCATGACGAATCTCCCGTGGAGCGTGGATGGCGACGCCCTTACCGCGGCGACCGGCATCCCGACCCTTGTGATTAACGACTTTATGGCCATCAGCTACGGCATCCCGACACTGGACGTGGATGACCCGAAGCAGATTTTCAAGCTTACCCATACCGACGGCAGCCAGCCCGCTCCGCAGAAGGCGACCAAGGCCGTGATTGGTCCGGGTACCGGCATGGGCGTTGGTTTCCTTGCCTTCGACGGCGAGAAGTACATCCCGGCAAGTTCCGAAGGCGGGCATTCCACCTTCGCTCCCTTCGACAAGGATTCCCAGGAATTCCACGACTACATGGAAAAGAAGATTGGTACCGTGCCCGGTGTAGAGCCTCTCGTGTCTGGCATGGGGCTTCGCAACATGTACGAATGGTGGAAGGAGACCCGCGGCGTTCCTGATAACGAGGCCTTCAAGAAGATTGAAGAAACTGAACCCAACGATCGCCCGAAGTACATCAGCCGCGCAAGCGATACCGACCCGGTGGCCGCCGAGATGATGCGCCTGTTCGTGAAGATGCTGGCTCGCTTTGCAAGCGATGCCTCTACGCTGTTCTTGCCCCTGGGTGGCCTCTATCTGGCTGGCGGCACGGTGCAGAAGGACCTGCGCTGGCTCGAGCGCGACAACCTGTTCATGAAGTACTTCGAAAAGAACTACAACCCGAACATCCGTCCGCTTTTGAACAAGATTCCGGTGTACATCATCAAGGATTACAGCATCAGCCTGTACGGTGCTGCCAACGCCAGCCTGAACTTGCAGAAGTAGTCTCGCGTTGTCACGCTAGCTTTAGACTGGTAAGTGTGAGTGTGATTGCTAATAGGAGGAGAATATGTTTTTTCTATTAGTCGTCCTCATAATTCCAACGTTTTTATTTGCGCAGGATTGCGAAGTTAAAAGCTATCGCTTATTGGATATGATGTATCCGTCAACAGAGATAAATCTTCTAGATGATTATAGTCTAGATTTGTCAAAGATGCCGGACGTAAGTAATGAAATGAAAAATTACAGTACAAGTGAGGCTGACTATTGGGCGTATTTGTCGCCGTCTGACTCATCGATTATGGTTTTTGTTCTAGAAGACGGTATGAAATTTTTTGGAATTTGTTCCTCGAAAGAAGATTGTGACAATAAGTCAAAAGATTTCTTTATTAGGGATGTCATTATTGATGAATTTAATCGGCTTCAATCGGTAGGCGTATTTGCCGGAACTGCGCGGGAGGCGGATTCATTAATACATCATATTGTGGATAAAATAGAAAACACCCCTTATGCACCGACTGCCTATGATGCAAAATCATATAATTTGCGACGTCAAAATGAAGATGTGGCGGAAATGATTGTTCCTAAGTCTAGTTTTTGTAGCAATTTGGGTGGAAAATATGATGGCCAATTGTGTGGCTTGATTGATACGGTGCGTCAATGTATTTTGGTGTCTGACAAAGTCCAACCTCAACAGATATTGACCCCTAGAAAAATAAAGATGGGAAAACAATATCGTATTTTTGACTTGAATGGAAATTTTATCGGAACTGAAACTTGGCAAGGAGCTTTTCCAAAGTATAGTTTCCCCGTTGTAATCCGATTTATTGATCGGTAAAACTTGTTTGTACGGTGCCGCAAACGCCAGCCTGAACTTGCAGAAGTAAAGATATTTACCGGGTCTCAAGTTCTGCCAAATATTTTAATGGACGCTTCCTGGTCCACGTCCATGGTTTCGCCCCAGTAATTTTCGGGACGGGAAATCTTGTGTTGCCTGACGTAATTCAAGGCAATGTTGATGTTGGCGTGCATGTTGTCGGTAATGTCATAGGAAGGAGCGAATACGAAGGGAACGGACACCAATGACTTGCCGCCACATTCTTCACCATCGCTGTTTATGTACCAGTAGACGATTTCATAACAGTCGGAGTAGGCATTGGGAGTGAAGAAGGTTTTTTGTCTTTTTCGCTCTGCATCCAGATTTTTTGAGAAAAAGGGCATTTTCGTGACGATAGCGACACCGATACCGGTTTTCCCTGGAAGCAGGAATTCCACCATTTCACCCGGGCAGAATGAAATCTCTGTTGGATTTCGTCCGAAGGACCTTCCCTTGAAGCCTGGATATCGGGATATGTCGGGAATGTTGGATTTTTGCCAGAGTTTGCCGTTGGGAAGGTACCACCGCTCCGATACGGTCTTGCCGACATAATAGGAATAGTTGAAAGGAATTTCGCAGACATAGAAACCGCTTATATCCAGATCGGGGTAGCTTTCAGCGATAGTCGTGATTTCGTTTTCTACTTCAATAAGAGAGAATGACGAAAAATTTGCGAAGGGTAAAATTTCAAAACCATACAGACGCCTTGACCCTAGACGGGCGCCGCCATGTCTGCTAGGCAACTTTTTGTAGGCGGTTAACATAAAAATGGTTTGAACACCGTTGCCTTCGGGTTGATAGGTCTCGTCGCAGTATTTCCATGAGGTTACCTTGTCCGCGTCAAAACGGATGTCGAATTGGCTATAGAAACGAAAACCGTCGAATACGCCGATTTCTTCGCTATCGCTAAGACTATGGTGGAATGCGATGCGCTTGCCAATTTCGGGAAGGTCTTGGTTTGTCATGTTGGTTCCGCCTTTT
The DNA here is from genome assembly GCA_002382975.1 of Fibrobacter sp. UBA4223. Classification (GTDB taxonomy): domain Bacteria; phylum Fibrobacterota; class Fibrobacteria; order Fibrobacterales; family Fibrobacteraceae; genus Fibrobacter. Next base: position 67,581 of record DFTB01000007.1, read on the forward strand.
GGGAATGATTTTTGACGATTTGACACCATATCTATCGCTATTAGAAACTAAAAAGTCAAATGGGAGTGTTTTTTCTAAATTTGGCCCCATGCTTTTTTCTGAACTCCCTCTGGCAAACCCCTTGCAACGTGCCATCCGTGCCGTAGGCTACGAAACGCCCACCCCCATCCAGGAACAGTCTATCCCGAGCCTTCTCGAAGGTAAGGACCTGCTGGGAATCGCCCAGACGGGCACCGGCAAGACGGCGGCATTCGCCCTGCCGATTTTGCAGTTGCTTCTGGATTCTGGAAAGCTCCGTGCGCCCAAGACCTGCCGGGCCTTGATCCTGCTTCCTACTCGGGAACTTGCCATCCAGGTGGAGGAATGCTTCAAGCAGTACGCCCAGTTTACGGCTATTTCCAGTACCTGCATCTTTGGCGGCGTCGGAGACGCCTCCCAGAAAAACTGCCTGGTCCGGGGCGTAGACGTGCTGGTGGCCACTCCCGGCCGTCTGCTGGATCTTATCGGCCAGAAGGCGGTTTCCCTGAAGGCACTGGAATTCTTTGTGCTGGACGAGGCCGACCGCATGCTGGACATGGGGTTCATCCACGATATCCGCAAGGTGGTGGCGCTCCTGCCGCAAAAGCGCCAGAACCTGTTCTTCAGCGCCACCATGCCCGACGACATCACCAAGTTGGCATCGACCATCCTCCGGCCGAATCCGGTCCGTGTGGAGGTGGCACCCCAGAGCACGCCCATCGAACGCATCCGTCAGGAACTGTACCGTATTGACAAGCGCCGCAAGGGAGCGCTCCTGAAGGAACTGTTGCTGGAACATCCCGAAATGAAGAAGGTGCTGGTCTTTAGCCGCACCAAGCACGGCGCCGACAAGATTGTCCGGGTGCTGGAAAAGGCGGGAGTCAAGTGCGCCGCCATCCACGGCAACAAGAGCCAGAATCGTCGCCAGGAAGCCCTGAAGAACTTCAAGGACGAAAAAATCCGGGTGCTGGTGGCTACCGACATCGCCGCCCGCGGTATTGACGTGGACGACGTCTCCCACGTGTTCAACTACGATTTGCCCGACGTTCCCGAGACCTTCGTGCACCGCATAGGCCGCACCGCCCGCGCGGGCAAGGACGGCATCGCCATCTCGTTCTGCGCTCCCGACGAGGAGCAGGACCTGCGCGCCATCGAGAAGCTCACCAAGATAAAGATTCCCGAAGGCGACAAGGCCATATTCGAGAAACTCCCGCCTCCGCAGAAAGAAACTCCCGAAAGCGAGATGCGGAACGCCCGAGGTCGTGGGTTCCCGCGCCGCGAAAAACAGGCACAGAATTCTAAACCTGTGCAGTCCCCAGAACCGTCACAGGCTTCTCCCAAACCCCCAAGGCAACTGTCTCTCAAAACGACGCAGCCTGTGCAACAGCCCAAACCCGAGCATAATTCCCAGCGGCCTCAAAATTCCGGTCATCACAAGCGCCGTCGCAATCGCCCTGGCTCAAAGGCCCGCCGCCGTATGCGGGAATCGGGCAATATTCCAAATTAGAATAGCACTACACATCCCTTGATATAGTGATAAATGGCGTATTTTTATGCCTTTTATCTTTTTTTGTGGATATTTGGCATTTTTTTGATTATTTTCATTCCGTTAGGTATTGCAGCATCGCGTGTTGCAGTGTATGCTGGTACAAAAAAAAGGAGAGGTGTATGAAAAGATCCTTTTGGTCGGTAATGGCGACTTTCGCCTTGTTTTTTCTCGTATTCGGAACAAGTTCCTCCCTTGCCGCCTGGGATGGCAAGACATCTAAAAAACCGGAAACGGAAAAGATAGGCGGCAAGGAATATTTCCTCATCAAGAACGAGGCGAACCTGGCCTGGTTCAGGGATTCCGTGAACCAGGTGAAGGGGAATTCTACAATAAATGCCAAGTTGATGGCTTCGCTGGACATGGGTGGCAAGCTGTTTATGCCCATTGCAGCCGGTTCCGGAGACATAACTTTTGGTGGAGTTTTCGACGGTAACGGGTTTACCATTTCCAACTTGTACATTAACTCTGAAGAACTGGGAAAAATTCCAAGCGAATTTTGTCCCCAGAACAAGCCGCAATGCAATGCGCAGAATGTAGGGCTTGTAGGTGTCCTTTCTGGGAACGGTGTTGTCAAGAATCTGAATCTTGAGAATGTGAATATCATGGCCTCGACCAACAGGGGTGAATCTGGTGGAGAAGAAAACCCGGTTTCGGTCGGTCCTTTTGTGGGCTTTCAAAGAGGAGGCACTGTTGAAAGTTGCTTTGCGTCTGGAAGTATCCTTACCAGCGGCAAGGGAAACAGCATTGGTGGACTTGTAGGCAATACTTGGTCCGGAAAAATTGAGAATGGCCTGAGTACAGTTGATATTCGAGTTAGCGGCGATGAATCCTATGTAGGCGGGTTGACTGGCCTTGTGCGCAAATCGGGAACTGTCACCTTTGAATCCTGCGCATACGACGGAAGTATCATCATCAATAGTGGAAACGGGATTGCTGGCGGTATTGTTGGCTTTTACGAAGAGGGAAACCTGACGGTTTCTAGAGTTTATTATGATACAGATGTCATTGAAAAAGGACTAGGGAAAATAAATGACACCTTGACAGTAGATGGCAAGATTAACGGCGTAAAGAATATCAATACCGCCAAGGTTTCTTGTGACCTGAATAAGGGGCAATGGACAGACGCCTGCTCTGGGACAGGGGTTTGGAGTGTTGGCCAGGCTCACATTTCCCTCAATGGGGTGACTTTGGATGACAACGGGAATATCGTCTACGAGGTGGTCTTTGATGCCAATGGAGGCGAATATGCAAAAGATGCCAAGTCTGCCAAGTTCCTTAAGGCTGGAGAACTTATTACTGCCGACGAAATTTCAACACCGACCCGTGGAGACACGGTCTTTGGTGGCTGGGCTTTGACACCTGATGCCAAGAAACCGGATGCGGATTTGGGTAGTGTGGTGTCTGCCACAAAGGTTTACGCCTACTGGAAAACCATGTTCACGATAATATTCAATGCCAATGGCGGAACATTCCCTGGAGAGGGAGCCCCGACTACCGTAACCAAGACGGTAGCCGAAGGTGAAGCTATCGATGTTGCGGGGCTGGAGTTGCCGACTACATACGGTTCTGGTGACGAGACCTTCTACTTTGCCGGCTGGGCCAAAACCGCCGATGCTACCGAGCAAGAAGACTTGGGTAAAGCAACGGCGACAACGACTTTCTATGCTGTCTGGACTAAGCAGGTCACATTCACCGTGGTATTCAACACGCAGAAGAGTTCCGGAACCACGGTCGCCTATGTGCGGGAAGGTGGCAAGGTTAGCAAACCGGCAAATCCGGAGGTCGAAGGTTACATATTCGGCGACTGGTACGGGGATAAGGACTGCTCCGAATCCAAGAAATTCAATTTTGACGCAGAGATATCAGAAAGCGTTACTCTTTATGCCAAGTGGACTCCCGAAACCTACAAGATTACTTATGACCTGGGTGATGGTGCCAAGAACAATAAGGATAATCCGGAATCTTACACCATAGAGTCGGCGACTATCGTGCTGAAGAAACCCACCCGTACGGGCTATACTTTTGAGGGGTGGTACTACGACAAAAAGTTCACCAAGCCTGCAGCCCAGATTACCAACGGGACTACGGGTGACAAGTCACTGTTTGCCAAATGGTCCGTGAAGACTTTTGCCATTGTCTATATGGCCGGTTCTTACGGGGCGGAGGTGGTGCCCTCGGATGTGAAACAGTACGATGTTCCTGTAAATTTGCGAGGCGCTTCTTACACTAGAGACGGATACCTTCAGGATGGTTGGTCTGATAAAAACGGAGGTCCCAAGATTTATGAATTGGACGCCATCTACAAGGAAAATCGTGCCCTGACTCTTTACCCCTACTGGATCGAAGATCCGACCAATAAAAAAGATCCTTCTTCTGTAAAGGAAATTGCGTCTGTAGAGGGCTTCGGCTTTGGTGTTGTGGTCCAAAACCATGGACTGGAAATTACCAATGTGAAATCTGGCGCCATCGTGTCCGTGATGGATATGCAGGGACGCTTGGTTCAGAAAGGTGTCGCCGGTTCTACCGGGTTTAGGGTGACCGGTCTTGTTCCTGGGAATTACGTGGTGCGGGTAAACGGAGTGGTCCGCCAGGCCCGCATCCGTTAAAGCTTCTTGCGGCTCATCCAGCTGAGCACCAGGTTTTGCCAGATCACGTAGCAGGTGGGGGCGAGAGCTACCACCGGGCCGGCGTACAGCGTAGATATCCAGATGACCAGGGTGGTGTTCTTTTGACCCATGCTCTGGGAACCTTCGATGGGCCTACGATTCCTTTCGCAGAACCAGCCAAGCCAGAACAGTAAAATGCAAAGCACCAGCGAAATTCCCGCCATCCATGGGAGTTTTCCGCTGTTCCACAGATCCATAAATCCCATTTCGCGAATGTCGAAGCTCGCCTTGGCCAATATGACGAACACGGAGAAGGTCCACACGAACATGGTGTACTTCTGGAACTTGGCCGCCCTGTCGGCAAGCTCCGGATAAAAGGCCCGAAGCCCAAGCGCAAAAGCTAGCGGAATACTGATGATGGGCTGTATGGTATTGAAGATTTTCCAGGCGATTTCAGAAAGGCTTGCGTCTGCTCCGGTCAGGTAGCCAAAAATTAGCGGGATGGAGAAGCAGGCGATCAGGTTGCCGCTCAGGAATATTTTCAGGGCCAGCGATGCCGAACCGCCCAGCATTTTCGCCATGGCGGGAGCTGCATTTGCGGGCGGGCACAGGGCGATGATGGCCCCTCCCAAGAGAACTTCCCGCGGGAGGTTGAACGCTGTAACGATGGTCCATAAGATTCCGATGAGAATCAAGCTTGCCACGAAGGCGCGAATCTCAATCTTGAAGGTGTATCCGTGGGTCTGGGGCGGAATCTTGGTCACGAAGGTGAGGAACATCATGGTGCCGATCAAAAACGGCATCAGGGGGGATAGTATGTGGGCTTGCGGGAAAAGAATTCCGAGCAAAATAGCCACAGGCATCAAGATAGCGCGTAAATTTTTCATTCTTCGTCACTACGGGCTTCGCGGGCCCAACCACCGGATTTTTCCTTGCCGAACGAAAGGAAGAATCCCTTGAGCATAGCCATGTTCATAGACAAGAAGTAGTAAGCTCCAGGGATAATCTTGAATAGGCCTGCCAGCAAGAACGCAATCAGGATTCCAAGAGAAATCCGGTAAGGAGTGTAATACCATGCCAGGGGAATGTTCACAAGGAGCAGCAAAATCATGATATGGGGAGAAAACCAGCGAAGGACCTTGTGGGACAAGAACAGGTAGCAGCGCAGAGGCCTTAATGGATTAAGCAGCGGAAGGTAAGAAAGCATGTAGTTGAAGTTGGCGCGGCCGATGCGGACTTTGCGCCGGAATTCGCCGGAGGTTTCTTTGGAGGTTTGCTCTGCACCGATGGCGCTGGCGATGAATGTGCAGTAATAGCCCTTTTGCAATATTTTCGTTGTGACGAAAAAGTCGTCCATTATGCTCTTCTTGGTAGGCAGGTCCGTATACAGTTCCTTGCGGATGGCGTAAAGAGCTCCATTTCCACCGATGAGCAAGTCCATCATGCCCTCGAATTTCTTGATTTCGGATTCCAGATCCCAGTAGGCACTTTCGCCACGACCCAGTTCAGAGCCGCTCTTGTCGGTGAGAATCAGGTGCCCGCAGGCGCATCCAATTTTCTTGTCCTTGAAGGGGTCTGTAAGCTTGCGCACCACGTTTGGGAACAGCATGGTGTTGGCATCGCAGAAAAGAAGGATTTCGCCAGAGGCTTCTTTTTGTAGCCTGTTCAGCATGGCAGCCTTGCCTGCGTTTTGGGGAGCCTTGACGAGGGTGATGCCCTGGTCTTTGTATCGCTCTACGATTTCTGCTGTCTTGTCGGCGGAACCGTCGTCACCAATAAGGATTTGCAGTTTTTCTTTGGGGTAGTCCAGTTCCAGCAGGTTTTGGATTTTACGCTCAATAACGGCTTCTTCGTTGTAGGCGGAAATCAAGATGGAAACGGTGGGTAAACTCTCGCTATGGTCTTCGCCTCGTCCCTTCCTCTTAAAAATTTCACTGATGAATGGCAATGTGATGGGAAATAGTACGTAGCAGTGGATAAAAAGGAGCAGTAGAACCCAAAAAGCTATCTGCAAGTAGAAAAGAATCTGCTCGTTCATCGTTCAATCCACTCTTTTTCTTTTTCCAGGAACTTGTCCAGCAACATCTGCATTTCTTGGGGCGACATGGAGTCTGCCACAGTCAATATAGAAAGTCCCTTGGGGGCAATCAGAACAAAAGAGGGGAGAACGTTCAGTTCCCACACTTCGGAGAAGCATTTTTTTGCGGTGGCCTTTTTCCCGTCGCAGACAATGGGCGATTCGGAATCCACGTCCAGCTTGACGGGATAGAATTTCTTGTTCAGAATGGAGGCTACCGTGGGGTTCATATAGACATTTTTGTCCATCACCCGGCAGGGAATGCACCAGTCGGCGTACATGTCCACGAAAATAAGCTTGGGTTCGGTCTTTGCCTTTTCAAGAGCGGTACTGTAATCCATCCACTGGACTAGGGATTGGGGGATAACCGGAGCCTTTCCGGAGTTTGGCGCTGCAAAAACGACGCCCGAAAAAAAGACGACATAAAAAATGATACCGGCAAGGTGGCGAAACATGGGCTAGTCCTCCCCCCGCTTGCGCGCCGGTACTGTCTTGTTCTGCTCGATTAGCGTGTCCAGTCGGTCAATGACCGCCTTTTGGAACGGTACCCACATGTCCCTGTCGTCGAGGATGGCATTCGCCTTCGTGAGGAATAGATCCCTGCTGTAGCCTGCCGAATCCAGGATTACCTTGCGCTTGATTCGGGCTGTGGGGGAATCCTTGCCGTACATCTGTTCGACAATCAGCAGTTCGGTGTAGGTGTTCACGAATTTCTGGTCAACCGAAGGGGCTTTCTTGTCACAGCCCATCTGCAGGCACAACAAGACCGTAAGTCCAAGAATCATCAAGAAGCGCCCGGCGACGTTTTTTAAACTCTTGATAATTCGTGGTTGAATGTCGGTCATGACGGTTTTCAGGTTTCGCTTTCCAGGGCGTTTTCGAAAAGGCCTTCTACATATTCGGCCTTGCTGAAAGGCACCAGCTGGTCGATGCGTTCGCCCATGCCAATCCAGCGGATGGGAATCTGCAGGGAACTTGCGATGGAAAGCACCGCTCCACCGCGGGCCGTGCCATCCAGCTTGGTGACCACCAGGCCCGTAAGGGGGAAACTCTGGTTGAAAATCTTGGTCTGGTTGATGGTGTTCTGACCGGTGTTGCCGTCGATGACCAGCCACATGTCGTGAGGCATGTCGGGGTTCACCTTCTTGATGACGCGGACTATCTTCTTGAGTTCTTCCATCAGGTAGTCCTTGTTGTGCAGACGGCCTGCGGTATCGATGAGCACCACGTCGCAGCCGCGGGCCACAGCCGCATTGCAAGCATCAAACGCCACTGCTGCAGGGTCGGATCCTTCTTGATGTTTTACGAATTCGGCTCCGGAGCGTTCGGCCCAGGTTTCCAGCTGGTCGATGGCCGCCGCACGGAAGGTGTCGCAGGCGGCAATCATCACCTTCTTGCCTTCGTCCTTGAGGCGGGCGGCCAGTTTCCCGATGGTGGTGGTCTTGCCGGCACCGTTTACACCGATGACCAGCACCACATGGGGCTTGCCCTTGAGTTCAAACGGGGGAGGGTCTTTCAAGAGGCGCTCCGCCTCGCTCCGCATAATGTCAAGAACTTGCTCTGTGGTCAGTGACTTGCCGAGAGCCTGCTCGCGCAAGGCGTCAGTCAACAGGAATGCGGCTTCGACGCCCACGTCGGCCTTGATGAGGTGTTCCTCCAGCTCTTCCAGGGTTTCGTCGGTAATTTTGCCGGCGCCTACAATGCCCTTGAGCTCGCCCATGAGGGCGTCACGGGTCTTGGCAAGGCCGCTCTTGATGGCAGAAAAAAGTCCCATTATACCAGGCTCTCGACCTTATCGACCAGACCGTAGGCCTTGGCCTCTTCGGCGCTCATGAAGTTGTCGCGTTCGGTGTCCTTGTCGATTTCTTCGATGCTATGGCCCGAAGTTTCGGCAAGAATCTTGCCCGTGATGTTACGGATGCGGAGCATTTCTTCGGCCTGGATCTGGATATCGCTGGCGGGCGCCACGATTTCGCCGTGAATCAGGGGCTGGTGGATCATGATACGGGCGTTGGGCCAGGCGTAGCGCTTGCCTTTGGCACCGGAGGTGAGGAGGACAGCCCCCATGGAGGCTGCCTGCCCGCAACAGACGGTGACCACGTCGCTCTTGATGGCGTTCATGCAGTCGTAAATGGCAAGACCGCTAGAGATCACTCCGCCCGGGCTGTTGATAAAGAACACGATGTCTTCGTGGTTCAGGGAATCCAGGTACAGGAGCTGCTTGACAATGCGTTCGGCGCTTTCGTCATCCACTCCGCCCCACAAAAAAATCCTGCGCTTGGAGGCGAGGAACTCCTCGGCCTTTTTCATCATTTCGGGTGTCTGGTTTTCTTTCTTTTCGCTACAATCGGCCATAATGAATCCTTTTTGTTCAAGTATAATTTAGAAATTATTCAACACTGAATTATCGACATTTCCTTGCAAAATGTAAAGATTCCTATATTTGGCCCATGCCCGCGTGCAACGATAAAATTTTGGTAGGCCTTGTCAGTCCCGAAGTCCTCTCCGCCATAGAGTCGGACTCCATGCACCCCGTGTTTCTGGACCTACAGGCCTGTTCGGCGCTAGAAATCCGGTATGACTTTTTCGAAGAGTCCCTCTGGCCCTCCCTTTCGGCGCGGGTCCGGAAGGTAGCGCCCCACGCCATGCAGATAGGCACCATACGCCTTAAGCGGGATGGCGGGGTCTTTCAGGATTCCCGTGCCGGAGACCGCCTGCCCCTGTGGAAAAACATTCTGGAAGCGGAGCAGGTGCCGGGCTGGCTGGACCTGGAGCAGGACTGCCTCTACGACTACGAAAAGCTGTCCGCCCTGGCCGACCGTCGGAATGTAAAAATCCTTATCTCTCAGCACAATTTTTCCCGCACACCTACGGACATGGAACTGCGGGATTACGCCCGAGACGTTTCCCGCCTAGGGGCCGAAGGTCTGAAAATTGCCGCCATGTGCAATTCCGAAGAGGACTGTGACCGTCTGTACAGGTTCACGCAGAAATTTTCTGGCGACTTTGAACTTTTTGCCGCCTTCGGCATGGGGGATCTCGGTCGGGTAAGCCGAATCTGGTCCCTGAAAGAGGGGGCGAACCTGACCTATGGGGCCATAGGCCATGTGGCAGCCCCCGGCCAAATTCAGGTGCCGGTGATGGCGGAGGCCCTCGAAAAACTGTCGGATTTCCATTCCAAATTCGAAATTTCCGCGTTTTTGAACGAAAAATGACGGTTTTCCTTTTTTTATCCTTATTTTTTGGCAAACGGGCCTTAAATTTTCTAAATATCTATCTTGTATATAGAGGATAACGATATGCGTCTTTCTGAACGGTTTGTAGATAATTGCATTTTGATCAATTCTCCTTGCGAAACCAAGGAGGCCATTCTGAACGAACTGGTGGATACACTTTGCAGCGCCTATAAGCTGGAACATCGCGACGAAATTTTTGAGGCCGTCTGGAACCGCGAAAAGACCCGTTCCACCGGTATCGGTTGCGGCCTGGCCGTGCCCCACGCCAAGATCGACTACGTGGACCGCATGTGCATGGTGGCCGCCACAGTCGAAAAGGGGCTGGATTTCGAGTCCTTTGACGGCGAACCCGTTTACCTGCTGATTCTCATCGTAAGCCCCGGAAACACCGTCGGACCGCACCTGAAGGCCCTGTCTTCGGTGAGCCGCCTCTTGGCCGACGGCAACGTGCGCAAGGAGCTGATTGCCGCCAAGACCCCGGCGGAGTTCCTGACCATCCTCAAGGGCGCCGAGGATAAGTATTTGTAGGCGGCCCTGAGGGCCGGGTATTAGGTGGTAGGTTATAGGTATTAGGGCCGAAGGGGGCAAGGTGTGTCTTGAAGGGACCAGATATTTTAAGTCCGTCGCACCTAAAACCTAACCCCTACAACCTATTACCTGTATCATCTTCCCCTTGACAACCTCCTATCCCTTTTATATATTTGCACCCACCTCGGACGGTTAGCTCAGTTGGTTTAGAGCGCTGCTTTCACACGGCAGAGGTCACTGGTTCAAATCCAGTACCGTCCACTCGAAAGGTCCTGCTTCGGCGGGGCTTTTTTGTTTTTGCCCGGGGCGTTTTAGACCACGGGACAACCGTTGGGTGCAAGAGGCGTCGCCTAGACCTGCCCGAAGAACAGGTCCGAAAGGGCTGCGCGGAACTGGTTGATGCGGTCGGCGCTGGGTTCCCGGTGTGGCCAGGTGAAGTTGCTCAGGAGGACTACAGCCGCTCCCTTTTCGGGGTCGGCCACGATGCTAGCCCCGGTAAAACCGGTTTTTCCGAAAGTGCGGGGGGAGCGGCGGCTTCCCATGAACCGTTCGGCGTTCAACTCCCAGCCGAGGGCCGTTTCTGCACCCACCTCCGGGGCGAAGGCGTTGTGGCTTACCAGGTCAAGAAGTCCGGCCGGAGCCACGGTCTTGCCTTCGAAGACGCCGTCGTTCAAGACCATCTGCACAAAGCGGAGCAGGTCGGGAACGGTGCTGAACATACCGGCAGAACCTACGGGGAAAAGTTTCCGGAGCACCCAGGCGCTTTCGTCGTGAATTTCCCCCTGGATGGTGCGGCCCCGAAATTCGCATTCTTCCGTGGGCATGATCTGCTTCTTGGGGAATCGTTCCAGCGGGTCCCAGCCGGAACGCTCCATCTGTAGCGGCTCGAAGAAGGTCTCTTGCCCCAGCTGCTGCAGGGACTTTCCGGTGAGGCGGTTCAGCACGATCCCCAGCAGCACGCTGGGCGGGTTTCCGTAGTTGAAGGCCTTGCCCGGCGGAATCTGGAACTGGTAGGTGAACAAGGCCTCCAGAATCTTTTCGGGCGGAAGCGTCCGGAGAGTCTTCATGGGCACCCGGTAGTCCAGGCTGTGGGTCAGCAGGTGGAAAATCCGGATGTCGTCCCGATAATTGGTGTGCAGCTCCGGAATGAAATCTATGACCTTGGCGTCAACGTCCAGTTCGCCCCGCAGAATGCCACACAGAGCGAGAGTCGAGGTAGGGCAAACTTTGGTAAGGGAGGCAATGTCGAAGAGGGTGTCTTCGGCAGTGTCCAGCGCAACGACGTGCCGCGAACCGTCGGGCAGTACAAAACCTGCCACGGCCTTGCTAAAGATGCCCTGGGCTTTGCCCTGTTGCAAGAGTGCTTGGATGGAGGTCTGGTCAAACAAAATCAGTTCCTTTTAAGGTTATAAACGGATTTCTAATCAACATTTTGTAATATACAAAATGTTAATTAGATTCAAGCCAACGACTCAAAAATACGTTATACACGCAGTAGCTTCTGCCCTCTAGAGAGAGCGTTTCTAGCAGGAGTTCCTTTTCTATCAACGACGTGACAATCCGCTTGACGGCTGCTGCGGTTCCCAGCTTATATTTGTTCAAGAAACTTCCCGCCGTAGGTTGGGCAACGGAGCCCTCCTTAGCGACGGCTTTCAAGAACTGCCACTGTTTATCCGTCAGCAAGTTTCGGCGTTCCAAGAAGCCGTTCATCCCCTCGCGCAAGATTTCGGCACAAGACAGGCGAACATCGGCCAAAGTAATTTTCCTGCCAGCATCACGGAACAAGCGATGGCAAAGATACTGCACATAGAAGGTATGGCAACGGGTCCACTCTAACACAAACTCAAGAGCATCATCATCGATGCGACGACTCCCCATACCAAACAGTTTCTTGATAAAATCGCCATAAACATCCGGCTGGATTTTGTCAAGATAAACAATATGCGTACTTTCGTAGAACGGGCTTTTTTCGTTCACAAACATATCGGTCATGATATGCTTTTGGCTCCCGCAAAACACGAAGCGCACATTTTTAAGCGGTTGGATATAGGTGCGCAACAGCGCCTCCATATTCACGCCCTTAAAATTGCGGATAATCTGGAATTCATCAAAAGCAATGACAAATGTCTTCTTTTGGGAACCCAGAAAATCAAAAATACTTTTGAGCGTAGAAAGTTTTTGCCCATCGTTCTGGTACGTAACGCTCACCTGTGGCGAACCCGAAACAGGGTCATACGACACCATTGGACGAATTCCCGAAAAAAACGAGAAGAACTTCTTTAACGTAGGTTCGGCCTTCACATTTGCCACAATGGATTCCGAAAGGAGCTTGACAAAGCCCTCCAGATTATCGGCCGAGTAAATATCGCAATAGCAAAGCGTCATGGAGGGGCGTTTTTTGGCAAGTTCATCAAAAACGTGGTAGACCAGCCCCGTCTTGCCATAACGACGCGGAGAAATCAGTGTCACATTGATGCCGTTTTCCAAATCGTCTATAATATCCCGCGTTTCTTTTTCGCGATCGCAAAAAAGATCAGCACTTTCGTAAGGGCGCAAAACAAAGGGATTTTCCATAGGTACCTCCATTCAACATTTTGTAATATACAAAATGTTAAACGAAAAGTCAATAGCGATTATCAGCGTTTTGCCACCCCTTCTAGGGTGACATTTGCTTACAGGTCGATGACCCTGTCGTTCTGGAGCAGCTGTTCGAAAGTCTGCCGTTCGCGGATGACCTTGAGTTCGCCGTTCGTGTACATGGTCTCGGCGGCGTAGCGACGGCTATTGTAGTTGCTGCTCATGGCGGCACCGTAGGCACCAGCATCATGGAGAATCAGCAAGTCGCCGACCTTTGCCTTCGGGAGCTTGCGGGTCACCACGAAGCCGCCTTCTTCCTGCGTGAACACGTCACCGGATTCGCAGAGCGGGCCTGCCACGACGGCATCGACCATCTCGTTCATCTCGCGACCGTTGCGGGCGATAATCGATATGGCGTGGTAGCTACCGTAGAAGCTCGGGCGCACCAGGTCGGTAAAGCCGGCGTCGAGCAGGTAGAACAGATTGTCGCCCTGTTTTTTGACGGCGCGGATTTCAGCCATCAGGTATCCGCTTTCGGCCACCAGGTAGCGACCGGGTTCCACTTCCAGGTGAACCTCGTGGCCGATGCTCTGCTGGATGTTCTTGCGGGCCTTGTCCCACAAATTGTAGTAGGCCTGCATGTCGATGCGGTTGCCCTTGTCTTCTTCGTGGTACGGAATCGGGAGGCCGCCCCCTGCACTGATGGTGCGCAAATGAGAGCCCAGGCGGCGGCTGGCGTCCACCATGGCGTCGCAAACCTGCGAGAGGTGCTCGAAGTCGGAGCCGGAACCGATGTGCATGTGGAGTCCTGTAATCCACATGCCGTTTGCCTGCGCGAGCTTGATGCAGTCCTTGATCTGCTCGTGCCACACGCCGTGCTTGCTGAGCGGGCCGCCAGTATTCACCTTGCTCGAATGCCCGTGACCAAAGCCCGGGTTCACTCGCAACGTGAGTTCACTCTTCACGCCGAAATCGGCCAGCTGCTGGATCATGTCGGGCGAACCCACGTTCACCGCGATGTCGTATTTCTTCACGAGTTCGAGTGCGTCCTTGTCGAAGATGTCTGCGGTGTAGACAATTTCAGGAGCCTTGCCCTTCTGCTGGCCGCCCTTGAAACCCGCCTTGAGGGCACGCACGATTTCACCGGCAGAAACCGCATCGACCACGCCGCCCAACTTGCGCACCAGCGCTACGATGGAGAGGTTCGGGCAAGCCTTCTGGGCAAAACGCACGGTGTCGAAAACCTGGACTTCCTTCACGCGCTTCTCGATGGTGGCGCGGTCATAGAGCCAGAGGGGGGTGCCGTACTGTTCGGCAGCCTTCACGAAAACTTCTTGGGGGATGGAATAATTTGTCATACGACGAAAATTTAGTTTTTTATTATGCGGGAGGGGCCCCAGCTCGGAGTTGCGAAGGCCGCACGGGCCCCTCCCTGCACCCTCCCCATCCTTGGCCGACGCTTCTATTCTCTAGCCGCTTTACACTATTTGTTAAATTAGACAGTTGTCACGCTACAGACTTTTTTATTTTATAAAAAAGGTTTCGGTGATCCGAAACCTCTCTCGTCTTTCGTCTATAGCCGCAAAGCGGCGTTCTCTCGTCTAAATTAGACGTGCTTGATCTTGTTGTCGCCTTCGTCCCAGTACTGACCGTCGCAGACGAACTTGTATTCGTAAACGCCGGAGTCGAGGGTGACCTTGCCGACCCAGAGACCAGTCTTCTTATCCTTCTTGAGCATATCCTTGTCGACAGCCCAGTTGTTGAAGGAACCGGCAACGGAAACGGTAGTGGCCAGGGGGCAGTTGGCTTCGAATACCACGGCGACCTTCTTGGAGGCCTTGGGGGCGGCTTTCTTTGCCGGAGCGGCCTTAACGGCAGCCTTTTTCTCGGCAGCGGGCTTAGCAGCCTTGGGTGCGGTGGCCTTGGGGGCGGCAGCATTAGTGGCGGTCTTCTTGGCCGGGGCGGCCTTTACGGCAGCCTTCTTGGCAGCGGGGGCCTTCGTTGTCTTAGCAGTAGCTTTGGTCATAGTTATCTCCTTTACTTAGTCCGCGCCAAAGATAGTAAAAAAAAGTTTAACTGTCTAATAAAAAATGAAATTATTCCAAAACCGGGGAATTGCAGTCGCGAAATTGTCAAAAATCGGCAAAAAAAGCGAAAATCCCTGAAATTCAAAAAATGATATTGGAAAAAACCACGCAATATTCTAGTTTTGTGTGCAAATAACCTAAAAAAGGAGAATTTCCAAATGAAAAAGAGTTTAACTCTCTTGTTGACCGTTACATCGGCGTTTTTCTTCGCCTGTAGCGACGACAGCAGTTCGGACAGCGGTACCAATGGTGGCAGCGTTACTATTGAGGTGTCCGGAACCATCTCCGTTGACCAAGAAAACAAGGCTGTTGTCGTTGCCATCTCCAACGCCGAAGACGTGTGCGTCAACGAAAACAATACCTATGCCTGGAAGAATGTGGATTTCGGTGTAGATTCTTCTTTCTCAAAATACTTGTTCTTGGGCGATACCCTGGTAATAATCGATTGTGAAGAATTGGGCAAGGATGGCGAACCAAGGTATTGCGACGACGAGGGTCAGATGTTTGTTGGCGGCAAGGCCGATGACCTGAACGGCACCTGGAAGTCCGTTTATTGCATGTACGATACGGACGATGAAACGAGCCAATGCTTCAAGGCTTGTAAGGACGTCGGTGGCAAGCTCACCGAAGAAGAAATGGCGAAGATGTACGAGGATATGTTCAGTTCCATGAGCGAGTTGGATATGGATGCGGAACCTGAAGTGGACCAGAAAATGATGGACCGCATGACCTGCCTTGACGACAATGATTTGAGAAAGTTCCCGGAATCGATTATGAAGATATCGGGTAACTCCTTGACCACCAAGATTACCTATAGCTATGGTGATGATGACAACTTTGACGACTACATGAATTCCAGATTCATGTCCAAGTTCTACAAGAACCTGGGAAGTGGCGATCCTTCGATTCCCGACACTTACTACCTGACCGAAGAAGATTCCTCTGGCGTGGAGAAGTACATCAAGTCTGCCAAGATTGAGGTGACGAAGCAGACCAAGAACAGCGTTACCTTCAAGTTTGCTGATCAGACCTTCTCGGTGAATATCAAGAAATTCAACAACTCTGTTGACGGACGTGAATTTGCCATGTCTGTTTCCTTCAACAGCATGAACTGCGACCTGGAAGCCGAAGAAGGGGAAGTGACCAAGAGCACTTGCAAGGCTGAATACGGCGAATTCTTTGACAAGGAAACCGTAAAGGATGCTGCCGGCAACAAGATTACGGTCGCCTACGAATACGAAAAGTCCAACGAAAAGGATTTTGACCGTTGCACCGACAAGATGGTGGATTCTGTGTATGCCGCCATCAAGGGTAAGGGTGGTTCGAGCGACGACGAATGTGATCGTATAATTCAAGAGTACTATGCTTGCTCCGCAAGTGGTTCCATTAACAGTAATTGTGACTTTGTGGCCTACCAGGAATGTGTAGCTGCCGCCACCGATGACGACACCTATGATGTTTCCAGCCCCGATTGGGAACTCTACAAGAAGGCAACTTCTTCTGCCGAACTTGCCAAGAAGAAGTTCCTCAAGAATGCCCGCAAGATTGCCCGCAAACTGGAAAAGTTTGCCGAATAAGAAAAGGCTATTTGCTTGAAAATGATCCCGGCCAGCCCTGGTCGGGATTTTTTATTTTTGTAGAAAGCCGAGAAATAGCGGCAAGAGGTTTTTATGAACGTTACGATGCAAGAGGTAATGAAAGAGTCCGGCGTGGCATTCGGTACCAGCGGTGCCCGCGGACTTGTGACCGCCATGACGGACCGGGTGTGCTATGTGTATGCCCGCTCCTTTATCAAGTACTGCGAGACCAGCTACAAGTGCGAACACACCATCGCCATTGCAGGCGACCTGCGGCCCAGTACCGAACGGATTCTGAAAGCCCTGGTGCAAGCGGGAAAGGACAGTTCCTGGAAGGTGGTCTATTGCGGTCGTATCCCGAGCCCGGCCATTGCACTGTATGGTATCGACAAGGCGCTCCCCACCATTATGGTGACGGGGAGCCACATTCCTGCAGACCGAAACGGCATCAAGTTTAACCACCCCCGGGGTGAAATCACCAAGAAAGACGAGCAGGGAATCGTTTCCCAGTCCGTTGATTTTGACGAATCGATTTTCGATGGGGCGGGCATGCTGAAATCGGCGCCGGAACTGCCGACGGTTGAAGTCGAGGCCGAAGAAAATTACCTGAAACGCTACCCAGCGTTTTTTGGGAGCAAAGCCCTTTCTGGGCTTACCATCGGGGTCTATCAGCATTCCGCCGTGGGCCGCGACATCGTGGTGAGGGTTTTGGAAAGCTTGGGCGCTACTGTGAAGCCTTTTGCCAGGAGCGAGACGTTTATTCCGGTAGATACCGAAGCCATCCGTAAAGAAGACGAAGAACTGGCTCGGGATTTTGCCCACAAAGATTTTGTGGACGCCATCTTCAGTACCGACGGGGATTCTGACCGGCCGCTTTTGGCGGACGATACCGGCATGTGGCTCAGGGGCGACGTGCTGGGCATCCTCGCTGCCCAGGCGCTTGGTATCAAGCGCATTGCAACTCCGGTGAGTTGCAATACGTCGCTTGAAAAGTCGGGCAGCTTCGAAAAGATTTGCCGTACCCGCATAGGCAGCCCCTATGTGATTGCCGGCATGGAAAGCCTGGTAGACGCCTCTGACAAGTCCGTGTCCGTGGCTGGCTACGAGGCCAATGGCGGCTTCTTGTTGCAGACGGACCTGACCCGGGAATTTGCGGAACGCGATAGCAGCGGTAACGAGACGCGGGTGACCCGCACCCTGCCGGCACTTCCTACCCGTGACGCCCTGCTCCCGATGCTTGCCGTGATGGTGCGTGTCCGGGAAGAGCGGATGTGCGTGGTGGACCTGCTGAAAAAACTCCCCAAGCGCTTTACGCTCAGTGACCGTCTCAAGGAATTCCCGACGGAAACCTCTAAGGCAAAGCTAGCCGAAATCCGCGAGCAGAAACTGGGCAAGAAACTCTTCGGCGCCCTTACCGCAAAGCCGAACCGTTTTGCAAAGCCTGACGCCGCGGGAAACATGCCCGCACCCTTCCACGGCGATATCGTCTCCATCGACGAGACCGACGGCTACCGCATGGAATTCGATTCCGGCGATATCGTGCACCTGCGGCCCAGCGGAAACGCTCCGGAGTTCCGTTGCTACGTAGAAACCGGCGATAAGGAGCGCTCCGCGGAACTCCTCGCCGGTTGCATGAAGATTATGGAAGGCTGGCGGAAATAATTTGGAAGGTTAGTTTCCTGTTGGGACAGGAGGCATGACAACACTATATTTTCCGTTATTGCATTGATACATGCAGTCGGCAGCACTGCTCCAGACGCTTATGGTAAGTTGTGCGACTTTTCCGTTTTCTTTACTGCAGCTAAACCCGTTGATGGGGTGTGTTCCGCAGCTATAGTTGGGCCGCTGGCAGCTGCTCCCGGGAGGGCATTTGTCGATGGTACTTTTATATTTCCAATAGCCTTCGTTGCAGATAAGGTTTATTTCATTGACGGTCATTTCATCGCCTGATGGAGTGCAGTTGTCTCCGATGATGGCGAGCCTCCACCCATTATTGCGGCATACGGCATAAGCGCCTGTTTCGCAGTCCTTGACCGTGTCATAGTCTTGGCAGGTGCCTCCGTCTACATCGGAAACATGCTTGCAAGTTTCTTCTGTGCTGGAGCTGCTATTGACGCAATACTCCGTCAATCCCTTGTTGCAAAGTTGTGTTGCGGAGTAGCATTCTAGGGTGAGGGCTTGGCAGGTTACGGCCAAAGACGAACTGGAATTGTCGTCAAGGGATGCCGATGAACCGCCTTCGGTTGCCGAACTTTCTGCGGTTGCGGAACTGTTGACTGTTGCCGAGCTTTCTGCTGTTGCGGAGCTCTCGATGTTGTCAGAGCTATCGCCACCGTTGCTTTCAGAGGAAATTTCTTCGGACAAGGGCTCGGTGGCGCTACTGCTGTCGTCGCAGGCCGTAAGCGTAAAGGCCAGTGCTGCTGCGGCAAACCCGCAAGCGATTTTTGTAAGATGTTTCATAGTGATTCTCCTTCTTAAAGTCTTGTCCATTTGTAGTTGATGCACTGGAAGGTATATCCTTCGACGATCATCTTTGCACCATCTTTTTCGCAGGGGGCGTTATCGGGCAATATTCCCGTGTCGTCGGTCTTGTTTTCGCTGCAATCCATTCCCGCGTCGCAGGCTCCATGGACAAGCTTTTCTTCTGTCCATTTCCCGTTTTCGCAGAAGTACCGGCTTTCGGAAAAGGAGTCGTTCCTAGGGTCTTCGGGGTTGGTGTACTTGTAGAGAAACCTCGTGTAGCCGTGTACCTCCGGGTCGCAGGGCTCGTCAACCCAGGCGGTATCGAGGCAGAACTGCTTGATGCCGGTCTCAATGCACATCTTGTAGTTGTCGAAACCGCACATGGCCTTGTCGGGATTGCAGTCGTTTACTGGGATCCAGCGATTTTCGATGCACATGTAGATAAGTTCCTTTGCGCAGTCCTGTGCGATGGTGTATTCCGCCTCTTCGCACAGCCATTTTTTTGCAGGGTCCTGCTCGTCGGTGATGTGGCGGCATGTTTCCGCCTGCCCGCCGGAACTGGATTCCGCAACAGAAGAGGAACTTTCTTCAACGGATGCGGAACTTTGCGGATCGACGCAATTGGTGACAAGTCCCTGTTCGTTGTCCGTACAGTTGTTGACGGGACCGCTCCCGCTGTTGGACGAAAGCTCCGTCCCAGACGATAGGGGTTGTGCCGACGATTGCGGGATGCCGGAATCGCTGGACAGTTCTGGATTTTCCTGAACGGGAAGTTCCTCGTCCGCAGGACCGCTGCTACTGTCGTCACAGGCGGCAAGGGCAAAGGTGAGCGCTGCCACGGCAAGCCCGCAACTAAATTTCGTAAATTTCTGTTTCATATCGTTGCTCCTTTTTTTAGTACTGTCTATTCACCCATCCCGTACTAAAGTCCAGGTCGATGCATTTGCCTGACGGTTTTTCTATTGTCTTCGTTTCCTTGACGATTTCGGCTTCAAGGTTTACATTACTGCAGTAAACAAACAGGAATGCATAGAGTTTTTCTTCTGTCGAATAGCTGCAGCCTTCCATTTCTACAATGGTGACCGTCATGGAGTTTGCACTGACCGCAGTCAAGACATTTGGCCTTCCGTCGCCTGCGACCACCAGTACATAGGCGCTGTAATCTTCGGCACCGCTTGCGCTGCAGGTCCCGTCGGCCTTGAGTTCTTCGATTTTGTTCTGGATTGTTTTCATCCCTTCTATTTTCTCGTCGGGAAGCTTGTAGATTCCGGGCTTATCGAAGTCCAACGAGGAACTGTTGTTGTCGCCTTCGCTGGTTGAAGGGGCTGTATCGGTCTTGTTCCGGACAACCGTTGCCGCGAGGACAGAATTGTCGTAATGGAGGTCCGGGATTCCGTATTGGGCGATAAAGCTGTTGGGGTCTCTGCCCGAAACGGGAGTGGATGCACTCTGCCCGGGCTTGGAATCGCTTTCTCCGTAAGAACTGGTGGGTTCCTGGGAACTGCTGGAATACTGCGTACTGGAAGCCTCTGCTACAGAACTGGAGGACTTGCCCGCATCGGTGGAAGTTTCAGAACTGGAGGAAATAGAAATGATTTCGGAACTGGACGAGAGCGCATCTTGACCTTCGGCCATTTCATTAGTTTCTTCGGCGGTACCAGCAAGACCGCTCGTGGAATCGGCGCATCCTGTGCCCAAGAAGGCCACAAGGAAAAATAGCGCGAATAAATACAAGAGGAATGGCTTATTCATTTTCGCACTCCTTCACGTTTTTGGTCAAGGGGAAGAGCTGGAGGTTCAGGCGGTACACCTGGTCGATGTTTTTGTCATCTGCGGCGATGGCGATAATTTGGCGGCGGCATTCGTCCAGCACCTTCACGATGCGTTCGTAACTTTCGCGGGACACTCCCATGGTCACTCCGCTGAAGTTGCGCTGTTCAACAGGCAAATCCAACGCAGGGGTGGCAAGCTTGGACATCTGGCGGTGCATTCCCCTGAGTGCAAGCCGCGTGGCGTCCGGCGTTCCTGTGATGGATGTTTCTGCCTGCACGAAAGCGCTGTCCCCTGCCTTCTTCAGGAGACCCGCCTTCGTGAGGAAGTTCAGGCTCTGCTGGACTTCTGCCGCGGTCATTTCGGGGTAGCATTTCTTGGCGATCTCGCCCGGAGTGGCGCCCGGCATCAGCGGGGCAAGTTCACGTACAACGGGGTTCTGCCAGGAATCGTAAAACTCGAACAGGTCGCCTTCTAGCACGCGGACCTTGTGGACCTTGGCGATGGCGAGCATGTTTTCGTAGGCGGCCTTTTTCTTTTCTTCGGTGGCTGCCTGACCGAATTCCACCATAGCGCGGAAATATTCCATCTCGAAACCCACGAGACCCATGGCGGCTCCCGTGCGTTCTACGCCGATACGGGAGAGTTTGCTCTTGCCGTCGCAGACTACCTTCATGTAAGAAGAGGAGGTGAATCCCGCTATCTTGGAGAACTCGCGCCACGAAAAAACGGAACGGCGCTTGCGCTCCTCGTAGTAATCCAGCATGTACTGGCGGAAATCGGAATATTCGACTATCGGTTTCATCGTAAATAAATATACGACTATTTTCCCCAAAAGTCAATAGCCTATGCAACAAAAATGCTTATTTTGAATAAAAATACTAAAAATTTACATAATTTTCTAAAATATTTTCGTATATAGAACGCTTTGTTTCATATACTGTTGCATAAAGAAGGAGCGATGAAGTATTTGCTAAGTACGGAGATGATAGGGGATCCCCGCCTTAGTTCGACGCAGCTCACCACAGGTCGCGGGGATGACGAAAAGGAATATAGAAGGGGGTTTTAGGGGGCGCGCCCCCTAGGGGACCTTTGGACACTTGGCCTTTAGGCCTTAGTGTACATGGCCACCTTTAGGTGGTGGGGTGATGGAAGACGCGGCGAGATGGCGGCTCGTGGGCCGCCATGACGAAGCAAGGCTGCAATCAGGGGGAGGCTTCCCCCGCACAATAAAAAAGAACTGCAGCGTTTGCCGCGGTTCTTTGAGGTTTCATTGGAGACTCTTATAGCGCAATTTTCAAGATGTCTTTGATGGCGGCAGCGTCTAGCGGCACGTAGTGACCGACCTTGCCGTTGCGTGTGGCGCGGGCGGACATGGCGTCAAAATCCCTGTCGTCGATTTTCAGTTCTGCAAGGGTTGTGGCCAGGTGCAGTTTCTTGAAGAACGCCGCCAGTTTTTCGGACAGGATGTAGGCCCGTTCTGTTTCGCTGTAGTTGAAGGTATCCACACCGAACACCCGGCTTGCGAGGAGCGCGAGCCTCCAGGGCTTTTTCTCGGCCATGTACTTGGTCCAAGCGACGGTCACCACCGCCATGCCTTCGCCGTGGGTGATGTTGTACTGGGCCGAAAGTTCGTGCTCGATCCGGTGCGAGCCCCAGTCGGCGCGTCGCCCGGCATCCAGGAAGCCTCCGTGGGCCACACTGGCGAGCCACTGGATTTCTCCGCGGGCGTTGACGTCTTGCTGGTTGGCGATGAGCTTGTCCGCGTTCACGAGCAGGGCACGGATGGCACCTTCAATCAGGTAGTCCGTGGTGTCGGAAAATTTCTCGTCGGAGAAATAGCGCTCCAACAGGTGCGAAAGCACGTCCGCGATGCCCACGAAGGTCTGGTACGCCGGCAGGCCCACCGTGTATTTCGGATTCATGATGGCGAACTTCGGGATGATGCGGTCGTCTTCGAAGCCAAGCTTCCACTGCCCGCTAGAAAGGATGGCCGCGTTGGATGTTTCGGAACCGCTGGATGCCGTAGTGGCGATGACGCCTATTGGTAATACCTTTTCGGGTGAAATTCCCTTCTCGAAGAAATCCCACACGTCCCCTTCGTAAGGTATTCCGAGCGCCACCGCCTTTGCGGTATCTATGGAACTTCCTCCTCCGACAGCAAGCACAAAGTCCACCTGGTTTTGTTTGCCCTGCTTCACCAGCTCGCGAACAAGGTCGATGGACGGGTTCGGCACCACGTTCCCGTTTTCCGAAAAACGGATTCCCAGTTCCGCAACGGCGTCCTTGATGACATCGTAAATGCCGAGGGTCTTGATAAAGTCGCCGCTGTAAACGAGCTGGAGCGACTTTACGCCGTGTGCGGCCAAAAGCGATTTCAGTTTCTGTTCGCTGTGTTCGCCGAAAATGATTTTTGCAGGGTTGTAGTATTCAAAATCAATCATTGTATTCTCCGTACAAAAAAGTGTCATCCTGAGCGGAGCGTAAGCGAAGTCGAAGGATCCAAATCAGCGGGTTTTTCCTAATGGTGGAAATACCGCTGGACTGGATGCTTTCTGGCCTACGCCCGTCAGCATGACGTTACTTAAAACTGACCTCTCATAACTCACGACTCGTTTAGATTGCCGCGAAGCCGTTTTCCAGGTCGGCGATGATGTCTTCGTAGTGTTCCGTACCGATAGACACGCGGATGGTTGCCGGAGTGATTTCGGCTGCGGCAAGTTCTTCCGGAGTGAGTTCCGAGTGCGTGGTGGTGTAGGGGTGAATCACGAGGCTCTTCACGTCGGCAACGTTTGCAAGCAGGCTGAAGATCTTCAGGCTGTCGATGAACTTGAAGGCTTCGGCCTGGCCGCCCTTGATGTCGAATGTGAAAATGGACCCGCCTCCGTTGGGGAAATACTTCTGGTAAAGTTCGTGGTCCGGATGGTTCGGCAGGCTCGGGTGGCTCACGCGGGTAACCTTCGGGTGCTTCACCAGGTACTCGATGACCTTCTTGGTGTTTTCTACATGGCGGTCCAGGCGGAGCGAAAGGGTTTCTACACCCTGCAGCAGCAGGAACGCGTTGAACGGAGAAATGGCAGCGCCTTCGTCGCGCAAGAGAATCGTGCGGATGTAGATGGCGTATGCCGCAGCGCCGGTGGCAACGAAAGGAATGCCGTAGCTCGGGTTCTTTTCGGTAAACTGCGGGAATTTGCCACTGGCCGCCCAGTCGAACTTGCCACTATCTACGATGATGCCGCCGAGGGTCGTTCCATGGCCGCCGATAAACTTGGTGGCAGAATGCACCACCACGTCGGCACCGTGTTCGATGGGGCGAATCAGGTAGGGGGTTCCGAAGGTGTTGTCGATGACCAGCGGAATCTTGTTCTTGTGGGCAATCTGGGCGATTGCATCGATATCTGGAATGTCGGAATGAGGGTTACCGAGAGTTTCGATAAAGATGAGCTTTGTGTTACTCTTGACAGCGGCTTCCACGCTCTTGAGGTCATGAGTGTCAACGAAGGTCGATTCGATACCAAAATCGCGGAGCGTGTGCTGCAGCAGGTTGAAAGTTCCGCCGTAAACCGTGCGCTGGGCCACCACATGGTCTCCCTTGCGGGCAAGAGCCGTGATGGCGTAAGTGATGGCTGCAGCACCAGAAGCTACAGCCAGAGCGGCAACGCCACCTTCGAGCGCGGCAACACGTTCTTCGAGTACGCCCTGGGTGCTGTTGGTGATGCGTCCATAGACGTTACCTGCATCCTTCAGGGCAAAACGGTCAGCGGCATGCTGTGCGTTATGGAACACGTAAGAAGTGGTCTGGTAAATAGGCACCGCGCGGGAATCGGTTGTGGGGTCTGCGTGTTCCTGGCCAACGTGGAGCTGAAGAGTTTCAAAATGGAGCTTGTTCTGTGTTGTCATGGTAAAAATTCCTTTTAGGTTGCAGCGGGCAACCGGGTCCCATGAGGACCCTTCGCTCGCTAAATTTTTGTTTTTGAAATATCCTTGGGCTTGATTTTTCTAACCTGCAAAGCCTCAAGGACAAAAGGCTTCCGGCTAGTTCGTTTTCAGAATGCCTCTCGGCATTCGACATTCAGTACTCATAGGCGCTCCTTCGAATGCTTTGGGAATCACAAACCATTTTGTTATCCCTATCAATCTTGTAGGAAATAAAATAGAATAAGAATTTCCCTTCGTCAAGGCATAAATGCATACTATTTAATTATGGTTGGCGATAGTTTTTAATTATGGCTAATGCGTACAAAGGGAGATAAATATTTCTTCCATTGGATCTTCTTTTGCTACATTTCTTTGCATGAAATCTATTGAAGTCGTAGCCGGCATCATCATGGACGGCGAAAAAGTTTTCGCCACGCAGCGGGGCTATGGCGACTATAAGGACTTCTGGGAATTCCCGGGCGGTAAAATGGAGCCTGGAGAAACCCCGCAGCAGGCCCTTGCCCGGGAGCTGAAAGAAGAACTCGCCATCGATGTAAACGTGGGCGAATTCCTGTGCACGGTGGAGCACGACTACCCGACCTTTCACCTGACCATGCACTGCTTTTACTGCACTATCGCGGGCGGAAAGGCTCCAAAGCTTTTGGAACACGAGGCGGCCAGGTGGCTTGCTCCCGCGGAATTGCGCGTTGTGAACTGGCTCCCCGCCGACGTGAAGGTGGTTGAGGCGCTGGAAAAGGCGTAAATTTGAAAATTACGGCCCTGCCATTGACAAAACGTCCATAGAAAATATCCCGAAACTATGGAAAATCCCCCTAAAAGGGGGTATTTTTTTTGCCGGTGATTAAGGATTGTGGGTATGAAACATAAGCTTCTTACTGCTGTTTTGGTATTGGCCGCCATTTCTGAAGCGGCTGTAAACTTAAACGTCAGCTTGGGTGATAGCATCAAGCCGGTGACCCATGTGGCCACGGGTTCGCTCTACGGCCTGACTGAAGATCTTCCGAGCAACATTGAAAGGGACGTGGCTCCCCTCAAGCCTAACGTGTTCCTCGCTCCAGCCCGTAGCGGAAACGGGCGCCAGCAGCGTATCGGTGGCGCGTTCCTGGTGGCCCCCCGTGTTGAGAGCATCGGCGCGAAAATCCAGATTCGCTTGGCCGACGTATTGCCGGGCTGGCCTTATGGCTTCAAGAGTATGGACCACTGGAAACAGGAAGTGACGTCTGTAATCAACGACAAGCTCGCCTCGAACAACAAGAATTTTGACGGTTACGAAATATGGAACGAACCGGACGGTACCTGGAATAACGAAAACGGAGACTTCAATTCGGTGCTCTGGAAGCAGACCTACCAGCTAATCCGTGAAAAGGACCCGACGGCAAAGATTATCGGACCCTCGTACTCGTACTACAACTCCTCGCGCATGGAGGCGTTCGTGAAGTACTGCTCCCAGAACAACTGCATGCCCGACGTAATCAGCTGGCACCAGTGGGGGAGCGGCAGCTTTGTGGAAGTCGTGGAAAACTACCGCTATCTTGAAAAGAAATACGGTGTTTCTCCGCGCCCCCTCAGCATCAACGAGTATTCCTCTACGGAACACACCGAAGAGGGCTGCCCTGGCCTTTCGATTCCCTTTATTGCCAAATTCGAGCGCCATGGTGTTGAAAGTGCCATGATTTCGTGGTGGTTCGTGCCGCTTCCGGGCCGCCTCGGGAGCTTGCTCACCGAGAATAACGAACGTGGCGGTGGATGGTGGCTGTACAAGTGGTACGGTGACATGAGCGGCTACATGGCAAAGGTTACACCCCCCAACGATAGGAGCGACGGCGTGGACGGCTTTGCAGCCCTTGACAAGAAGAAGGGCTTTGCAAGCATCGTGCTGGGCGGCAACACCCTGGGCGATATCAATGTGAACATTTCGGGCATCCCCGCTGCTTTTGGAAACAAGGTGAATGTGGCGGTGGAATACGTGGTGTGGGAAAACAAGGACAAGGCGGTTCCTTCGACCACGCCGGTATCCAGCAAGGAATACGATGTGAGCGAAGGCAAGATTACGGTACCGGTGAATATTGCCAACACCAAGTACGGTTATCGCGTGTACGTGACAGCCATTGTCCCCCAGGGCCCATACAACGGAGTGGCTACGGCAATTCCGGGAAGGCTTGAGACGGAGAACTACGATGTGGGCGGCCCTGACAAGGCTTATATGGACAAGGACGACGAGAACAAGGGAAAGACCTACCGCGAAGATGCCGTTGATGTGGTGAAGGGTGGTACAGGCTACGCTATCGGCTACACCCAAGAAGGCGAATGGCTGGAATACACAGTGAAGGTGGACGAATCCGGCGAGTACAGCGTGTTTGCCAGCTATGCGACCTCTTCTGAAAATGCTGGGTTCAACTTGTACGTGGATGACGAAATGGTGCTAGAAAATATTGTATTCCCGCAGGGTAGCGACTGGGAAACCTACGCCACGTTTGATGCGGGAAAGGTGAAACTGCTTGCAGGGGAACATGTGCTCAAGTTGGAAATTGTAGGCAACTACGTGAACATTGACTGGCTTGATTTCAGTGCAGTCAATTCAGCGAAGGGTGATTTGACAACGGTAAAAGACTCTACAGCGGTGAAAGATTCAACGGTGACGAAGGCTCCCGATACGAAGGATCGTACGCCTGACAAGGAACCGGCTTCTTTAGGCAAGATCCGCTATAATGTGGATTTCTCAATGCCGCAGACCTACATGATATATGGAATTGACGGACGCTTTGTGGCAAAGTTTGCGTCTGTGGGCGTAGAAGAACTGCAGGCAAAAACTGCAGCGGCGGTCAAGCGCTCCGGCATGTATCTGGTGAAATCCAGAACAGGCGGAAAGGTTTACCGCATTAAGGTTTCGCAACCGGACTAATCAAAAAAAATTATTCGTCCTCTCCCAGAAAAAAACCGCCGGCGTCCTGCTGGCGGTTTTCTAGTTCTAGAAATTGTTGACGAAATTTATGGGGTTTCGTACAATCCCTTGCTAAAGTAACGGTCGCCGCGGTCGGGGGCTACGAACACGATGTTTCCGCGGGCACCCGAGGCGATGAGTTTCTTGGCTGCGGTGAACGCTGCACCCGAAGAGGAGCCTGCGAAGATTCCTTCTTTCTTGGCGAGTTCGCGAGCGCCGCCAAAGGCGTCGTCATCGTTGATTTTGATGACTTGATCCACCAGCGACATGTCCATGGTATCGGCGATAAAGTCGTTGCCGATTCCTTCGATGTTGTAGTCGCCATGAACGCCCCCGCCCATGGTAGAGCCGATGGGGTCTGCGAGCACTCCCTTGATGTTGGGGTTCTTTTCCTTGAGCGCCTTGAGGATTCCGCTAAAGGTGCCGCCACTGCCTGCGCCTGCCACCACGTAGTCGATTTGTCCGTCCAAATCTTCGTAGATTTCGGGGCCGGTGGTTTCGTAATGGGCCAGCGGGTTTGCCATGTTGCGGAACTGCCTGAGCGAAACAGAGCCCGGAATTTGCGTCAGGAGTTCTTCGGCCTTCTTTTCGGCACCGAGCATGCCCTCTTCGCGGGGGGTGTTGATGAGTTCTGCACCGAGGGCGCGCATAAGCGTCTGCTTTTCTTGGGAGAACTTGGTGGGCACCACGAATATCACGCGGATGCCGCGGTTGAGTGCCGCGAAGGCGATGCCGAGGCCGGTGTTGCCTGCGGTGGCTTCCACAATGGTTCCACCCGGTTTCAGGAGCCCCTTTTCAATCGCGTCGTTCACCATATAAAGGCCGGTGCGGTCCTTCACGCTGCCCGAGGGGTTCCAAAGTTCCAGTTTCGCAAACAGGTTTACGCCTTCGGGGAGTCCGACATGGTTAAGCTTTACAAGCGGAGTCTTCCCGATTAAAGATTGCATTGATTCGTAGTAATGCATGGTTACACTCCTTTCGCCGAATCGGACGGTGCGGCCGCCGCATTGATTGCCGCGACCAGGTCCACAATGATGTCATCCACTTTTTCGATACCTACAGACAAACGAATGAGTCCGTCGGTAATGCCCACCTTTTCGCGAATTTCCTTCGGAATAGAGGCGTGGGTCATCGTAGCCGGATGGCATACGAGGCTTTCGACGCCGCCCAGACTTTCAGCGAGAGAAATTAGCTGCAGGGCCTTGAAGAATTTCTTGATGTCGTAGTTTTCGTAAAGTTCGAACGAAATCATGGCGCCGCCGTTCTTGGCCTGCTTCTTGTTGATTTCGTAGCCCTGAGCGTTCGGGAGCCCCGGATAGTACACGTGCTTTACGGCTTCATGCTGTTCCAAATAGCGGGCGATGCGTTCCGCGTTTTCGGTATGGCGATCCAGACGCACGCCAAGGGTCTTGATGCCGCGAATCAAGAGGAAGGAATCGAAGGGGCCGAGCACGGCGCCCACGGCATTCTGATTGAACGCAAGCTTTTCTGCAATCTCTTTGTTGTTCGTTACGGCGAGGCCTGCCACCACGTCGCTATGGCCGCCCAGGTACTTGGTCGCGGAATGCACCACGATGTCGGCGCCAAGTTCCAGCGGGCGCTGTAAATAAGGTGTCATGAAGGTGTTGTCGACAATGGTCAGAATTCCATGCTTCTTCGCAATCGCGGCTACCCCTGCCAAGTCCGTCACGGTCAGGAGCGGATTCGCCGGGCTTTCGATAAAGAAGGCCTTCACGTCGGGCGTCACCCTGGTATCGAGCGCCGCCAAGTCGGTAGTATCTTCGATAGAATAGGTAATGCCGAGGTTCTTGAAAACTTTGTCTAAAACGCGAAAGGTTCCGCCATATACATTGCTCGAAATAATGATGCGGTCGCCCTGCCTGAAAAGTGAAAGCACCGTAGAAGTTGCAGCCATGCCGCTACCAAAAGCAAAGCCTGCGACACCGCCTTCGAGGTCGGCAATCAATGCTTCGAGTGCTGCGCGCGTGGGGTTACCCGTGCGGGAGTATTCCCAGCCGGTATTTTCGCCGAGACCCGCCTGCTTGTAGGTGGAAGTCTGGTAGATGGGCACGTTGACAGCACCTGTTACGCTATCGCCATCGATGCCGCCGTGAATGAGTTTCGTTTCGATATACTTGGAAGTTGACATTTTGAAATTCCTTTAGCGCTTGTGTTGCCGCGCCGCGCATTGATGAAAGTTTGAATAAAAAAATCCCGCTCAGGAATTGTATCTGAGCGGGATCGTGTTTAGAGTCTTGTTAAACCAATAGCCTAAAAACTAGTCGCCCGCTCAACATCGACACACGCAACACACGTTGCAGAATTTCTTTGAAAAGGCAGGTGAATTCATCGTGATTTTATTTCCTATAATCTTTGTAGGGATAATATAGGCAAAAAGTTTCTTGCTGTCAACCAAATTCGGGCTATTCGGTTATACTATTTTTCTTTGGCTAGTAATAGTTTTTTGCTATAACGCGACTAAATGACTAAATGATATTGCACTGTTTCCAAAAAAATTTCTAAGTGTAGCCGAGATGTAAATTTTCACTTTTTCCTCCGTACAAAAAAAAAGTGGAACTTTGTACAAAATAACCACTGAGGCTATTTCTGCTGCGAAATATAGAACTGGGTTTTATTGCTGTCCAATACTTAATTCTTATGCTAGATTGTTGATTTTTTCTATATCATCGGGGGGGGGCTGGGCTTTATGACTCCGCGGGTTTCTAGAACCTCAATTTCGCCTTTTCCGCTATTTTTGACGGTTTTTCCGAGCAAAATACCGCAACATTCACCTGGATAGGCAGCTTTTGCGGCCTCCTCCATTTGACAAGACGAGATTTTGTTCAGATTGATTTCCATAAAAAAACGAAAAGAAGTGCCCCCGGGGCAGGATTTCGGTAAAACCCCAGGGGCACCATTGTACGGAGCTCTTTAGCCGATTACGAGACCTTCGTTCGTGGCAATATCACCTTCAATGTGGAAAGAGTTCAGCACCGGATGTTCACGGTCCATGAGCGAAAGAATCAAGTAGCTCGCCCTGGAATCGTAGGCAAGACGCTTATCTTCTTCTGACGGGCGCGAAGGGGATTCCGGATGAGAATGCCAGTTACCCAGCGGCGAAAGGCCGTTTGCACGCATGTCCTTGATGGCGGCAAGCTGTTCCTTGGGGTCCAGCGAAAAATGCTCGTTGGAATGGTCGATATTCGTGAGCAGGTAGACTTTCTCGATATGCTTGTCGCTACCTTCGATGCGCCCCGCAATCAGCCCGCAGGCCTCTTCGGGGAGGTTCTTTTCCGCATGCGCAAGGATTTTTTCGTAGTTATCTTTTGAAATTGTAATCATTTTTTCTCCAATGTCATCCCCGACTTGACCGGGAATCTTTTTTAGGGGAGATGCCCGCCTACGCGGGCATGACAACAAAGGTTTAGTGTTTCAAATCGCAGACTGCCTGCTCGTAGTCGATGAGCTGGGTGATGGTCGGGTGCGTGCCGCAAACAGCGCAGTCTTCGGTATGCGTCGGGAGTTTCACCTTGCGGAATTCCATGGTGAGCGCATTGTAGGTGAGCAGGTAGCCCGTAAGCAGGTTGCCCACGCCGAGAATGTACTTGACCGCTTCCATCGCTTGCAGGCTACCGATAACGCCGCCCATGGCGCCAATCACGCCCGCCTGCTTGCAAGTAGGCACGGCATCTTTCGGAGGGGGTTCCTTGAATACGCAGCGGTAGCAGGGACCCTGGCCCGGAACATATGTCATGAGCTGTCCCTGGAAGCGGATGATTCCCGCATGGGAGAAAGGTTTCTTCGCCATCACGCAAGCATCGTTGATGAGGAACTTTGCCGGGAAATTGTCCGTGCCGTCGATGATAAAATCGTAATCCTTGATGAGGTCGAGGATGTTGTCGCTGGTGACGAAGGTGTGGTAGGTAATGACCTTCACATCGGGGTTCATTGCTTCCATCGTCTCTTTCGCGGACTGCACCTTGGGCTTGCCTACATCCTGCGTCGCATGGATAATCTGGCGCTGCAGATTGGAAAGGTCCACTACGTCGGCATCGGCAATACCGATGGTGCCCACGCCTGCTGCGGCAAGGTACATCGCCACGGGAGCACCGAGGCCGCCTGCGCCAATCACAAGAACCTTTGCATTCAAAAGCTTCTTCTGGCCCTTCGCACCCACCTCTTTCAAGATGATGTGGCGGGAATAGCGCTCCAGCTGTTCGTTAGTAAATGCCATTAGCAGCCGCCTCCCATGAAGTA
Organism: Fibrobacter sp. UBA4223; assembly: GCA_002382975.1. GTDB lineage: Bacteria > Fibrobacterota > Fibrobacteria > Fibrobacterales > Fibrobacteraceae > Fibrobacter. The sequence goes on from DFTB01000007.1 coordinate 99,206, forward strand.
GAGGAACTCAACGCTGTCGCCGTCCTTGAGCACGGCCTTGTCAAACGTTCCGCCTTCCACAAATTCTTCGTTCACCGAAACCGTCACGTAAAGCGGGTTGTCAATCTTCTCGGCTTCAATCAGTTCTGCGACGGTGAGGCCGTCCTTGTATTCTTTCTTGTTTCCTGCAACAGTAATAAACATTTTATACTCCTTGGTTAGTCTCCGACCTTCTTCACGATGAGCGTGAAGGTGCCGTCCTGGTTGTCGTCGAGTTTCAAGATTTCGTGTCCCTCTTCCTTGATGCTGCGCGGCACGTTCTGCACCGGTTCGCCGTCGTTCAGGCGGATAGAAAGGATTTGACCTTCTTCCAGCTCTTCAAGGGCAACCTTCGCTTTCACGAAAGTAGTCGGGCACACGACATCGGTAATGTCGATGGTATCGTCAATTTTGAATTCCTCAGCCATTGTAAACCTCCGTAATTTTCTTCGCAAAGACGTCGCGGCCTATGCGATCAATGGTGTACTTGAAACGTTCACCGGGTTTCGCGTTCTCGGCAAAGAACGTGATGGCCGCATCGCAGATGTCCAGCAGCTTTTGCTTGTCTTCGATGAAGGGGATAATCGTTTCGCCCTTGTTGATGTTGTTGCCGAAAAGCCCGCCAAAGGAGACGATATAGCCGTGGGTATCTTCCCAGGCGTCCGTGGGGCAAGACTTGTAGCAGCGACCGCAGAAGTTGCACTGCGATTCGTCGAAGATAACCTTCTTGTTTTCAACCTTGATGGCTCCCTTGCGGCAAGTCTTTGCGCAAAGCCCGCAGCCGATGCACTTGTCTTCGAGCCATTTGACCTTGATGGCACCCTTGATGCCCACGTCGTTTTCTTCGGCCTTGAGGCAGTTGTTCTGGCAACCGGTCACGCCGAACTTGAACTTGTGCGGGAGCTCGCGTGCAAAATAACGGTCATCGAGTTCCTTTGCGAGCGCGTAGGTGTCAATGCATCCACTAGGGCAAACCGCTTCGCCCTGGCACGCCGTAATGGTACGCACGCGCGGTCCGCAAACGCCCGGTTCCACGCCGCCTTCGGCCAAGGCCGCCTTCACATCTTCTACGTTTTCCAGCTTGATGAACGGAATTTCGACGCTCTGCCTGGAGGTCAAATGAGCGTAACCTTCGCCGTATTTTTCGGCGACTTCTGCGATTTTAGCGAGCTGTGTTGCAGTCAAATTGCCGCCCACCACGCGCACGCGCAGCGAGAAGTTGTTCTTCTGCTTCTGGCGCATCCAACCGCCCTTTTTAAGAGTTGCATAATCCGTTGCCATTTTTCTGTGTCTCCGTTATTGTCATGCCCGCGAAGGCGGGCATCTCCGTTTAAATCTTCTTTATTGCCTGTTCGAAATCTTCTTTCAAATCCTCGATGTCCTCAATCCCGATGCTCACGCGGATAGTCCCTTCGAAAACTCCCGCATGTTCCTTCTGTTCCTTGGAACTGTGCGTAAAGATGGTGCTTTCCGGGTGTATCACCAGCGTGCGGATATCGCCGATATTGGTGGCGATGGTGGCATACTTGAGCCCGTTAATCAGCTTGAACGCTCGTTCCTTCGTGCCCGCATCAATCGTGAGGATTGCGCCTCCCCTGCCACCAAGTTGCTTCTGCACCAGGTTGTAATAGGGGCTGCTTTTCAGGGCCGGATAGTTGACAGAAATGTCATCAAAACCCTGCAAAAAATCCGAGAGTTGCAGTGCATTGCTGCAAAGGCGATCCATGCGGAGTCCGAGTGTTTCAAGCCCGAGCGAATTGAGGAAAGATGTCTGGGGAGCAACGCAGCAGCCCACGTTACGCCAGATTCCGTTGCGCAGTTTCGCGATGTAGGCGAACTTGCCAAAACGCCTGTATTCTTCGAGGCCCTTGTAGCGGGTGTAATCCCAAGGGAAGTTCCCACTATCGACAATGAGGCCGCTAATCGCAGAACCGCTCCCGTTAATGTACTTCGAAGACGAATGCACCACGATATCCGCGCCGAAATCGAAGGGATGCACAAGATACGGAGTCGCCGTCGTGCTATCGACAATGAACGGGACGCCGCCCTCGTGGGCAGCATCCGCGACGGCCTTCAGGTCAACGACATTCAGTTTCGGGTTCCCGATAAGTTCGGTAAATACCGCCTTTGTCTTTTCGTTCAGCTGTTCGCGGACACTTTCGGCGGTCACTTCGGTAACAAAGCGAGTCGTAATTCCGAACGCCTCCAGGTCGTGGAACAGGTCGATAGTGCCGCCAAAGAGCCCGGCACTCGCAATCACTTCGTCGCCCGCGTGCAAAATGTTCAAAAGCGAGATAGTCACCGCCGCCATGCCCGAAGAGCAGGCCACCGCGCCGATACCCTTCTCGAGTGATGCAATTCGGCGTTCAAAGGAATCGTTCGTGGGGTTCGCGATGCGCGTATATGCAAATCCCGGAGCCTTGTTGTTGAATACGGCTTCGAGTTTTTCGGCGGAATCCTGCGAAAAGGCGCTCACCTGGTAAATGGGCGCAAGCGTAGAACCGCTACATCGGTCGCTACCGAAATTCTGGTGCAATAAAGTAGTATTGAAATCCATTCAGAATGTCTCCGTACAATTTCCGTCCGCAGCCAAATATAGAACGGGATTTCACCCCCGTCCAATACTTATTTTTTATGCGGAATTATCAGTTTTTTTTATAGCGAAACCGCATCCGTTCGTTAAATCACCACCACAGGATCGCGTAGGGACTTGTTTTCGAGCAGGGTCGCGGTGTCGCCCTGGGTCACGAACATGCGGTAGATAAACACGTCCACGGCTTCGCCTACATCGATTCTCGGCTGGTCGAAAGACCGGCGGGCCGTAAGCAAGACCCCGTTCACGCGGACGCGCAGTTCGATACCGTAGCCGCGGAAATCCACTTCTTCCACAACGCCTTCTTCAGCGGAACTCTTGTATTTCTGCACTTCGTTTTTCTTGGTGACCTTCACGAATTCTGGGCGCACAATCGCATTCTCCGCATTTTCAAGGATGTCAAAACGACGGAAATTACTATAGTCCTTGAAAATGCTGGGCTGCCCGAAGAACGATGCCGTAAAGGCGGTTTTCGGGTTGCTGTAAACCTCGTACGGCGTGCCCACCTGCTCGATGCGGCCCCTGTTCGTGATGATGATTTCGTCGGCCACTTCGATGGCTTCGTCCTGGTCGTGGGTCACAAAGATGCTGGTGACGCCGAGTTTCTGGATCATGCCCTTAAGCCAGCTGCGCAGTTCCTGGCGCACCTTCGCGTCAATTGCGGCAAAGGGTTCGTCAAGCAAGAGCAATTGCGGGTTGGGTGCAAGCGCACGGGCAAAGGCTACACGCTGGCGCTGCCCGCCCGAAAGCTCACTGGGGTAACGTTTTTCAAGGCCCGAAAGTCCCACCAGTTCCAAGAGTTCGTGGACGCGTTCCTTGATTTCATTCGCGGGCTTCTTCGCAATCTTGAGACCAAAAGCGATATTGTCGAAGACAGTCATGTAGCGGAACAGGGCGTAACTCTGGAATACGAAACCGATACCGCGCTTGCTTGCGGGCACATTGTTGATGACCTTCCCGTTGATAATGATTTCGCCGCTGTCCGGGTTCTCGAGCCCCGCAATCATGCGGAGAATCGTCGTCTTGCCCGAACCGCTCGGGCCCAGAAGGCCAATCAGCTTGCCTTTCTCGATGCCGACAGTTACATCGTCCGAGGCCTTGAAATTTCCGAAATGCTTGTTGATATGTTTGAGTTCGACGTACATAAAATCTCCTTCCAAGGCTATTTCTTTCTTCCCTTATGTTCAATGACGCTTCGAGCAACCAGAATGAGAATGGCTAGCATCACCAGTATCGACGCCACCGCAAACGCAGGCACGTACTGGAACTCGTTAAAAAGGATTTCCACATGGAGCGGGAGCGTGTTGGTCTTTCCGCGCAAGTGGCCCGAAATCACCGACACCGCTCCGAATTCGCCCATGGCGCGCGCTGCGCAGAGCACCACGCCGTAAAGGAACGCCCACTTGATATGCGGGAAGGTGATGCGCCTAAAAATCGTGAAGCCCTTCGCACCCATCAACGCCGCGGCCTCTTCCTCGTCGGTTCCCTGGGATTCCAGTACCGGAATCAGTTCGCGGGAAATGAACGGGAACGTCACGAAAATCGTCGCAAGCACAATTCCCGGCACCGCAAAGACAATCTTGATGTCCCAATCCTGCAACAGCGGGAAAATCGGGCTCTGGCGGCCAAACGTGAGCAAGAAAATGAGACCCGCGATAATCGGCGAAACCGTCACCGGCAAGTCAATGAGCGTCGCGAGAATCTTTTTCCCCTTGAACTTGAACTTCGTGAGGCTCCAGGCGGCACACAGCCCGAATACCGTATTGATGGCGACAGCAAAAAACGAGGCTTCCAGTGTCAAAAGAATCGCCTTGATAGTGTAATCGTCGGTAACCGCCTTGCTGTACACCGCAAAACCCTGTTTGAACGCTTCGGTAATCACCGTAATCAGCGGGAGGATAAGCATCAAGAAGACGAAAAGCAGGCTAATGCCGATCAGCGAATACCTGACAAGTTTCGAGCCTTTCGTATCGCGATGTAGCCCGCTCTGCGTAACTGCACTCATTAGCTACCTCCCTTGAGAATCTTGGCGTTTCTGTTCTGCACCACGTTCACCAGGAACAAAGTAACGAACGATGCCACCAGCATCACAAGGGCAATCGTCGTCGCGCTGGAATAGTCGTATTCCTGAAGTTCCGACATGATGATGAGCGGTGCGATTTCGGTTTCGAAGGGCATGTTGCCAGCGATAAACACGACGCTACCATATTCGCCGAGGCAGCGCCCGAAAGCGAGCCCGAAACCCGTAAAGATGGCGGGAATCAGTTCCGGCAATATTACCTTCCAGAAAATCCGCGTGCGACTTGCGCCCAGCACCCCTGCAGCCTCTTCGTAGGCGGGGTCCAACTTTTCCAACACCGGCTGCACCGCGCGCACCACGAACGGAATGCCGATAAACACGAGTGCCACCGTAATGCCGATGCGCGTGAACGCAATCTTGATGCCGAAATTCGCGAAAAAGCCGCCTATAAGGCCCGTATCCGCAGTGAGCGCCGTAAGCGCGATGCCCGCCACCGCCGTAGGGAGCGCAAACGGGAGCTCAATCGTTCCGTCCACGATGCGCTTGAGCGGGAACGTGTAACGCACCAGCACCCAGGCGAGAATCACGCCCATCACCGCATTGATAAGCGAGGCGACAAAAGCCGTCAAGAAACTCACCTTGAAACTCGAAAGCACGCGCGGACGCGTGATGACGTCGATAATCTCGCTCGCACTCATCTGGGCCGAAAACACGACTAGCGAGGCAAGGGGAATCAACACCACTACGCTCAAAATCGCCAGGGTCACCCCTGTTGTAAGGCCGAAGCCCGGTATGACAACACTCTTTCTTTTCATAAGCGTCGCCAAATATAGAACGGGATTTCACGCGTGTCCAATACTTAATAATTATGCTGAATTATCAATTTTTTCTATAACAAACGGGGTGCAATAGGCGCCCCAAATTATTTATATTACCGACAAAAATCGGAGAATTCAAATGAGCCTGACCGTCGAACGCGCAAAAGAAATCAGCAAGGGCCACGTGACCGAAGAATCGCTGGTCATCCATTCCCTCAACGTATGCTATGCCATGGGCGCGATGGCCAAGCACTTCGGCGAAGATGTGGAACATTGGCAGGCAGTGGGCTACCTGCACGATTACGACTACCAGGAATTCCCCGAAGAACACCTGCAGCACACCGAAAAGGAACTGCTCGCACAAGGCGTTTCCGAAGAAGACGTGCGCGCCATTTTAGCGCACGGTTTTGAAATCGTGAACCAGGTGGAACCCAAGACCAACATGGAAAAGAGCCTGTTCACCGTGGACGAACTCACCGGAATCATCCAAGCCTGCGCGAGAATGCGCCCCAACGGCATCCTGGACCTGGAAGTGAAAAGTTTCGTGAAGAAGTTCAAGGACAAGAAATTCGCCGCCAAATGCAACCGTGACTACATTCTGAAAGGCTGCACCCTGCTCGGCATGGACGTGAAAGACGTCGCCGCCATCTGCATCGAGGGCATGCGCGAACACGCCGCAGAAATTGGCCTGGCAGGGAACGCCGGGGCATAGAAAAAACGTTTTTTCCTCAAAAACGGCATTACTTGACAATTTTTCCTGCTTAATATATATTTAGAATGTCGGAAAAGATGTCGGATTAAATGTCGGAATGAATGTCGGTAAAAATGTCGGATAAATACGCGCCTCCATTTAAGATTAATACGGCGATAGTTAACCTTGCGGCAGAGATTTCGGCCCTGGTTGAACGAGTCGCAATCCGGTTGGAACAATCGGATAGTTTACGCCTGCGTCGAATAAACCAAATTCAGAGTATCCATAGTTCCTTGGCGATAGAAGGCAATTCGCTTTCAGAAGGCCAGGTGTCCGACATTATTGACGGCAAGCGCATTATCGCTCCCGAACGAGAAATCCTCGAAGTGAAGAACGCCTTACGGACTTATGAACTCTATCCTTCATTAAAGGCGTTTTCGGAAAAGGATTTGCTCAAGGCTCATGCCGTAATGATGCAAGGTATAATTCCCGATGCCGGGAGATACCGAAATTGCAACGAAGGTGTATTCAAGGGGCGCAAATGCGTCCATTTTGCGCCGCCACCCAACATGGTCCCGATCTTGATGAAAAATCTTTTTTCGTGGTTAAAAAACAGCAAAGACCATTGGCTGGTTCGGTCGTGCGTTTTCCATTATGAATTTGAATTTATTCATCCCTTCCGAGACGGGAATGGCAGAATAGGCCGTTTGTGGCAATCCCTTATTTTGGGCAAGTGGAATCCTTTGTTCGCTCATTTGCCCGTCGAAAACCTGGTTTACGCAAATCAACAGGCCTATTACAACGCGATAAACGCATCTAGTGCTGCTGGCGACTGTGGCATTTTCGTAGAATTCATGTTCAATAGAATCTTGGATTCATTGAAGGCCTTGCAAAAGATAGATGCCGTTGTCGACGCACGAAAACCCTTCGTATTAACGGATCGTCAAAAAAAAATTGTCTCTTTGTTGAAAAAGAACAATTTTGCTACAGAAAAAGAGATGGCAGAAAAGTTTGCCGTCACGACAAGAACCATTGAACGAGACTTAGCAAAATTGCAAGACAACGGAATCCTTGAACGCGCCGGCTCAAAAAGAGACGGTTATTGGATTGTGAAATAGGGATTGATTTGGGCGTTCCTCGCTTCGCTCGCGGAGCCTTACACTTGTCATCCCCGCGAAGGCGGGGATATCCATTGCAAGTCTCCGCCCTTACGGGTTACTATCCCTAACGCAAAAAGCTACGAAACCGTCGTTTTTGCGGCATCTTTTTTTATTTGCTCTAAAACAGATCCTATCAACGTATTTATGTCTCGTTTTTCGTCTTCAGTAAGCAAAGAATATTTCTGAGAAAGAGGCACAATTGTATTTTTCAATTGAGGATAGAATTGTTTTTTTACGCCTCCTTTACCCCTTTGTAGTATAATCTTTTTTTCCTTTGTTCTTTTCCGCGGCCATCGGCATATCGCCAAACTCATCTTTCTGCGAAGGCATCTTGTAAATGCGGCCTGCGGCATCTTCCGCAGCATCTCCACTGTCCTCACCTTCCCTGGATTTCTTCTTTAAGCTCTTGTATATTTCACCCATGAATATGCCGAGGACTTCTTTCTTGATTTCTTCATTATTCAGGAGCAGCGAGAAGAAGCTTTCGTTCTGGTCAAGGCCTTCAACCAGGGCTTCGTCAATGTTGTCATAGAACGGGAAAGCAAAATCCTTTTCGGTGTTCGACGCGGCACTCTTCTTGAGGTTCTCGTTCTTCATCATGATGTCGCGAATCTGCAAGGCGGCCTTCACGGCGACATCAACGTCAAATGCCGTTCCGTTCTTGCTGTTGATTTCAGCGATAATCTCGGACAGTTTCTGCTTCTTGTCATCGGGGAGCCCGAACTTTTCGGCGATAGGCAGTTTCAAGAACGGCTTTGCAACCAGATTAGGTTTCTTGTGCTCCTCGTCCTTTTTCTGCACAATGTTGTCTATCCTGATTTTCCCCTTCAACGAGAATCCCGAACCGGACTGGCTTATATCCAGGTACGCAAGCAGGGCCACGATAAAGTTGTATTTCTTGTGCAGGTCCACATCTTTAAAGTTCGTCACCTGAATCATGAATTCATAAAAGCGCACAAAGCTGCGCAAGAGGCCCACAAATTCTACCTGTTCTTCGAATTCGAGTTTTTCGACAAACTTCTTGGCACGCACAAGCAGTCCGTTGATTTCGGTCTTTTTCTTGTCCATCAAGCCTTTGTACATCCAATCATTGAACTTCATCACGTCATCGTAATCGATAATCGTATAGGCGTCAATCTTCTTTTCGAGCTCGTAAATATTCCTGGGGTTTACCGAGTTGGCGAGGAAAGTCGAAGTGTAATACGGCGCAAAAGCCGCCTTCATGTCTTCGTAGTCGTTCTTAAAATCGAGAATGAACGTCTGTTTTTGATACGGAGGGCAAATGCGGTTCAGTCTCGAAAGCGTCTGCACGGCATTGACGCCGCGCAGTTTCTTGAGGATATACATGGCGCAAAGTTTCTTCTGGTCGAAACCCGTCTGGTACTTGTTCGCCACGAGCAGAACCTGGTATTCGTCCTTGTCGAATTTCGCAGGCAGTTTATCTTCCGAAAAGCCGTTCATCTTGGCTTCGGTGTATTCCACATCGTCCAGCTTCACCTTGCCCGAGAATGCGACAAGCGCCTTGATATCGCTATAGCCCCTCTTGCTCAGGTATTCGTCAAAAGCCAATCGGTACTTGACCGCTTCCGGGCGCGAACCCGTAATGACCATCGCCTTGGCATTGCCATCCAGTTCGGCCATCACGGTAGAACGAAAATGTTCCACAATCACTTCAATACGCTGGGCGATATTGGTATCGTGCAGTTCCGCCGCACGGGCAATCTGGCGTTTCGCCTTTTTGGTTTCCAGGGTCGGGTCATCCTGAATAGCCTTGTTGACCTGGTAGAACGTCTTATAGGTGATGTAGTTCTGCAATACGTCCAAAATGAAGCCTTCTTCAATCGCCTGCTTCATTGAGTATGTATGGAACGCTTCGCTGTGGCCATCTTTGTTGATGCGCCCGAACAGCTGCAACGTCGTGGGCTTGGGAGTCGCCGTAAACGCGAAGAACGACACGTTATCCTGTTTGCCGTTCCTGTTGATTTCATCGACAATAGAATCTTCTACGTCGATTTCATCTTCGCCGTCGGCCGCAGAACCCGCCGAAGCCCCCTTGCCGAGAGCCTTGGTAATGGCAGCCATATTTTTGCCCGCAGTAGAGGAATGTGCCTCGTCGATAATGACGGCGAAAGTCTTCCCCTTGAGCGAGGCGACCGAATCTACAATGTAGGGGAATTTCTGGATTGTTGTCGCGATAATCTTGGTGTTTCCTTCGAGCGCCTTGCGTAAATCGTCCGAAGTACAGTCGTCCTTCATGGGCTTGAAAAGCCCGGACTTGTGCTCGATTCCGCTGATAGCCGCCTGCAACTGTCTATCGACCACCACGCGGTCAGTCACCACCACCACGTTGTCAAAAATCTGCTTGTCGTCACTGTCGTGCAGCGAAGAGAACCTGTGCGAAAGCCACGCGATGGTATTTGTCTTGCCACTACCCGCGCTATGCTGAATCAGGTAATTGAACGCAGACCTGTTTTCGCCCACATCGGCAAGGATCTTTCTCAGGCAATCCAACTGATGGTATCGCGGGAATATGACCGTTTCCTTCTTTGTCTTTTTTCCGGTCTCGCTATCCACCTTATCTTCGACCTGGATAAAGATGTAGCGCGAAATCAAGTCGAGAATCGTATCCTTGGTCAGGATATCTTCCCACATGTAGTGCACGGGGTATTCGTCTTCGCAAACGGGGTTCCCCTTGCCTGCGTTCACGCCATTGCCATCGCCCATATTGAACGGCAAGAAGGTTGTCGTTTCGCCTTCGAGCCGTGTCGTCATATAGACTTCGTTCAGGTCCATCGCAAAGTTCACCAGAACGCCCGACTTGAACAAGAAAAGCCGCGTCTTGGGGTTGCGTTCCGTGCGATATTGTTCAATGGCATGCGAATAATTTTGCCCCTGCGGATTGGACTTGAGTTCAAGCGACATGATGGCAATCCCGTTCAGGAATATCACCAGGTCAATGCGTTCCTTGTCGCTCGCCTCGACTTCTTCGGCCACCGAAAAAATATTTTCCTGGAACTTCTTCAAAAGTTCCGGATTGAAACCCGTAGCGGGTTTGCTATACATCAAGTCCAGGTGCTGGTTCGCAATGTCGAAACCGTGCTTGAGGGTCGCAATCAGGCTGCCGTCCTTTTGGGTCACCTCGCGGTTGAAGCAGTTGAACAGCGTCTCCTCGAAATCGTCCTTGAACATCTTGCGGAGCATTTCGACCTTCTTGGGCTGCGTCTTCTCCAAAAACTCCACGAGCAGTTCGCCGTCAATAGCGAAGCGACGGTTAAAGTTGTCGTTCTTGCGCACGCGGTAGCCGTTGTGCTCTTCCAGGTAGTTGATGATTCCGCGCTGGTAATCGTAACGTTCGTTGATGGAGAACTTCATAATATGCCTTTTTGTTAATAATAATAAAGGGAAAAATCTCGAAAATCTCTTTTTTTGCAAAAAATGGGGCTTTTTCAAGCAGATTTTTAGAAAAATATGTACATATCTACTACAATTATGTATATTTGTAGTAGGTTAATACAATGTACAAGAAAAACTTCATAACGACAGGCATGGTGTGCGAGCAGGGGCGAGCACAGTACTATGCAACCCTCCAACAGGCAAAGAATGGCGAACTGGTCCGAATCAAGCGTGGTGTTTACGCCAAAGAAATTGACCTGGCAGACGTAATGATAGACGTCGAGGCGATTGTCCCCGACGGAATCCTGTGCATGTACTCCGCCTGGGAACACTATCAACTTACAACGCAAGTCCCGGCACAGTATGACATCGCCATAAAAAGGGGGCGCAAGGTAGTTCTCCCCGAATATCCACCAATCAAGCTCCATAACCTATCCGAGCCCGCCCTTAGTCTCGGCGTTACCACAACTACCATTTCCGGCTTCAAAGTCAAAATATTCGACATCGAAAAATGCGTCTGCGACGCGGTGAAATTCCGAAACAAAATCGGCATGGATGTTTGCATAGAAATCATCAAGGAATACCTAAAACGCAGTGACAGGGATATCGCCAAACTAAATGCATACGCCCAAACATTACGTGTCGCCAAGACCCTTAAAATGTACTTAGCAATGGGATTACACCAATGAAGAACATTGCCGCCTCCGTTCGTGAAAGATTGTTGAATATCTCAAAAAAATATGGTGTGGACTATCAGATTATTCTCACCCGCTATTTTCACGAGAGGTTCCTGTTTCGCCTTGCCACAAGCCCATACAGAGACAATTTTTGCCTAAAAGGCGGGACGCTGCTATTCGCCTACGAAAAGTTTATGGCAAGACCAACCTTGGACATGGACTTCTGCGCAGACAAGATTTCGAATAGTCAGCAAAGCATCTACGATGCCGTTGTTGAAATATGTTTGATTGAATGTGATGAAGATGGGGTTGTATTCGATGCTAATTCTATCACGACAGAGGCGATTACGGAATTCAGGGAATACCACGGCATCCGCGTACATTTGGCTGCCCATCTTGATTCTGTGCGACAGCGAATTGCCATAGATTTCGGATTCGGAGACACCATTTTTCCTGCAGCACAGTCATTGCCATTCCCTAACATTTTAGAGGATATTCCTATGGCACCGCTTTCAACTTATCCATTGGAATCCGTTATAGCAGAAAAGTTTCAGTGCATTTTGGATCTTGCCGAAGATAATACTAGAATGAAGGATTTCTTTGACATTTATAAAATCCTAACAAACCATACAATCAATGAGAAAAATCTGGCAGAAGCGATTCAAAGGACTTTCCGCAACAGGAAAACCATTGTTCGCTCAAACGGAATACTTTTCAGCGGTGATTTCGGAAGCAATGAAACAATGAATCAGATGTGGGAAACGTTCTTAAAAAAGATTAAATGCTCGGACCATTTGGAATTCAAGGATGTATGGAACTTTATCAGGGATAAGTTATCCCGTTACATTACTGCAGTCTGACATCACTGAAGAACTTCCTTTTTGCCGGTCACGTATTCGAAAATGAGCGATTTTTTGTATTCGTCGAGGGTTTCGAGCTGACGCTGCTTGTCGGCAATAGTCGCATCGATTTCAGAACACTTTTCGTCGAGGTAATCAGCGATAGCCTTCTGCTCAGAGAGAGGAGGGTACGGGACTTGCAAATTTTTCAGAGTTCCACTATAAATAACTTCTATTGTTGTTGAATTGCTTAAATAATTCAATTGTTTTTCTACAATCCCAGAATCATTGAAAATGAATTCAAGAAACTTATATGAATATTTGTTTTGATCTATTCGGAATTTTATAACACAGGGGTGTAAAACTCCTTCAGAAAAAGATTCTGGCACTTTACATATTTTCCCAATCGAACCTCTTGTAGTTATTAAAATATCGTCTGTTCGAACATGAAAGCCCTTCATTGAATCGAATTTTTCTTTTGAAATAAACATTGTATTATTTTCAAAATTCCTGTCCAAAACAACTCTTTGACTATAAACCCAAAAACCGTCTGATACAAGATCCGTTCCAGACAACTGACTACCAAAAGGCCCAACCTTTAAAGAATCCGTCTCATTGGATAGCAGAAATTTAATCTTCTTTATGCTCCATCCTTCAGGGATTTTTCCGATCCATTCGATGCCGCTGTCTTTTAATTTGGCTTTGGGGTTAAGGCCCTTCGTGACAGCCTCGGTAATGACCGATTTCTTGTAGTCGTTCAAGATATCAATCTGCTTCTGGATATCCGAACGAATCGAATCAATCTCGCCACACTTCTCATCCAAAAAATCCGCAATCCTCTGCTGCTCCGCAAGAGGAGGGAAAGCAATATAGGCATTATTCATAACACCCATTGTTATGAACCCCATTGTAGTTTCATGGATTTCTGCTTGAAGAGCATTTGTCAAACTGATTAAATAGTAGTAAGCAAACATCTTACTAATCTTTTCTGATAAAACGGTTTTCCATATATGGTAATGATATATCACCTTTTCACCATGCCATATTACAGGAGCATAGGACATTGACCAAGAATACAACAAATCACCATCTTGGCAATATTTATTTGGTTCCAATTCTAAACTAGAGGAATACCAAACCGGATTAGTAAACAGATTTCCAACACGTAATATTTTATACTTGCCGTCCTCTTCAAATTCAGAATCTTTATACGCTCTGCCATTTAAAAGCGTAATTAAATATTTTTGCTTACAGCACTTCCAATCACTTGGAATTTGCCCAATCCACTCAACACCGCTATCTTTCATCTTACGCATAAATCAAAATTCTCACCCAAATAATTTCGCAATACGCTTGTTCACGGATTTATCTAGCTCTACAAATTCCTTCGCCAACTCCTTGCTTGCCTTGGGCTGTTGGTACTTGTAGAAATACCGTGTGAACGGGATTTCGGCACCTGTTTTCACAATCGGCTTCTTGGCAGAAGTATCCTCTTCGAAAAATGCCTTTGCATCAGGAATATGCGGCAACACTTCACGGGCCATGTAATCTTCGATGCTCTCGGTGTACTTGACGATTTCGGTATCCTTGGAATCGTTGTCCCAAAGCACGTTGCCCTTCTTGTCTTTCTGGATTTCAGCGTCCTTGTCCATTACCGAAAGGCCGTCCGCAATCCTGTCGAGCAGTTTCTTATCCACATCGGGGAGCAGTTCCGACAGTCGCGCTATAAAGGAATCTGGCTCCAGGTATTTCTTCTTGCCTGTGTTCGCCCTTAGCGTTTCCATGATGGAATCGTAAACGGGCTTGCCCGCCTTCAGTTTTTTAAGGAGATTTTCTTCCTTGGCGGAAAGTTCCTCTTCGGAATTTTCAAGCTCGTTCACCTTCGCTTCGTCATAGACCGTATTCAACGCACCCGACACGACCATGTTTTCAATGCGCTCATCGGTAATGGCGTAGCTGCGTTGTAAAGGCTGCTTGACCACGTATTCGCGGTACATGAATTCTTCGTTGTCGTAAATCTGGCAAAGTTCGTTCTCTTCGAAGTTTGCATACAGTTCCGTAATCTTCTTGCGGTCTTCGGGTGTAATCTCGTTTCGCTTGTTTCCAAGGCTCTTGCGCAACTTATGGTAAATCCCGCTCGCGTCAATGAGCTGCACCTTGCCACGGCGTTTTTTGCTCTTGTTCTTGGAGAGTACCCAAATGTAGGTCGCGATGCCCGTGTTGTAGAAAAGGTCTGTGGGGAGCGCGATAATCGCTTCGAGCAAATCATTTTCCAAGAGCCAGCGACGGATCTGCGATTCGCCCGAGGCCGTGCCGCCCGTAAACAGCGGGGAACCGTTCTCGATAATGGCCGCGCGCCCGCAAAGGTCGTCCATCTTGTCAACCGCCGACTGGATAAACAATAGCTGCATATCGCCAGTAGCAGGCAGGTAACCCGCACCCCAGCGGCTGTTCGCCTTGCTCTTTTCCTTGTAAACAGCTTCCTCGACACCTTCAGCGGCATCCTTGCCGCCCCACGGTTGGCCAAACGGCGGGTTTTCCACCATAAAGCGCATCTTGGTATTTGTAAAACTGTCCGCCTTCATGGTATCTTGCAGGCGGATGTTCTCGGCGTTCTGCCCCTTGATAAGCATTTCGGCAAGGCAAATCGCGTAAGATTCCGGGTTCACCTCCTGCCCGAAGAGTCGGATGTCGGCTGTCGGGTTGAAACGCTTCACGAAGTTTTCCGTCGTCGAAAGCATACCGCCCGTACCGCAGGCCTGGTCGCATACGGTAATCACCTTGCCATCTTCGAAAATGTCGTCGCAGCCCTCGGCAAGCAAGATGTTCACCATCGTCTTGATGATGTCGCGGCCCGTGTAGTGGTCGCCCGCTTCAGCGTTTTCAGAAAAGCGGCGAATCAGGTCTTCAAAGATGTAGCCCATCTTTACGTTGTCTATCGTTTTCGGGTCAAGATCCAACTCCGAGAACTTCTTGATGACGCCGTAAAGGCGGTTGTGCTTGTCCATCTTGTCGATTTGCTTTTCGAAATCGAGGCCCGACGAATTGCTCATGATGATTTCTTGCACGTTCGGCGAGAACGCGTTCAGGTAGCTCTTGAAATTGGCTGCGATATTTTCGGAATCGTTCAGGAGTTCGGAGAGCGTGTACTCGCTCGTGTTGTAGAATTGGAATTCCGAAATCTTGCACATCGCCTTGTAGGGGTAGTTCGGATTTTTCTTGAACTGCGCCACAACCTTCGCCTTGGTCTTTGCAAGCGCACATTCGAACCTGCGGACAATCACCATCGGGATAATAACATCCTTGTACTTGTCGCTCTGGTAAGGGCCGCGGAGCGTGTTCGCGATGGACCAAATAAAGTTGACTTCAGTCGAAACATCTACCGGGGAATCGTCAAAAACGATGTCGATGACCTTGTTCTTGGGCATGAAAAATCCTTTGCTGTATCAAGGGTAAAAGTAAATAAAAATGAGACTATTCTACGAGAACAGGCTTGAGTTTGAAGGCATTTGGGTCAAGAGTTATCTGGTAAATGTGGATATTCGGGTTCAAATCCCTTGCAATTTCAATAATTTGTTCCTTTTTGCGTGGCAACTCCGCAAAACGGATTCCAGATTTAGACCAATGCAAATACCTTTGTGGGTGTACGCAACAATGGCAAACGCACTAAATTTGCAAGGAAATGCTTATAATTGTAGTCTAAAAGACGTATATTTGGTACTATGAGTACCGCAGCCAAAAACTTCCGCATCAATTCCGAATTGAAGTACCCGGAACATTCCGGCGAATTGTTCGAAGCCATCGAAGAGGCGAAACGGCTCGAGGCCGACCCGAAGACCAAGCGTTATACGGATATGGACGAGATGTGGGCGGACTTGGACAAATGATTTACGAAGTTATTTGGACTAGCTGTTTCAAGAAAGGCTATAAACGCTGTAAAAAAGCGCGGTTTGCCTTTAGATGAGTTAAAGTCTGTCGTCGAAAAACTCAGAACAGATCAAATTCTCGAAGAAAAATATCAGGACCACGAGTTGTCTGGAGTTTTCGCTGGCACGCGCGAACTCCATATTCACCCTGATAGGCTTCTGTGCTATAGGAAGATTTGGTCTTTTTCTATATAAAAAATCGAGAAAAAGACCTACTTTCTAGGCGGGAACTTACTAATCCCTACGTGCTTTTTATAATAAAAAAGTTATATTCTTTGACATTTTTACAACTTATTTATTATATTTATCAAGAAAGTTATAATAAATAGGTTATTTCATGAATAAAAGGCTGATTTTGCTCAGGGCGCTCACTCGTAAGATGGGAAACCTTGCCCAACTTCGAGATACCCAGCCGCCCAAGCAGGGGTGGATTGCCGCTGTGCGTCAAGCCCTTGGAATGACCGCCAAGCAGCTCGCGGAACGCGTTGGACTTTCTCAGCCGCGCATCGCCAAAATGGAGCTTAATGAAAACAACCTCAAGATTTCGACCATGAAAAAAATTGCGGCAGGTCTTGACTGCGATTTCGTTTACGGTTTTGTTCCAAAGAACAGCTTGCAAGAAACGATTAACCGGCAAGCTCGCAAAAAGGTTGAGGCAATCCTGTCGAACGTCAATACGAACATGGCATTGGAAGACCAACTTGCCGACGATCCGCATATTCTGACGGACATGGCCGACGAGCTGATTGCCAAAAACATCAAACGAATTTGGGATAAGTAAAAAAATTTTCCATTCGTCATTTTGTCATTTTGTGACACGTCCATAATTTATATTTTGGGCATGGCCGATATATTTACTTCAGACGACAATTCTACGCCCCTTACGCCAGAAGAACGCGAAGGGTTAAAACCTAAATGGATAACGCTCAGGCGCGAACTTAACGAGTTTGAGACCCGTAACATTTTGGATGCGGAAATGTGGCTTACCACCCATAAGCAACGAGATATTTTGAACGACACGTTCCTTATGAAGTTGCACAAGAGAATGTTCGGTCAAGTGTGGAAATGGGCCGGCGAGTATCGAACAACGGAACGGAATATCGGAGTTGCACCGTACCAGATACCGGTCAAGTTGAAAGTGTTGTTTGGCGATGTGAATTTTTGGGTCGAAAACCATACATTTCCCAACTTGGAAATTGCTGTTCGGCTTCACCACAGGCTTGTTTTGATCCATCCGTTCCCAAACGGCAATGGTAGAACTTCGCGATTGATGGCTGACCTGCTCATGCAGCAACTCGGCGAATCAAGACTCTACTGGGGCGATGGTAACTTGACAGACATTACTGATTTGCGAATGAAGTACATTGACGCGCTGCGCGCGGCAGATGCTGGCGATTATGCAGGGCTGATTAGGTTTGTGATGAGATAACATCAAAAAATCCCCGCTCCGGAGAGCAGGGATTTTCGCTATGACAATTTGGCTCGAGATTCTATCGCCTCTTTGAGGCTCCAGAATGACAACCTGGCTTACTTCTTTTCGTAAATCTGGTCGAAGACGCCGCCGTTGGAGAAGTGCGTTCCCTGCGCCTTGTCCCAACCGCCGAAGTGCTCGATAGAAATCAAGTTCACGTTCTGGTCGAATTCCTTGTACTGGTCAAGAATGGCCTTGTTGGAGGGGCGGTAATGGTTCTTTGCGGCAATGTGCTGGCCGTCGTCGCTGTAGAGGTAGTTCAGGTACTCGGTGGCAAGTTCGCGGGTGCCGCGCTTGTCGACCACCTTGTCCACGATGGCAACGGAAGGTTCGGCCAGAATGCTGATGCTGGGGATTACGATTTCGTAGTCGTTCGGGTAGTCCTTGAGAGCGAGGAAGGCTTCGTTTTCCCATGCGAGAAGCACGTCGCCCTGGCCGTTTTCGATAAAGGTCGTGGTAGAGCCGCGTGCACCGGAAGCGAGCACGAGCACATTCTGGAACAGTTTCTTGATGAAGTCCTTGACCTTGGCCTCGTCATTGTTGTACTGCTTTTCGGCCCATGCCCAGGCAGCGAGGTAGTTCCAGCGTGCACCACCGGAAGTTTTCGGGTTCGGCGTGATGATGCCAACGCCCGGCTTCACGAGGTCACCCCAGTCCTTCAGGTTCTTCGGGTTGCCCTTGCGGACCAGGAACACGATGGTGGATGTATACGGGGAACTGTTCAGCGGGAATTCCTTGACCCAACCGTTTTCGATGAGGCCCGCGTCGCGCACTGCGTTCACGTCGAATTCGAGTGCGAGCGTCACCACGTCGGCTTCAAGACCGTTGGCCACTTCCAGGGCCTGCTTGCCGGAACCGCCGTGAGACTGCGTGATTTCCACTTCGCCGCCGGTCTTTTCTTTCCAGTGCTTCTTGAAGACTTCGTTGTAGTTCGCGTAGAGTTCGCGCGTCGGGTCGTAAGACACGTTGGTGAGCGTCTGCTTTTCGACCTTCTTGGCGGAAGTTTCGCCCTTCTGTTCGTCAGAAGAAGAACATGCGCTAAAACCGATAGTTCCCGCAATCAGGAGACTTGCCGCAATGGCGGACTTGACAAAATTCTGATTCATTCTTATACCTCGCTTGTTTATTGTTTTTTGTTTGTTGTTCTTTTGTGCGCCGAAATATAGAACCCGTTTTGGCCATTGTCCAATACTTAATTCTTATGCGGTATTATCGGATTTTTTTATAAGTATCGAACGCAAAATAGCCTTTTGCTATCGGCAGGTATAAGAAAATAGTATAGCACCGGATATTGTGCCGCGTAAACCCGATTTGTATTTTATAGTATCATCTTTTTTATTTGGTTTAAAATGTCTTTAACCCGCGAAGAAGCTCTTAATATTCTGAATACCAATGCAGAACTCTTGCCTGCGCTTGTTGAAAATGCATATAAATTGCGTACAAAGTATAAAGGAAACCGTGTAAGCATCCAGTTGCTCACCAATGTCCGCAGCGGGAACTGCACGCAGAACTGTGCCTATTGCGCCCAGTCCCGCGATTCCGAAGCGCCGATTGAAAAGTACCGCTATGTAGAAGACAAGAAACTTTACGGCGATAACGATCTCGTCGACGAAATGCATTTGGCGAGGCACTGCATCGGGCTCAGCGGCATCCGATTTGCGGACGATGACATCGAAAAACTTGCCGAACGCATCCGCAAGATGAAAAAGAACGGCACGCAAATCTGTTGTTCCATCGGGTTCCTGACCGAAAAGCAGGCTTTGATTCTTAAGGAAGCGGGCCTCAACCGTATCAACCACAATCTGAACAGCAGTCGCCGTTTTTATCCGAACATCTGCACGACGCACACCTATCAGGAGCGAATCGACAACCTGAAAATGCTGAAGGGTCTCGGCTTCGAAATCTGCTCCGGCGGCATCATCGGCATGGGCGAAACGCCCGAAGACGTGGTGGACATGCTTTTCGAACTGCTGGAAATCAATCCCGACTCGGTACCCATCAACTTCTTGCTGCCGGTAGAAGGCACGCGCCTAGCGAAGCGCGACATTTCGGCACTCACTCCCGAGTACTGTACCAAGGTGCTTTGCCTGGCGCGCTTGATGCTCCCGAAATCGGATATCCGCTGTGCCGCCGGCCGAGAGGTGTATTTCAAGGGGCATGAGAAAACGCTTTTCAAGGTGGCCGATTCCATATTCGCGTCAGGCTACCTCACCGAAGGCGGCCAGAGCCTCGAAGATACATTCCGCACCATCGAGGCGGCAGGCTTCACCTGGCAAGTAGAAAGCGAAGCCTCTCATTAGCATAAAAAAAGGCCCCCAGTGCGGGTTACACCAGGGGCAGGTTTTTGGAGATGTGATTACTGGATGCTTGCGGTAAAGCGAGCAGCGATGGCGACATCGGCGATTTCATTTTCGCTGTAGGCGCTCAACTGAATCTTGCTGTGCTTGCCGAATTTCTTGATGAGGCTTACCGTCCAGGCGAGTTCGTCGGCACCCTTGTTCAGTTCGTCGCGGTCCTTGAAGTATTCAAGTTCCGCGTAAAAACTGTTCAAGATACCTGCGGTCGGAATTTCGAGACCGACGAAAAACGGAGTGTAATCGGTTCCCTGGGCATATTCAGGCTTGATGGCGTTTGCGACCGTTAAATCTTCGCCGTCACCCGTGGTGATGTAGGCGACTTCACCATAAACGCCAAGGTTCTTGAGGAGGTAGTAGCTTGCGCGACCCGCAATGCGGTGCGTCACTTCGGCAGTGTGCTGGATTGGGTCAAGAACGTTTCCACGGTAGGCAGCGCTGATTTTTGCATCGCCGAGCTTGAGGGTTTCTTCGGCGCGGAGGTAGCCGGTGTCGAACTTGCTGTCGTATGTACCGAGCAACAAGCTGAAGCTGGAAACGCCTACATCATAGCCGATGCCGAGAGCATCATGCTGGTAATCGCGGGCAAGGAATCCGCGCTTGCTCAGGTGCACGTCCACGTAGGTACCGAAGTTACCTGCAACGGTCCAGTCCGTACGGAAACGACCGAACTGCGTGCTGAAATTACCAAAATCA
Organism: Fibrobacter sp. UBA4223; assembly: GCA_002382975.1. Classification (GTDB taxonomy): domain Bacteria; phylum Fibrobacterota; class Fibrobacteria; order Fibrobacterales; family Fibrobacteraceae; genus Fibrobacter. The sequence continues at coordinate 119,862 of DFTB01000007.1, forward strand.
GAGTTCCACTTGTACTTGGCGTAGTAGGTATCGGCGCTAATCTTGTCCTGTGCCGTTTTTGTAGCCTTGACATTACCGTCTTGATCAACGGTCACGTCGGTCACATTCTTGTAGCCAAAGGCCGGAGAGAAAATACGAATGTTGATTACCGCTTCAAAATCATCGGAAGAATACTTTCCACCGATGTTTGCACGCAAGAAGGAATTGTCAAGCGTATTGTCGGCGTCGTTATCGTAAACGGCCTTAATGGCCTGGGCCTGCACGTTTCCGGAAAGCTTGAAAGCGGGTTCCTCTTTCGGTTTTTCAGGTGCGGCAGTTTCGGCCTTGGGGGTTTCCTGTGCGAAAACGTTGGAGGCGAAAAGGGAAGTCGTAATGGCCGCAGCGGCGGCGAACTTTGCAAAATTATGATTCATTCTTAAACTCCTTGGTTATGGTTATTTTTTAGTTCTTCTTTTGTGCGCACAAATATAGAAGGCACTTTTTATTTTGTCCAATACTTTAATTTTATGCGGAGTTATCGTTTTTTGCTATAAAAAATCCCCGTGATTCTATCGGGGCTTCGCCCCTCCAGAATGACAACGGGGATGACGATGGCGTGCACCGACTGTTACTTTATCACAACTTTCCTATATGTATCGAAAGCGGCCCACTTGCGGAAGAATTCTTCTCGTCCAAATTCACCTGCTTCGGCATATTCGCGCAGAAGCCTTGAAACATCTTCGTCGGAGAACACCTTGATTTCAAAGCCTCGCCCGTTGATGACGGGGAATCCGTCGTAAAGATATTTGGCCGCTTCCGTAATTTCGGCAATTCGCTTGCCGCGCACCTTCACGGCAACGCTGTCGCGCAAGATGATGATGTCGAAATCGTCGGGATAGTGGTAGCTTTCGCCTACGGTCGGGATTTCGTCACCGACGGTGTAGTGCTGCCTTACGGGCTGCTGCTTCACCACGGAGAGTGTCGTCGTGTCGTAGAAAAATTCTTCGAAGATTTCTCCACGACCGTGGCGTTCGCCCTGCACGAATTCAGCCTTTTCGCCTGCGGCAATCTGACGCTCAAAAAGATCTTCCACGACGCCACAAGCCGATGTCGCATGGGTCACGCGGTCGATCAAAATCAGTTCGCCCAAGGTCTTGTGCTTCTCGAAAAGGTCCACGACAATTCCTTCGGCAAATACAATTTCAACAACAGCGATGCCATTCTTGTTGAGCGTTTCAGTAGCCTGGTGCGCGCCCGTATTCACGTCAATCGCATACTCGATTTTAGTGAGTATTCCGGGAATCGTCTTCGTCCCGAGTTTTACAAGGTAGTCCTTGCCGAGCGAAAGCGGTTCGTCATCCATCCACAGGAGCGAAGCCTTGATTTTCTTGTAGCTTCCGATGTCAGTGTCTTTGGCGAGCACGCAACCTCTAGAAACATCCACCTCGCGGTCCAGCGAAATGGTGACGGGTTCACCGGCGTGAGCCTCTTCCACATTCCTGTCGCTGCGCAGGATTCCTTTGACGGTCGCTTTCTCGTTGCTGGGGAGGCTCGTAACCGTATCGCCCACGCGGATAGCACCCGCTTCGATTTGCCCCTGGAATCCGCGAAAAGTGCGGTCCGGGCGGCATACGCGCTGCACGGGCAGGTAAAAGCCCGCTTCGGTTTGCGCATCGTCGATGTCGATGGTTTCAAGGTAATCCAAGAGGGCCTTGCCCTGGTACCAGGCGATGTTCTTGGATTTCACCGTCACGTTGTCGCCTTCGGTGGCCGAAAGCGGAATCACGTAAACGCTGTGGAGCGAAAGTTCGTCGCTCAGTTCGTTGATTTGCTTCAGGATTTCTTCGAAGCGTTCCTGGCTGTAACCTACAAGATCCATCTTGTTTACGGCAAAGACAAAGTAGCGGATACCCATGAGTTTGCAGATGCGGGCGTGACGGCGAGTCTGTACCAGCACGCCCTGCGAGGCATCCACGAGAATCACGGAGAGGTCCGCAAACGAGGCGCCCACCGCCATGTTGCGGGTGTATTCCTCGTGCCCCGGGGTGTCAGCCACAATGAAACTGCGGTTGTCCGTCGTAAAGTAACGGTACGCGACATCGATGGTAATGCCCTGCTCGCGTTCCGCCATCAGGCCGTCCAGCAAAAGGGAATAGTCAATCTTTCCGCTGCGGCTACCGACTTTGCTGTCGAGCTCCAGAGCCTTTTCCTGGTCGGCGTAAAGCAACTTGGAATCGTAAAGGATATGCCCGATGAGTGTAGATTTTCCGTCGTCCACCGAGCCGCATGTAATAAACTTCAACAAACCTTTCATTAGAAATATCCCTCCCTCTTGCGGCGTTCCATGCTTCCGGCGGCTTCGTTGTCAATGACGCGGGAAGTGCGTTCCGAGGATACTGCACTCAATGTTTCGTCGATGATTTCGTCAAGCGTCGTGGCGGTCGATTCAATGCCACCCGTGAGCGGGTAACAGCCCAGTGTACGGAAACGTACCGACTTGATTTCGGGCGTTTCGCCATCCCGCAGCGGGAATCGGTCATCGTCCACCATGATGATGTTGCCGTCGCGCACCACGACTGGGCGCGGGGCCGCAAAGTACAGCGGAACGATATCAATCTTTTCGCGCTTGATGTACTGCCAGATGTCCTTTTCGGTCCAGTTCGAAATCGGGAAAACGCGGATGCTTTCGCCCTTGTTAATCTTGGTGTTGTAAAGTTTCCACATTTCGGGGCGCTGATTTTTCGGATCCCAGGCATGTGCAGAATTGCGAAAAGAGAAAATCCTCTCCTTGGCGCGGGACTTTTCTTCGTCACGGCGGCCACCGCCAAAGGCAGCGGTAAAGCCGTACTTGTTGAGTGCCTGCTTCAAAGCCTGCGTCTTCATGATATCGGTATAGGCGGCACCGTGGTCAAACGGGTTGATGCCCTGCTTGACGCCGTCTTGGTTGATGTATTCCAGCATTTCGATGCCGAGCTTTTTCGCGATGTTGTCGCGGAACTCGATCATCTCGCGGAACTTCCACGTGGTATTCACGTGCAGGAACGGGAAAGGCGGCTTTTCGGGGTAAAAGGCCTTCATGGCCAAATGTAGCATGACTGAACTGTCCTTGCCGATAGAATAAAGCATCACCGGCTTTTCGCATTCGGCAGCGACTTCGCGGATGATGTAAATTGCTTCGGCTTCCAGTTCGTCGAGATGTGAATAATCGCTCAAGTTAAATCTCCATTAAGATTCCGGGTCAAGCCCGGAATGACGATTTGTAAAATTCCTAGTATTTGTTCGATTCCTTGGGGTCAATGTCGATAGTCTTGACACTTCCGTCATTCAGTTCAAAAAACCACCGCACGATATCGTTCTTTTCGCCCTTGACTTTTTCGGTGTGCACCTTGCAGCCCTTGCCGCCAATGTCTTCGCCGAGGAAAAACCGGATGGCGTGAACGGGGCATTCCTTGATGCACGAGGTGCAACCCCAGCAGTCCTTGGGGTACTTGATAAACGCTTTCTTGTTTTCGTTTATCTTGATTAACGTGCCGGGGCAAACGTCGTGGCAGCGCCCGCAACCGATGCACTTGCCTTGATCAATGATGATGCTCATAGTTCCTTTGCCCTTCTGCGGTGAGTTCGCGCAAGATGATTTTAATTTGTCCGTTTTCGAGACGGGAATTCACATACTTGCGGAAACGTTCGTTGTCTTTTTCGGGATAGTCGGTGTTTTCGGCAAAACTGTGCCAACGGGTTTCATGACGGGCAGCCAGGTGCGCAATCACGCTCTTGCAAACCGTCAAGCGCTCCTTGAGTTCGTAGATGTACATGACTTCCTGTAGGTCGGCTGCATGCAGGTCGCCCACGCGGGCCTCGATTTTCTCGATTTCCTTGCGGGCAATCGCTAGTTGATTTTCGCTATAACGATAGCCCGTCTTGATACCGCCTGCATAAGCGTCCATAGCCGCTTGCATTTCTTCTTCAAGGTGTTCGACGGTGTCTCCGCCTTCGTCACGGGCTTTTTCGAAGGTGTTATTGATTCGTTTACCAAGGAATTTCTCGATTTCTGCAACATGTTCTGTAACCTCCTCTTCCGAAATTTTTTCCAACAGATTCACGCTTGATATGTCAGGTCCCTGAGCTTGTTGAAGGGCCGACAAACTCTCTATGTACTCCACCGCACTTTTTGCGGCAATCTCGCCTTCGGCAAGGGCCCCCGTTACGTACTTTTGCGGGGCACCACCGACAACATCGCCTGCAGCATAGAGCCCTTCGATAGTCGTTGCGCGTTTGGTATCCACCCAGTAACCGCTTGCGGTGTGGCCGCCCACGATGTAGGGTTCCGTACCTTCGATTTCCACATTCGCCTTCGACGGAGTGCCGTTTTCAATCCAGCGAATCGTCTGCGACGGCGCCATGTTCAGGTAAGCCTTCAAAAGCGATTCTTCCTGCTCGGGCGTAATCCCGACGGTGCGCAAGTAGCACGGCCCGCGACCTTCCAGATTTTCGGCCACCGTACCGTACACGCGTTCCGATGTGGAAATCCCGTACTTGGTCTCGTAAACTTCTCCGAGCGCATTCACCTGTTTGGCGCCAACACCCTGCGCTAGCGTCCCCGTCGGGGCAATCGTATCCTTGCAACGGAGCGCAATAAAACGCATCTCGAATGTGGTCATCTCGGCACCGTGACGGATTCCCATGGCGTAACCCGCGCCCGTATTGAACGGCGGGTACCACATCTTGTGGCGCGAAAATCCCGGATTGTTCGGGCGGTAAAGTCCGGCGGCACCGCCCGTCGCGATAATCACCGCACCCGCCTCGATGGCGTAAAAAGTATCGTTCTCGATTCCGAAACCGAACGCCCCGTCAATCCTGTTGTCATGAACGGAAAAATCGAAAATGTTCACGTGGTTCAGCACGGTCACATTGGGGAGCTTCTTGACGGCATCGGCCAAAATCGGCTTAATGTTTTCGCCGTTGATCTTGATGTTGCGATTTCCTCGCGTCACATATTTGCCATCTTTATCTTTCAAGATGACAAGCCCCAACTTTTCCAGATGCGCGGTGACTTCGTTGAACTTTTCGGAGATGGAATAGAGCAAATCCTCGCGGACGATTCCGTCGGCATCCTTCTTGGCATATTCCACGTAGTCCTTGGGCGTGCGGCCTTCGGTAATGTAGGCGTTCAGGGCGTTTACGCCAGCGGCAAGACAACCGCTCCGCTTGATATTCGCCTTCTCGACGACGAGTATCTTGAGGCCGGCGCCTTTATTTTCCGCGGCATTTGACGCGGCAGTAATAGCGGCATAACAGCCGGCCGTCCCGCCGCCTATAATCAGCAAATCCGTTTTAAGCCGTTCTATCTTCACAGCATCTCCGTACAACTTTTGGTGCTGCCAAATATAGAACGGGATTTTCACCCCGTCCAATATTATATTTTTATGGTGTTTTATAGAATTTTGCTATAACGCAAAAAGAAAAAAGGCGCTCCCGAAAAAGGACTTCGAATCTCCCGGGAGCGCCAGCTTGTACGGAGAGTACAAACTTATTTGATGTCTTTTCTCCAGGTGGCGGGCTTGAATTCGCCTACGATGGGGAGAAGACGCTGGTCCACGTCGATTTTCAGCACCGAGTTGAAGTTGTTGGTGGCGATCATCTGGGCCGCAAAGCCCACGATGGCCACAATCTCGGAATCGTTGTAGAACTTGCGCAGTTCCTCGAAGTAGCTGTCCGGAACGGCGGTGGGGTCCTTCACGATTTGCCTTGCGAGCTTCACGAGAATCTCTTCGTTCTTCTCGTATTCAAAGTCGTTGGGGTCGATACCGAGAGTCTTCAGGTCGCTGATAAAGAACAGCGAGCAGAGCTGGCAACTGTTGGTGGTAGAAACGGCGTGGGCGTAGACCGTGGCGGCACGCTGGCCGATGATTTCTACGAGGCGGGCCCAGTTGGTGTACCATCCCATGAAGGCGTCAAACGTTGCGTAGTCCTGCAGCAGCGCGCGCTTCATGTTGGTAATCTTGCCGGTAGAGATCAGCTTTTCGTAGGCTTCCTTGGCCTTGCCCTGAGCTTCATCAACAGATTCGATAAATTTTACTCTTGCCATGTTTTGCACTCTGCTTTGGTGCGATTGCACCGTTTTTGTTGCGCAAAATATAGAAGCGGTTTTTTACGTTGTCCAATACTAAATTCTTATGCGGAGTTATCAGTTTTTTTTATAAGGAAGGGAGTTATGTGTTTGATTTGTTATCTAGATTCCGTGTCCCCGGATCGAGTCCGGGGCAGGCTCTACCCGGAATGACGTAGGAGCCGAGAGCAATGTCAGACTGCTTGCAGGCTAGCATTGCCGAGACGAACTAGTCATGCCACAAAGTGGAATGACGTAGGAGCTGAGTGATGCAGAAGAACGCAAGCATATCGTGTACAATTGCAAAAAAAGAACCACAGCGATTGCCGCGGTCCCTTGGTTTTTGGAAAAATCTGAGTTTGTGAATTAGAAGCTGAACACGGTTTCCACACCGAAGCGGAGCACGTTGTCGTCTTCGTTGTCCTGGATGGGCATGTCAACCATGCCGAAGGCTGTGATTTCCAGGTTTTCCACCGGCGTGATGTAGACGCGTCCACCCACGTCGAACGTGACAGCCGTCTCGTCGTCATCATCCAGCGTGTGGGTGTGGTATTCCACAGGAATGCCCAGCTTGATGAACTCGGCAAGTTTGAGAGCGGGTTCGGCATAGGCGAAGAAGTATTCGGGAATTTCGTCGTTGTCAAGATCGCTTTCGTCGGATGCGGCATCACCCCTGTCGATGAGGGCGTAGAAGGCTGTGGTCTGGATTTCGAACATGCCCAGTGCGAAGGAGGGCTCGGCCAAGAAGGTGTGGGCCGTAGAGGTCCAGTCCTGTCCCTTTGCCACGTCGCCGTCATCCATCAGGTAGTCGCCGTGGAAACCGTAGACAGCGCGGAAGCCAAAGCCACCGAGAGAGAGGCCCGCTTCGATACCGGCGTGGAGTTCGTTATGCTGAGTGGTCTGGAAGCTCTTGTAGTCCACATACGGACGCAGGTGCTGACCGGCGTAGTCGAATTCGTAGGCGGCATGCACGTCGTAGACCTTGGCGCCATCGTTGTCGCCCCAGTCGTTGTCACCGCGACCGAAACCGAAGCCAAGTACGAATCCGGCCAGGTCAATTTCGAGACCGCGGATATCGTGTTCCTTCATGCCAGCAGCATTGTCGGCAGGATCGTTGTAGTCGTAGTAGGCGACGAATGCACCTTCGGAGAAGGTCAGGTCACCGGCCTTGACAGCAAAGAATTCTGCGGGCTGGTACTGGATGTAGGCTCCATTGTACATGGCGGGAGGATCCGTGGTTTCGTCATCGGCTTCGAGGCCCACGAAGGCAGACCACTTTTCGTTGAACTGGATTTCAAAGTTCAGGTCAAAGGTAGAGGCGTAGGAATGGTTCAGGTCGTCTTCTACCCAGACATTGCCCGTGTAGACGTCGAATTCCACTTCGCCATTGTACTTGACTTGCATCTGGGCTTCGGAGGTACCTTCGTTCATGCTAGCCTTGAGCATGTCGAGGGCGTTTCCGGCAGCATTAGCCACTTCGCCGGGATTGGTGTTCTCGGCAGGGGCTGCGGCTTCTTCGGCCTTGGGCTCTTCGGCGGGCTGTGCCGCTGCGGTCTGCTCGGCAGGCTGTTCCTGAGCGACAGCCGGTGCTTCCGTCTTTTCAGCGGCGACGGATTCTTCGGCCTTCGGCTGTTCAGCTGCAGGCTGAGCTTCTTCTACTGCGGGCTTCGCTTCTTCTGTAGCGGGCTGCTCAGTAGCAGGAGCGGCGGCTTCTGTTGTCGCGGGTGCTGCGTCCTGTGCAAGTGCCGGCATCGCAAAGAATGCTGCGGCAGCGAGTCCGGACAAGAGGTGGGACGTTAAACGGTTCTTCATTTTTATCTCCTTTGACGGATTTTTTGTCGTTTTTGTAACACTCCGTCCACTGTTTTACAGTTCATGTCACAAAAATGGTAGGCAGACGCCGTTTCGCGCGTAGTAAAGCAAAATGCGTGCCAATATGTTTGAACATCGTCATCCTCGCGCAGGCGGGGATCTTAATTAGTTTAGTCTAACTTAAGCTTTTTAATAAAGGGCTGGCAGGTTTCGGGCCTACCAGCCCTATGGTTCTTGACTCTAAAGGTTAGTCTTCGAAGCGCTTTTCTTTGTTAGCCTTGATGCCGAAGAGCTTGAGGAAGATTCCCGTACCCACCAGTACTACGATGGCGGCGACAATCCACGAGGTGTTTCCGCCGACGGGCACCTGGTAAAGGAGTACCGCCACGGCCCAGGCGAGAAGCGTCTGCACCGTTGCCATGAGAATGGCAAGGCCGAGACCGATCTCACGGGCAACGACACCCATGGCGGCAAGGCACGGCACGTAGAGCAAGATGAAGATCAGGAATGCGAACACCTGCCAGTTGAAACCGTCCACCGGGTTTCCGTCCTTGTCCGGATTGTGGAAGTAAGAGCGGAGGTTGGCATAGATGTCGGCGGTTTCGGAAAGGTCGCCTTCTTCGAGAGCTCCCATTTCGTCTTCGGAGAGTTCGAGGCCTGCGGCAGCCAGTTTTTCGAACACGGCGACCCGGGCCTTTTCGTCCTCTTCTTCTTCGCCGAAGGTTTCAATGGCTGCGAATTCTTCGCAGGTCAGCACCTTGGCATCGGTAATCTTATCCAAGGTTTCTTTCTTAAGTTCGGCTGCTTCCTGGCCTTCCAATTCGCTAGAGGTTCCCAGCGGATCTACGAGAGAGCCGAACACTTCGGCGAGGTTGGCGGGAATGGAACCGAGGGCCTCCAGCAGGGCGCCCTTCATGTCGGGAGCGCCTCCTTCTTCCTCTTCTTCGGCGGGGCATTCGTCTACACCGGCGATAAGCGGCTTTTCTTCTGCAGCGGGTTCTTCCGCGGGTGCGGCTTCGCTCGTGCCAGATTCCGGCTCGGTGGCCGGAATGACGTTCGATGCGAGTGCAGCGGAATCCGCGGCGGCAGCAATGGAGGAATCAGGATTGAAGATTGCTTCGGCGCTGTCGCTTCTCGCAATGACATTTTCAGATTCTTCGCTTGCTTCGGGGCGTTGCGGGGTGTCCCCGCTAGAAGGGGCAGCGGATGCCGCGTCAGTGGCAGGAGCGAGGGGAAGGCTTTCCCCTTCCAACTTTGCGACCTTGTCATTTTCATTCGATTCCGAATTCTGAATTCCGGATTCCGAATTATTTTCCCCCACCATGGAATACAGCGAGTTCATGGTACCGATAACGGCTTCCTTGGCCAAGAGTCCTGTGAACAGAGAAACGGACGCGGGCCAGTTTTCCTTCTCGACGCCGAAGGGTTCGAACACCGGCGTAATGGCCTTACCGATTACAGAGAGCAGGCTGTTTTCGGAGTCGCCGTTACCGGCGGTAAATTCATTAGCGGTAGAAATCTTGGATTCGTCAACTACGAAACCTTCAGGGAGAGCAACATTTTCAGCTTCGCCTTCTTCGTTTTCCTTAACCATCTGGTAGCCTTCTTCGGACTTGACGATTTCGGTTTCGGTTCCGTTCACATCGACATACATCTTTTCAACGATACCGAAGCTGTTCAAGAATCCAAGCACGGCAACGGCAATGGTAATCACCTTACCGGCGCGCCAGATGTAATCGCGCAGGCGCTGCCAGCAGTGGATCATCAGGGACTTGAACTTGGGCAGGTGATAGGGCGGAAGTTCCATCACAAAGTTAGAGGCTTGACCTTGGAACAGAGACTTCTTCAAGAACAGACCATAGGCAATGGCGAACAGCACACCGGCGAGGTAAAGCAGGAACACCACGGTGCCCGCCATCTTGCCAAAGAATGCCGCCGCAAACAGAGCATACACCGGAAGGCGAGCGCCGCAACTCATGAACGGCACCAGGAAGATGGTGAGGAAGCGTTCACGCTTGGATTCCAGCACGCGAGAACCCATAATGCCCGGCACGCCGCAACCAAAGCCCACCATCATCGGCACAAAGGCACGACCTGGAAGCCCGAGGAATCGCATAAAGCGGTCGGCAACGAAAGCCGCGCGGGCCATGTAACCCGAGTCTTCCAAGAAAGAAAGGCACAGGAACATGAAGAAGATGACCGGGATGAAGGTGGAAACCGTCTGGATACCGGCACCGATACCGTCGGCGAGAATTGCCGTGACAAAGGAGGGGCAGCCCAGCACGTCGCCCAGCAGGTAGCCGAGGCCATCTACGAAAACCGCACCGAACAGCACGTCAAAGAAATCAATAAATGCAGAACCGATGGTGACCGCAATCCAGAACACCAGATACATGATGACCAGGAAAATCGGGAGAGCCGCCCAGCGGTTCAAAAGCACGGCGTCGATCTTGTCGGAGAATGTCTTCTTGGTGCGGCTGGATTCGATAACGGCCTTGGCCACTTCGTGAGATTTGGAGTAACGGCTTTCGGCCATGGCAAATTCGGGCTCTTCGCCCAGGAGCCTTGTCACTTCGGCCTTGTCGATGGTAACGTCCGCTTCGGCGAACTTGTCGGCGTAGCTCTTTTCGTTGCCCAGGTACATCAGGGCGACCCAACGGTCGTCGGCATTCAGGAGCTTTGCCACGGGAGCCACCTTCGGCTCCAACAGCTTTACTGCTTCTTCGACCTTGTCGGCATAGACCATGGGATTCGGGAGAGGCATGGGGGCGGCAAGCACGTGCGCCATTTCGCCCACGAAGTTCATGACGCTCTTGTCGCTTACGGCAGAAAGCGGGATGCAGGGAATCCCGTAAGTTTCAGAAAGGGCCTGCAAATCCAGCACGATGCCGCGGTGTTCGGCGATGTCCATCATGTTCACCGCAATCACCATGGGCAGGTGCATGTCGGCAAGCTGGCTCGTGAGGAACAGGTTGCGTTCGATGTTGGTGGCATCGACAATATTGATAATCAGGTCGGCTTCGCGGCTGAGCAGGTAATCGACAGCGGCGCGTTCGTCTTCGGCGTTGGCGAAAATGGCGTAGGTACCCGGCAGGTCCACCACGCGGATGTGGCGTCCGCCCAGTTCAAAATAGCCTTCTTTCTTTTCGACAGTGACGCCGGGCCAGTTGCCCACGTGTTGACGCGAGCCCGTGAGGGCGTTAAAGAGTGCGGTCTTACCGCAGTTCGGGTTACCCGCAATGGCAATCGTGAAATGCTTGGCAGTCATTATACCCTCCTCAGCTTGAGAACGTTGGCTTCTTGCTTGCGGAGCGAGAGCCTGTAAGAAAGGACGCTCACTTCGATGGGGTCACCGAGAGGGGCCACCTGCAAAACTTCGAGGGTTACGCCGCGAACCAGTCCCATGGAGAGTAGTTTTGACTTGTAACGGGAATCGCCTTCGTTATAGCCGACGATTTCCACCTTGTCGCCGCGTTTCAAGTCCGAAAACTGCGGCTCAGTGTTCCATTTCTTTGCTTGCGACTTGCCGCCGCAACCACAATTACAGCTCATATTTTATCCTCGTATAAAAGGCCGGATACCGCATGAGCCGCGATTTCCAGCCTACTTTTTGTTTTTGACGCTCTTTGCCTTTTTGGGCGAGGGCACAGCCTCCGCCGGTTTCATAAAATCTTCGATTTTTCCGAGAGTCTCCGCCGAAAGGATATGCTCCATGCAGCAGGCGTCCTTGTCGGCAATGGCTTCGGACACGCCCAGCTTGATCAGGAATCCCTTCAGTAATATATGGCGGTTCAGAATCATGGCGGCGACGCGCTGCCCCTCTTCGGTGAGTTCTATGCCGCTGTAGGGTTCCTGGGTCACGAGCCCAAGTTTCTTGAGTTCGATCATCGCCTTTGCCACCGATGGCATCTTGACCGTAAGGGCTGCGGCAATGTCCTTTACGCGGGCAATCCCGTTAGCAAGGCGCAACATGTGCACCATTTCCAAGTAGTCTTCGAGACTCTGGCTTAGTTTTGTATGATCCATTCGAGGCCTCCGATTCGGATTATACGGGTTAATTTTTGTCTAATCGTCATTAGACGAGGCTAATATAGTTCTTTTCGGCTAATTAGGCAAGGCTAAAATTATTAAAAAAGGCGTACTTTTTTAGGTTTGGCTAACATTTTGCTAAAAATTTACCAAAAATCGCAATTTTGCCCTTGCTTTTATTGTTAGATTTGTCTAACTTTGAATTGGTGGGTCAAATTCTAATTGTAGCCATAGGGTTAGAATGGAGCCTGCCAGGTTGAAGCAAAAATCCAATTCCCTCCTTGTGTCTCTTTGGGAACGATTTCGCCCCCGCTCAAGTAGCTCTGAGCGGGGGCGTTTTTTTTGATAATTTAGGCTGTTTTTGATTGTTGCGAGCCTACGCCCGCTTCAACGGCGTCATGCTCTTGGCACAGATCGCCATGGTCGAGAGGTTGTGCAACAGGGCCGAGGTCGAGGGGGCAAGTATTCCGAAGAAACCTGCTGCCAGGAGCGACGTGTTGAAGGCGACGATAAAGCGGTAGTTCGCCTGGATGCGTTCCATGAGCTGCGTACTCAATGCGCGGAGTTCGGCGAGGTCGCGCAGGTCTTCGCTGCGGAGCGTCACGTCGGCGGTTTCGCGGGCAATGTCGCTAGCATCGCTCATGGCGACCGAGACGTTCGCGGCGGCCAATGCGGGAGCGTCGTTGATTCCGTCGCCCACCATAATCACGCGGCGGCCTTCGGCCTTCATTTTTTCCACATAGCGGTGCTTGTCTTCGGGCAGCACCTGCGCAAAGAAGGTATCGATGCCCAAAAGTTGCGCCGTGCGTTCAGCGGCTTTCTGGCTATCGCCGGTAATCATCGCCACATGCTTGATTCCGCGTTCACGGAGCATGCGAATCGCTTCTGCTGCTTCGTCCCGCGGAGGGTCGCTAATGCAAAGCACGCCCGCAAGGTTCCCGCCAATGGCAAGGTAAATCACGGATGCGGCTCCGGCGAGTTCGTCGATCTTTTTCTGTTCCGCTTCGTCCACTGCAATTTTTTCGTCTTCGACGACGAAATGCTTGCTGCCGATAACGGCGCGTTCACCGCCGAGAGTCGTCGCGATTCCATGCGCCACAATGTACTTGACATCGGCGTGTTCTTCTTCGTGGTCGATTCCCCTTTCGGCGGCCCCACGCACAATGGCGCGCGCCATGCTATGCGGAAAATGCTCCTCGATGCAGGCCGCAATGCGCAGGATTTCTTCTTCACTGCGGTTTCCGAACGGAATCACGCGTTCAAGTTTCGGTTCAGCTTTGGTGAGCGTTCCCGTCTTGTCGAAAACGATGGTGTCAGCCAGGGCGAATTCTTCGAGATACTTGCCGCCCTTCACGGTCATGTTGCGGTCAGCCGCTTCACGCAGCGCCGAAATCACCGAAATCGGGGTGGAAAGCTTGATGGCGCAAGAATAATCCACCATCAGAATCGAAACCGCCTTGGTGATGTTACGCGTAAACAGGAGCGTAAGCCCGAATCCGATAAAGCTGAACGGTACAATTCCGTCGGCCAGGCGTTCGGCGCGGCTCTGGATAGAGGCCTTCAGGTCTTCGGAGCGGTCGATGAGTTCAATGATTTTCTGAATCTTGGTGTTGCCGCTCACGGCCCGCACCGACACCACAATGGAACCTTCGTCTACGACGGTGCCCGCAAAAACGGACTTTCCGACCGTCTTGTGCACCGCCTGCGATTCGCCCGTCATGGTCGCTTCGTTCACGAATGCATCGCCTTCGGCAACGGTTCCATCCACCGGAATCATGCTGCCGGAACGCACACGCACGAGGTCGCCCACCTGAACGTCCTGCATACGCACCTGAACATCGACGCCGTCCTTGACGACCCACACGCGGTCAACCTTAACGGCAAGGCTTGCGGTAAGGGCGGTTCGCGTACGCGCCTTGGTGTAATCTTCCAGAAGGCTGCTCACGTTCAGCAGGAACATGATGGTTCCCGCAGATTCATAATTGCGCTGCAAGATGCTAGCCCCGATGGCGGCACCGTCCAACACCTCGACAGAAAGCTTTCCTTCACCAAGGCAGTTCAAGCCTTTCGCCACGAACTTGAGGCCCCTATAAATCAGGTGTGCCGTGCGAATGGGGGCAGGAATAAACAACTTGGCCAGGTAACGCCGCGCAATCATGAACGCGAGTCGGTTCTTGAATTGCGTATCGAGTTCCTGCAGTTGATATTCAGTATCGGGCTCGCTCTCAGGGAGATTTGCGACGTCCAGATTCCGGACGAAATCAATCACCTGTTCACGATAGCCGTCTTCGTATTCCAGCAGAATGCCGCCGTTTTCCGAATGGACTACCGCTTTCTGGACATAAGGTACACTCACGCATGCCTTGTGGATGCGCGGTTCGTGCACACGCTCAAACGCGTAGGCCCCCGCCCGAAAGCGGATACGCCCCGGCTTATCGTAGGTGATTTTGAAGTTCATGGGTTACTTCGTCCCAGCCTGATTCTTCGCGTCGTTGCAGATGTCTGCAGCTTCGTCCTTCATATCCTGGAAGGCGGCCTTGGCGTCGGCGGTAATCTTCATGCCTTCGGCAAGTCCCTTGACGGCATATTCGCGGGTTTTGGGAGCCTTGAGAATCTTCTTGATGATAGTCGGGCCAACGACACCGGCCACCACGCACCAGAACTTTTCATTTTTCCATACGGACATAGCTTACTCCTTTTGTTGATTTGTCATTCACCGCTATTCATGTCATGCCCGCGCAGGCGGGCATCTCCATTTCAAGTGGCATTGTTCCTTGCACAATAATCTACCAAAAATTTCATTCAAAAGCAACTTACATACAAACTAACAGACAAACTTCGAACCCAAGTCCTGTAAGGCTTCCGCGCGACTAACATTGTTAGAATTTTCCTAATTTAGTTCAGCCTATTTAACTTAGTTAGCGTAAAAAAAGTTAGTCCTATTCTTGTTCTAACTCGTTTATCAACTGAATATTGACCACCTTCATCCTTTGCGCGATGTTCTTCGTGTTCATCTTCAGCCCCATGGGCGCGCTCCACAACGTGGGCCTGCTCTCCATCGTGGGTCTCGGCGCCGCACTCCTTGCCGACTACACGCTCACCGCAGCGCTTGTGTACCTGAGCAAACCGTACGGATGCACGCCATCCTAAGCAAAGAACCGAAAGGTTCGTAGTCGAAGGATTTAGGGCGTTCCCCGGCCCAAGTTCCCTGAGCCTGCCGAAGGGTGGGCCGGGTCGGGCTGTACTCGCTTCGCTCGCCGAGCCTGTAGTCTCGGCCCTTACGGGTGACTATCCCTAACGCAGAACTTCTTCACGAAAAAAAGATTCTATTACATAAATTATATTTCAGCACAAGATGAAAAAAAACATGTTCATAAAATTAGCGTTGGTCATAGCTATCCTTGCTTCTTTTTGTCACGCCAGTGATGTTTCCAATAGATTTTTTAGGTTCGGTACTAGCATTGGTCTTTCCTACGATTTTTTGGTCGGAAAAGATGGAAACTTGATGAATCCCATGGATTTCAATGGCCCAGGGTTTCTGCTTGCAATCAATACCATCTTTAATTTTCACGATTTGCCAGCACTCCGTACGGGGTTGACGTATAACGTCCGCTCACTTGAAAACAATGTCGGCTTCGCAGACGAAAAGCTTGATCGCGACACCTACGTACGATACGAGACGGTCAGTTTCGGAATCCCCGTTCTTGCTCATTTTCAAACACAACATCTGTTCTATTTTGATGCTGGTTTGACCTTCGCCTTTATCATAAATGCGAAAGAGGCCTACAGCTGGAGAAAAAACAGTACCTACGGATTTTTAACAAAGTGGGATGGCGAAGGCCTTTCCTTCTGCGACGTACAGCTCACTGCTGGAACGGGAATCATGCTTGGGAACCGCTTTGAATTGGGCTTACAAACATTATTCGGCCTGACAACTGTTTTGGACGCAAGTGAAATAAACAAGCGGTATGATGATATTAGCGTACACCTGTTATCATTCAGCGTAGCCCTCGGTTTCTATTTCATTTAGCAACGCGTTAATCATGAACGAGCCTGTCTTACAAATTGCCCAAGGTCTTGCCATTCCGTTTTTAGGGACGGTTCTCGGTGCCGCCTGCGTATTCTTTATGAAGAAGCAGATGGGGCAAAATCTCAAACGTGGCCTTTTGTCGTTTGCGGCGGGCGTCATGGTGGCAGCTTCTGTATGGAGTCTGCTTTTGCCTGCAATCAGCGCGAGCGAATCGATGGGCAAACTGGCTTTCATCCCGGCGACGGTCGGGTTCTGGGCCGGCATTCTGTTCTTGTTTGTTCTGGATAAAATTACGCCCCACTTACATTTGGGTAGCGCCACGCCCGAAGGCCCCAAGGCAAAACTCAAACGTACGACCATGCTTACGCTGGCGGTAACATTGCACAACTTGCCCGAGGGCATGGCCGTCGGCATCGTTTTCGCGGGCTGGCTTTCGGGGAATGTGGCCATCACGCTTTCGGGTGCGTTTGCGCTTGCCATAGGCATTGCGATTCAGAATTTTCCTGAAGGGGCGGTTGTCTCGCTCCCGCTCCGAGCCGAAGGGGCATCCCGCAAAAAGGCTTTTGCACTGGGTGCACTCTCCGGAGCCGTAGAACCCGTAGGCGCGTTGATCACGCTGCTTGCGGCTGAGGCACTCTCGCCGTTCATGCCCTACCTGCTCTCGCTTGCGGCAGGTGCCATGATTTACGTGGTTGTGGAAGAAATGCTCCCCGAAGTCAGCGAAGGCGAGCATTTTGACGCGGGCACCATCCTTTTTGCCGTGGGCTTCACGCTCATGATGGTGCTGGATTCGGCCCTGTAGGGTAAAAATCCCAAAAAATACAGAATTGACAATCATTCGCAAATTGACTATATTTTAATTTGCGAATCATTCGCAAATCGTGCAAATAGAGGAAAGATGGAATACAAGACCCAGTCAAGGCAGCAGATTTTGGACTTTATGGTAGGCAATCCGGACCGGATTTTCAAGGCGTCCGAAATAGCCAAAAGCCTGCCCGAAATCTCGCTGAGCACCGTTTACAGGAACCTTTCCAGGCTCGAAAAAGCCGGACTGATCCAGATTGTGGGTGCGGCCGAGAACAACGAACTGCAATACCGCTATACAGGTCCTGGCCGTTGCGAAGCCAAGATGCACTTGGTGTGCAAGGATTGCGGTAAGTTCTTTCACTTGGACGGTCCTGCTCTCAAGATGTTGCAACTTTCCGTGCAGCGGGTAAGCGGTTTTGAACTGGACCAGCAGCAGTCGGTGCTGCTTGGCCGTTGTGCCGGTTGCTCCGGAAAGCCTCGCCACTCAAGGAGGCGCCATGTTTAAGGGATTTGTAGTCAAGGCGTTCCTCGCCGTGACTTTGTTGCTGGCCGCTTGCGGAACAAAATCCGAGACCGATGGCGCTGCGAAGAAAATTTCTGTTATTGCCGTGACATACCCGCAGTACGACTGGCTCAAGAATGTTCTTGGCGGGCGTGCCGATGCGGTTGACTTGAAATTGCTCATCAAGAACGGTGCCGACCTGCACAGTTATCAGCCTTCGGCTCAGGATATTGCGGCCATTGCAGGTGCTGACATGGTGGTGTATGTAGGTGGTGAATCGGACGAATGGATTGAGAAGGCTCTTGCGGCGACCCCGAAAGAAGGGCGCATAGAAGTAAACATGATGAAGGTCTTGGGAGACCGGGTGAAGGAAGAGGAAGTCGTAGAGGGCATGCAAGGCGAGACGAAAGACGAAAAGCCTGCCCTGAGCTTGCCGAAGGGACGAAAGGCGAAAGAAATCGCAGAAGAGAACCACGAACACGCAGAAAGACATCACCATCACGACGAAGAGGAAGAAGTCGAGAACGACGAACACATTTGGCTATCGCTGAAAAACGCCGAATTGCTGGTAAAGGCTCTTGCAGAGTCCATCGCAAAACTGGATACGGCCCATGCCACAGAATACCACATGAATGCGGCACTCTACATTGCAAAAATCAGTGCGCTGGACGCCCAGTATCGTGCCACAATGGAAAATGCAACGCTCAAGACAATCCTGTTCGGTGACCGTTTCCCCTTCCGTTATCTGGTGGACGATTACGGCATCAAGTATTATGCCGCTTTTGTGGGTTGTTCTGCTGAAAGTGAGGCCAGTTTCGAGACAATAACCTTCCTTGCGGGTAAAATAGATTCCCTCGCCCTGCCTGCCATTTTCACCATTGACGGCAGCGATGGAAAAATCGCCCGTGCTATTCTTGATGCCAGCAAGAATTCGAAAAACGCCGAAGTGTTGATGCTGAATTCCATGCAGTCGGTGAAAGACGAACAGATAAAGGCTGGGGATGATTACCTGAGCATTATGACCCAAAACCTGGAAGTGTTGAAGAAGGCGATTAAGTAGCATTTATAGGAGATGCCCGCCTTCGCGGGCATGACAAACGGATGGTAAACGCACAGACACTTATCAAATGTCGTCAGCTGACGCTAGGTTACGGGAGCAAGGATCTGGTCCGGGATTTGGATTATGATATAAACGAAGGCGATTACCTTTGTATTGTGGGCCATAACGGTTCCGGCAAGACAACATTTCTGAAAGGAATCGCGGGCCTTCTTTCGCCTAAGTCGGGAAGCATTGAACTTTGTGGCGGTCTTAACCGCAATCAAATCGGGTACTTGCCACAGATGACGGTGGTGCAAAAAGACTTTCCCGCTTCTGTCGAAGAGATTGTTCTGTCGGCGTTCCAGGGAAAACACCGGCTGTTGCCTTTTTACAAGTCGGCGCACCGGGAGCGCGCCATGGAATGCATGGCGCTCACCCGAACCGAAAGTTTGCGAAAGTCCTGCTTCCGCGAACTTTCGGGGGGCCAGAAGCAGCGGGTACTGCTGGCGAGGGCCCTGTGCGCCGCCGAACGCCTGCTCTTGCTAGACGAGCCCGTTACCGGTCTAGACCCTGAATCTACCGGAACCATGTACCGCGTTATCGAAGACCTGCATCAAAAGGGAATGACAGTCGTCATGGTGACCCACGACGTGGATACCGCCCTGGACGACGCCACCCGCGTCATGGATTTCAATAAGATTTCAACTAAGGAAAGATAAAACCATTAAGCCAAGGAGATCCCCGCCTTCGCGGGGATGACAGTGTGGTATGCCAATTGACAAGCTTCTTTTCTACCTAGATTTCCCCTTTGTGCGCTACGCCATTATCGTAGGCGTCTTGGTTTCGCTCTGCTCGTCGCTTTTGGGCGTGACCCTGGTACTCAAGCGTTACTCCTACATTGGTGACGGTCTTTCCCATGTGGCCTTCGGGGCCCTTGCCATTGCCGCAGTACTCAAGGTCACAAACAACATGCTCATTATCTTGCCCGTGACAGTCGCGGTCGCCATCCTCTTGCTTTGCACCGGTAAGAACGCCCGGGTCAAGGGGGACGCCGCCATCGCCATGGTCTCGGTTGGGGCACTTGCTCTTGGTTATCTGTTGATGAACCTGTTTTCTACATCGGCGAATATTTCGGGCGATGTGTGCACCACCTTGTTTGGTTCTACATCCATTCTTACATTGAAAGCAGGGGAAGTGTATCTCTGTGTAGTCCTTTCCGTTGTCGTGCTGGCCATTTTTGTGTTGTTTTACCACAAGATTTTTGCCATCACCTTCGACGAAAATTTTGCCCAGGCGACCGGCGTGAATACCGCTTTTTTCAACCTGCTGATTGCCGTTGTCGTCGCTGTCATTATTGTGCTTGCTATGAACCTGGTGGGGGCGCTTCTGGTGTCTGCCTTGGTGGTGTTTCCGGCTCTTTCGGCCATGCGGGTATTCAAGAGCTTTTTTGCCGTAACCGTTGCCGCAGCCATTATCTCAGTAGTCTGTTCGTTAGTCGGAATCCTTGTGGCCATTCTTGCAGGCACACCAGTAGGCTCCACCATTGTTGCCGCCGACATTGTCGCCTTCGGCAGTTTCTATCTGATGAGCCTGATTCAAAGCAAAGAAGCTTAGCGTAAGTGATGAAAATGAATCCTGTTATTGATAAGTTTACAGATGCGGCTCTTTCGGAGATGCGGCAAAACCACACGTATCGTACCATGCGCCTGATGGAATCTCCCGAAGCCTCCCGAGTTTTAATTCGCAACACAAAAGACGGAACTTCTCGCGAGCAAGTTCTGCTGGCGTCCAATTCTTACCTGGATTTGGCGAATGTCCCGGAACTGAAGCAGGCCATGGCCAATGCCGTGCTGGAATGGGGCACAGGGAGTGGCGGTGCTCGCCTCACCACGGGCAACAAGACTCCCCATGTGGAGCTGGAATCCGAAATTGCCCGTTTCAAGGGCGAAGAAGCCGCCATCACGTTCAATACGGGCTACATGGCGAACGTGGGAACGATATCGGCTCTTTGCGGAAAGGGCGACTACGTTTTTAGCGACGAGCTGAACCACGCAAGCATTATAGACGGAATTCGTTTGTCGCGTTCCAAGTGCCTTGTTTACAAGCACAACGACATGGCTGATTTGGAACGTGCCATTTTGGAAGCGAAAGATGCCGCCGGAAAATCCGGTGCAGAATTCCGTGGAATGGTCGTAACCGATGCCGTGTTCAGCATGGATGGCGACCTGGCGGATTTGCCTGAACTTTTGCGTGTTGCCCATGGGCATGATTGCCTTTTGATGATTGACGAGGCCCATGCTACAGGCGTAATTGGCAAAACAGGGCGCGGGTTAGCGGAGCACTACGGTTGCGGACACGCCGATGTTACCGTAGGTACGCTCAGCAAGGCCGTAGCCGCCGAGGGCGGCTTTGTGGCGGGTTCGGCGAAGTTGATAGACTTTTTGAGAAACAAGGCCCGGAGTTTTATTTTTACGACAGCGATGGCTCCTGCTGTTGCCGCTGCCGCCCTGAACAACCTGAAGTTTATTGATGCTCACCCGGAAAGGGTTCAGCAGCTTCGTGGCAATGTGGATTTCTTCTGTGAAAGCCTCCGCCGCGAAGGTTTGGATGTTGCCATGTCGCCATCGGCAATTGTTCCCATTGTCATCGGCGACGAAGCCAAGGCGATGCAGGTCTCGGAGGCTTTGCAAGAATGCGGAATTTTGATTCCTGCCATCCGCTATCCGACGGTTGCCAAGGGGCAAGCCCGCCTGCGTGCAAGCCTTATGGCGACCCACACCAAAGAGGACCTTTTGTTTGCCGCCCATACCCTAGCGGAACTGTGCAACACCCCGAACCTCGTGCCTCGAACCTAGTACCTAACCACTAACCACTGCTTACTAATCATGTCCAAAGCTTATTTCATTACAGCAACCGGAACCGATGTCGGAAAAACTTATGTTACGGCCCTTCTCGTGAAAAAATGGCGGGACCTGGGAATTGACGCGGGCTACTATAAAGCGGCCCTCAGCGGGGCAGAATTCAGGGACGGTAAGTGGGTTGCGGGCGACGCCGATTATGTCAAGCGCTTTGCAAGCCTTGGCGATTCTCAAGAACAGTTGGTCAGTTACGTGTATAAAGAGGCTGTTTCGCCCCACCTCGCCGCCCGTAAAGAGGGAAACCCTGTAGAGCTTTCGAAAGTCCGCGAGGATTTTGAAGCGGCTTGCAACCGTCACGAATTCATATTCGCAGAAGGATCCGGCGGAATCATTTGCCCCATTCGCTATGACGGCGATACTGCCACAGGTATTGATGATGCTGCAAAGGCCGTGCCGCAAAAAATTTTCCTTGTAGATATTATCAAGGCGTTAAACTTGCCAATCCTTGTGGTGACCACGGCGGCGCTGGGTTCCATCAATGCCTGCGTTCTTACCGTAGAATACGCAAGGTCTCGAGGAATCAACGTTCACGGCTTGATCGTGAACCGCTACGGCATGAGCAAAAATTACGAGATGGAAGATGACAACATCAAGATGATGCAGGACTTGACTGGGTTACCTGTTTTTGCTAAAATTTCTGAAGGGGACAATGATTTAGGAGTCGATAAAACTTTCTAGATTTGGCCCGTATGAATTTTGATAGCGAACACCTGTGGCACCCTTACGCGGCGCTCAGGAATACACCTGCACGTTTTTTAGCAAAAAAAGCTCACGGCACGACCATTGAAACAGCCGATGGGCTGAAACTTATAGACGCCGTGTCTAGCTGGTGGTGCATGGCGCACGGACACAATGCGCCCGAAATCGTAGAAGCGATCCAGAAGCAGAGCGAAAAGATGTGCCACGTGATGTTCGGCGGGTTCACCCACGAACCTGCTATTGAACTTGGCAAACACCTTGTAAAATTCTTGCCTGAAGGCCTGAACAGGATTTTCTATGCGGATTCAGGCAGCATTGCCGTAGAATGTGCCGCCAAGATGGCGGTGCAATACCAGCATTCCCTTGGTCATGCCGAACGTTGCAAGCTGGTGGCTTTGAAAGGCGGGTATCATGGGGATACGGCCGGAGCCATGGCGCTCAGCGACCCCGACGGAATGCATGTGCTTTTCCGTGGAATCATGCCGCAGCATTTTTTTGCTGAGCGCCCGAACTGCCGCTTTGATGCCCCTTGGGACGATGATGACTTTGTCTCGATGGAGCGTGTTGTGGAAGAGCACGAGAACGAAATAGCCGCCGTCATTTGCGAGCCCGTTTTTCAGGGTGGAAATGGCATGTGGCTCTACAATGCGGGCTACCTAAAACGCCTCCGCAAACTTTGCGACGAAAAAGGCATCTTGTTGATTCTGGATGAAATCGCTTCTGGTTTTTACCGCACGGGACCGCGATTCGCGATGATGCATGCGGGGATAAAGCCCGACATTTTGTGTATCGGCAAGGCCCTTACCGGCGGAAGCATTACCATGGCCGCCTGCGTCGCTTCGGAGAATGTGGCCGAAACCATTACAAACAGCAAGATTCCGGCATTCATGCACGGACCCACCTACATGGCGAACCCGCTGGCATGCGCTGCAGGTATTGCCTCCCTTACGCTTTTTGAAAACCGGAACTATGCGAGCGAAGTCGCCCGAATCGAAAAGCGGCTCCGTGCAAATCTGGAACCACTCCGCAATCTCGAAAACGCCGCAGACGTGCGGGTTCTTGGCGCCATCGGTGTTCTGGAGCTAAAGGCAAAACCATCCGCAGACGATATTCTGCGCGTGATTCGCGAAACGGGCGTATGGCTCAGGCCTTTCTGCAACTATGTCTATACGATGCCGCCGTTTATTACAACCGATACCGAAATTGACCGCATTTGCGAAGCGATCAAGATGATTGGAAAATGTGAGCCTGCTCCAATTGTGGATGGCGAAGACGAATTTCACGAGTAAAAAATGGAATATTACAGTTTGAAAATGCGGGCTTCGCAGCAGATTGGCGAAGGCGACCAAAAACGCGAACAGCATATTTCCGGAGCAGAACGCATTGTAAGTCGTGAAGCCGTTGAGGCGGTTTGTTCGGCAATGGCCCGCCGAGCCCTTACCCATTCCAAGGGCGACCCGGACTTTATCAACATAAAAATTGAGAAGGTCTGCGAAAAGGATATCCAGATTTTAAGGGCACTGCCGGTCACACGGGCGGATGTGGACTCTTGGCAACAAGGACTGGACAAGGCGTTCGAATTTATTGATCAAGCTGCAGAACTAAAGGATTTTAGAAAAAAGCTTCCTGAACTTTTGCGCGAAACCTTCCCCATGCGCGGCGCCATGCTTTACGACATTGCTACCGGAGAGCGGCTTGAACCCGATCATGAGCGGGGTGTGCGGGCCACCTACATGGATGCACTCCGTTCCAGCGATGTCGATAGCCAAAAGAACCATTTCAACGAAGCTATTGTGCTTGCGACCAAGGTGGCCAATGCCCCCGGCATGGTGGCGGAACTCTGCATTTCGGACGACCCTGAATATGTAACAGGTTACGTGGCCAGCAAGGAACTGGGTTACGTGCGCATCATGAAGATGAAAGAATTGGGCGACGAAAACGGCGGTCGCATATTCCTGTTTGATTCCCGCAAGGCCACAGCCGAAGAATGCATAGAGTACCTACAAAAGAAGAAGGTTCTTGTAGATACGCAGCTATAGCTTTAATGTAGTGGGATTTTACACCCGTCCAGCGAACATGTTGCTGAACAGCATCAGTCCCGAAACAAAGATGATGATACCGCCAGCAAGTGTAGCGACGGTGTAGATTTTCGTGGCGATTTTCGTATGGGCACTTCCCTTGTCGATTCCCTTGCGGAAAGCGACGGCGGCAATGCCGAAGGCCACGTTGGTAATGGTCATGCCGATGCAAATGACGAGCGCTCCCAAGAGGGAAAGTGCCACCATGGAGTTCAGCAGGCAGAAAAGCACAATCAGCGCCACGGCGGGGCAGGGAACAATTCCCGTGACGGCGGCCACCCCGATGATTTCACGCCAGCGGGCAATGGGCGGGAGTGGCGTTTCCGAGCAGTGTTCTGTGCTTTCTCCACCCTGTGCAACCATTTTGGCCTGCTTTCGTTGCGTGATAATATCGCGGATGCCGAGTACCACAAGTAAAATGCCCGTAAGCATCACCAGCGCATAGCTTGCTTTTTCGATGCCTATACGGCCGGTTTCAAAGGCGTTGAATACGGTGGCCTTGAAAATGGCATACAAAATAAGCAACAGCAAGACGGCGCTCATGGTGTGGATCACGGTAATGCCCGCTCCCAGAGCAACACCTTGCCTCCAGCGTCCGCGACGGGCTATGAAATAGCCTACCACGATGGATTTTCCGTGCCCAGGGCCCAATGCATGCAGCATGCCGTACACGAGACAAATGACGAGGAATTTCCAGATGACGCCCCAGTCGCCACCTTTCATGGCCGAAATGACGGCGGTGAGTTTTTCACGGAGAATTTTTTGTTCATGGGCGATGACGGCGTAAAACGAGGTTTGCTTTTTAGGTGCGACAGTGGGGGCTACAGTTTCGCTTGTGATGTTGCCGTTATCGGGTGCAGCGACTTGCTCTGTGGGAGTCGCTTTTTTGACATCGCCCATGTCAAAGCGTTTCTTTTTCACATCAGAAAACGCCAGGGAGGCGAGAATCAGGATTAGCAAAAGAACGATGGACTTTTTCATAGCGGGGCGCAACCTATTTCTTTTTCAGCCAAGAACCACACAGGTACATCGTAAAGATGATGCTTGTAATCAGGAACATGGCGATGCTAATGCAGGCCAGGTCGCCGATACCCTTGAGGCCGCGGTGAGTCGTGAACAGGAACCCGACAAAACCAGCAATGGTGGTGGTGGAACTTGCCATCACGTTGCGGCCGGTGGTGTCCATCAGCTGGCGGAGCGTCAGGTCCTTGTCGCCTATCCATGAGGTAATCATGTGGATAGTGGCGTCGATGCCGATACCGAGTGACATTGGGATTACAATCACGTTGTAGATGCTAATCTTGCCGAATTCAAACATGTCGGTGAGGAACCCGAGAAGCCCGAGGGTGAGGAGTGTTCCCATGCCGAAGGAAATGCAGCCTGCCAAGAAGAGTTTCGGCTTGCGGAAAGAGATTACCAGCGTGCCGAAAATCACGAGGATGATGACCAGCGCAAGCCTGAAGCTATCCTTCTTCACGGAGTCGATTACGTCGGAAAGAATGAACTGCGAAGAGAAGGTGCGCAGGTCTTCGCCGTCGAAATTCCAGTGGCCGTAGCGTTCCTGGAAACGATGCAGGGCGTGGGCATCCCAGCTGGGAAAATCACCGTAGATAAAGCCAATCTTTCCATAGCTGCCGTCCTTTTCTCGCAACAGGTCAAGAGTCCAGCTCGGGACATCTTCGGCGGTAAAGGTTTTCTCTACAGAGGATAGCTTGCGCAGGTTCGCAATATTCACGGAATCTTCGCCCTCGGCACGATCAAACACGCGGGCCTCTACAAGGTCGCGGATTTCTTCAATCACTTCGAGGCGGGCCTCTTGGGAATCTTTTGGCGGAACGAAACTCTTGAGGGTGAGGAAACTTCCGAGGGTAGAATCGTGCTCCACATGGAGACGCACCATCAGGGTGTCGTAAAGCTTGTCCAGCTGTTCGGGCTTGCTTCCCATCACGGCAGCCGGTGTCGATGTTACCGCCTTACCCGTGGCACGCGTCACCTTCGTAGAAATCTTGTTCTTCGAGGCCGATACGTTGGTAGAGACGCGACGCAGGTTGCGGAGGTTATGCTCAAAGTCTACATCCTGTGCGAACCAGAGCGACACTGCACCTAGAGCAAATCCCGCAAGGGCTGCATACTTGAAGAACTTGAGGATTTTCGCCTCGTCCCAGGACTTGGGCAACAGGGAATTTTCCGGAGCCTTCGGGATACCACCCATGCACTTGATAAAGACGGGGAGCACAAGCACAGAGGTAAGCATGCTGAAGAATACGCCTACGGAGGCCACCACGCCGAACTCATAGAACCCGCGGAAGTGTGCGGCAAGGAGCGTAAGGAAGGCGGCAATTGTCGTGAAACTTGCGAGAATGAAGGGCTTGAGCATTTTCCTCTGAGCATGTTCCAGCACTTCTTCTAAGGTTGCGTACTTGTGCAATAGTTTCTGCGAAGTGCCTAAGATGTGGATGGAATAGTCGATACCGATACCCAGAATAATGGAGGCCACAAACACCGTGAAGGGGTTCAGCTTGCCGTAGAACAGAGCCGTGAACGCAAGCGTCGGGAGGCACGCGTAAAGTACCGATGCGGTCACCAGAATCGGGCCCTTTACGCTTCTGAAGAAGAAAATCGTGAGGAAGATGATGAGCACCAGGCTGATGGC
The DNA here is from genome assembly GCA_002382975.1 of Fibrobacter sp. UBA4223. Taxonomy (GTDB): domain Bacteria; phylum Fibrobacterota; class Fibrobacteria; order Fibrobacterales; family Fibrobacteraceae; genus Fibrobacter. The sequence continues at coordinate 146,514 of DFTB01000007.1, forward strand.
GAAGGAGAAGACGGAATCGTTGGCTACTTCGTCCACCTCCTTGAGGCCCTCGTAGGTACCTTCGACAGTAAAGCGTGTGGGGACGGGATAGGACTTGCTGCTGAAATAGGCCAGCAGGGAATCGGTACGGGCCAAAATGTGGGTCACGAATTCGTAGTCGGTAGAAGGCTTGATGAGCTTGGCGTTTACCACGCCGTTATAGAGAATCTTTCCGGTGCTGTCGGGGCGGGGGGAACCGATGAGGCGGTTCTTGAGTTCGGTGGGAATGGTAGATTTCGGATTCCATTCTTCCTCTTCGTTTGCGGCCTTTGCTATATCAACGGAGTCGGCCTTGTCTTTCTTGAAAAAGGCGTCAAAGGCGCTCACCGCTTCGTCAGGGAGGCCCAATTCCTGCGGCAGGTTTTCGTCGATCCAGACCCGTTCTTTTTTGGGCTCGGCTATTGTCGCACTATCGGTCCCTGAATTTGTCGAAGGGTCGCCCAACAGGTCAACTACCAGCGGGCCGTTCTTGCGGCCTATTTCAAGCTGCAGGTCTTCTAGGTTGTCGCGGATGTGTTCCAGGTGCTTTATGGGCAGGTAGAGGAGAGCGTTATCCTTGAAAAACTGGTTGTCGTTATCTACCTGGGTAGAAACGAAATCGCCTTCCCAATTCTTGTGGATGTAATCGGCGATGGAATCCTGCAGGGCCACCACCAGGTTCACGTCTTCGCTCTGGATGGCAATCATGAACTTGTCGGTAGAGCCAAAACGCTGGTAAGATTCCTCGAGAGCCTTTACGCTCGGGGTTCCCTCGGGCAGCAAGTGGGAAAGGTCGGCATCTAGCTTGAGTCCCGGCTTGAATAAAATGGGAATGGCAAAAAGTAGCGCCAAAATCAGGTAAAAGGCGAGGGCCTTGTACTGGTGCTTGCAAATCAGGGGGATGTACCAGTTGGAAAATCTTTCAGGAAGTGATTTTTTGTTAGCCATAGGGAGCAATATAATAAAAAGGGTCGCAGACGGCACGATTTGCGACTCAAGTTGTTGATATTCGGTCAATTACGACTGATGGAGTGATTAGCCCTACGGCATCATGATGTCGTTGCGGAGCACTGATCGCACGGCTCTGGCGGCCCCAACAGCCTTCTTTTTCCAGGCAAGGTCGGCTGCATCTGTCGTGAGCGCGTACGGGGATTCGCCACCGGGTGCGGCGCGGTACACATCCTCGTTTTCGAGGCCCCCTGCAAGCACATGGTCGCGGAAGCCTAGGTAATAGGCATTCTGCGAGAAGAAAACCGACGGCTGTTCTGCAGGGCGCTCCTGCGTAAGCAAGTCATAACCCCAGAAATGGTTCGGTTCACGGACCTGAGCCAAGTCAAAAATCGTGGGCCCTAAATCCAGCTGCGAGGCCACATCTTCGCGAATGGTAAGCCCATTAAAGAGAGCTGTGTCAGCCGAGAAAATCCCGATAAAGATTTGCGAAGCCGAAAGACCAAGCGGTTGCGGGACCAGATAATCTACGGAATCTACGGGAGTGTCGTGGTCGCCTAAAATAATAATTACCGTATTTTTGAAATCGGGGCGTGTGGAGAGTGCTTCGAAGAATCGCCCGAGCTGCTGGTCGGTATAGCGGATGGCGTTCCGGTAACGTACCATGGCGTCTTCGGGTTTTTCGGCAAAAGCATCGGGGTAGCCGTAGAACGGAATATGCGAAGAAATGGTGTTGAACGAAAGTTCCCAGGAACTATCTGCGGGCATTTTGTTGAGCAAATCAATCGCGAGATCTACGCCTAGGCTGTCGGCAGTTCCTTCGACCTTTTCTTCGCCAATTAGGTGCCAATCCTTATCGAAGAACTTCTCGATAAAGGGTAGCGTATGGTCAAAAATCGGGTTTGAAACGGTGGCGTAGGCGCGGTGGTAGCCTGTCAAAAATTCAGGCCAACCCTTGAACTTGTTTGCCGCATAGAAACTGGGCACGTCGCGATTCGGGTGGGAGGGGAACCCCATGTAGGTTGCCATAGTGCCACGTACCGTGGGGTAGCCACCGCTAAAGGCGTTTTTGAACCAAAGTACGCCACCTAGCGCATTGTCAGCAGAATCCTTTTCGAAGTATTCACCGTTTGCCAGTTTCCAGATGTTCGGGGCTATCGCAGTATCACCTTCAAGCATCTTGTTGAAGATGCGACCCTTGAAAGATTCTCCCATGATGAACACGATGTTGTAGGTTTTTTTCGCCTTGTATTCATGAGTCGGCGCACTGCGGTACATCGGAAGTTCCAGGGCATCGTTGCGACCTGCCGCAAAGTCCTTCGGCAAGAAAGCATCCAAATCGTTCACCAGTTCTTCGGTGATTTTAGCGTTGTCGTGAATGAACTCAAAGGTTTCAACAGCGGCAATATGCAAGATGGGCGCCGTAAGCGTGTGCTTGCCCAACGTAAAGCGCATATCCACCTTCGTGTGCGTCACCGGGATTTCAATCCAGCCACGAGTGCCCGTAAGGAACAGCACGAGCGGCGTTAGCGATAGAGCCATGCCAATGGCGAACATCGCGACAGGCGTTTTTTGGGAGGCAGGCTTCCAGCCGCCTTCACTGTTGGTGAGCACGAGCGAACGGCGCTGTTTACGGAGCCTGAGCGAGTATGCGATTACGTAGGCGATGGCGCCAGAAAAGCAAAGCACGACCATCGAAACCCACAGCACCGTTCCGAGCAAATCTCCGCCTAATGTGGAAACCGTCGTGGCATCGGTGATGTTCGAAAGGTGAAAATACGTGCGCAAGAACGAATAAGAAAGGCGCTGGTGTGAAAAACGGAAAACATCGTAGTCAGCGATGGCAATAAAGAAATAGAGTGCATAAAAGATGGCAAGCCCGCGGGGAGCCCGTGCAAACCCGAAAAGAGCGGCCATTACGAGAATGGCTCCGAATGCCATAAAAATCTGCCAGAGGGTCTTGCCTTCGAACATCTCGGCCATCGAGAGCCCCAGCGGGTCGGGCAGGCTGTAGAAAAACACCAGCAAGACGCTCTGCACCACAAGGGCAATGAGTGCCATTGTAAGGAAGGGGTTCTTTAGGGCAGAAAACCCACAAAAAGATCTTGCAAGCAGGATGTGCTTTAACGACCGTTTGTTTTTGTGAGAAATCATATTGAAAAATATAGCAATTTAATTCTTTAAAGCAAAATGCCTATGCGGAAAACAAACGGTCGATTAAATTCCGCACACATTTGTTTTGGTTCATATTTGCTTTGATATTGATTGTAGGCAGATTTTTACTGCTTTGTTCTCTCTATATGTTACAAACTCCGGCAGGCCAATCCCTTGTTCCTGATTGGAATAGGTTCATTTGGCATACTCTCTATGCAGAATCGGGTTTTTGCATGGCCCTAGCCTTTTTCTTTTTTACCTTTACGCTATGGGTTCCTCAAAAAAAATTAAGGTGGATAAAGATTATTTCTGTTGCTTGCGCATCGCTGTATCTTTTTTTGAGCGGTGTTGATGACGAGTTGCAAAGATGGATGAGTCAAAAACTTTCACTTTCTTTTATTAAAACATACACATTTGCTTTCACTGATGGCGGCCTTGTCGGTAAAATTGCCTTAGGTGGACTTGGCCACTTTCTTCTCACCCTTGGAATTGTCGTTTCTACAATAACACTCATTTCTTTCTTTTTATATAAAGTAGATTTATCGCAAATTAGACATAGGCCTATTCAAAAAAACACATGGATGTCTCTAGGATTCATTTTTGTTTTGGCTGTCCTTGGTTGTACATCCCACCTTTGGTATCACTACTCTCCTCGTCGATGGGATCGTATTCGCCCTGTCGTTTATTCCCTTGTAAGCGATTTATTTGAGTCGGTCGATTTAAAGGAAAAACCAAAGGATTTTCAGGAAGGCGTTGTCATCTTGGGAGGTGACCCCGATAAAGACTATCCCTTTTGGCACGAAAAAAAAGACGAACAAAAGTCTTTAGACTTATTCAAGCAAAAGCCCTTAAGCGATAAACCCAACATAATCTTGTTCACCATCGAAAGCCTAAGGGGATGGACTAGTGACATGCGGGTGGAAAGCAATTGCAAACGTTTCCCAAACTTATGCAGATTGTCCCAAAAGAGCTTGTATTTTCCGAATACTTATAGCATAGGAAATCCGTCTGTGGAGGGACTTTTAGGCATAATGACGGGTGTCATGAGTTTGCCATCCAATACCCTTTTAAGAGATTTTCCAAATACCAGATTAAAATCCTTTTCTGAAATACTTTCCGAGGCTGGGTATTATACGGAGGTTCTCTTGGGTGCGGACCCACGTTTTGATAATGAAGAACCTTGGTATAGAAAGTGGTTCGATTATTACGAATTCGACCCGAAAAATGCTGACGACGTTTCTTCTGCATTGAGATTCGTGGAAAGGTATCGTCAGCGCCCCAAAGACAGGCCCGTATTCTTCCATTGGATGAGTTTAAGCATGCACACTCCCTACATTTTGCCAAGCAAGATGGGGGAAACGCCAAAAGATCCTGGACAAGCCTATCTCAGAGCCACAGCCTATATGGATAGCGCCCTCGGAATAATTCTGGATTCTTTAGAAAATGAAATCCTTTCACAGAAGACTCTGCTCATTTTAACCGGAGACCATTCTTCGCCCAACGGTAAACAGCAACAGGATGCAGCCCGCATAGGCCTTGGAAGCGAAGGTTATTCGTGGATTAGCCTTATGTTTTGCGGACCTGGAATCATTCCCAGGATTGATTCTAGAATTGTTTCACAGCAAAATATTGCACCAAGCATATTGGGATATCTTGGCTTAGATGTGTCGAACCATTTTATGGGAATCAATCTCTTTGCAGGTAGTCTAGATTCAATAGAATTGCCTCAAATTTATTCCTTCAAATATGGTAGTATGGCCATGCGAAAAGATTCCTTGGCGTATTACATACACCCTGTAAATGGAACGGAGCCTGCAATTGTCCAAAAGATACTTTTATCTCCTACTTGGAACACCAATGATCCTTCGGATGGTTTTACAACGGGAGAGATTGTCGAAACGCCTATTGAAAAGCGAAAAGAAATCGCAAGAAAAATGAGAGCGGCAGCCAATGCTTGGAATTATATTGTTTACAGCAATAGAATTATGCCGCCAGAAAAATAATCTTTGGAGAACAGAATATGATAGAACATTTTTCTAAATGGTACATATCCTTAATTTGCAGCCACCAGTACAAGGCCCTGGCTTTTTACCTGCTTTTAGCTGTGCTCTTTGCGGTTCCTATTCTCTTTAAGCCAGGCCTCAAGTTGGACGCCGATCTTTCGCATTTGTTGCCCGAAGGCACGCCCAGCGTGAAGGCCCTTGAGGAATCTTACCAACGTTTCGGTTCAACAGACCAATTCATGATCGCTATTCAAAGCGATGATGTTTATCTAGTTGCGGCCTTGCAGGATTCCATCGCCGATTACATCCACAAGAACTGGCAGGGAGACTTCGTTTCGACCCAGGTGGATAACGACAACCAGTTTTTCAAGGACAATGCACTTCTTTATCTGCCGGTAAAGCACCTCGAAAATATCCGCGACAATTTGGAAGATCTTCAACTTGAAATTGGCCGCAAGAACGGCCCGTTCGTGGTTGACTTGCTGGGATTTGCCGATTCGTCTGCCACGGATTCCGCTGGTGAGTCGTCTGCTCCTGCGAAAAAAGAACGTGTGTGGTTTGACGCAAATATACCGCAAGATCTCGGACTCCCCGACGAAGCGGCTGGAGCATTCGATTCATTCTTTAAAGGTAAAGGCGAAAACGTTTCGATTGATGGCGAGGAATGGCACAAAAAGAAACCCGTCCCTGTTGCCCTGAGAAACCGTTTTATCGGGTGTCCACCTCCCGATAGCACCGGAAAAATTCTATTCAACGGAGTGGTAAATGCGAAACTGATCAAACCTTCTACCGATTACGAATTCGTAACCCATATTCTTGCGCGCACGGATTCCCTACTCGATTATTTTAGGGCAAAAACTTATTCCGTACCGACCCGCTTTTCTGTCGAAGGAACGTACGAAGGCCTCAAGGAAGTGGATGAAGTGGCCAACGATTCCGTCTTCTCCTTCGCCATCAGCCTAGTGCTGATTATCTTCCTTACTATCTTCTTCTTCCGAAGCGTGAAGGGTCCGGTTTTGGTGACCGCATCGGTCCTTTACGCGTGCCTCCCGACCCTTGCGTTTACGGCCCTGTTCTACGGAAAGCTGAACCCGTTCACGGTGTTCGTGGCCTCCATTATTCTGGGTATTGGTATCGACTATTCCATCCACATCTTAGGCACTTCCCAAAAGTTGATGCACAAGTATGCAACACTAGAAGAAGTCTTAGAAGCGGCACAGCGCAAGATGCTCAAACCCTTCATTCTCGCAAGTTTCACGACAATTGCCGCCTTCCTTACGCTCCTTGCTGCACACTTCCGCGGGTTCTATGAGTTCGGCGTGGTGGCCTCCGTAGGCGTATTCTTCAGCATGCTTACCTCTGTGCTTGTGCTTCCCGTCTTTATCAAGTGCATGGGCGGTATCCCGAAGGCTCCGGACAAGTCCCTGTTGCCCAAGTCCTGGGACGAGGCGAAAATTTTGCGTTTCTTCAAGTATCTTGCCCTAGCAGGCTTTGTTCTCGGTGCTGTATCTATTTGGTTTGCACAGGATGTAGACTTTGAACACAACCTGCGTAACCTGCGCCGAGTTTCTACAGAAAAAACACAAGCAAAGAAGGGTATTCGCACGGGTGTTACAAGAATCAACAACAGGTCTTCATCTACTCCTGCCGCTGTTATGGGAAGCAAAGCGGAGCAGCTGGATCTCCTTTATGACACCTTGATGGTGCGCCTCCATGTGGATCACGATACAACTTTACGCAGTTTCCTCACATTAAAGACTTTCGTTCCGCCTAAGGATTCTCAAGAAAAGCGTCTTGAAGTCATCGAGGAAATTCGTGAACTTGCCGAGGCCCGCGTGTTCGATCGTGCGGTCGGTGATGATTCTGCGAACATAGCAACTCTACGCAAACTTGCTAATGTCGAATCAACCTTTACTGCCGAAGACATCCCCGATTGGGCGTTGGACCTGCTTCGTGAAAAAGACGGCAGCTATGGCAAAATCGGCTTCATCTACGGAGACTTCCCCAGCTGGGATGCCCATGCACTGCACCGATTCCAGGAACGCTATGGACACTGGAACTTTGACGGCGAAGACCTGCGAACCTTCTCCTCGCAATTTATCCTTTCTGACGTGATCGATTCCGTAAAGAAGGATAGCTTCAGGCTCGCCCTCGTAATCATCCTCGTGATTTTCGGTACGCTGGTAATCTCTTTCCGCAAGCCGAAACTCTTCTTGGCTGGCTGTATTTCCTTCGGCATGGGAACGCTACTCACTCTCGGGCTTCTCGGATTTTTGACCGACATGTTCGAGTTTGGGAAAATTAGCATCTACAACGTGATTGTGATTCCCATGGCCCTCGGTATCGGTATTGACGCCACCATCCACATGATTACCTCATGGATAGGCGACAAGGACCTGACGCTCCGTCAGCTGATGGACACCACCGGTCGCAACGTGATGGCAAGTTCTACCACGACGATTGCGGGCTTTGTAGGTTTCCTGTTCACCACCCACCGTGGCCTCAAGGGCATCGGCGACCTGGCCTGCATTAGCATCGCCATGTTCTTGATTACAAGCATCATCTTTACGATGTACCTGTGTGGTTCTTGGCTGAAAAAGAAGTAATTCGATACACATTCTTATTTTCTTGTTCGTTTTTTCAAACGGCGTTATTTTGTTATATGTATTTTTTAGAAGTAAATTATGGTTTTTGGATACATTCGTGTAAGCAGTGATAAACAAACTACAGAAAATCAGAAGTTTGAAATATCTCGATATTGCGAGAAAAATGGTGTCAAAATTGACAAATGGGTTGAAGAAAAAAATAGCGGCGCCTTAAATTATAGCAAAAGGAAGCTTGGAAAATTACTTAAAAATATTAAGCGGAATGACACTATTATATGTAGCGAAATATCTCGCTTAGGCCGTAATCTGTTTATGATTATGGAAATATTAAACATTTGCATGAATAAGGGATGTCAAGTATGGACAATCAAGGACAATTACAGATTAGGCGATGATATTCAGAGCAAAATCCTAGCCTTTGCTTTTGGCATTTCGGCAGAAATAGAGCGGAATCTAATCAGTCAAAGGACTAGAGAAGCTTTAGCTCGAAAGAAAGCCGAAGGTATTTCACTAGGACGGCCAAAAGGGAAAAAAACTGCGCCCTGTAAACATAAACTTTATGGGAAAGAAAACGAAATCTTCAAATTGCTAAACAAGGGATGTTCCAAAAAGAAGATTGCTAAAAAATGTGGTGTTGATAGAAACACTATGGCAAAATTTATTGCAACAACGAAGCTGAACCCAAAATAAAATCTACCGCCTTTTCCAAGTCTTCGGCCTGGCGGGCATGAACCTGCGCGTAGTGTTTCGGGGCACGTTCTGCATAATCCCCATAGATGCGGGCATCGAGCAGTTGCACCAGGCGGTTCTTGATTTCGCTCACGGAATATGGGTCGAAGTACAGCACCGCATCGCCGCAGACCTCGGGAATGGAAGTCGTGCCGCTTGCCGCCACAGGCACGCCGTAGCGCATGGATTGCACCGGCGGGTAGCCGAAACCCTCGTTCAGGCTCGGGAACACGAACGCGTATGCATTCTTGTGCAAGAACTCCAGTTCCTTGCTTTCCACATAGCCGAGAAGCACAAAGCGGTCCTTGTGCTTGAGGTGGCGCAGGTAGGCACGCGCATTCGTAGCGCCGGTAATCACCATCTTGTAATCAAACGATTTGCCCTGCGATTCGTACATGCCCACCAGTTCATCGAACGCCTTGGCCGCACGCAGGTTGTTCTTTTCCCAGCGGGCTCCGCTGGTGAGCAAGAAGTATTTTTTCGCGGCAACTTCCGGCGGCAAGAATCCTTCGGGTTCGTATTCTGTCATGGGGCTGTAGAACACCGGAATTTCCAGGTCCATGAGTTCCGGGAAGAACGCCTTGATGGAGGCGCGGCTGTGCTCGCTCACCGTGATGGCTCGGACCTTGCGACCCTCCGGCCCTGAAGTCAGCGACTCCGCCATGCGCCGCGCCAAGACCTGGTACTTGGGCTTGTAGAAATACTTTTTCCAGCTTTCGCGGTAACGCACCAGCGCCTCAAACTTTTGTCCGAGTTTCTTGGCAAAACCTACACCCGCCCAGCTGTACTGCATTTCCAGCGCGCGCACGCCGTGCCAGGTAAACACGAAGTCCTTCACGTCTATCGCCCATTTTTTTTCGAGGGAATAAAGCGGCGTATAGAAGGTATCAATCTGGTTTTCGTCAATAATCTGCTGCGGTGTTTTTTCGCTGATATCGAACAGGGGAATGTTCTGCGTTTTGCACGCATCGACAATCGTCGGATCCAGGTACTTTTTGCTGTCGTAGGCGCAGCTGAACTGCACGCCGCGCTTCACTAGCGCCCAGAAAATCACTTCGCCGTAACTTCCGCCGCCGTGGAACTTGGCGCTGTGAATCGGCTGTACTGCGACCAGATTAAAAAGCAGGTTCACTTGCGGCCCCCGCGATTATCCTTCCCGAGAAGCGTTCCCAAAAATCTCAGCGGTAACACAAGGAAAGGCATCTTCTTATAAATCCACGCGAGCGATTTGGCGAAGGCGTAGCTGCGGATAATGTAGGCACCGGCGGCCCCCACCTTGCGGGTCTGGAATTCAAATTCTTCCTTGGCGTGGGCAATCACGTCGTCGTAGTATTCGTTAATCGTGATGCTCTTGTCGGCATTGACCTTCACCGGAATGTTCTTCAGGTTGGTGTAGAAGTCCTTGCGCAAAATCTTGGGCAAGAACAGGTCCATGCTGGCGGGCACCTTGTGGCCGCGGGTATCGATGATTCGCGAACCGAAGAAGTGCAGCACCTTTGCGGTGGGCAAGAAACGGTTGCCGTAAGCCAGCTGGCAGTTCCAGCCACCGGGCATTTTCTTAGTGATGTAATTAAACTTGAAATTCGTTTCGGCGAGGCTCGCCATGTCGTAGGGGAAGTTCTTGGACACGCAATAGAGCCACAGCTCGTGCCAGGTTTCGAAGAATTTGCGTGCTTCGGGAGTGTCTGCTGCAAACATCACGCCCCCGTTGAAAATCTCGTCGTTCAGAATCGGCGAAAAACCCATCATCTTCGCGTTGTTCAAAACCTTCTTGCGGTTAATCGCCTTCGAGAGATTCGTGTGGAAGTCGAGCACTGCATAGATGCCACCCTTCCATTCCTCAGGAATCGAGAGGTCGCCCACAATCGCGATGTCGGAATCCATGTAAAGGAAATCGCCGTCGATAACGTTGCGCATGACAGTCTTCAGGTAGCGGGAACGCAACATGGGCGTAAACTTCTCGTCGAGGGTCAGCACCTTCAGTTCGTCCACCGCGTCCTTCAAAACGGCACGGGGGCCAACCAGCGTTTCGGCCGTCTTGTCGTCGGTCAAAAGCGTCACGAAGGCGCCCGGGTTATGCACCCGGAGCGAAGCAATCGCCACCAGCGTCTGTTCGCAGAAAAAATCCTTCGGGGAACTGGTCAGAACAAAAAGGTATTTGGTCATGGGCAATACTCCCCGTCAAAGTTTGCTAATCCAGCGGAATCGTGGACTTTGCGTTTTCAAAATCTTCAACCGTATCGAGTTCGCAGGAGAAGTAGTCCGAGGCATCCCACACGGTGTAGGTATGACCCTGCGGAATCAGGCGTTCAAAGGCCAGCTCGTAGAACGTGTTTTCCAAATGCTCCACGTTCATCATCTTTTCGAGTTCGGCATAGAGGGCGGTAGAATAGGCCGCACCAATCTTCTCGATACCGAGGCTTTCGCCTGCAGCAGCCTTCGGAGAGCACGTCTTGCTGATTTCGGAAATGTTCCCGTCGGCACCGAGCACCACCTTCATCTCTTCTTCGCCGAGTTCGTGGCGGATGAGCGTAAGCACGTTCGCCGCCTTGGACGCAAGCACGTTCTTTACAATCTGCGGATCGTAAAGCAGGTCGCTATCCAGCAGCAGGAATTCCTTGCCGGCAACTGCCTGGCCTGCAAGCCACAGCGAATAGATGTTGTTCGTGGAATCGTAGAGCGCGTTGTGAATGAAGGTCACGCGAATGGAATCGCCATAATGGTTCTTCACGAAGTCTTCGATCATGTGGTTCAGGTAACCCGTCACAATTACGAAATCGCGAACACCAGATGCCATGATTGCGTCCATGGAACGTTCCAAAAGGGAACGGCCTTTCACGTCCAAAAGGCACTTGGGCGTGTTATCGGTGAGCGGGCGCAAGCGCTTCGCCATTCCGGCAGCAAGAATTACGGCGATCATAGGGCGGCACAACGCTTGATGGTGTCCACCACCACCTGAATTTGTTCCTTACGGCCAAGCGTAATGCGCAGACAGTCTTCCAGACCCTTGTCGCTCATGAACTTGATCTTGTAATTCTGTTCGGCCAGGGCCTTCTGCAAGGCTTCTTTGATGCGGGTCGGGTACTTGATCAGAATGAAGTTTGCAACACTCTTGTAAACCTTGAATCCCGGGAGGTTGCCAAGTTCCTTCTTGAACAACTGGCGGTCCCATTCCATTTCGTCGGCGACCTTGCGGTAGTGATCTTCGCTTTCGATGGCGGCCATGGCCACGGCTTCGCTAAAGCGGTTGTAGCCCAGGTACTTGTTGGCGTAGCTCAAGAAGGATTCGTGACCCTTGCCCATAAAACCAAAGCCCATGCGCAGTCCCGGAAGTCCGAAGAACTTGGAAAGGGTGCGGGAAATAATCAGGTTCGAATACTTGTTCACGAGGGGCGCAATGTAGGCGGTATCGGTCGTGATAAAGGAAGCGTAGGCTTCATCAATCAGCACCATGGTGTCGTTCGGAATGTTTTCCATGATGCGACCGATTTCGTCTGGTGTAAGGCTATTGCCCGTCGGGTTATTCGGTGAGGCGAGCAAGAGCATGCGCGGGTGAATCTTGTTGGTAAGCGCAATGACCTCGTCTACGTCATAGGCAAAGGTGTCTTCCTTTTCGTGGAGCGGATACATTTCAAAAGAACCGCCACATTCACCGGCGATGCGGTTGTAGTACCACCACGAAAATTCCGGAATCATGATGGTCTTGTTGTCGCCCTTCATCAGGTAGTAATGGACAGCGTTCTTCAAAATGTCTTCGCCACCGTAACCCAGCAGCACCTGTTCTTCGGGCACGTTGTAGATTTCGCTAAGCTTTACCGAGAAGATACTCTTTTTGCCCTCGTCATAGATGCGGGTGTAAAAGCAGAGCAGTTCAGGGTCAAAATTCTTGACGGCATCCAGCACCTTCTGGGAAGGCTTGAAGTTGAATTCGTTTCTGTCCAAGTAGTTCATGTTTTACCTTCATGGGGCTTATACCCCGATTCAAAACCTTTTTAAATATACGTTTTTCCTTATTTCCACCACACGTCAAGCCCGTGATTGTAGCGTTTTTCGACCGGCGGAAGCTGCATGTAGTCGCGGTAGAAGAGCGACAGGTAGTAATCGTAATTCTTGTAACCGCTAAATTTGCGGTTTTCAAAGGGATAGTCCACCGTTTCCGCAATTTTTTTCAGGTCCAAAATGCGGTCGGTTTTGGTATCGAAGAAAAGGGTCGCCACATGGCCCGAATGGGCTGTGGGGTAGCGACGAATCACCCGTTCCACATAGCGGCAGAAGCGCTTCTTGCCCACGATGCAGGCAACCGCATAGAAGAACCGCTTGTACAGAAGCGTCCAGGCATCGTAACCCTTCGACTTGAAGTCGGTGGTAATGGCAAGGGTAATCACGCGCAAAAAACTGCAGTAGAGCACGAAAGTTTTTTCCCAGAAACTCGATTTCGGAAGACCATCCAGCGGGAAAATATCGACCCAGATTCCCATCTCGCCCTTGTGACGTTCCATCTTGACCGTAGTGCGGTTGTCGTAGGCCTTGGCAAACGGATAGAAATAGCCGTCGCAGGTATCATCGACGAGAGTGAGCCATTCCTTGTGGCCCGCCGCATTCTTGTCTTTCAGGATGGCGATGAGTTTTTCGTAATCCTCGCGCAACATGCAAATGTCAATATCGTCGTCCCAAGGGATATAGCCCTTGTGACGCACCGCCCCCAAAAGCGTGCCGTAGGCTAGGCTATATTTCAGGTTGTTTTCCTTGCAAATGCGGTCAATCTCGTCCAGAATGGACATCTGGATTTCGCGACATTCCTGCTGTTCAATCTTCTTCATTTTTTATTTCCTGTCGAGACGGCGCTTCTGTCTTTGTCCATCTTTTTCTTGACTACAAGGCCATAAGCGCCAAGAGCCAAAAGAATCACCACGTAAACGGCGGCTTTTTCGAGCATGGACAATGTAAACACCTGCATGTTGATGGCAATATAGAATGCAATCAAGAATAAGATCCAGAACACTTGCGACAAGAGCCGCAAGGAGTAGGGCTGGAGTCCCATCTTGAAAAGGTAAATGTTGTTACAGATAACCGCAAATATGTTGTAGCTGAGCATCGAAAGGGCTGCCCCCACAAGGCCGTAGGTCGGAATCAACAAATAGCCCGACAGGAGTGCCACGCCAAGCGAAACGATATCCATAATCAAGGAATACAGGCTCTTGCCCATGCCGTTCAGCACCACCAGGGACATCCCGCCAAAACCCGCCACCAGGTGAACCAGCAACAGGATTCCAAGGGTTTCAGGCTGCACGATAAAGTCCTTGCCCGCAATACCCAGAATCAAGTCCGGGAACAGCACGATAAAGAATCCGATCATGAGCTGGATGAAGGTGACCATGAAAACGCAATAACTGTAAACCGGCTTTAGGTCGGTCTTGAGGCGTTCCTTGTTCATTCCCGCCACCACCGGCGTAAGAATCGGCGTGAACCCGACGCGAATGGTCTGGAGCGCATTGGAAATGGTGACCATGATTCCGTAAGCGCCCGCCTTTTCGGGTCCCAAGAACAGCATGACCATCCAGAGGCTCGAACGGATCAGGAAAGACGATACAAATTCATCGACCCCTAGCGGGAGCGAGTAACGCAACAGCACCCACGAAACCGTCTTGTGAGGGCGCAAAGGCATTTCGGGGAACTGCCTGCGGACCAGCACAAAATGCACGACAAAGCCCACTACCTGGCCCACAAGCAAGCCCAGCGGAAGCGCATGCGGGATTCCCATAAAGTGGAGCGCAATGGAGGTTGCCGGTGCAAGAGTCACCGTCAAGAATGAATTCACGAATACGGCGTTTTGCGGACGGCGGTTGCCTTCGGAAGCGGTGCTAAAGACATAGGTGCCCACATAGAACAAAAGCGAAAGGGCGTACCAGGGGAGCTCCTTGGAAATGTAGGGCGTGAAGGAGCCCACAAAAATGACAGCCGTGCAAAGAACCGAAATTGCTGCCGAAATCCAGAAGGATTCCATGATGCCGTCGTATCGTGGGCGGCCGTGCAGGCCGTTCTGTGGCAAGTACCAGTACAGGCCCTTGTCGAGCCCAAGAGTTGCCGAATGCGCAATGGTCAAAAGGAGGGTCTGGGCAGATACAAAGATTCCAAATTCGGCGGCGCCAAAAATACGCGCCATCACGAAAGTCAAAAGCGGACCGCAAACCTTGAGGATTGTCCCCACGATGTTTACAATCATCGCCTTTTTTAGGAACTTGCTGTCGGTTTCCAGATTGCTCATAACAGGCCAAAAATAGATTTATTTTGCTTGGAATCCGAGAAAGGATTAGGCTTTAATCCGATGAATTATCTATATTGGGTGACGAAGTTCAAATAAGTGGACCTTTTCAACTCGCAAAACGGGATTTTATCATGTTCAAGACCATCGCTATCGGCTGTGACCACGCCGCATTCGAATACAAGGAAAAACTCGTCAAGTTCCTGGAAGGCAAGGGCTACAAGGTCCTTGACATGGGAACCGATTCTACGGAATCTTGTGACTACCCGATTTTTGCCGACAGGGTCTGCAACAAGATTACGGGCAAAGAGGCAGATTGCGGAATCCTCATTTGCGGTACGGGTATCGGCATGAGCATGGCGGCAAACAAGCACAAGGGTATCCGCGCTGCCGTGGTGGGCGACCTTACCTCTTGCGAATTCACTCGACTTCACAACGATGCCAACGTGCTTTGCATGGGAGCCCGCATTATCGCTTACGCCCAGTGTGAGGTGTTCGCCACCAAGTTCCTGGAAACGGAATTCATGGGTGGTAAGCACAAGAAGCGCATCGACATGTTCGAAGCGGGCTAAGGGTAGCCGGTGACACGACTTTTGCCAAGCATCACCAGGTGGTGTCGCGTTCTTGCCTTGGGCGCGGTCTTGGTGGGTTGTGCCGAAATCGAAGAAGAAAAGCCTTGGATCCATGTAGATAGGCCCCAGATGCTTTTTACCGACACCACCCTCATGGACAGCTACGACAAGGGCGTGCTGAGCTGGAAACTCAAGACGGCCTATCTGGAGCGGTGGTCCAATACCGAAGAGGTTTTCGTGCGGCCTGTGCTGGTGGACATCTACGATTCCCTGGGAGAACGTTCCGCGTTCTTGCGTGCGGATTCCGGCCGGCTCGACATGAAGTTCACCTACGTCTATGCCTACGGCCATGTGTACGCCCTTACGCCCAAGGGCGCTTCTGTCCGTGCGGATTCTCTGCTCTGGAACAAGAAGGACAACTTGGTCAAGACCGAAAGCTATGTACGTGTGGTCTCCGAAGATGGCGACGTGCTGCAGGGCAAGGGATTCGAAAGCGACGCCAAGATGGACCACTGGAAAATCCTTTCCAACATCACGGGCATTTTCCAGGATGCTGCCAACCGAATCAAGGAAGAGGACAAGGCCAAGGCTGAAGAAATCGAGAAACGGGATTCTGCGGCAGCTGTACCGCAACAGGCAGAGGAACGCAAGGAATGAGTGTCCTTCCGAAAAAAGTACTGTTCCTGATTCTGGTTGCATTCGGTTGTGCCTTTTCGCAGACGTCTCCCCTTATCATGAAACATGCGGACAATCTGGAGGTGGCCCGTACCCGCGGGAACCTGCTGCTGCAGGGCAAGGTCCATTTTGTTCACGATTCCCTGGATTTCAAGACCGAAAAGGCCACCTGGAACAAGGATGCCGAAATCCTCCAGTGCGAGGGCGGTTTCTTGGCGGCACACCCGTCCGGATACATCAAGGCGCAAACCGGCATTTACAACAAGAAAAAGGGTGTCGCTTCGGCCCGTGGGAGTGTTGTGGCCGCCGATTCGGCAAAGACCTACATGTTTACAGGGGACTATCTGGTTTACGACCGGGAAAAAGAAATTCTCACCATGCCCGAAAAGCCGAAACTCTATGAGTTCGAAAAAAAGAAGGACGGGAAAATCGATACGGTCCTGATTGAAGCCAAGACCATTATCTACAACAAGGGAGAATCTTTTGCCGAAGCCTACCAGAATGTGAAAGTCACCCAGGACGACATGGTGGTCACCTGCGATACGGGTTATTTCAACCGCAAGGACAACTGGCTTTCCATGAAGGGCAGTCCCACATTCGATATGAAGAATTACCACCTGACGGGGGATTCCATCTACCTCACCCTGGATTCTACGGGCAAGTCCCTGCGTTCGGCCTTGGTCATTCGGAACGCCCACGGTATTCAGCAAGAGGACGCCAAGAAAAACGCCCCGGGAAGCGTGACGGAAGCCTTCGGTGACACCCTCTATGCCGCCTTCAAGGACAACAAGATTGAACGCCTGTATGTAAATTTGAATGCACGGGGGTTCTTTTACGAGACGGACCTTCCCGATTACCAGAACCAGATGGACGGAAACAGGCTAGATATGTACTTTAACGAGGGAAAGATGGATCATGCAGTTGTGTCCGGCAAGGCCCAGAGTACCTATTTCTACGTCAAGAAAGACCGCACCGTCGCAGGCAAGAACGAAGCCGCCGGAGATACCATCAATATCCTTTTCGATGCACAGAAAAACGCCGTCAAGTCGTTACGGCTTTTGGGCGGCGGTACCATGGCCAGCGGAAGGTATATCGACATGGAAAAGGAACAGCGGAACAAGAAGAAACTGTTGGATGCCGATTCCTCCAAAACCGATTCTACGAAATCTGTTTTGGCACAGCCTTCGGACAGTTCCAAGGTTTCGGCTCCCAAGGCCACCAGAGTAGAAACCAAGCCCGAAGGCAGCGTCCAGGATAGGTTAATGCATGAAAATTCCAAGAGGGGAGAGCTGTTCCGCAAGGCCATGAAATCCAAGGAATCACAACCTCGACCTGCCCCGAAAAAGGAGAACGCCAAATGAGAACGGTAGTGAGCACGATTCGCACGGACAAGTTGCGCAAGGTTTACGGTGGCCGCCAGGTGGTGAGCGATGTTTCCATCAGCGTCTCTCAGGGCGAAGTGGTCGGGCTCTTGGGACCAAACGGCGCCGGCAAGACCACGTCTTTCTATATGATTGTGGGCATGGTCCGTCCGGATTCGGGCCATATCTTTCTGGACGACATCGAGATGACGGACAAGCCCATGTACAAGCGGGCAAGGCTTGGTGTCGGCTACCTGCCGCAAGAAGCTTCCATTTTCCGTAAGCTCTCTGTAGAAGACAACATCATGGCCATCTTGGAAACCCAGGACATGAAACGCGCCCAGCGCAAGAGACGTCTGGAAGAACTTCTGGAAGAATTCAAGATTACCCATATCCGCAAGACAAAGTCTTATAGCTGCTCCGGCGGTGAACGGCGCCGTCTGGAAATCGCCCGCGCCCTGGCCAGCGATCCGTCGTTCCTGTTGTTGGACGAACCTTTCGCCGGTATCGACCCTATCGCCGTGGCCGACATCCAGTCCATCATTTCGGAGCTGAAGGAGAAAGGCATGGGCGTGCTCATTACCGACCACAACGTGCGCGAGACCCTCTCCATTACGGACCGGGCCTATATCATGTACAAGAGCCAGGTGCTTACCGAAGGTACGGCGGAGTACCTGGCCAACGACCCCGAGGCCAGGCGCATCTACCTTGGCGATAGCTTTAGACTGGACTAGGAACGTTTATGGATGTAGGAATGCATTTAGGCCAGAGCCAACGGCTGGAGCAGAATATCTCGCCCCAGATGCTTCAGTCTATTGCTATCCTGCAAAAGAATTCCCTGGAGCTGGAAACCGCTATCAAGGCTGAGGTAGAGGCGAACCCCATGCTGGAATTTGACGACGAACCCTTGGGAGAATCCCTGGATTCTCCGGCAGAAACCTCCCGGGATTCGGAGGCCGATTTCGATACCGAAGACACGTCCCGCAATTCCGACGACAGCACCGTTCCTTCTTTGGATTTTGAACGGGGCACTCTCGAAGACAGCGCCGACGTGGACCACGGTCTTTTGGACGGCTCTACTCCTTCGGAGCTGAACTGGGCCCAGTATCTCGAAGACGGCACCGACCATACGGATTCGCTTTACAGGGATTCCGTCAACCAGCAGAAGGACCCCGACGACGCCTGGGACCGCCCGCAAAAAGACAGGGAGGCAAGCCTCCAGGACCGCCTGCTGTTACAGCTTAGGGATTGGAACGGAACCCGCGAACTTATGGCACAGCTTGCAAAGGCGGGGTGCCCAGAAGTTCGTTTCCGTAGCCTGGTGGAATACCTGATTGACTCCCTGGACGAAAACGGTTTTCTGCAAAGTGCCGACGAGATGGCCATGGCGAAGGTCATGTCCGACAACGATCCTTTCATCATCGAAATCGAGAAGGTCATCCGTAACGAAATCCCCCTCGAAGAGGCGAGCCTCCCGGTGGTAGAGGCCTTCCATGTGCTCCGGAGTTTTAGGCCCAGGGGAATCGGCGCTAGGAACCTTCAGGAATGTTTTATCATCCAGGCGGAATCCCTGGAAAATTTTCCGGCCCTTTCGCTCCAGATTTTGAAAGAGCGTTTCGACGACCTGATGGCGCTTCGCTACGCCAAGATTGCAAAAGACCTGGGCGTCTCTACCGAAGAGGTGCAGCAGGCGGTGAGCAGTCTTTCAAGGCTTGCGCCCCACCCGGGCCAGCAGATGTCCAGCGCGCCGAACCAGGTCAAGGTGGCCGACATGAAGGTGGTGGAAAAGAAGGGCCGGTTCGAGGTGGAATGCTACCGGCGACGTGTCCAGAAACGCCTGCACCTGAACCAGACTTACGCTTCCCTTTTAAACGACAAGCACCTGAGCAAGAACGACAGGGAATATATCCAGAACAACCTCTCCAAGGCAAAAGAATTCATCAAGGCGGTGGACAACCGTTTCTCTACTATGGAAAACGTGATGATGGCCATCGTCAAGCATCAGGAGGCTTTTTTCCGCCAGGGGCCTGCCTTCTTGAAGCCCATGATTCTGCAGGACATTGCCGACGAGGTTGGCCGCGACCTGAGCACCATCAGCCGCGTGACCAACGGAAAGTACGTGGATACGCCCTACGGCATCTTTGAGCTCAAGCAGTTCTTTACCACCGGCATCAAGCAGGGGAGTGCCGCAAACGATGAAGTAATCGGCTCGGCCCAGATTCTTGAAGCTATCAAGAAGCTTGTGGATGAAGAAGACAAGAAAAAGCCCCTTTCGGACCAGGCCATCGCAGACGCCTTGGACAAGCAGGGCATCAAGGTGGCCCGCCGCACGGTGGCCAAGTATCGGGAAGAGGAACTGAAAATCCTCCCTGCCAGGCTCCGCAAGGCGCTTTAGGCATGCCTTTGTGTAAACTTTTGTTTACAAACAAACGCGAATATCCTGCAATTATTCCGAAATTCCCCAAAATTTCCCCTCATTATTCCAAATTGGGCGAATTATTTTTCGAAAAAAACATATTATATTTGCTTTTTTTATAAAAAAAGATGTATATACTCTAAATGCGATGCTAGAACATCGAAATGTGCCATCTCAACATACGGAGGTTTACAATGGATATTCAATTTTCTGCCCGTCATTTTAATGCATCTGCCGGTCTCCAGGATAGGATTCAAGAAGAAATGGACAAACTGGCAAAGTTCTACCCGAACATCACGGGAGCCTCCGTCATTTTGGATCACGAAGTGGAGCACCAGCGCCATTGCGAAATCTCGGTGAACATCACGGGCTCCGTGGTGGTGGCTTCTGCCGACGAAGAGAACATGGGCAAGGCTGTGGACGTGGCCCTGGAAAGAGTCAAGACCCAGCTGAAGAAGGCCAACGAAAAGCAGAACGACCATCGTGCCCAGCCCCTCTCTGATTTGTCCTAATGGCTGAATCCAGACTGAAAGACATCAAGGTTTTGCACCGGGAAAAACTCTCGGTGCGAGACTTTTTCTGTCGCTACGGCAAGGATTTGCAGCTGGCCCTCCATTCTCCGGAAGAGGACCTGAATACAAACATTGCCGAAAGCGGTATCCACCGCCCTGGCCTTGCCATGGCGGGTTATACCAAAGTTTATAGTTCGGAGCAAATCCAGGTGGTGGGCCATACGGAATGGAACTACCTGGAATCTCTGGGCACAGCGGGTCGCGTGAAGGTCTTTGAAAGCCTTTCTGTTTTCAAGGCGCCCATGTGGGTGGTGACCCATGCCCAGATGCCCCACCCGGAACTTCGGGCCATGTGCAGCAAGCTGCATATCCCGCTGTTCTCTACGACGCTCCACACCTACGAGTTCAACAAGATTGCCCAGAGAATTCTCGAGGAATTCTTTGCGCCTCACGCCATTATCCACGGGAGTCTCGTGGATGTCTATGGTATAGGCATGCTCTTTGTGGGTGACAGCAATGTGGGCAAGTCCGAATGCGTGCTGGACCTGGTAGAAAGCGGGCACCGCATGGTGGCCGACGATGTGGTTCATGTAAGCCACGTGGGCAACGTGATTATCGGACGCCCCGACCCCCTGATCCGCCACCACATGGAAATCCGCGGGGTGGGCCTATTGGACATTCGCTCCATGTTCGGTATCCACGCTATCCGCAAGGTGAAAAAGATTGAAGTCATCGTGGAACTCCAGCCCTGGAGCCAGAACGTTTCTTACGAGCGCACGGGGCTGAACGAGCTGGACGAAGTCGTTATGGGCGTTTCTATTCCGAAGATTGTGATTCCCGTGTCGCCGGGCAAGAACCTGACGGTGATTTGCGAAGTGATTGCCATGAACGCCCTCATGAAAATGAACGGCCAGAACGTGGCCCGGGATTTCAATGAAAACCTGATGCAGAAAATCAAGGCCAAGGCGAAGGGCGAATACACCGACGACCTCTTGGAAATGGAGCCGGAGAACTGGTCCCCCTATGAATAGCTTCCGTCGAAAATTCCGTTCCAATTTATTCCCCTTTGTCGTCTTCTCGATTATCGTGGTCGGGTGCGGCATGGCCCTGTACCTGTTCCATCCGGCAAGCCCTCACCATGACCGCTACAGTTTTGTGGTGCGCTACGAAAGCGTCGGAACTCTTTCTCCGGGCAACCGCGTAGAAGTTCGCGGAATCACCAAGGGCGAAATCGAGAAGGTGCAACTGACAGACGAAGCGGTTTACGTGACGGCCCGCGTGCTTGCCGATACCAAGATTCCGAAAAACTCCGAGTTCCGTCTGAAAACGGCGGGGCTTATGGGCGAGCGGGAACTCAGCGTGTTGACCGGGGATTCAAAGGATCTGGTTGCCGACGGCGATACGGTGAACGGCTACTACGAAGAGGGTGCCAACGCCATAGGCCGAAACATTGCCTTTATCCTCTCGGAACTGGACTCCATCGCCACCCAGATTGGCGCCCTGAAGGACTCCGTGACCAAGGGTACAGCGGGCAAGCGTCTTGACCGCGTGCTCAAGAAGGCGGATGACCTGGTCGGGACATCGCAGGAATCGGTCCAGGAATGGGTGGGCGAGGCCAAGGACCTGCTTTCAAAGGCCGAAGGCACTCTGGACAAGGCGAAATCCAGCCTGGGGAATGTTCCCGAAAGGGCCGAGGGCACCGTCCAGAAAGTGGAAAACCTTG
Source organism: Fibrobacter sp. UBA4223 (assembly GCA_002382975.1). Taxonomy (GTDB): domain Bacteria; phylum Fibrobacterota; class Fibrobacteria; order Fibrobacterales; family Fibrobacteraceae; genus Fibrobacter. The sequence goes on from DFTB01000007.1 coordinate 168,493, forward strand.
TGGCTCATGTAGATACCCTCCTGACCCAGGTCCGCGGGCTTAAAACGGAACTTGAAACCATCCAGGCGAAAATCTCCCAGGACGACAACACCATGGGGCTGATTTTGTCTAAAAAAGGCGACATAATTAAGGAACTGGACCGCATAGGTGCCGATATTGACGGCCTAATCGCAGACGTCAAGAAGCAGGGCCTTAGATTAAATATGGATATTTTCTAAAATTGTGTCCTCTTTTGAAAAAAATAATTTAGTTTAACACGAAAAAGATTAAGAAGGGAACCCCAAGAAAGGAGCGAACTATGGCCGAAAAGAAACCTGCAAAGATGAGCGCTGCAGACCTCAAGTTTTTTGAGGAGATGCTTCTGGAAAAACGGCGCCAGCTGGTGACCGCCCAGAGCGAGACCGAAAAGTCCAATGCATTCCAGGGCCAAAAGCACCAGTCCGGCGACGGCGGGGATTCCGACAGTGCCGATTCCGCTACCGACTACAACGCTCTCGAGACTACGTTCTCCCTGGCGGCCCGCGAAGGCAAGTACCTGGTTTATTTGGAAGAGGCGCTCCAGCGTATCAAGAAGGGCACCTTCGGCGTGTGCAAGGTGTGCCAGCAGTTGATTCCCAAGGCCCGTCTCATGGCAGTGCCTACCGCCACCAAGTGCGTGAACTGCAAGGAAGAGACCAAGAAGAAAGAGCAGGAAATCAACCGTATCGAAATGGCCCGCCTCTTTGCCGAAGAACAGCGCCGCGAAATGATGAAAAAGAATGCTGGAAGGTAATTAGGACTGAAAGTCCGTGGTTAGTGGTTGCTGGCTAGGAACGTCATCCTTGCGAAGGCGAGGATCCGCTTGAGGAAAAGAGACGCAACCCTCCGTCATTGTCAAGCATCTAAAGGTCATGAATATCACGAAAGCCTCCTTGTTTGGGATTTTAGCGGCAGCGACACTCCTGCATGCTGCTTCGTCTTGGACTTTGGAGGCCTGTCTCAAGCAGGCGGCCGAAAAGAGCCTTTCGCTGGAAACGGCTAAGCTCCGGGAGCAGCAGGCTCAGGTAAATGTCAAGCAGGCAAAAATCGGGCATTACCCCACGGTTTCGGCCAGTATCCAGAACACCCTTTACGACCACCCCTTTGTAGATCAAGAAGACCATTACCGCCTGAACCTGGGTTTGAACGGCTCCGTGACCCTGTGGGACGGCGGCGCTACCAGCCTGAACGTAGAGGCCAAGGAATTGAGCCGGGAGGCGGCGGAACTTTCTACCCTGCAGACCAAACGCACCGTACAAGAAAACGTGCTGAACGCCTACATGAGCCTGCTTCTGGCCAAGGAAAACCTGCATACGGCGGATTACGCGGTAGAAGTGGCCCAGGCGGAATTCGAATACTTTACGAACCTCTATGGGGTAGGTTCCGTGACCAAGAAGGACCTGACCCAGTCCGAGGCCAGTGTGCTCCAGAAACAGGCGGCAAAGATTACGGCCGAACTGAAGGTCTCTACCGCAAGGACCACGCTCCGGCAGCTGCTGGAACTGCCCGAGACCGAAGAGTTCGACGTGTCTGCTCCCGAAATCAACATGAACAATCCGGATTCCTTGCTGCCCCTGCCGGAATACGGCGAGCTGCAGGCCCGCATTCGTGCGGCTCACCCCGGGCTTAAATCCGACAGCATTTCTGTGAAGGCCGCCCAGAAGAACACCAAGGTGGCGGGCAAGGCCAGCTCTATCTCCGTGACCCTGGGGGCAAATTCCAGTACAGGCTTGCAGGCCTGGGAATCCAAGGGCTACAAGGACCAGCTCAAGTACGGCTGGCAGAATTCCGTGACCCTTGGTATCAACATTCCCATCATTGACGCGGGGGCTACTGCCAACAAGGTGCTGCTGGCCCAGGTGAGCGAGGCCGAAACCCAGGTGGGACTGCAGGAGACGGCGAAGAACCTTGAAAACAGCATCGAGAAGCTTTACCTGAACGCCCTTAGCGCCGATTTGCAGTGGAAGGCTGCCGTCTTGCAGGTGGCCGCCGAGCAGGAGGCCCTGAAGGTGGCCGAAGAGCAGCGCAGGCTGGGGGCGCTGACCTACACCGATTACCTGAACCAGAAAAACAGTCTGGAGTCGGCCCAGGTCGCCCTGAACAACGCAAAATACACCAGTTTGCTTTCCCGCAAGTTGCTGGACCTGTACCAGGGCCTGCTGGACTAACCCAACCTGTCATCCCCGCGACCTGTGGTGAGCGAAGTCGAACCAAGGCGGGGATCTCCTTTTCTTGCCCGCTTAAAAACAAAACGTCCCCCTGTTTCTTACCTGAAACAGGGGTGTTTCTTATTGAAAGAGATGTCCGCATTGTCATCCCCGCCCCGCATCAAGTGCGGGGTAAACTCCGGCGGGGATCTCCCATTTTCACCCCAAAAACGCCATTTTTTGCCGTTTTCTGGCATTTTTTCCGAATGGGTGCCGTCTTCTGCAAAAATTGGCACGGCCTTTGCATATAGGAGTATGAAAACAAAAAAACGGGTCCCCGGCCAAGGCAAACCGCCAAGGCCAGGGACCCACAACCAGTGAGGTTAAAATTATGCTCAATACTCAGATTCTTCCTTCTGCTTTCTATGGTCTCCAGAACTTCCTCGACAACTTTAACGCCTGCAACGCTCAGGGCGAATGCGCCTACACTCCCAAGGCCGACTACTACGAAGTGGACAACGGCTTTGTGCTAGAGGTGGAATTGCCGGGCGTCAAGAAAGAAGACCTGGACGTACAGGTAGAAAAGAACATCATCACCGTCAAGGCCACCCGCGCCCGCAAGGATAGCAAGTACACCTACGAACGGAGCTTCCGCCTGGCCGACGATATTGACCCCGAGAACATCAAGGTCTCGTTTGAAAACGGCGTGTTGACCTTCTCGCTAGCCAAGAAGCAGCAGGCCTCCGCACGCAAGTTGACCGTGGACTAACTCGGCGATTGTAACGATTCTTCATTGTGCTCCTTAAACACCAGGGACATCCGCAAGGATGTCCCTTCTTTTTGGATATTTCAAAAAAGTTGTTGAAAAATGTCAACAGTTGTTTGCAAAATTTGGCTATTTCTTGTTTTTTGCCATTTTGTTTGATAACTTTTAATCCTTGAAAGTTTAACCTTGTTGACTAATAATCAAAAATTGATTATATTTAACCATGTACAATGTGACCATAACCAAAAAGGCGGAACGTTCGGCAAAAATGATGCCTAGAGCGGTGCAGAACAAGCTGAAAGCTCTACTGCAGTCGCTAAAGGTTTCTGGACCCATACAACCACTTTTCTGGCATTACTCAAAGCTTGGCGATAATAGGTATCATTGTCACATCGCCTTGAATTGGGTCGCTTGCTGGACATGCGAAAATGGGTCGATAAATATTGAGGTTTACTATGTTGGCAGTCGTGAAAAAGCCCCGTATTGAAATTCGTGCGAAGCACATCCCTGCTCCGCTTGTCAGGTTCTTGAAGGATACCTACAAGTCCGAAAATGTGGCGGTCTGCAAAAACGAGGATTTGATCCCCTTCGAAGAGTCTGACTGGTTCAAGAATCTGGATTCCACTCCCGGCGAAATGATTGTTGCGAACCGAGATTTGCGCAACTGGTCGCAGGTCACCCTTGCCGAAAAACTCGGGATTCAGGTTCAGAACCTCTGTGCCATGGAAAACGGACGAAGGGCGGTATCCCGCAAGATGGCGATAAAACTCGGTGAAATCTTCGGGACGGATCCCGCAGCTTTTTTTGATTTTAGTAAGTAGCGGAAAATGCCTAAGTCAAAAAACTATATTTGACGTGTTTTTTACAGGAGTGTTCCCTTAGGAGAGTGGGAGACTTCCTCCGCGCCCCTATTACCTAACACCTAGCCCCTAGATCCTAAATCCTAGCCCCTATCCACTTTTTTTACATTTCCGGTGACACTTTTAACCTCCACAAGTGTTACACAGGCATGGAAAGGATAAATTCCGCAGATCGCATGGCGTTTTCTAGACTGTACGAGGCCTACGCCCCGATGGTTTACCGTCGCTGCATGGCCCTGCTCAAGGACGAGGCGGAGGCTTCGGACCTGATGCAGGACGTGTTTTTGCGGATTTATGCCGGCATGGACCGCCTGAACCTGGACAGTCCCAGCAGTCTTTTGTGGAATACGGCCACCAGGCTCTGCCTGAACCGCATCCGCGACAAGAAACGCAGGGGGCTGGACGTGGATTCCAGCGAACTGCTCCTGAATATCGCCTGCGCAGACGACGAGCAGGAAGGCTACGAGGCTCGCGGCATATTGGCGAAAATTTTTTCGCGGGAGCAGGAATCTACCCGGACCATTGCGGTGTTGCACTATGTAGATGGTATGACGCTGGAAGAAACTGCCGAGATGGTGGGGCTTTCGGTAAGCGGGGTGCGCAAGCGTTTGCGCACCTTGCAGGCAAGAGTTAAAAACCTGGAGGTGAAGTGATGATTCCCGACTGGAAACTGGAAAAATATTTGACGGGCGACTTGCCTGCCGAAGAAATGCGGGAAATCCGCAAGATGGAAGAGGTTGACGAGATTTTCGCCAATCGCGTGAAGATGCTGCGGGAGGACAATGCGGCAATCCTCAAGAAGCTTCCTTTCGAAAAACTTTCGGAAAAGATTGCCACGATGCCCGGACGCTCCAATGCGGGAGCCGACAACACGGTGCGTGTGAATTTCAAGTTGGTGAAACTTGCCGCCGCTGCGGCCCTGGTGCTTGCGGTGGTGACGGTGGCGCTGTTCAGCCAGCGTTCCCTTTCGGAACAGGGCGGCACGGTTCTTGCGACCGCCGCAAACACCCAGGTTATGGAAGTGGCCATGGCCGACGTCTCCGGTGACGATGGCCTGCGTATCAAGGGACTCTCCGCCCGTATGGAAGTCTGGAAAAAGACGGGCGATAGCGCCGTGCAAATGGAAAATCTTGGGGAGGCTCACGAAGGTGACGAAATCCAGTTGCGTTACGCCGTTGCCGAAAAGTGCTTCGGGCTGCTTTTCAGCATGGACGGGAACGGGACTATCACCATGCACATGGGGCACGAAAATCGTGCCGTGGAACTGGAGCCTGGCAAGATGACCACGTTGCCCTTTGCCTACAAGTTGGACAATGCGCCCAAATTCGAGAAGTTCTTTTTCTTGACCTCCAAGAATGAATTCGAGTTGAACGCGGGGGATATTGACGCCTCGCTGAAACAGGAGGGCGTGAAAACGATAAGCCTCACGCTCCGCAAGACGGAGGGCAAGTAAGATGATGAATTTGATTAAAAAGATGGATGCTTCCTTGTCGCTCCAAATAATTTCAGTTGTTGTCCTTGTTTTGTTGGCCGCGGCTTCCAGTGTTTCTGCCGCCCAGGAGATTCAGATTAACCGCTACGTGCTGGCCGTAAGCGCCAATTACGGCGGCGAGGGCCGCCCCACCCTCCGCTATGCCGCAAGCGATGCCCGCTCCTTCGTGAACGTGCTGAAGGAAATGGGCGGCGTGCAGGCGGGGAACGTCGTGGAGGTGAAGGAACCCAGCGTTGCCGCTTTCCAGCAGAAGATTGACGAACTGGACAAGAAGATTGCAAGGAACAAGTCGGCAGGCGGCCGCGACGAGGTGCTGGTCTATTATAGCGGTCACGCCGATGAAAAGGGCCTTCGCTTGGGCAAGGAGACCTTTGCCTGGAAGGCGCTCCGTTCAAAAATCGATTCCCTCCATGCCGACGTGAAGATTGCGGTGATTGATGCCTGCGGTTCGGGAGCCATTACCCGGGCGAAAGGCGGCGTGGCGGTTCCCGCCTTTATGGTGGACAAGAGTTCCGACATGAAGGGCTATGCCTTTATTACCAGCAGCACGCAAGATGAATCCAGCCAGGAAAGCGACAGGCTGAAGGGTTCCTTCTTTACCCATTCCCTGGTGAGCGGGTTACGCGGGGCGGGCGATATCAGCGGCGACGGCAAGGTGACCCTTTCGGAGGCTTACCAGTTTGCCTTTAACGAGACACTCCAGAAAACGGAAGCCACTATGGGTGGCGCCCAGCACCCCAGTCGGGACATGAACCTGGCCGGTACCGGTGACGTGGTGATGACGGATTTGCGCAGTATGAACGCGGGTCTCGACATCGGCGAAGACGTGGAAGGCCGTCTGTTCATCCGTGACGAACGGGGCGAGCTGGTGGCGGAACTCTACAAGAAGGCGGGCCGCCCCATCAACCTGGGGCTTGCCGCCGGCAAGTACAGCGTGCGTCTGGAAAGGCCCGCCGAATATAAGGAGGCGAGCGTCACCCTGCAGGACAATTACCGTGCCCAGCTGACGCAGAAACAGTTCAGTTCTATCGTGGCCGAAAAGACCACCCTCCGGGGCGAAATCGCTCGCCGCGGGGACTGCGACTCCGGCGATACAACCGCCTGTGCCCTAGATTCCCTGGACCACAACGGAAAATACCGCGTGACCTTCAACCTGGTGGACAAGGACCGCGAAGCCCGCAAGGGCCTGCAGATGGGCCTGTTCGTGACCCGTACCGACAGCTATATGCTGGGTTCGCAAATCAGCATCTTTGCAAACATCGCCCGCAAGGAAATGCATGGCCTGCAACTTTCGGCGGTGTTCAACGGCGCGAAGGAACATTACGAAGGGGCGCAGATTTCAAGCGTCATGAACTATGCGGGTTCCTTTGACGGAATCCAGGTGTCTCCCGTGATCAACGTGGCCAAGGAGAATTCTTCGGGAGTGCAGGCCTCGGCCACCATGAACGTGGCTAGCGATTCCCTGAACGGCGTGCAGGTTGCCCCCGCTATCAACTACGCCCGTGAAACCAAGGCCCAGATTTCTGCCGCCCTGAACGCGGCAAAGAAATCCGGTGTGCAGGTCACTGCCGCCCTGAATGCCGCCAAGGAATCTGACGTGCAGGTGGCGGCCGCCATGAACGTGGCGGGCAAGCTCAACACCGCCCAGGTGAGCGTCTTGAACATCGCGGGTCGTGCCGATGGCCGTCAGGTGGGTATCGTGAACATTTGCGGCCATTGCGAAAAGACTCCCGTGGGCCTCATCAACATCGTGGGTAACGGCGTGTGGAGCGTCACGGGCTCACTCAACGAAATGGGCGCCCTGGGCGTTTCCCTCCACATGGGTACGGCCTACCTCTACACCGCTCTTGAAGGGGCCCGACTGTTTGAAAAGGGGACGGAATTCAGGCACTTTAGCGATGTCTTCGAAGCAGGTCTCGGTCTTGGAACCCAGTTCGGCAAATACGGCAGCCACTTTGACCTGGAATACATGCTCCTGATGGAACAGGGGGCTTTCGACTTCGACGATTCCGATTTTGAATATGGCTCCGATAACGGCGTCAATTTCCACCACCGTCTGCGCCTAGGCTACACGACTCAAGTATTCCCCTTCTTCGGACTCTCGGTGGGCGGCACCCTCAACGTTGCAGCGCAGGGCTATCGCGAAAAGATTTGGGTAAAGCCCCTCAGCGAATACCACGACGACTTCGGCCACGAAGGGGATAAATTCCGCTTCTGGCCCGGATTCTACGCCGGCATCACGGTCGGAAAGTTCTAGGATTTGGCGGGGGAAGAGTCCCCCTGGCTTCAGCCCCGCCCCACCCCTCATTGTCATGCCGCACTTGATGCGGCATCTTTTATATCCCGCCCTAGCCGGGTCTTCCGCCACCCCCTCTCCTAGGGGCACTGCCCCTAAGACCCCTAAAAATTGCTTAAAAATAGTCGTTTCGTCATCACAACATCCCTTTACAAATTATTTCCAAAAGGTATTGACATTTGGAAATTAAAATTATACATTTGGTAATAAGCAATGGAGACACAAATGAACAATCTCGGAGAAAGAATCATCGAACTGCTGAAAGAAAGCGGAATGACTCAAAAAGTTTTTGCCGATTATATTGGCATAACCGAAGCGAGCTTATCCCGTTACATTAATGGCGAGCGAAAACCGAAAGCCGAAATTGTCGCCAATATGGCAACCGCCCTACACACCACATCAGATTACATTCTTGGTGTTGAAGAAAAGGGTGAAATGAGCGGCCCTCAAATAACACGATTACTTGCCAGAAATGTGAACAGGCTATCTCGAGAAGAACGAAATAAGATAATTAAACTTTTACTGGACTCAAAATAAAAAAGATGAGATTGCCTAGTTGGAGATATGAAGAGATAAAACAAAAAATAGCCCGCCTTTTGCGTAAGGCTGGCTTTTCCCGCTATCCCCTAGACTGTTTTGAACTTTGTGAAAAACTTGGCATAAAAGTTCACTGTTATTCAGAAAGTCCAACCTGGATTCAGCAATTAAATTGTTTAAGCGAAGATGCTTTTTGTTTTCCAAAAACAGAAGACAAATATTTTGTTTGGGAAATTTGGTATAACGATAGTAAACCCCAAAACAGAATCCGTTTCAGCATCATGCATGAAATAGGTCATATTTGGCTAGATCATTCAGAACACAGCGACCTCGCTGAAGTTGAAGCAAATTATTTTGCCAGCTATATTCTTGCTCCTTTACCACTAATTTATGTTTTGAAACTTGATGACATAAATAAGATTGCGGTCGCCTTTTTTATTAGCAGCGAATGTGCAGGGCATATTATGGAACAATACGAGAATTGGCTAAACTATGGAGGGAGATATTATACGGATTATGAAAAACAAATCTTGTCACAAATCGAATTTGTAGGAGAGCAAAACCTAAAGATTCTTAAATAAAAACGCGGGATCCATTGCAGTGGAATCCCGCGCCACACCGAATAGACAAGCTATACAGGTGCGAGGAACCTCAAATATAGCTTAATCTATTCGGGAAACTTTTCCCCCGACGATTTCGGGCTGTTTTTGAGGTATATATGAAAATAAAAAATCTTTTTGAATTGGCCCTTTTGCTGCGTTCCGCACTGAAAAAGGCAAAATGGTCATTTAATCAATACGGTTTTCCCGTATTCCCCAAAGATGTCTTTTTGGACTCCTTTCCCTGTAATGTAGAGCCCATTCAAAGGCTTCGCTGTTGCGAAGACCCTGCTAGCACACTATTGTGCTCATTTGCCGATGATCAACATATTCAAATACGATTGCAAAAACTGTTTGATGAAATCAACTTGTATAAAAGGTTTGTTGGTTTCGGTGGATTTGACCTAAGTCCGAGGATTTATTGGCCTCTCAAGCGACAAAGATTCAACATTTGGCTTTCGCAACTGGCGACGGCATTTGTGGCAATGTCCGGTCAGAAAATCCTTCCCAATTTTAGAATAGGGAATTTACAAACTTTGTTTACATTGGAATCATACCCCAAAAATATTCCCTACATTGTTGGCACATTAGGTTGCGCTAAACGATACGACCCCTTACATGCATTTATTTTCAAAACAAAAATGTTGTTTACCCGACCATCACACTTGTTAATATACGGACACCTCAGGAAAGAGTATGAAAAAATGCTACAGGAGCTAGGCATACCATATACGCTCATACCAGACTTTAGAACTCGTTGCTACACAGAATATTCAAATAGGAGGGCCATATAGTGGATTCAAAGGATACATATTCTAATTCGGTTCAAGAACAAAAGAACCGAGCTCAAACAAACGAAGCCTTGATGAAAGATATTATGCAAGGCAAAAGTAGAAATGTCAAAGATTCCGAAAAATGGATGTCGGTTAACATAAACGACATCGTTAATCAGTTTACGCCTGATGCGCAAGCTGAGGTTCATGGCAACAAGGTCGAGTGGCACAACAAGAAAAGAAATATTTCTATTGTGGCAGACATCGGAGGTGGCTATCTTCGCATTCAGGACACATCAAAGCCTTTTAGGGCCTACTTTGACTTGAAAGGAGAAAGTGTCAATAACTATATTGATGAAAAAGGTAAACAACATGGTCGTCCTAAGAAGGAACGTGAGGCATTGACTCACTTTAGGATAAAATATAGGAGCGAAATGTAATGGATCAGCACGAAATATTACTCGTTCCCAAAAGGGAATTTGATGAGAATGCTGACTGTTGGCAGACTTATGCTAATAGCGGAAATTTTGATGATTTTATCCAATGGTGGTTAACAGTTCAAGAAAACGACACTCTATGGGACATTTATAGGGCGTTTAACGAATCGTTAGACATGCTCATCGATCATTACGAAGACGAAGAATTGCCTGCTGATAAGGTAGAAGCCGCTATAAACATCGCCGAAGATTTTCGTGGAAAGAAAACGGGCGAACTTGAAGTGGAGGCTTTTGATAAATTGATGCAGGCCTTAAAAAAGGCGAAAGAACTTGGCCGACCCGTCTATTTCTGGTTCTAATTGGCTCAATTTTAGCCGCCACACTCATTTGTCACCCCCGACTTAGTCGGGGGTCTCTTTTTTTTATATATATTACCCATTGACATAGCCCCATTCCTCACGGTTTGGGGCGCATAGAAATTTGAGTTATTGCTCTTATTCTAGCTACTGAAATCCGCTAAATTTCAATAGAACGCTATGTAATAGGGCAAGCTACTCACGCACCATGTGCGTGGGTCGTTTGTGCTTATAGCGTTCGGGTTTTTAGCGGAACCTCAGTAGCGTGGGTGCATTCGATTCCACGCTTTTTTATTTGGTTTTGGATGTACGGGAATCGGGGCAAGCAACCCCGAGGTCCTGTGAAGGTTCAAAAGACAAAGCCGGAAAAGAATTCGGCGCAGATTAAGTCCAAGGAACGCGTCGCCGCCCATGGCGAGGTATTTACTGCCGAGCGCGAAGTGAACGCAATGCTCGACTTGGTAAAGCAGGAAACCGAGCGCATTGATTCTCGTTTCTTGGAACCCGCCTGTGGAACAGGCAACTTTCTCGTAAAAATTCTAGAACGCAAACTTGACGTGGTCAAGAAAAAGTACCGCCGTAGCCCGTTGGACTTCGAGCGAAATTCCGTGCTGGCTCTATCCAGCATCTATGGTGTTGATATTCTCGCGGACAATGCGGAAACTTGTCGCGACCGTCTCTTCAAGATTTGGAACAAGGCTTACAAGTCTGTTTGTAAAAACGACTTGAACGAAGATACGCAAAAGTCGGCACAATTCATTCTGGAGCGTAATATCGTTTGTGGAAACGCTCTGTCTTTGATGAAGGTCGATGAAAACGGAAAAGATACAGATTGTCCGATTGTGTTTTCGGAATGGACTTTTGTGCGGGGCAACACTATGCAACGCAAAGACTACACCTTTGCGGATTTGATGCGCATTGGTGAAGGTTCTGAACTTGCTATGCCAAGTGACGAAGGAGAATTATTGACACAATACACCTCTGATTACAGGAGACTATGGCAAGATGATAAACAAGCATAATCCCGATGTCTTGAGTTGCCTTGCAAACTTGAGCAACGACGAAGTGTTTACGCCGCCCGAGGTGGTGAACCGCATGCTCGATATGCTCCCGCAGGAACTGTTTGAAAGTACCGAGACAACATTCCTTGACCCCTGTTGCAAAACGGGTGTGTTTTTGCGAGAAATTGCAAAGCGTTTGTTGGCGAATCAAATGCCGGGATACGAGCAAGCCGTAGAAGAAATAAATGCCAAAAAAGCGAACGGACAAAAGCTTTCGCCTGATGAAAAATGGTTTATGAATCAACTGCAAATATCCATAGACCATATATTCCACAACCAGCTGTTCGGAATAGCTATTACCGAAATGACAAGTCTGGTGTCTCGTCGAAGCGTCTATTGTTCCAAGTGGCCTAACGGTGAATACTCTGTATCAAAGTTCAATAATCCCGAAGGAAATATCCGGTTCAAGCGGATAAACCACACTTGGGCAAATGGCAAGTGCAAGTATTGCGGAGCAAGCGAAGAACAGTATAGTCGTGGAGATACTCTTGAAACGCATGCTTATGAATGGATTCACACTGAAAACCCCGAAGGAATTTTCAACATGAAGTTTGACGTGATTATCAGCAACCCACCGTACCAATTGAGCGATGGTGGAAATGCGGCTAGTGCAAGTCCTATTTATCATCTGTTTGTCAATCAAGCAAAAAAATTAAAACCACGCTACGTTACGATGATTATTCCTGCGCGTTGGTATACGGGAGGAAAAGGACTTGACAAATTTAGAGATTCAATGCTTAATGATAATCATATAAGATCAATTACAGATTATGTGAACTCTAAAGAATGCTTTGGTTCTTTGAGTATTGGAGGAGGTGTTTGTTATTTTCTTTGGGATAGGGATCATTCTGGTTTGTGCAATTTTAGGACAATAAATACAGGAATAGAAAGTTGCTCAACCAGAAAATTAAATGAATTTCCAGTTTTTGTTCGTTATAATGAAGCTGTTGGAATCATTCATAAAGTTCTTGATAAAAATGAACCAACACTTGATACAATTCTTACATCAAGGAATCCTTTTGGAATTCCTACAAGTGCAAGAGGAAATGAACGCAGATTTAAAAATTCGTACACATTGATATCAAGTCAAGGTGAAGGATTTATTTCTGAAAAAGATATTGAAAGCAATAAGGCTGTTGCAGATTCATATAAGGTAATGATCACTAGAATCATGAGCGAACACGCGGGGGAGCCTGACAAAGAAGGGATGCTTGTTGTTCTTGCAACGGTAAAAGTACTTGAACCTCATGAGGTTTGTACGGATTCGTATATCGTTGGAGGATGTTATAAATCAAGGAAAATGGCGGAGAACTTAGCGGCTTATTTGCGAAGTAAATTTACTCGTTTTTTACTTCTTCAAGCGGCAGCGTCAATAAACCTGTCAAAAACAACATATCAATTTGTCCCCCTTCAGGATTTTTCCAAGTCATGGACGGATGCTGAACTATACAAGAAATACAAACTGACACAAGACGAAATCAATTTCATTGAATCTATGATTCGTCCAATGGATAAGGAGGATGCCTAATGCCTTCCGTTCAGTTAGACGAATTTCTCAGGGAGCGTCCTGAAGTTAATCCGACCATTTATGCCTATACAATCCCCGATGTTGAGAAACTTAGGGGCTACATCAAGGTCGGCTTTACAGACCGCAATGTCGAAGCCCGAATCAAGGAGCAACTGCACACGGCAGGCCTTGAAGGAAAAATACTCTTCAAGGAATCGGCAATGTGCGCCGATGGTTCATGCTTTACTGATAAACAAGTTCACAAGATTCTTGAACGCAAAGGTTTTACTCGACTGAACCAAGGCAAAGACCGAAACGAATGGTTTTTCTGTAAAGAAGAAGATGTTCTTGCCGCCATCAAGGAGCTCCGTACAGGCAAGCGTATTGATGAAGATCGCAACGAAACATTTGAAATGCGCCCGGAGCAGGAACGTGCCGTTGAAATAACGAGCGCCTACTTTAAGGCGACTTTGAAGGAAAAGCCCGAGAGTTCGCCAAAATTCCTTTGGAATGCAAAGATGCGTTTTGGCAAGACTTTTGCCGCCTATAAGCTGGCACAGTCAATGAAGTTGAAGCGAATCTTGGTTCTGACTTTCAAGCCTGCGGTGGAAAGTGCCTGGGCTGATGACCTGTATCATCATGTAGATTTTAAGGGATGGCAATTCATCTCGAATAAAGACGCTAGGGATATCAATTTTTCTATAGATGAAGAATTTGAAGAAGCGGACAAGAATAAACCGATTGTAGTATTCGGTTCGTTTCAAGACCTGCTAGGGCGTAATGATGCCGGTGGTATCAAGGCGAAAAATGAATTTATTCACTCTGAAAAATGGGATTTAGTCATTTTTGACGAATACCACTTTGGTGCATGGCGAGAAAATGCGAAGAATCTCTTCGAAAAACAAGACGAAGAAGCGGAAGTTAATTTTGACCAAGAAGAATTCCAGCGCAAGGAAGCCGCGAATGCGATGGATGAATCTTTCTTGCCAATAACGACAAAGTATTATCTCTATCTTTCGGGAACGCCGTTCCGTGCACTCAATTCCGGTGAATTCATCGAAGAACAGATATTTAACTGGACATATTCCGATGAACAGCGCGCCAAAGAAACCTGGGTAGAAAAAAATAATCCATACAAGGCTCTCCCGCGTATGGTGCTGATGACTTACAAGATTCCTGAAAGCATTCGTGAGGTCGCGAGTCAGGGTGAATTTGACGAATTCGATTTGAACGAGTTCTTTAAGGCGGAAGGTAAAGGCGAAGATGCCAAATTTAAGCACGAAAATGAAGTGCAGAAATGGCTCGATTTGATTCGTGGTTCTTATTTGCCATCCAGTGTTGATGACTTGAAACTCGGACAAGACAAGCGACCGCCCATGCCGTATTCCGATACGCGCTTGCTGAATATCTTGACGCACACTTTGTGGTTCTTGCCCGATGTTGCCGCATGCGATGCAATGAAGAATCTGATAGATCAAAGGCAAAATACTTTCTATCACGATTATAAAGTTATCGTGTGTGCAGGGACAAAGGCGGGCATTGGCCTGGAGGCTCTCAAACCAGTGCAAGCTGCAATGGCGAATCCTCTCAATTCGAAGACTATTACGCTTTCATGCGGTAAGCTCACGACAGGTGTGACGGTTCGCCCCTGGACGGGCGTGTTCATGCTCCGTAATCTGAAGAGTCCTGAAACATATTTCCAGACGACTTTCCGTGTGCAATCTCCTTGGGAAATCAAGAACGATAAGGGTAATCCGCAGATTATCAAGGAAAACTGCTATGTGTTTGACTTTGCACTAGATCGTGCGCTGAAACAAATTTCAAGTTATAGCTCAAGGCTTGATATAAACGAATCGGACCCGGAAAAGCGTGTTGCCGAATTTACGAAGTTCCTGCCGGTGCTTGCTTATGACGGCTCCGCCATGATGAAATTGGATGCAGAGGCGATTCTTGATATTGCCATGTCGGGAACTTCCGCAACACTTTTGGCTCGCCGTTGGGAATCCGCGTTGCTCGTAAATGTTGATAACGACACTCTTAAGCGATTGATGGACAATCCTGATGCAATGGAAGCTTTGATGCGTATTGAAGGCTTCCGCAGTCTTAATTCGGATATTGAAACTATTATCAATAAATCGGAGAAAGTCAAGAAAGCAAAAACTAAAGATGGTCCGTTGACGCCAAAGCAGAAACGAGAACTTACCGAAGAAGAAAAAGAATTCAAGGCGAAGCGCAAACAGATTCAGGAAAAACTTATCAAGTTCGCGACGCGCGTTCCTGTATTCATGTATTTGACGGATTATCGCGAACGATGCCTAAAAGATGTGATTACTCAGCTAGAACCGGGACTTTTCAAGAAGGTCACGGGCCTTGAAGTCAAGGATTTTGAATTGCTGTGCTCGCTCAATGTATTCAACGCCAGCTTGATGAACGAAGCAATCTTCAGCTTCAAGCGTTACGAAGATTCTAGCCTGAGCTATACCGGCCTTGACCTCCACGCTGGAGACAATGTCGGCGGTTTTGATACGGTACTTCGTCGCAAGGAATACGAGGAATTGTTCTATGGACAACAGCGTTCAATGATGGCTGTAGAGCATGGCGAGGATTATACTGAAAGCGAGAATGCCTCACCTGAATTTGCGATGGCCGCAGAAAGGCAAGCTCTCTATTCGCGTGTTAAAGCGGGTTCTGTTGTTACGCACAAGCAGCTAGGCAAAGGTGTTGTCGATAGGATATCCAAAGATTATAAGTATATCCATGTCAAATTTGGTAAAACAGAAAAAATGTTTGTATTCTACGATACGTTCAAGAAAGGGTTGCTTAAGTAAATTTTGCAAGAGCCACTTGCACTAACAAAGGGCAGGCTTTGCCTGCTGTTTTTACGAAGTTGCAAAAAAGTGAAAAATCTCTTGACAATCGTCATCCAGTAATCTATATTTCTTGGTGCTCAAGCGTACACTTATACGCTTTGGGCGACAACCAATTAAGCCCCGCCTTTTTATGCTTGTAGGCGGAGAGGAGTAAAGATGAGTGAAAAAGAATGGTCAAATTCGGCCTCAAATCCGCAAATTAGCGGTCAAATGTATTGCATTTGTATTGAAAATGAATTAGATTTGTATAAAAACGAGGTAATTCATATGGCAAATGCAGTTTTACAGACGAGAATAGACAAGGCCACTAAGGATGAGGCCGAGCAGTTGTTTGAATCGCTTGGTCTAGATATCACTACGGCTATTAGACTGTTCTTGAAACAGGCGATTAACCAGCGCTGCATCCCTTTTGATATTGTTCCTCCTCAACGCGAGTTCTCCGATTCGACGTTAGCCGCCATTGAAGAGGCTAAAAGCCTTGCTAGGAATCCTAGAGCGAAAAGGTATTCTTCTGCAAAGGAACTCCTAGAGGATTGCAAGTAATGGTCTATGAGCTTATTAAGACTTCTCGCTTTAGGGCTGGCGTAAAGCTTGCGCGAAAGCGAGGGCTAGACATTTCACTTCTGGAAGATGTCATTGAAAAATTGCGGCTAGATCAACCTCTTGAAGCAAAGCATCATAACCATGAATTGTCGGGGAATTTCAAGGGTGTATGGGAATGCCATATTCAACCGGATTGGCTGTTGCTTTACTTGAAGGATAATGGTGTGCTTGTGCTGACTCTGGTCGATACGGGAACGCACAGCGATATCTTTAAGAAATGACAGCAATCGCCTTATTAAGTAACACTTTTAACCCCGTCAGGTGTTATAATGGCAAATAGGTCCGCCTATTTGCTATTTTTGTCTGAAATTCGAGAATCGTTTGTTGAAAGTCTGGTCATACATCGTCTTTTTGTTGTCTCTGGCGGCCTCTCTTGCTTTTGCGCAAGGGACGGCAGGTTCCGCGCAGTCCGTTCCCGGCTCTGCAACAGCAGACTCTGCAAAGGCCACGGGCATCGTCTTCAACGGCGTGGTGCAGGATTCCTCCTTTGCCGTGGGCGAAAAGCTCAACGTTGAAATTCTCGAGTCCGGCGAGGCGCTCCAGACCACCGTGGGCACGCCTTTCAGCGTGATTCTCCCCGAAGATACCCTCTGGAATATCTGCGTTACTAACTCCGACACGGCTGGCGCCGAAAAGGAAAAATGCTACGAACTCAAGTATGTCGGCGCAGAACGCGCCTTTTCACAGACCCTGGGCGACGGGTTTGCTTTGGGTGATTCTGTTAAGGTTGGTGAGCCTGCCGAACCAACCTCAGTTCCGTTATCGGCCCTTCGGCAAGCTCAGGGACCTGATTCTACGCAGTCTAAAGACATGAACGTCGATTCTCTCCTTGCCGCAGGCGGGGGCGGCAAGGTCACCGAACTCAAGAAGGTGGTGGTGCAGCTGCGGCGCCGCCCCAAGCGCAGCCCCGGCGAGTCCGTGGTGTCGGCCAAGTCCATCAAGCGCATGCCGAGCCTCGCCGAGGCCGACGTCATCAAGAGTATCCAGGCCCTCCCGGGAGTGGTCGCCAGTTCCGATTTCAGTTCCAAAATTTACGTTCGAGGCGGCGCCGCGGACCAGAACCTGTTTCTGTTCGACAACG
This sequence comes from Fibrobacter sp. UBA4223, assembly GCA_002382975.1. Lineage (GTDB taxonomy): Bacteria > Fibrobacterota > Fibrobacteria > Fibrobacterales > Fibrobacteraceae > Fibrobacter. Next base: position 185,896 of record DFTB01000007.1, read on the forward strand.
CCGTGGTCTATTCTCCGGTCCATTTCTTCGGGCTGTTCAGCACATTTCTCGTAGAAGGTATCGACGACGTGAAGTTCTACAAGAGCGGTTTTCCGGCCCAATACGGCAACCGCCTGAGTTCGGTCTTAAAGATGGACGGCCGCGCGGGCGGGCAAGACAGCGTCGATGAATGGTTCAGCAAGAGCAGCATCAAGATAAGCACCTTCGCCGCCCAGCTCCATACCGAAGGCCATCAGGGCCCTGCCCGCTGGGTAGTGGCAGGGCGCACCACCTACATCGGCTATGTGCTGGACCTGTGCAACGCCATCGGGCTTTTGGACCTTGATCTGGATTACGAGTTTACGGACCTGCAGGGAACGTTCCTGTACAATTTGACGGACGATACCCGATTCAAGTTCAGCTTCTATGTGGGCAAGGACGAACTGTCCTTTGACCCCCTTTACGTGGACTGGGGAAACGTGGCGATTCCTCTCGGAATCTACCACCGTTTTAACGGCAACTGGGATTACAATTCCACATACGCCTTCAGCCGTTTTTACCAGAACATGGAAATATCGGACCTGATGTCCATCAGCATGAACCTGATGACATTTTCGGGCAAGCAGTGGCTCAACTACCGCGGCGTCAAGGACCACGTGATAACCAGCGGTTACGAACTGGAATATACCTACGACCGCCTGGGAGAGCGGGTTTCCGATACCAAGCTGGAAGACAAGCAGAGACCGTTCCACCATGTGGCCTACCTGCAAGATGCCTGGAAGGTTACTCCCGATCATTTGCTGCAGTACGGTGCGCGATTCAACTACCAGACGGCGGCTAAGCATTTTGGTGTAGAACCCAGGGCGTCCTTGACTGTGAACCTGGACGAAACCAAGACGGTTGAATTTTATGGCGGCTATTATTTGCAATACTTGAATTCCATCATGTTCAGCGACCAGGAAACCTTGAACGAGTTTTACTACCCGGCCACCACGGACAATTACGGCAAGCAGATGAAACCCGCCTCGTCGTGGTTGTTTGCCACGGAATACAGCCACAGGAATCTGTTCGACGGCTACGACGCCACCGTCGGGCTCTATTACAAGACCCAGAGTGACCTCAAGACATTTGCCATGGATTCGGACTCCACCGAAGACGACAGCGAGGCCTCTGCCAATTCCCAAAGCATGGTCATGGCGGATTATTTCGGCACGGCGTCCGGCTATTCTTTCGGTTACGAACTTTCGCTTCGCAAGGATAGGGGCTGGTGGTTTGGCGGAATCAACTGGAGCCAGAGCATAAGCGTTATCCGCTCCGACGACGGAACCAAGGCCTATTACCCCAGCTGGCACCAGCCCTACGCCCTGAAGCTGGATGCGGGCATCAACTGGAAGGGCGACGAGGATGCCCTAAAAAAGCACCCGGTCAAGGGCCGCTATTTCCGCTCCTCTATTGCCCTCAAGTATTCCGCGGGCATGCCCATTACGGGATACAAGGGGTATTTCTATCGGGAAGATTTGGGAAACAGGAATTATTCCGACAACATCGTGGTGGTTCAGGGGAGTCGCAATGCGGAGAGGCAAACCGACTACTTCCGCATAGATGTGAAGGTCATCGATATCGGCCGCGAAAACAAGTGGAACTTCAGCTGGACCATCATCAACCTGACCAACCACGACAACATGTTCTACTCCTTCTACGATACCCGCGAGAACCCGCCTGAATATAACGAAATATACCAGTTCCCCTTTTTACCGATTATGCTGAGTTATGAGTATTATTTCTAGACGAGAGACGAGAGGCGAGAGACGAGAGATAGAATGTAGAACCGTCATGGCGGACCAGATCCGCCATCTGGTTGTTGTTTCTTTGGTGGGTCTTCTCACAGCCTGCGGGGATTTTCACGGGCCCTGGGAATACTACCCCCACACCACGGAAATCTATGCAGGCGTTTACACCTACGGATACATTATGGAGGGCGAGTCCCCGCGAATCTGTTTTTCCAAGATGTATGAACTGGAAGAATCCTCGGCAGAAAATTTCGCGTTCTATGACAGCGCCAAGGTGACCGTTTTCGACACCACGGCAAAATCCGCTCCCGTGCAGCTTGTCCCCGAAAAGGGCAAGCCCAACTGTTTCGTGGCGGATTCGTCGTCGGGGCTTGTGGGCAAGGCGGGCAATTCCTACAAGATGGAGGCGTTTTTCAAGTGGGACAGTTCCGGCGAAAAGGTTTCTACCACCTATAAGGCCGTTGCTACTATCCCCAAGAAATTCTCCGTCAAGAAGGTGAAAATTCCCCAGCAAGACGGCGAGACCAAGGATGTGGCCTTGAACGGCAAGGGATTTGAAACGAATTTCTTGACCTTCCCCAGGGACATGGATATCTTCAAGTTCTACACGGAACACGACAAGGATTTGGGCGGTGTGCTGGTGACGCTGACCTACGACAACGTGAACGGTGGCGAATCCATGAACACCACCATCCACAAGATGCTTTCTAGCTTCGCAGACGAAGATTCCGCCGGCTTTGTTTTCTCCCTGAGCAACAGCCTTGAAAACACCAAGAGGCTGGGGTACAACGACAACTGGACCATAGGCGGCTACAACAGCGCCGACACCATTTTCGTGTCGAACCTCTCTTTCCCCATAGGGGAATCGATGCTCCATTTTTATGCCACTGACAGTGCGTATATGGATTACGAGGACTATGTTTTGGAAGCCCTGGAAGACCCCCGGGTGGTTCCCGTGTCCAACATCGAAAACGGCATGGGCGTCTTTTCGGGCATGAAACGGGTGGACATTCCCGTAAAAATCAAGGGCGACGACTATCTGGAATTTGAATACATCAGGAGCGCCTCCTGCAAGCAGGCGGGCGATGACCCCGACGACGATGAAGGCTGGAAAAATAGGGCCTGCAGGCTGTACCAGGATGTCTATTGCTCTGGAATGCCCTATGGAGATTCGGCAGCCGGCGGCACAGATTTGGTTACGGCCAATTCGAAGGCGGTCGCCTACTTCGAAGAAGGGGATTACCTGGTGAACGAGACGTGCTACCCCTCCCTGGTCAAGGCCGCCATGATGCTGGATACGACCAAGTGGTCCGTGTTCCTGCCCGATACGATTGATGCCAAGGACAAGTCAAACGCCTACGCCGACGGCCTCAAGCGTTACTGCGTGGCAGGCAACTTCGAAAGTAACAAGATTGCGGACTGCTCAAGCCTCAAGAAGGACTGCCTGGAAAGCAACGAAAAGAACGACTGCCTGGAGTATTTCTGGGAATGGTGCGCCGACAGGGACTGGGATTACGGGAGGTTCCCCCAGTGTAAATCCGCCTTGGTGAGTCGCTACTACATAGAAGAACAACAATCCCCCGTCTTGGCGAGGGAGGTGGAGTTGATTTGTAGGCAGGACAAGCCTGCGGTTTGCAAGAACTGGTGAACGGAATAAAAATAACGTAGCCCTTCTAATATGCCGTCGGATACGACTTTTCCTTAGCAATCGCACTATCTAAATCAACAAGGGGGAATTTCAGGATCCCTTCCCAATTGGCGAGGTATAAGGTGTCACCTATGGCAATCATGTCGTAGGTGCCGTCATTTGCGATACATTTCCAGTCATCGCACCAGTTTCCATTTACGAGTCGCCATCCTTTTTCCTCGTTTCCGTATGGCGAGCCATAGTCACCCATATACACCGCTGGGAGAGATGGATCGTCTCCTGCGACAAAGAGATGATTTCCATCAGATGCAAGAGTGTACCTCCTATAAGGAGTATTGTGAAAAGTCCTATGACCTCTGTTTGGATCCGCAAAGGGGTCATCGGGGTCTATGGTTTCATCGTATGTTTCAATTACGCTATCCACAGGATTCCAACGGTCAAGCCCCTCGTCATATTCAAGGACATTGGTCGAAAATTTTTCACCTATCACATATAATTTTCCTTTATGTACTATGATATCCATTGCAGTGTCGTTAGTATCATTTGCAGGAACCCAAGTAGCCCAACTTGGATGGGGAATTCGAGCAAGCCTTTTCCAACTTCCATCATAACGCCAAACCCCGCGGGCCCCGCTAATGGCATACAATTTACCATTCAGTTCCACTCCCTTGTGAAATTGGAAGGGATATTCCTTGGACGAATCGTAATCATAAGTAATATCTACCCAGCCCGTATCGGTCTGCATTTTCATGAAAAGCACAATATTGTCGTCCCGCCTGTCCGCATTATCAGCATATCCGGCAATGCAGACAACAGGCTTTCCCCTATATGTCGTAATTCCATAAATATCAAAGGCACCTTTAGGGTCGAACGGAAGCGTATACAAATCAACCCAGGATTTCTTGTCAAAATCATATTTCAGCACTTTCCCGCTAAGCTGCGTTCCAGCATAGAGGCCGGTTGAATCTCCATAGATATACCGAATCCATTCGGAACTGGAAAGCGTATCCCATTGCGTAGAGCCTATTTTCGACGCAAATACCCTCGGGGTCGTCGTAATTTTTCCTGGCGATGTATATTCGTTGCTGGAATAGTAATCATCCATCAGCACAATCCATTCGCCCACATTATAAATTTCGCGCAATCCTCCATACATTTTTGAATCATGAGGAATGGGCTTGAAATCATCCCATCTCCAGCCGAAGACTCTATCATCGTTGTAATCATTCGGCCCTGTAGATGAACGGTCTGTGCAGGCCCCAAAAACAATTGCGGCAAGTATTGCTAACATCAACCTCATACTAGAACCTCCACACATACCATGTCAAGGTATTTCCCAAGGGCGGACATGCAAAATCCCGTTATTCGACGGTAGTTTGAACTCGTCCAATGACACAACGTATTTTGGGTAACTGTCCCTGATTTTTTCCAGCGGAGCGTATTCTCTTGCAATGGTTGGTTCGCCATCCATCTTATAGGCAGCTTGGATGTAAATACGCGCATCATTTTTGATTGCGACAAAGTCAACCTCGCATCCATCCAATTCCCCGACATACACATCATAGCCGCGCCTGCGAAGTTCCAGATAAATGGCATTTTCAAAAAGATAACCCATTCCATACCCAAAACCCGCATACAGGTAATTGTGGAACGAAAAATCGTTCATGTAGTATTTGGCAGGACCGGACAGCGAATCCTTGCCACGAATGCTGAAGCGCGGACAGGAATGTATCAAGAAGGCGTTTTCCAAATACCCCGCATAGGTCGAGACAGTCTCGTAATTTGTTTTCCGCCCCTGCCCCTTAAGGCTCTTGACCACATTCGTGAAAGAAATCAAGTTCGAGGCATTATTCGAAAGAAAGACAAAAAGATCGTTCAGCAGGGTAGCGTCCTTGATTCTGTAACGCTGCACGACATCGCGAAGCATCACGGAATCCTTCAGACTCTCGACATAGTTCCGTCGCATTTCTTCCGAATCAAGGTTGAACAGTTCGGGCAGGGCACCATGCTGGACATAATCCGTAAAAGACGACGCATCCTGCGGCTTGCCGGTCAACTCGCAAAACTCGTCAAAACTGTAGGGAAAAACTTCAAACCGGACATACCGGCCCGAAAGCATGGTCGAGAGTTCCCCGGAGAGAATATCCGAATTGGACCCGCTTATGAATACTTCGCAAGGCTCGGCAAAATCCTGCGAACGGGCGTTCACAAATCTTTCCCATCCATCGATATACTGGATTTCGTCAATGAAAAGATAGGTCTTGCCTTGGGGCGAAAACCGGCTCTTGTAAGCAGCATATAGGGACTGCAAGTCCTCTGCAGATTTTACGGCAGAAAATTCAAGAAATTCCTTGTTGATGTATAGGGTGTTCTCGGCGGGAACCCCGCCTGCAACGATTTGCGACAAGACCTGCCGCAAAACGAAACTCTTTCCGACACGACGCTGCCCGACAACAACCTTGACCAGGTTGTTTCCGACACTTTTCATGACTTTTTCCTGGTAAATATGCCGATTAAAGCCCAAAAACGGGCTATTTCCACCCCATAAGTTGTATTTAGATATAGAATCAATAATTTCAACCATATCTTAAAATATATATAATTTTTGAAGAATTTTCAAGTGTATTTGAAAAATTTATGTTTTTGTAAAAAAAATCCCCCGTCTTGGCGAGGGAGGTTGAGATGGTTTGAAGCGGCCTATACCAGGTCAACGGCGCCTGCCCACGGCATAATGATTCCTACGGCGTTTTCTTCTTCTGAAACCAATTCGTCGCCCCAGGGACCGGTGCAGATGAACCTATGGGGTGGGGTTCGCAATAGGTGGCGAAAGCAGAGGAAACAGCGACGGCCATGGCGAAAGCGATAAATGCGGTTTTCATGATAGACTCCTTTTTTTGTATTTTATAAGAAAAAGGTTGAAACAGGAGGTTTCGTATGCAGTCAAGACTCAAAGAAGCCGTTGTGCTCGCTATCGCCATTCTTGGGCTGGGCGCTTTCCTCTATTGCGCCATGATCCACGTGAAGGACCGTGACCGCGTGGTGTTTGTGCGGGGGCTTGCCGAGCGTGAAGTCCCGGCCGATTATGTAATATGGCCCATCGTGTTCAAGGAAGCGGGCAACGACCTTTCGGCCCTGTACGAGACAGTTCAGGCCAAGACGTTAGCCCTGGAAAAGTTCCTTTTGGACAACGGGGTCGCCCAAGAAGAAATCACCAAGGCGTCTCCCGATATTATGGATACCCAGAGCGAGCTGTATACCAGTGAAAAACGCCCCTTCCGCTATGTGGTGACCATGTCGCTTACGGTGGCCTCCAAGAATGTGGATAAGGTTCGCGAACTCATGGGCAAGCAGGGCGAGCTCTTGAAACAGGGAATTGCCTTTAGCGAAGGGGATTTCCGTTACCGCAAGATTTACAGCTTTAACGGGCTCAACGCCATCAAGCCCGAAATGATTGAAGAGGCCAACAAGGACGCCCGTGCTGCTGCCGAAAAATTCGCCAAGGATTCCAGGAGCAAGCTGGGTAAAATCAAGACGGCAACCCAGGGGCTGTTCTCTATTGAGGACCGTGACGAAAATACACCCTTTGTCAAGAAGGTTCGTGTGGTCACCAACGTGCAGTATTTCTTGGAAGACTAGTCGCTAACGGCGTGATTGAAAAATGAAGTTCAAGAGCATTGAAAAAATCCATTCCGGGAAGTTCATTACCCGTTACGACCTCCATTACGAAACGGCAAGCGGCAAGCCGGTTACTTACGAGATGATCAGCCGCGAACCGAACGTCAAGAATATTGAAGACCTGCGGCGCCACAAAAATAACGCTGTGGTCCTGATAATGCACGACGAGTCCGGCGAAAAACTGCTGCTGTGCAAGGAATTCCGCATGGCGGTGGGGGAGCAGGTGGTGAATTTCCCTGCGGGACTCATAGACGAAGGCGAAACGGTAGAAGAGGCTGCTGCCCGTGAACTGCGCGAAGAAACGGGGCTGACCCTTTTGCGCATAGACGAAACCTGGAAAGAAAGTTATTCCGCCATCGGCTTTGCCAACGAGTTGAACGTGGTTGTGGTCGGTGTAGCCGCTGGTGAAATCAGGCCCAGCGATTCCGAGCGTGAAGAAATCGATGCCGCCTGGTACAGCAAGGAACAAGTGCGGCAACTGCTAAAGACGGAGCGCTTTGCGGCCAGGACGCAGGCTTATTGTATCCTGTGGAGCAGAAGCTAGGTTTTCTCTTATTCGTTGATGGAGAATAATTTTCCCGAAAGCATCAGCCGGAGGGACTTTGCAAGAGAAGGCTTGTTCAACAACTTGTCTGTATCCACGTCCTTCTTTTTGCCGTCTATGTCGAAGGCCAGGGTGGCGCCGTTGTCGGTAACATCCATTTTGACCTTCGCTCCCATGACAATGGGAACGTTTACGTCGTCGTGGCCTGCAGGGAACCCGCACAGGACAGGGATGTTATACTTCTTCAGGTACTTGGAAAGCATTTCCTCGGTGGTTTCATAATTCAGGTCCGTCCCGGAATCCACGAATTCTCCGAGGACAACGCCCTTCACGTTTTCCATGACGCCGTGAAGTTCCAGTGCGTTGAACATGCGGTCGATGTTGTGCAGGGATTCGCCCACTTCTTCCATGAACAAGATGATTCCGTCGCCGGAGAACACGTCGATGTCGCTGGCACCTACCAGCGGAACGAATGTGGCCATGTTGCCGCCCACGAGAATCCCTTCGGCTTTTCCCTTTTGGTTGAACTTGTGCTTGGGAACCTTATAGGTGGGCACGGCGCCCTTGAGCAGGTCCCGCAAGAGGGTGCTGTTGTCGTCTTTTCCGCGGGTCTTTCCGATAAACGAGCTCATGGTGCCGTGGATGCTCATGACGCCTGCCTTGGTTTCCATGGCATGCAGGGTGGTGATGTCGCTGAACCCGATGAGCCACTTGGGATTGTCCGTCACCAGTTTCAGGTCGATAAGGTCTACCAGCTGGATGGTGCCGTAGCCGCCACGGTTGCTCAAGATGGCCTTGATGCTGGTGTCCTTGAGGGCTTCGATGAAGTCGTCGGCCCGCTCCTGGGCGGTGCCTGCATACTTGCCCGCGTCCAGCTTGCCCACGTTCTTGCCGATAACGGGTTCAAAGCCCCATTCCTTCAAGACGGCCGCCGTGTTCTGGATGTTCGAATCGGGAGTGGAGTAGGAGGGCGAAAGGAGTGCCACCTTGTCGCCTTTTTTGAGGAAGGCGGGGGCAGTGCATTCGGCAAGGGGATCCGCCTTGCCTTGGTCAGAGGCGCTGCTGGAGCTGTCGTCGGAGCAGGCGGTAAACAGGAGCCCGGAAAGGGCGATGGTCAATGCGGCGCAGGCCGCGCTATGGAAACAATTGGTCCTAAACATAGATTTACCTTTGTGCGCAATATAGAAATATGGGGCAAAAGTTGATTATTTCCAGTGTGGCGGTGACATTTTTTGCAGGTTCAGGTGTTTTAAATATGTAATTTTGGTGCAACTTAACGCAGAAGAATATGACAAGATTGAAATTTTTGCCCTTTGTCCTTTTGGTGCTGTTCCTTTCGGGATTGGCCCTTGCCGATTACGATTCGGAAATCCGAGACCTGAAACAGCAAAAGGAAAAGCTGAATTCCGAAATCCAGAAGCTGACCCGGCAGATTGCCTCTACGGATTCCCTGCTTAGGGCGGATGATTCCCGCTACAAGAAGTTGCAGGCCCGCTACAGCGAAGATTCGGAGCGCCGCCGTGCCGAAATTGACAGCCTGAACGTGAAAATCCGGGGCGTGGCCGCTCAGCTTCAAGAAGAACGGCAGAAACAGGCCCACGCCAAGAACCGAAACGACAATGTGGCAGCCAAGCGCAAGGCCTTGCGTTCGGCCATGCTTTCTATATGCAAGCAGCTGGAACGGCAGGTGGCCATGACGGTGCCTTGGGAACGGGATGCCAGGCTGGAACGGGTCCGCTCTCTCGCTCGGGATATCGAAAGCGGGAGCGCCGCCGAAGAAGAAAGTTTTTCCCGTATCAAGGCGGTTATCCAGCAAGAAATCAAGTTCGGCGACGAGGTGGCCATTGTGAACGCGCCCCTTACCCGCAAGAACGGCGAATTGATTAACGCCCAGATTCTGCGGATTGGCAACCAGTGGATGGTCTATAGCGACGAAAACGGCACCGTTTACGGGAGCCTGGTGCGCCGCGCAAGCAAGGGCAAAATCACCTACGAGTGGAACGAAAACCTGGAACTGTGGGAACGTGAAATTATCCGCTACGCGATAGACGTGAAACTGGCCAAGAAACCGCCCCAGATTATCGCCATGCCTGTCACCCTTTCTGTGGTAGGAGGCGAGAGATGAATTCGGAATTCGGAATTCGGAATTCGGAATGGCTGTCAAGAACAATGATGGCTCTATTCCTGTTGTTTATTATGCCAAACCTCTCTTGGGGTGCCAAAAAGAAGGACGCCGAAGAGCAGGCCCGCATTCAGGATTCCTTGAAGCAGGTGGAAATCCTGAACCTTCAGCGCGAAATCGAAAGCCTTGCCCGTATCCGCTTGCAAAAAGCCGACTCTCTTGAAAAACTGGAAGCAGCCCACTGGAGCAAGCGTTACGCCGAATCCCAGCTGACCGAGGAACATCAGGTAGAGACCCGCGAACTGGACGGCCGCTACACAAAGCTCTCTACGGATCTGGGCCGCGTAAGCGAAGAAGTCCAGGCCAGCAAGGATGTTACCGCCGAAGCCGAAGAAACGGCCAAGGCCGAAGAAGATGCCTTCGAGGCTTTTAACACCCAGGTGAGACTTTCCATAGACAAGTCCCTGGACGAGATTACGGGAGATTACCCCGTGGGCATGGGGGAGAGACTTTTTTCCCTGAACAAGGCCCAGCGGGAAATGGCAAAGAAAAAGCCGAACACCTTGCCTGCCCTGAGGTATTATCTGAACGATCTGCTCGCCCGACACGAGATGACCTATACCCAGTCTTTCGGTCCCGAAAAATCCCAGGTAGGGAGCCGCACCGATGTGGAGGTTTACCGCATGCGCCTCGGGACGGTGTTCCTGGGCGAGGCGGCCACGGACAACGGCGAAATCCAGGCGCTTCTGCGGACAGGCGCCTTGCAGGGCAAGCGCTACGAATGGAACTCCACGCTCCCTGCCGACATGGCGGAATCGATTCGTGCAGCCATCAACAATGCCTATTCGGGACTTTCCAAGTCGAACACGGTCCAGGTGGATGTCCCGATGGACTTGCTTCAGAACAAGGCAATCAAGAATTCTATCAGCAACAAGGGTGACGAATCGCTCAAGACGCAGTTTGCGGAATGGTTCAAGAAGGGCGGTATCGTGATGTACCCGCTTTTCTTGGTGGCGTTCTTTGCACTGCTCCTTGCGGCGGAGCGCTTTGTTGTACTCATGTATCGCGGGCATTTGGGCAAGCGTTTCATGACCCGCTTGAACATGCTTGTTCAGAACACCCGTTACGAGGAGGCCGCCAATCTGTGCCTGCAGCGCGGAACGAGTCTTGCTATGGTTCTTTTTGCGGTGCTCAACAAGGCGAACGACACTCGTGAAAATGCGGAACGTTCCCTGCAAGAGGCCCTGCTCCGGGAACAACCCAAACTGGAACGCCGCATGGGACTCTTGGCCGCCATGGGCACTATCGCTCCGCTTCTTGGCCTTTTGGGAACGGTGACGGGTATTATCACCTTGTTCACCGTCATCACCGAGGTTGGCACCAACGACGCCCGCGTGCTTGCCGGCGGTATCTCCGAAGCCCTGGTCACTACGGAAACGGGCCTTGTCATCGCCATTCCCGTGATGATCATTCACGGGCTTCTGAGTGAAAAAATCGAGAAGGTCACCAGCGAACTTTACATGCAGAGCATGGCCCTACTGAACAGGATTTTCGACAAGGAAAAATGAGCAATTCCTTCTACGTATTCGTTGAATCCCTGAAAAGCACGTACCAGGCCGGTGGCGTGGTGATGCTCCCCATTCTGCTGGTGGGAACTGTCGGTTTCTACTACCTGTTTTACAGCTGGTTCCGTATTGGCTCTGACTTTTTCAGGCAAGATGTCCAGAAGGTCATCAAGAACCTGCGTCACGACCTGAATGAAGGCGGTGTCGAAAAGGCCATGTCCCGGCTGGAAAAACGCCGTGGAATTTTGGCCAGCGAACTCCGTTACGCCATTGAACATGCGCAAAAGAATCCCGAAGGATTCCGCGACATTATGCAGGTGCGCATGCTGGGGACGCTACGCCACATGGAAAAGGGAAGCCATATCGTGGCGGTAATGGCGGCGGCAGCCCCGCTGCTTGGCCTTTTGGGAACGGTGACGGGCATGGTCTCCACCTTTGAGGTAATTACCCTGTACGGAAACCAGAATCCGGTCCTCATGGCCGACGGAATTTCGGAAGCCCTTATTTCTACCCAGAGCGGGCTCCTGGTGGCGTTCCCCTTGACCTTGCTGAAACAGCGCCTGGATGAACGTGTGGAAATTTTGACCCAGGACTTGAAACTCGGGGCCACGATTATTGACAATTATTTTGTAGGGTAATTATGGAATTTAACCTGCCGAGCAGAAAGAAAAAGGATATGGGCATCGAGATGGGCCCCCTGATGGACATCGTGTTCATCTTGCTTATCTTTTTTGTGGTCACGTCGTCCTTTACCCGCGAAACTGGCGTGGATGTGACCAAGCCACAGGCCCAGACGGCAAGCCAGCTGGAAAAGGAAAACCTGCTCATCGCCATTACCCGCGAAGGAACCATCCACATGAACGAGCGTCAGGTGGATTTGGCAAGCCTGCAAGATATCTTGAAACAGTCCCTCTCAAAAAATCCCGACAGGGAGGCTGTGGTCATTGCCGACAAGGGTGCAGAAACGGGCGTGCTGGTGCAGGTCATAGACATGTGCAACTTGGCCGGAGTCAAGAAGGTGTCCATCGCGGCCCAAGCGGAATGAATATAGGCTGTAGGTATTAGGTTGTAGGTGTTAGGAATGATGAAGGAATGTCATCCTGAACGGAGTGTGTAACACGGAGACGAAGGATCCAGGCCCGAAAAATTTGAAAATATGCGTAAGATTCTAAGGAAAATAATCAAGCGGTCTCTGCTTCTCCTTGCGGCGGTGCTTTGTAGCCTGCTGCTGGTATTTTCCGTGACTCTTGCCAACATGTTTCTGACCGGAAAAATCTTCCACGAAAAAAAGTACACCAAGACGGAAGTCTCCGTAAAGAAGGCGGAAGAAATGGAAAAGAAGGTGGAAAAGAAAAAGCCTTCCCGCAAGCCGGAGCGGCAAAAGACCACCTCCCGCACGCCCAAGGCGGGCCCGCGTCTTGCCATGAACCTTGGGGTGGCTTCGGGGACGGCAGGGGCTGCCATTAACGAGGAACTGGTAGCGGATTTTCGCGGGGGCGCCATGTCCAGCGAAAAGGGCGATGTAGATAAAAAACCCGAAAGCAAATCCATGCCCAATTTCCAGGTGCCGCCGCAAATTCGGGATCGGGAAATTGACGCTACGCTTCGCCTGAGTTTCTGTGTAGACGTGGGCGGGCGCGCCTATGATATCCGCGTTATCGAGGAATCTCCTGCAGGTTCCGGGCTTGCCGCCGCCGGTCGCGAGGCTCTTAGCCGCATGACTTTTGCCCCTGCAGAAAAAGACGGCAAGGCGGTGGCGTTCTGCGGAATGGAACAGCCTTTCGAGGTGAAGTTTAGGGACTAATTTAGACGAAAGAACGGCACTGCGTGCCTACAGACGAGAGACGAAAGATTTATAATGACGCTTTGCGCAAAGAGCTTGAAAAAGATGAAGAAAGTGAAGTTGAGCATATTCGATTGGTTGTGCTGCGGGTTTCGTTCAGCATCACTCTCGTCTCTCGTCCCTTCGGCAGGCTCAGGGCAGGCTTCTCGTCTCTCGTCTATTTTCTTTCTTGCCATTCCTGTTTTTGCCGCGCAGTCTTCTTACGACCTGCTGGAACGCGCCAACGCCCTTTACCGTAACGGAAAATTCAACCAGGCCATCATCCTATACCACAAGGCCGAAGAACGCGGTGCCGATCCCACGGCCACAAGTTTCAATATTGCCAACAGTTATTACCAGATGGAAAAATATCCCGAGGCGGCGGCAGCCTACCGCAAGGCGGTGGATTTTTCAGACGGGGCGTTTTCGCCTGCGCTGTTCAACATGGCCAGCGTCTATTTCCGTCTGAAGCAGTATCCCGAATGTATTGCCGCTTACCACAGGGCGTTGAAACTGGAGCCGAACAACATTTCGGGATGGCTCTACCTGGGGGAGGCCTACAGCAAGGTAGGCGACAAGGTGGGGGCGCTCCGTTCGGTAGAAAAGGCCTACCAGCTGGACCCTGACGACCTGAGCATCGTCTATCAGCTTTCGGAGGCGAACATCGCCATGGACGATTACGACCGTGCCGTAGAAATTGTCCGCAAGGGCTACACGGCTCACCCCGAAGAGGTGGATTTTCTGGTCTATCTGGGGGATGTTTTCCGCATGAACAAACAGTATGAGCAGAGTGCGGGTCATTACCGCGAGGCCTTGGGCGTGCGCCCTGACGACGTGAATGTCATGTACAAGTTGGCCGATGTTTTGGCCGAAGATAACAAGCCCTTTGTAGCCATGGACATTCTGAACAACATCTTGCAAATCAAGCCGGACTTTTCCGATGCGGCCATTTTCCTCGGGAACCTGGCCTACGATACCAAGTTCCTGGACCGTGCAGAATACGCCTATGAGCTGGCGGCCAAAAAAGGAAACGCCGAAGCCATTTACGGTCTCAAGAACATGGCCTACGATGCCATGGCGAAAAAGCGTACCGACGAGGCCCGCCGCCTATTGCTGCTGGCCCAGAAGTACTACCCCAATGACCAGTCCCTAAAGGCGGACTTGCTGGAACTGGAACAGTAGTTCGCCAGTTTTACAAAAGCTACACCGCCGAAAGTAGCAGTATGGCCAGCACCTGCCCGCTTAAAATTCGGAGCAGCATGGTGAGCGGATAGACTGACGCATACCCGATGTTCACCGCTTCGCTGTCAGCCTGGCTGTTGGCAAAGGCCAGGGCCGGCGGGTCCGTGGTAGCGCCTGCCAGCACGCCGCAGAGCGAAAGGTAGTTCACCTTGAAAACCAGGTGCCCCACCACTGCCATGATGGCAAGTGGGAAGAAGGTGATGATGGCCGCAAGCCCCATGTAGTAGAGCCCGTCGCCATTCATGAGCACTTCGAAGAATTTGATGCCTGCATTCAGGCCCACGCAGCTCAAGAAAAGCGTAAGGCCAAATTCACGAAGCATCAGGTTTGCACTGTTGGCCATGAAAAAGTTCAGCGGTCCGATTTTGCGCTTGCGGCTTAACAGGATGGCGACAATCAGCGGGCCGCCCGCAAGCCCCAGCTTTAGCGGGGTGGGCATCCCGGGAATGGCGAAGGGAATGCTCCCTACGATGACGCCCAAGAAAATGCCCAGGAACGCGGGCAGGATTTCCGGGTGGTCCAGGGCGGTGAGGGAGTTGCCCAGTTTCTTTGCGACGATGTCGAGTCCCGAGGCGGGGCCCACGATTTTCAGCTTGTCGGCAAACTTGATGCGCAAATCCAGTCGGCCCGTAAACTTGAAGCCGCTCCGGGTTACGCGACTTACGGTCACGCCAAAGCGTTCCGCCAGAGCCAGGGATCCGATGGTGCGGCCCAGTATTTTCTTGTTGGTCACGAGCACGGTCCTCACCTGGATGGGTTCCGTATTCTTGGCGGGAATGGCGGTGATGGGCGTGTCCAGACGCTTGCCGATAATCTTTTCCATGGCGGCAACGGCCTCGGGCATGCCTACGATGTGCACCTTGTCGCCTTTTTCGATGACGGTCTTTCCGTTGGGGGTAAAGATGTTTTCGCCCCTCAAGAGGCGGGTCACTACCACGCCGCTAGAAATCAGGTCCGGGATTTCTTTCAGCATGATTCCGTACAGGTTCTGGTTGTCTACCGTAAGGCTGCAGGATTCGATTTCCTTGCTGGTGGCGGCGATTTCGTCGGCATAGTCGGTTGCCGCCTTGGCGGGGTCCTGCCGGAACACGAGCCGCACGAGCAGCATTACGAGAATGATCCCGATGACGCCGAAGGGGTAAGCTACCGCATAGCCGATTCCTGTCAGGGATGTATCCACGCCGGCGGCGGCAAATGCGGAATTGGCGGCTCCCAGGGACGGAGTGTTGGTCACAGCACCGCAGAGCATGCCGATAAGCACGGGCACGTTGTCGTGCATGCTGGTAAAGAAGTAGAGACAGAGGGTCGCGATAACGCCCAGCAGCACGATTCCTACAGACAGAATGTTCAGCACCAGCCCGTGCCTACGTATGGAATCTATGAATCCGGGACCCACCTGCATGCCGATGGTATAGACGAACAGGATAAGGCCGAATTCCTGGATGAAGTGGAGTACATTTCCTTCGACGCGGAGCCCCAAGTGCCCAAGCAAGATACCCACAAAGAGCGCTCCTGCACCGCCAAGGCTAATGCCCTTGACCTTGATTTTTCCGACCATGAGGCCGACTGCCGCCGTGAGGGCAATCGCCACAACTTGTTGCCCTACCGAGGGCTGGGTGAATAGATTGATAAGCCAGGTCATAGTTAGGGAATAGGGGTTAGGATCTAGGGGCTAGGTGATAGGTATTAGGTAGTAGGTTGTAGGTATTAGGGCTGCGGGTCACAAGAAGTGTCATCCTGAAAAATAACAACTAACTCCACCGGAGGGGTGTAGTTATTTCTTGATGCAGCGGACAGAGGCGAAAATGTTCTTGTTGAAGTGCTCGTAGGCGATTCCGGAGTCGGTAATGCGGACAAGGTAAGCCCTGGAATCGTCGTAGCTGTCGCTTGTCCAGAAGCTGGCGCTTACGCCCTTGTCGGCGAAGTTTCCGTCGTAGTACTTGAATCCGGCGAAGAGGGCGCTAAAACCGTTGGCGCTTTTGAGTGCGGCGGGCTCGCTTGTGCCGAAGGCCGCCTTGAAGTCTTCTATGGTGGGGAGCGCCCAACCGGTGGGGCATACGTTACCCGATGCGGAGGCGAAGGTGTACAGGCGTCCGTCCGTATTGCAGTTGTCGTGGTTGTTGGCGTAGCACACGCTTGAATCCGGAGTGAACACGTCCAGGTTTTCGGCCATCCAGGTCTTTCCGCCCAGAGTTACGGTCTTGTAGGTCTTTTCGGGGCAGGCGAGGGTGTGGCCTGCTTCGTTGTAGGCGCAGTCCCGGTTGTCGTTGCAGGCGGTAAAGACAATGGCGGTGAATGCGACGAGGGCTGTGGTGGCAAGTGTTTTAAGAACCGATTTCATGAGAACTCCTTTGAAGGTGCCTTGGTGCTTTTTTGTTTTCGGTGACAAAGATAAAACATGATTCTGATATTGACTAATAAATAATTTTTTCATTTTTAATCACTTTTTTTGATGATTTTTTCAAAAATCCCTGTTTTACCCTTCTGTATCCTGATTTTATTGTTTATATTTGTGTTATAAAAATTTTTGATGAATTGGAGTTTCTATGGAACTGACCCATATCAAGTATTTTCTGGAAGTGGCACGTACCGAACACGTGACCCAGAGCGCCAAGAACCTGTGCATTGTGCAGCCTGCGTTGACTCACGCCATCCACAAGCTAGAAGACGAACTGGGGGTCAAGCTTTTCAAGTCCAGCGGCCGTAACATCAAGCTTACCGAAGCGGGTGATTACTTCTACAAAAAGGTGAAGCCCCTCTACGAAGACATCGAGGCCCTGCCTGCCCGCCTTCGGGCCAAGTCCGACAAGCAGGCCATTACCGTGAGCCTCAAGGTTCTGGCGGCTTCTTCCTTTGTGACCAATGCGGTTATCCAGTACAAGAAAGACGCTCCGGCGCTCCGTTTTTATCTGGTGCAGAAAGAGGAATCTTCCCTGTACGACATTTCCATCCAGACTTTCGCCAACTACCGCCCGCAGGAAAATCCCGACGAAGAGGTTTTTGTCTGTTCCGAGAACATCTACCTCGCCGTTCCCAATACGGCGGAATACAAGAAGCGCGACAGTATCTCGCTGCATGAACTGGGCGACACCAACTTTATCGGCCTGTACGGTTCCAAGCAGCTCCACACCATCTGCGAGGATTACTGTAAGCGCATAGGTTTCCAGGCCCACCTGATTTTCGAGAGTGACAACGCCCTTATGGTCAAGGACGCCATCGCAGGCGGCCTGGGCGTGGGATTCTGGCCCGAGTTCTCTTGGGGCAAGGTGGACAACCGTAGAATCAAGCTCCTGAAGATTACCGATATCGAATTCAAGCGCGATATCGTGGTGACGCTCCTCCGCGGTAAGCAGGACAATTCCCACATCGAAGGATTCTACAAGTTCCTGGTCACCCAGCTGAGGCGTTCCGCTGGCCGCAAGAAAGAGCAGTAATAGCTATCTTTGGCAGCCATGGAAAACAACTCGACAGATTGTGCGGCAAAGCCAACTGCCTCCAAGCCGAACTACTTTCCGGCTATTGACGGGCTGAGGCTTTTGGCCAGCGTGAACATCGTGATGCTCCACCTGGGTAGTTCCAGCGCGCTGAATTACATGCAGGACTGGAAATGGCTCATGCCCATCATCAGCGCTCCTGCCTTTGCGGCGGGCATCTTCTACGTGTTTGCGGGATTCTTGTTTGCAAGCAAGTTCAGCGATCCGGAACGGCGCATCCCCGTGATTCCCTTCATGTTCGCCCGCATCGCGAAACTCTACCGTCTGCATTTTTTCATGACGCTCTTGATGTTCGTGGTGTTGGTGTTCAAGTTCAGCGGCTACACCCACCTGCCAGGGCTTTCTGAAATCGGCGACTGCGCCTCGGCGGGTCTTGCCAAGATGGTTCACCCCTGGCGGAGCCTATTTTTGCACCTTACCCTCACCTGGTCCATTGTGCCTGACCTGGGCATGAAACTGAATGAACCGTCTTGGTCACTAACCAGCTTCTTCATGTGCTATGCCATTACGCCTTGGTTCAGCCGCTGGCTTTTCCGCCAGAATTACCGCACGCTCTGGGTGCTGTTCGGCACGCTGTTTATCCCCGGAATTCTGTGGGCGGTTTTCTTCGGAGCTTCCGACAACCTGTGGTTCAGCGGCTACGAGGCCAAGTACCGTTTCTTCCACATCTTCGCTCCGGTCCGCATTTTTGAATACCTGTTCGGCATGGTGCTTTTCCGCCTGTACAGCGAGGGCGGTTTCGATTTTCTCAAGAAGAAATTTGCAAGCGGCATTGCCCAGGCGGTGGTTCTTGCCGCCATTTACGGGAGCCTGTTCCTGCTTCGGCCCGAATGGAACCCCGGCGTGAACTATTTCTTCCATCACAGCCTCCCGATTTTGCTCTACGGACTGTTCTTGCTTTCACTCCTGAGTGGCAAGGGATTTGCGGCCAGGTTCTTCTGCATTCCGCTGGTCCGCAAGGTGGGCCGCGCCAGTTTCTACCCCTACTTGATCCACCTGCCGATTATCACCATCGCCTGGGGCATTTGCAATCTGAACAAGCCCTTGAATACCTTGATCCTGATGGTCTTCATCTATACCGTCAGTACCCTGTACATGGAATTCAAGACCTGGCGCCGCAAGCGTGCCAAGGCGAAAGCGGTTGGGAATTAAGGGAAATACGCCTCCGGTACCTTTGTACATATCATTGTAAAATATTTGTCTTTTTATCAAATTACATATGATAAAAAAGGCGAAATTTTTATGAATTAGCACTTTTTGTATCATACAAAAGTAAATTTTAAAAATAGTGTTGCTAATTTGTGAAAAAATCGCAATTCTGTATTTTTTCATAATCCTTTTCCCCATTTTTTCGTTTATATTCATGGTATGGATTCTGTTATCACATACCAGGACTATCGGGCTTTTATGCAACAGTGGTTTGCAGAAAAAAAAGCCCGTTCCGCCATGACGTGGCGGGAGTTTGCGAAGCTGGCTGGCTTCAAGTCCCCGGTGTATCTCAAACTGGTATGCGAAGGAAAGTCAAGTCTGCGGGGTCAGGGTGTTTTGCGTGTAGCGCGGGCAATGGGATTGGAAGGCTTTGAACTGGCTTATTTCAAGTCCATGGTGGCGTTCAACCATGCAAATCGGGAAACTATAAGGCAAAAACATTTTGACGAGATGCAGGCCTTGGCAAAAGCCCATAAGGTAAATGTCCTTGGTCAGAATTCCATGAATTATTTTGAATTGTGGCAGAATCCGGTGCTTCGCGAATTGGTGCCCCACATGCCTGGTAAAAAGCCTAAGCAAATCGCCGTGGCGTGCATGCCGAAAATTTCGGCAAGGCAGGTATCCGAGACTCTCAAACGCCTAACGGATATGGGACTGCTCAAAAAGGTGGGCAAGGATACCTTTAAGCAGACTAGCAATACGGTTTCTACGGGAAAGATGGATTTTGTTCCGCTGGCGGTGCAGCAGATGCATTTACAGATGGGAAACTTTGCTTTGGATGCTATTAAGAATGTTCCCCTCTCTGAGCGCTCCGTATCGGGGCTTACCCTTGGGCTAACTCAAAAAACATTTCAGAAAATTGAGAAGGAACTGGCAGATTTTCGCAAGCGCATCATTGCCATTGCAACAGAAGACGATGACATGGAACGGGTCTACCGGCTCAATTTGCAACTGTTCCCTTTGACTTGGAATATCAAATCGAAAAAGGATTGAAAATGACAAAGTTTTTCAATATGGTCAACTACTCTATCATTGCATTTGCCGTGCTTTGTCTCTGCGGGTGTTCCGATGATGATAAGCATGCGGGCGGTGCGACAGAAGAGACGCAGATTGCCATTGAAGACAAGACCATTGCGGGTGTTTCCGAGAAGGGACCATTCGTGAACGGCTCTGCGGTACGTCTTTATGAGCTGAATTTTGAAACCCTTGGCCAGACAGGAAGGGCCTTTACGGGGAAGATTGCTAGCGATAGGGGCGATTTCCGCTATATGCATCTTAATCTGGAGTCTCAATATGTGCTCCTGGAAGCGAACGGTTTCTACCGTAACGAGGTGAGCGGTGAGAAATCGGCAGCTCCCATCACGCTGAATGCATTGGTAGATGTGTCTAACAAGGAAACGGCAAACATAAACCTGCTTACCCATTTGTCGTATGAACGTATGCAACATCTGGTGGATGACGGAGCTTCTGTGGCCGAGGCCAAAAAGCAGGCAGAGCAGGAAATCCTCAAGTCGTTCTACATTGAGGACGAATCCATCGGGGAATTCGAAGGTCTCTCCATATTCGAGGCGGGCAAGGGCAATGCGGCGCTACTAGCGATTAGCGTGCTCATGCAGGGTGATTTGAGTGAGGCGGAATTCTCGGAGCGGCTCGCCAATTATGCCTATGACATCGAGAAAGATGGCGTGTGGAATGATAGTACTGCAAAAACAAGTATTGCGGATTGGGCGAGTGTTGTCAGCGTAGATAATTACTATGCCAATATTCGCAAGAATATGGAAGAATGGAAACTCTCCGAAACTATTCCGGATTTCGAAAAGACCGTGGATAAGTTCTGGTGGGAAAACTATGGCCTCGGGGATTGCGATAAGGATGCGGAAGGTGTAATTAAAGAAAACCAGAATAAGAGAAGTGTACATAAGGGCAAGAAATTCCTTTGCAAAAATCTGCGTTGGGTTTTCTCCATGGGGGAGAACTGGACTGTTTTTGATGATGCAGGCGATAGTGGAACCTCAAAAATAAAAATGGATCCAGGTGTATTCCCGATAAGGGCGGAATATTCTTTAGGTTTGACTAATCTGGAAAAAGGACTCCCGAATGTCTTAATCAAATATTTTTTGAATAAGGATTCTTCAACGGAGGATATTTCTGGATGTGCTGCTCTTAAGTATTCCTACAAAGGGGCTAGCCATTATTTTGAGGTGCAAACTCCATCAATAACGGACTACGGATATTTTTATGTGTGGGCAGAAGCGTCCGATGTTTGGAAAGAGCAAACTTTAAAATGGAATAAGTTTGAAAAGTATTTTTGGGCAACGAATGAAGTGACCTTGGATGAAACCAAGAAGAATGTTGATGCGTATGTTTGGCTAATTAAGGACGACGCCGAAAAAGAAGGGACTCTAGAGGTCACCGAAGTGGAATGTGTTAAGGAGTAGGGGGCCATTTACTGTCGCTGGTACTAATAGGATCAGGTTATTGAAGCAAAACTTTTATCAGGAGGAAAAAATGAATCATAAAATTCTCTTATGGCTTGGATCTATTTCTTTGACAACCCTTATGGCGGGCTGTAATTCAGAGATGGATTTTGTAAAAAACTCAACCCTGCCGGGCTACGAGCAGACAACCATTGGTAGGGCTGTTGAAAGTGTTTTAGGCGATGTTGATTGGCGTTATTTTGAGACGGATAAGGGTGTGAGGGTTGTTGAGGCGAAAGGATTGCCAGGAATGCAGATGTTTGATTTCCCTGCTACTGGGAAAAAGCTGCTTTATAGCGATTTTGACCGCGTATTAAAAAAACATTGTGAAAATCCCCAAAAGGTAGTGATTCAGTTCTCGTTACATGCAAATGCAGAATCTTTTGATGTCAATTATTGTGGCTATGGAGAATACTCTTTAAGTTGTAGTAATCTGTTTAGCTATATGTATCGTGGTAGTGCAAAGTACAACTCAACAACAGAATGGTGTGGTCGCGTACTGGAGGAAAAAGCGAAAAAGGAAGCAGAAGAGTCTGAGAAAAAACGCCAGGAGGAGGAAAGACGAAAAAAACTTAGAGAAGAAACTCTTTCATCTATTAAATATTTTACAGATCCCCGAAATAAAGAAATCTACATAACTGCCAAGATCGGAAATCAGAGATGGATGACCGAAAATATGAAGTTTGCAACACCATTAAGCCTTTGTTATGAAGGTGATGAAAAAAATTGTAGCTATTATGGACGCTTATATACATGGGAAGAGGCTAAATTGGCTTGCCCGAATGGTTGGCATTTGCCTAGTGATAATGAATTTGTCACTTTGATAAAGACCGTAGGGGACAGATCTACGCTTAAATCTCAGGCCGATACAATTGACTGGAGGGGGGCGGATGGTAGCGATAAGGGGGGCAACAATTACTTTGTTTTTACAATGCTTCCCGCCGGTATGAAAGCGGGTTATTGGAAAGGTCTGCATAATGCAGCGTATTTTTGGACTTCTTCGGGAACGGCCAGAGGGGCTTTTGCATATGAAAATATGGAAAGCGTAGATTTTAGTATCGGTTGTTATCTTTCTGTTCGTTGCGTAATGGATAATAATCCACAGGTTGAGGTGCCTCTTGAGGATAGTCCATATGATCCAGATGAAATGTATGATTAGTACTTAAAGATAAACAAACCATTGTGAAAGTCTGTGGAGGATTCCTCATAGGGGCGACAGCCTTTCAAAAAACTCAGTTCCCAAAACTGGAACCTTAAAAGTTCTCGCATTATTGAACCGCAGGCTTTATCCCTGCGGTTTATTCTTTTGGGGTAGCAAAAACAGGAACTTCTACACAGGGCAAAATGCCGCAAAAATTGGGGCTGAAAAAAAGTGCCCCCTAAAAATGTGCCTAAAGCCCCCTTTTTTACTTAATTTTTCACTAAGCAGAAAACAAGTTAACTACAAAAAATGGAAAGCTTATGGCCGTAATGACTATGTCCGCCAAGAAATCCGCCCAGCCTCAGGCAGAGGGCGAAAAGATCGCAAAAAGAACCGCCGCCGAAATGGGGACCTTTGTAGACCCGCGCGACGGCACCGAATACAAGACCTGCAAAATCGGCAACCAGGTATGGCTGGCGGAAAACCTGAAATTCGAGTTGGATTCGGATGACTGCGTCGCCTATGATGACGACTATCAGTACTTCGACAAGTACGGTTACCTGTATTGCGAGAATGGACTGGAAGCCGCCATTCCTGAAGGCTGGCACCTCCCAACACGAAAGGAATGGGAAACGATGGTTCGCTTCGCGAAGAAGGATTCCCGTTGCAAGGACGTTTTGAGCGTCATCGCCTCAGAGGAATGGATTGAGTCAAGTTCCGACAGATATGGTTTTTCGATGGTTCCTGGCGGAATGAGCTTCTGCAGTGGTGATTTTGAGGATCTTGACTACTTGGCGCATTTCTGGGTTGACGAAGGAGGCAAGTGTTACGATAGCGTGTCTTTCAAGGAAGGCTTCGACGGAATCAATGACGAGGAAACGGTGCTATACGCCTCTGTACGCCTTGTCAAGAATGCGGAATAGCATGGTTCAGTGAATCCCATTAAACTAGCCTTTATCTAAAATGGACCAACACCGGAAAGTAGGGTCAATGATACTAACTGTTGCAAATATTCCAAGTTGGAATAATCGTTTGGTTAAAATAGTTTTCGTTAGTCTGTTCTAGGGGGGCCTAAATTACACGTTACCTTGTTTTACGCTTGTGAGAAACGTTGTATTGAATGAGGCACAAATACGTGTCTTTTTTTGTGTTTTTTTGGGATTTTTATTGCCTTCCGTAAATAAAATGTTATATTCCTAATACTATGAAATACTTCAAAAAGCTTTATTTATTCATGTCCCTTTTGCTGGGGGCGCTTCTTTTCCCGGAAGTCTTGCTAGCCCAGCAGGTCAAGGATGTGCGTTTGACTTATCTGTGGGATGTGACCCTGTCCATGAAGGGCTATAACGGGTCTCCGGATATTTATGAAAAGGTCGTAAATGCCATGGCCAAGGACATCGAGTCTGTTACCAACGATCGGACCGAAATTGTCGTGGTTCCGTTCCAGGATAGTGAAATGCTTGAGGAATGGAGGTACCCTGCAACGTCCGAGGGCAAGTCGGCCCTTATAAAGAAAATCAAGGATTACAAGAACGACAAGGTGACGAATACGAATATTTCGGCCCCCATTTTGTATTCCATAGACAAGATTTTCTCTATCGACCGTATCGATGTTATGAAGCTCATGACTGATGGCGATGATAATGTGGACAAGAAAAAGCTGGAAAACGTCCTGAACTCCTGGTGCGAGATTGCCCAGTCGAAGGATGTGTTTGGCTATTACATTATGCTGACGGACGCCGCACGGAAGGGCGAGGTCCTTATTCGTGAAAAGGAAATTTGCCGGTTTGAAACGGTCCAGGGGATTGATATAGACGCCATTATTTCATTGACGCCGCAAAAGAGCGTTGCCCACAATTTGCGTGACGGCTTTGAAAATGACGTGGTTGTCAAGTTTACGCCCAATGACGGTGCAGGGCGCGTTCCCGGCGGCTTCAAGGTTCTTGTGCGTAGCGAAGACAATCCGTATGTGAATGTGGATGCCGTTGTTGAACTTGGCGATGATTTTACCATTCGTTTTAAGCCCGAATTCAAGATGAGCCAGGATGAATTGAAGGATTCTCTGCCGGTAGACTACAACGAAGCGATTTCGTTGAAGTTTGTCCCTGCGGTAGGGATGGACAAGTCGCCTTATTCCCTAATCCGCATTCTGGATGTTCCTGTCAAGATGCTCTTGGTCAATAAACCCGAAAAAACAATGAGGTTCTATGTTCGCTAATCTGCTTCGCCTTTTTGCGGTGTTTTTTGTAGCGGTGAATCTTATTGGTTGCACTGCTGAAGAAAAGGATATTGTTGCCTGGGGTTCCACAAAGGAATACGATGATTTCTTGTGGGAAGATTTCATTCCAGATACTTTGACCCGCACAATAGCCTTTGAATTTAACAAGGATGCCCGGAGGTATGGATCTGCCGTAACTTTGGGCGTGTTCAAGAGGAGCGACAATGGCAAGTTTGTGCCGGTAGACCCTGCGGAACTTGAAATTTTCGTGAATGGGGCAAAGCAGGAAAATATCCGGATTACTCCGGACATGGACTCCGTTAAGGTTGGTTTCGTTCTAGGGCGAGCAGCGGAGGCGAAAGGGCACCATTGGTACTTCCGCGCCATTGACATGGGGGGTATGGACCGTATTAACGACATAGAGGTGGCAGACCTTAGGAGCGATGACGCTGTCCTAAGCGAGATTGTCGTGGTGAAGAAACATATCTGGAATCCGGTGGCTCTAGTCCTGTTCTGGGTCTTGATTGTGCTGCTTGCCCTGTTGCTGCTCTGGTTTGGCATGGGTCGAAATCAGGTGTATCCGAAGTTTAGGGGAGGTTCTATTGTTGTAGAATACGGTAACTTCTACAAAGTCCTACGCATTGGTGGCTGCAAGCAAGTGGTTTGCACCAAGGGTGGAACCAAACAGGAATCGGCGCTGTCCCAGTTGTTCACCGGTAAGGTTCTATATATGAAGGACTCCACGGGCCCCTGGGTTTCCGATGTTGTGTTTTCACCTTCGTCAAGAAAACGTATTCGTCTGCGGTATAAAACGGCTGATTTTACGGCGGATTCAAATTTATTGAGTAAGGGTGAAGTCTACAACCTTAAATCCATTTCTGATGGAACCGAAATTAAGTTGACAATTCAGTAAAAGTTTATAACAAAGAGGATTGCATTATGGCAAAGACAAAAATCAAACGCTGTCTCTTCATTGGCTTGGGTGGTACAGGTATGACCGCCTTGCTGCACACCAAGAAACGTTTTCTTGAAACCTATGGCGAAATTCCGCCCATGATTCGCTTTTTGGGGGTAGATACCGATGGCGGAGCCTACAAGAAGTCTTTGACGACTATTGATGGGCGGACGGTAGAACTGACCAATGACGAAAAACTGCCGATTCAGGTGGAAGGTCCCATGGCAATCTATGAACGCAACAAGGACAAGTTCTCTTGGCTGCCGGCAAGGAATACCCGTTCGCTAAAGTCTATTACTGCCGGTGCGGGGCAGATTCGCACCAATGGTCGTTTCGCCTTGACTGTCAATAGGGACTATGCCAAGAACCGTCTGGCAGAGGCTATCGCCAACCTAACAAATGCAACCATCCATGACAATCCGAAATACGAATCCATGGACGATTCGCCCTATATTGAAATTCACATGGTGTTTTCTATTTGTGGTGGAACGGGCTGCGGCACGTTCATCAACATGGCCGGCCTAATTAAGGAAGTGCAGGCGGATTGTAAACTGACAGGTTACGCCGTGCTTCCGGATGTGTTCAAACTGATGTCACAGTCTGGCATGGCTCAGGTTGGCCCCAATGCCTATGGCGCCCTGATGGACTTGGATTACTTGATGAGTTTGGATGCTTCCAATTCCGTGACACTCCAGTACCTGAAGGAACCCTACCAGATTAAGGGGTATCCCTTCAATGCTATGTTCCTAATTGACAACAAGACCAGGAATAGCGATACCTATAAGACTGTTGATTCTCTGGCTGAAATGGTTAGCCTTGGCTTGGTCACTTCTGCAGGGGCTTTGGGCAATGCTTCGGCAAGTGTTAGTGACAACCTGGAAAAGCGTATTGGTGCTGGGACTTACAATATTAAGGACAAGGTGGCGTGGGTTTCGGGTATGGGAGCCTGCGAAATCATCTACCGTGGCGGACGTCTTGGCGATGTGTATTCGACAAAGGCGGCAATGAGCCTTATTGACGGCTTGAAAAATTCTGATGCCGATGCGAATATGGTTGCGAATGGCTGGATTGATAAGCCTGAAGTGAATATTAGGGAAAACGAGGGCAACGACCATCTGATTGATACAATCATGGATGTAAAGCCGAAGTTTGACTTTGAAATAGAAAACGAGAAGAACGTAGAAAGTGAAATAGCCTCCTATAGGATTCGAACCAAGGAGACGGAAGAGTCGTTACAGAAGGTGCGCAAAGGCATTTCTGAGCGCCTTCAGATAAATCTGGATAAACTTGTCAAGGAGACACTTGACAAGAATGGTGGTATTGGTCTGACAGGGAAGGTGCTGGATTCCATT
The DNA here is from genome assembly GCA_002382975.1 of Fibrobacter sp. UBA4223. GTDB lineage: Bacteria > Fibrobacterota > Fibrobacteria > Fibrobacterales > Fibrobacteraceae > Fibrobacter. The sequence continues at coordinate 213,129 of DFTB01000007.1, forward strand.
GTCGCTCAGGTAAATATCTTTGCTCGTGAAATGGAAAACGAAAAGAAGGACCTAACGGACAACCTCTCTCGTCTTGAGCAGAACTTGAAAACAGACGTTGCTGATTTGAACGAGATCAGCAGAAAGTTTTTCAAGAAGGGCCTAAACGACGCGCGGGATGCGGTTTCTGCGGATGTTAATCAGCTGGTCCGTCAGGAACGTGAAATCCAGCGCCGCTCTATTGCCAGTGCGATTTTTGCAGAACTTTTGAGTATGCTGGAAAAATCAAAGGCTGTTGTTTCTTCAATCGAAAATGCTGCCAATGCTGCTTATGGGCTTTTGAATGATCGGTTGACCGATTTGCAAAATGCCGCACATGGTGCTGAAACAAAATCTAGGCTATTCCAGATTGACCTAACCGACAAGACTGTTACAAGCATAGTGCTTAAGCCTGAAGAAGTCCAGGTCAGCGAATTCCTGAAGGCTCTGAATGGCGATGGAAAGATTTTCTCCGTGTTCAGCCAGAGTGCAGAATCTGCTGTCATCTCGCTTCTCGCCTATACGGACAAGCTTGATACGGTGAAGAATTTCAAGGAACGATCTATTGATGAGGTGATTAACGCCCTTTCCGATACGGAATTCCAGAACCTACTTGATTTGATAAAGGATAAGTCGCAGATTTTGGCCCGTTATGACAAGCAGGGGTACAATTCCGACGACGAACCTCAGGATGCCTACTACATCGGTGTCCCCGAAAAAGGAACGTCCAGACTGGAAAAGGACGATGCTTTCAAGAAGACCATTACGGAAAACCCGGATGTCACCTTCACGAGTATCGGCATGCACGACCGCATTATCGCCTATCGCGTAACGGGTGTGTACCCTGCATACACGCAGGCGTCAATCATGCGTTACGAAGAAGAATACAAGAAAAATCAGGACAACGAATCTCGCCCCAGTTCCCATTTTGACGACGATATGTTGTTGAAGATGATACGCGAGAACTGGAGCCTAATGCCCAAGGAAGCGGATGAAGACGATATTTTGGGCGCTTGGGTCAAGGGATTTATTTTTGGTTTGATTCGTCATGAAGGAGACTGCTACGAATATCGTAGTAAGAAAGATGGCAATCCTTTGAGTGATTACTGGGTCAGTATGGGCACCAAGTATCGCGATGAGGCTTTTGAAATTTTTAGGCAGAAGCGGCCTATCGATGAATTTAACAAGTTCATCGAAAATGAATACAACGTCAAGGGTGAAGAAAAAATGGCCCAGTTTATTGCCGAAGCTAAAAGTCAGTATTATGACTTGAAAACCGGTAAGGGCTTAAGTGGCGTCAATATCAAGGCTTCTGATCTTGAGATGAAAGAACACAAGAAAATAGGTGAACTTGTCATCAAGGAATTGAAACTGATAGAAGCTCTATAACGAGGTTAAATATGCGTCACACGCTTTTTGTGGTGCTTGGTGAAAATACCGAGCCGTTAGTCCTTGGTATCGGTAGGTATGTGGATGATGCAAAGGAGGGTGTCAGCGCATATTTCCGTATCCTGCAATATAAAGAAAGTGATGAGGTTGGGATTTTTGCCGAATACGATGCGGAATCCCTAAGAGAAACGTGCAGGATTGACATGGATGGCCGAGAAGCTCTTCTGCAGAACTTCTTTGAAAAACGCCAAAGGTTGCAGGTGACTGCTGACAATCCCGGTGATTCTCAGGACAGGGCTTTACATATCTGTTTTGTGCTGCCAACTCATGAATCTAGAAGCTTGGCCCAGCTGCAGGAATTCTTTAAGGCAATTGACGAGGTCCGTGCAAAAGAAAAACTCAAGTTCCGTGTAGATGTATTCCTGTTTGCGTCGGATATGGCATTCCTTTTCGAAAATCTTTCTGAAGATGCCCTGGCAAAGAAAAAGGACGAATTTAGGAAGACTTCAGAAAGTGTCCTTCACCAGTTGGTCGAAATCAAAAAAAGTAAAGACGATTTCTCTATCCTCTTGATGCAAAATACCAATGCCAAGGGGGCTTCCTTGAATCTGACGCAGGCTTCCTTGGCTAAAATCATGGGTGAATACGCCTCGCTTGCTGTTTGCAAGTACGATACACTTTTCCCAGCAGGGGAAGTGCCTGCTGACCGTCCGATTTATGCGTTGGGACTTGCTGTTCTGGAATTCCGTGAAGACAAGGCTACGGACGAAATGGTGCGCCAGACCTGTCTAGAAATATTGAACAGGGAAAAAGTATCGCAAAAAAAAGTCGATGTCAACAAGATAATCACGGACGTCGTCAAGAAGGTTCTTCCACCGCATTTGCGAATGTTCTCTCACATTTTTGAGAAGTCGGTGATGCCGCTCTTGGAACAGAAGAAAAGTCAGGAACAAATTATGGCCGCGGTGACTCCAGAGATAAACGAGAAACTGGAAAGTCTTAAGACCAAATGCCTATCGTTCTTTGATGACGATCAATATAGCCTGCCCGAAAAAGAAGCGGCCCTTTCGAAATTGCTTGGAAATGATGACCCGATTTTTGAGGGAACGCCGTTTGACCGTAATCCGCCTGTTTTTGAGGATTGCTTTAATGATGCCGTTGACTTCTTTGTGAATGCCAACAGAAAGCTCGCTCAGGACGATGAATTTGCGAATTATGCGGTGTTGCCTACTGCAGATGGCGTAGAATCTTTTGGCGAATTGCGTGGGTTTATTAAGGATAGTGAGGAAACCATCCGCCAGGAATCGTCTCACATCCGCAAAAAAACTAGAGAATTGGACGAGACAACCACGCTCCTTGCTAAGGAAAACGGCGAAGAGCAGGAAGATGATTCCTACGAGGTGAATCTAGATCATGATAGCGGAATAACACGTTCCGAGATGATTTCACAGAATATCGAGGAAAAGAAACAGAGCATAGAAGCAGCCCGGAATTCTCGCCTTTCCCTTAATACTTTAAGTGAAAGCATTATTCAGACTTTGGGTGACAGCAGAATTAGGGATGGTCTTTGCGAAGGCTTGCAACAGAAACTGGAAAAAGATCGGCAGAATCTGGAAAAAGAAAAAGAGGAAAAAGAACAGGAACGACGTGCTGTTCTCGATGAGATAGATGTCAAAAGGCGACTCCTTGTAATGCGATTTGCCTTGTCTTGGGTGGGGTATGTTATCGCAATGACTATTGCGTGCATTATAAATGGTTCTGCGGATATTTTGACCACCAAAATCCCATCGATTACCTATGTGGTAGTATTTGTGTCTATATTGATTTTTTCGTTCATGCTCCATAAGAAAAAACGGGAGTACGAAGACACGGACGAATATTATAGGAGCTTCATTAATAGGTTGGCAAAAAGGATAGATGACCTTTCAAACGAAAAGCAGGTTGTGAAACTGAAAGGGCATATTGCGGGCATATTCATAGACAAAAGGAACATCCTTTCAACAGAACTTGAAAAGAAAAATATTGACATCCGTGATATGGTGAACCGCCTTAGGGAATGGCGCGCATCCCTGTTGTCGCAGGTAATGGACGGCGATGGTGTGGGGCAGTTTATTTCGTTGGTAATAAAGACTGGCCTTGAAAGGTTCTTCAAGAAACAAAAAGATTTTGTTACGGCTGGGGTGTTCTTGCACAGGATTCTTCGCGAGGGCGTCTTTGCGGAGGATGCTGGATTTAAGAGCTTGCTTAGTGTGCTGACGCAGGCCGTGAAACCGAAATTGCAAAGCCAGTTTGAAGACTTTAGCGCATTCCGGTTTATGGAGAAGAGTGCAAATTACGACTATCTTGACCATGGTGACGTGGATGTCAAGCATGTACTGTGTCAAATGGATGAATTGTCGGAAGTATTCTTAATAAAGCGAGATCTTGGTGATTCGGATGCTTTAAATTACGCAAAGAAGATTCTTTTTATAGGCAAGCCGCAAGATGAAAGTGGCGAATATTGCCGCGAGTGTTTTTTGGAAAAGCCGAATGTTGAGAACTATGAGTTCCCAAATAAGGTGACGCTTTTGCGCTTAGAAGCCTTGTCTGTAGGCGAAATTGCAGTAATGGAAGGTTAATATGCCGAACGAAGAACTTGGTCGGAAAGAACAGCAACAAAAAATCAACGCCCTAAATTTTTTACAGGCTCAGATTGCCAAATATTATGGCAATGACGGCATCCTTTCGTCTAAGGAAAAAGAGGAACTGGATGAGTTGCGTATATCGCTGGATGTGAGCGAATCGCAATATAAAAGACTTGTTGAAATTGCAAAGGATGAGATACGTAATTTTAAAAAGTATGATGTTGTCAGTTTTCTTCTGGGGCGGGAAGATAAGTTAAAGCTTTATTCTGATGCAGAAAGACTTTCTATTCGCATTTCTCGTGTAGAGCGCTGGGTTTCAGAGCTAGAAGATATTGTAAACCCAAAGGAAGATGAAAAATCAAATAAGAATGAGATTCGTATTGACAAGATGAATAAGATTGTCAAGTGGTTTGATCAAGAAATGTTTGTAGAAACAAATGCGGATAGGGAAGCGGTTGAAAAGGGAGGCGGTGAAGAATTAGAATCGGATGAGTTGATAAAAAATGAAATTGATGATTTTATAAATGAAGAAAAAAACCTAGAATGGAGATTTTTTTGTAAACACCTTCTGTTCAGTGCGCTTAATGGTAAAAAAGAGCCAAAATTAGAAAGTTATTCAAATGAAGAAATAGAAAGCTCTTTAAAAATCGTATATGACGCGATAAAGGCCGAAATCGAGAAAGACAAAAATTACCCTCCCATACAATACAAAACCTTTATTAATAAACTAGATAGTGCGAGTATAAAAGCTGAATTCGCCAAGGCTGTAGAAAAGTGTGCAAATGATTTGAATATCAAGAAATTCCTAAGTCCGGATGAAAAAAAGAAACTAGATGAGATTTTGTCCAGGATTCGACAATATACTGATTTGAAAAAACTGTTTCGAAAAAAAGGATATGTAGAATCAAAGTCTGAGGTTGATCTTGAAAAACATTTGGGTGGCTGTTTACTCTATGTTTTAATTGTATTAATTTTCTTCTACATTGTAGATTCTTATTTCTTTAAAACCCTTGATTTGATTCATAACATTGTTGCTACGGAGATAAGTTTTAAAGATTCAAGAGATAGCTTAGAATACAAGGCTGTTGAAATTAATGGCGTTTGGTGGATGGCGTATAATTTGGATTATGACACAAAAGATAGTGGCAGTGTTGAGTCTAAATTGCCAAAGAGTGGAGGACGTTTTTATAGTTGGAATAATGCCGTTAAAGCGTGCCCTAGTGGATGGCGGTTGCCCACGTTGTTAGAATGGCAAGATTTGGCAAAATATATGTCGGAACGATTTGGCGATGATTCTATTGCTGTTGTGGCTTTGAAGTCTCGTTCTTGGGATGGTTCGGATTCCATAGGTTTCTCAGCTTTGCCGACGGGGTATTATAATGCCAATGATAAGGTGCGTGCTATTAGGGAACAGGATGAAAAAGCCAGCTGGTGGACGTACGCCATGAAAAATGAAAAAGAAGCCTATATTGCGAGTATTGGCAAGGCGAAGGATGGTGTGGAGTTTAAATTTGAAAATTTTGAATACGATTATCGTTCCGTCCGCTGTGTAAAAATGGATGGAGAAAAAATTCGGTTTATTTCTAACCCAGAACCAGAAAAACCAGACCAAAAGCGGTCAAAAATAAAAGGAGTCGTTGCCGGGTTTAAAGGGGATAGATTACCGGTAATTAAGACACCAAATGGAACCCAAGCGGTCCTATATGACAGTACCATTTTTTCTAAAGCAAATGTGGATCAGATGCCAGTTTTCCCTACAAATGCAAATGTTGAGAGTGTTCGCATATATGAAACAGCTTACTCTAGAAATGGAAATGTTTGGGTGAAAGACAATATATGGAGGGAAGACAGCATCAAAATTTCCGGTAAATTTACAGTTGTAGATTTAGTGGCGGAACGAGATTCTCTCTGCAATATCGGTTATGGTACTCTTGTTGGTGCTGATTCTATTGTTGCCAAGCTGTTGTTGAATTATCCATGTGATTCTTTGAAGAAAGGCAATGAGTATTTGATAGATGCCTATTACAATGTTTATAAACAGAGCAAGTGTGAGAATGATTGTTCTGTTATAAATGATTCTTTATTATGTCGTTTTGTCGGGGCTGATATTCATGCAGACAAGTAAAATAACTAGCGAACGTAAAGATATAAAAGAAAAAGAAAGTCGAAATTTCTTTTATAATTTTTTCAGAAAAAGTCTAGTTCTTTTTGTTGTTTCATTCGCTTTTTTGCTGTTTGTTTGGCTTCGTGAAGACGCTACTTCTTCGCTGAATATTCTTTCTTTTTTCGTTTGGTTGGTGGAACACGGAATTGCCGCGCTTCCATGGCCATCGGATATGAATGTTGTTAATTTGTTCTTTTGTCTTGTTGGTTATTTCTTTGTTCTTTTTATCATATGTATTGTGATTGCTTGCCTTTTATGTTTGAAACGTGTATGGCATTTTTGGAAAAGAAATGATGGAATTGAGGGTGAAAAAAAATGCGCCAAATCTCTTTGGAATAGAATAAAGGCGTGTGTGAAGTCTTTGTGGAACGATATCGGTAAGCATAAAGCAAAGTATGGGACGAAGTTAAGAAAGATTCTTATTTGGCTTACTTGCCTTTCGTGGCTTATGTATGCTTTTTTTTCAAATGCTGGTGTTTGCATAAAATACAATGTTTTTTTGGGGGAGAATTTTCCAGATGTTGAAACTTTAGTGAGTGCTTCGCTTTGGGCCGGATTTGTTTTTGTGTGTTTTCTTCTTCTTCTTGAATTGGCGTTTGTGTCTGGATGGGATTATTTTCGCTTTGGTCGCAGTGGATTTTATAAAGGTGGTAAACACTGGTACGAAGAAGAAAAAAAATATTTGGGTGCCGGCGATTATAGCTTTATTGGGAAAAAATGGTTCAATTTTTTACATTCCCTATTTCTTCTTGGTCTTGATTCGCATTGTGCGTTTCTTTCAGTTGTGCTTAAAAAAACGTTTAATTTGCGATATAAGGCTGCTCAGTTCTGGTATCAGCTGTACATTCTTTTCCGTTACAACTCGCTATTGCATAGAATAATTTATTGGGCAATAATTGTTTTTGTTGGTGTGAACATTTGGCAAATCAAAGGAGGTGCGGTTCCTTCTTGGAGCCTTTGGTGGACTGATGATACCTGGATGGGTAATTTTATCAAATCCTCTACGGTGTTAAGGACTTATTTAAACTGTCCGTTAAACAATTTGTCTTTTCTTATTCTTTTTGGGTTGATTGTTGAGAAACGTGATAGAAAAAAATACATTGATAATTTTTTATATGGGCGATTGAATGTAATTGTAGTTGTTGCGAGTACTATTGTTGCGGTTCTATTAGTGCTTTCCAATGTGGCGAAAAAAGATTTTATGGCTAGCCTTTTGTTCTTTGATGCGCTTTTCACCTTGATTTTTTTAATAGAAATAGCGCTTAAAATTTATGAAGCTGGAAGTAAATTCTTTTTTAGGGAAGGTGTAGAAACACATATATCTTGGGCCAATCTTGATAAATGGAATATATTAGATATGGTAGTTGTCATTGCTTCAATAACGTCTATTTTTATGTTGAAAGATGAATACCAGCTTCTTTCAGGCATGTATGCCATGATTATACTTAGAATCGTTCGCTTGTTAAAATTGGTCCGTTTGCTGAGGATTTTCAAAAAGTACCTGGTTGATTTGTGGGAAGGCGCTAAACATGCCATGATAAAGTCTATTCCGATTATCATCGTTTTTGGAATACTATTGTTCTTTGTTGGATTTGGCTTTTATTGGGCTTCAGACCACTTTGGAATAGGTCGAGAATTTTTCAATGACCCAATAACATCAGTTTTTTCTTTGTTCCGATTGTTTACTTATGATGGGTGGCATGACATTCCTGTAAAAATAGCAGAAGAATGTTCAAAAAAGGACATTTGGCAGGGTGTTTGGTGGATTGAAACAGCTGTCCGTATCGGCTTCTGCGCGCTTGTCTTTGCTGGCGGAATTGTCGGTGTGGCGTTGTTGAATTCCGTGTTTGTTGATGGGATGATGCTGCGCGATAAGAGTGAAGCTGATCGTGTGCACCGTTTGAATGAATTGGATAGAAAAATTGAGGAAATCAGCACGAAACTCGATGATATGGAAAAGCGAAGAATCCAAAGTTGAAACGCCGGGTGGTCTCCCGTTCTGTAAAATTGTATATTGTGTCCGAAAAGATTTTTTGGAGTCAAGATGGATATCGGTTCGTTACATTTTCAGAATCCCGAAGCCTTTTGGCTGTTGCTGCTTGTTCCCGTGCTTGTGGCGCTCTACATTTACCGCCAGCAGCGTCGCAAGAGCACCATCAAGTTCCCGGCCCTTGCCATAGCCAAAAAAGCATCGCCTAGTCATCGGGTGCGCATGCGCCACATTGTGCCGGCGCTCCGCCTTGCAGCCCTGTGCTGCTTTGTGGTGGCCCTTGCCCGCCCCCAGAATGCTACCGAGGTGGAATACACCAACACTGACGGCGTGGATATTATGCTGGTGCTGGACGTGTCTGGCTCCATGGGCACGCTGGACATGTTGACCCGCACAGAACAGGCGAAGCTCGGGGTGATGAACGCCGAACGGATTTTGAAGTCCGGTGATTACTGGAAATATAGCCGCATGGGTTATGCCCAGCAGGTTATTGCAGAATTCATCCAGAAACGCCACAGCGACCGTATCGGTCTTTCCGCCTTTGGCGCCCGTGCCGTTACCCAGTGCCCCCTTACGCTGGATTACGGTTCCTTGCTTGAAATTTTGGGCGTTACAGACGACCTGGCCCACGATTCTATTATGGGAAGCCGTACCGCCATTGGCGATGGCCTTATGAACGCTCTTGCCCGCTTGCAAAAGTCCGAAGCCAAGTCCAAGGTGGTGGTGCTCCTGACCGATGGCAAGGACAACGCCAGCGTCATTTCACCTGTCCGTGCGGCCGAGGTGGCCCAGTCCATCGGGGTGAAGGTCTATACCGTAGGCGTAGGCAAGCGTAAGGGTAAAATCCTGAGTTTCCAGCAGAACCCCTGGACAGGCGAAATCTCCTGGGGCGAGCGGGATATTACTCCCGAAGAAGGCATCGACGAAACCACCCTCAAGGCGGTGGCGCAAAAGACCGGCGGGAAGTTCTACCGTGCCGAAAACAAGGAACAGCTAGAAGAAATTTATTCCGAAATAGACCAGCTGGAAAAATCCGAAATCGAGACGGTGGCCTACGCCCGCTACGCCGAAAAATTCTACCCCTGGCTTTTGGTAGGGGCGCTCCTCATTCTGCTGGAACTGATTCTTGCCAACACCCGCTTTGTGCGGATTCCGTAGGCTACTCCCCACCTACAGAAGGTTTGTAGCAGTTCCTGGTGCAGTTTTCGATTAGATCGTCAACCGTCTTGGTGGTGGGCGTGCCGAATTCGGACCAGTAGATGGAGAAGGTAATGGGCCAAGGGCCCTGGGCAAGTTCTTCGCTGGTGGCGCTGGTGGCAATCAGCCTGTTGGCCAGAGTTTCTATCTCGGAGAAATCGTTACATTCGGTAACAATGGCAAAAGACGAAGTGCTGTAACGGGCGATAAAAGAGCCGCGATTGATGCATTGCTGTCGTAGGAACGAGGCCATTTTTTGGAGGGCTATGGCTGCGGCCACACCCCCGTATTTCTTTTTCATGGCCTTGAACTTGTCAATGTCGATTTTCACAAAAAACAGTCTCTTGGCAGGGTTCTGTTTTTGGGTAATGGCATCCAGGTAGTCTGCAAGTTTGTTGTCATTGTTGAGCTTGGTAATTTCATCGACGGTAATTCTCCTGCGCAACGAGGTCAGGTGTATAAACAGAGTGACGATGACAAACGAGGGCGACGTGATGGGCATATCGTAGAATTTGGCCTGTACCACCAGCAGAAGCAGGGGGAAAGCCATGGCTCCCGAAAGCAGGTAAAGGGTACGACGGCGAATCCTGTTGGTGCACTTGCGGGCCTTGGTCAGGCACAGGATCGACGCGGATACCACATAGACAATCGTCAGGATGTTCAGCAAAATCCACACATGGGGTCTCATGTCGAGAGGCGGTTCTGTCAGGTTGCTCAAGACATCTATGATGGCCATGGCACTTACCACAAGGCTTGGCAACAATATGGGGATGAACTTATTGCGAAGGTGGTAGGTGCTAGTGGATGTAATAAAGAATACGGTCAGGAACCAGGAGCAACCCATGCAGATGCAGGTGACGATCTTGAGGCCGTTGATAATCTTGATGACGGGGATGTAAGTGGAGGGAATGAACTGTCCTGTAGAATTCAGGACGCAGAAAGCGATGGACAGGTCCACCAGGTATCGGAAAACATGAACTTCCCTGAGGCGGGAGGCCCGCTCCGTGATGCCATAACGCACCATCAGGAGAATGGCGATGCTTATGAGATCGATTTCGACTACAAAGGGATTGATTTCCATAGATTTACCCTATAATCCAATAAGTAAAATATATCTTTTTTTTAACAAAAAAGTCATCGCCCGCAAATAAATGTGATTTTTCCCGTTTTTGGGGTCATTTTTTTGAAAAAATGGGGCGAAAAAGCCCGTTTTTTGTATATTCATGGGTATGCGGGCCCTGCCCCGCGTTGATTTTTTTCTGGAGTCTGTCCATGCGATTTGCGGAACCGAGCTTTTTGTGGGGACTTTTTACCCTGCCATTTTTTGCCCTTTTGTTCTATTATGCTTTTTACCGCCGTAAAAAGCTGGCGGAGCGGTTCGTGTCCCTTTCCATGCTGCCCAAGCTTTCGACCAGCGTGTCTCCCTGGCGGAGGCTTGCCAAGGTTCTGATCCTCCTTTTGGCGATTGCCTTTTTGTTCGTTGCCCTTGCAAGGCCCCAGTGGGGCCATAAGCTAGAACACGTGGAGCGTCGCGGTCTGGACTTGGTGCTGCTGCAGGACATTTCCCTTTCCATGCTGGCCGAAGACATCAAGCCGAACCGTCTGGTGCGTAGCCGTCACGAGATTGCCTCGTTCCTGGAATCTCTCACCGGCGACCGCGTGGGTCTGGTGGCCTTTAGCGGCGAGGCCCAGGTGATGGTTCCCCTGACGCTGGATTACGGTACCGTGCAGATGATGCTTCGGGAACTGGAGCCGGGCTGGCTCATGCCGGGAACGAACCTGGAAAAGGCCATCCGCAAGGGGATGGATTTGTTCCGCAACTCCGGCGGGGCGGGCAAGTATTCGGTAATGGTCCTCATGAGTGACGGCGAAGAACTTGAAGACGCCGCCGTCAATGCCGCCAAGGAAGCCGCCGAGATGGGCATCCGCATCTACACGGTGGGTATCGGCTCCCGCGAAGGTGTGCCAATCCCCGTCAAGACCAAGAACGGAGAAGTGGCCTACAAAAAGGACATGCAAGGGAACATCGTGACCACCCGCCTAGAAGACGGGACTCTTCAAGAAATTGCGAGCGCTACCGGCGGGTTGTACTTTTACGCGAGCCCCGGTGAGTTCCAGCTGCAGAAGGTGCTGACCGAAATCGCCACCCTCGAAAAGAAGGACCAGGCAAGCGACCGCTTTGAAAATTACCAGGACCGCTACCAGATTTTCCTCGGGATTGCGGCCTTGCTGTTCCTGATTGAAGCGGTGGTGTCCGAACGGGGTCGCCGTCGCAAGCAGCTGGCCGGCCGTTTCAGCTGAGTCATCGCTCCGGGTACAAAAAAAGCCTTTCGGGTGGGTATGTCTCTCTTGGAGACGGGCGGCGCTCCATGGGAGGCCGAATTAGAATCCACCGGAAAGGCTATGAGTATAATATACATTCGAAAATCCCGATAAACCAAATTATTTTGAAAATCCTTAGTCCAATTTGGAATGAGGGAATAGCTATATTGTTTGGTGATGAAGAAAAATGATGTGAAAACCATATCGTTGCTGGTGGGCTCTGCCCTCTTGGCCTCTATTGCCGCTTGTTCCAGCGCGCCTGCCCCTGCAACGGTAAATACTGCGACGGTTGCTACCCCAAAGGATTCCATCGCGGTGTCTGAACAGAGCGGTGCTGCAGCTCAGCCTGCAAAGTCCGACATCCCCGCCAGTTACAAGGACATCCAGTTTCCGGAATACAACTACGTAGCGCCTTACCCGAAGGATTACCGGGTAGAAATAGCCGAAGGTGTCACCGGTTACATCGTGAGCGATCGCCGTTTGCCCCTGGTGAATTTTACGGTTTATTTCGAGAATCCGAGAGTCCCCGCCTCCATCAAGGACGAAGCCGCCTTCGAGATGCTGGGTTCCATGCTTAGGCGTGGCGGCGGTGGCGGTATCGCTCCCGGTGCCCTGGAAGATACCCTTGAGTTTATCAGCGCTGGAGTCGGTTCTTCGGCCGGCGTGTGGACCGCCTCTTTCGACATTGACTGCCTGACCAAGGACTTTCCATCGGTGCTTGCGCTGACAAAGAAGGTGCTGCTCGCTCCTACCTTTGACAAGGAACAGCTGGAAATTGTGAAGACCAAGTCCGCCACCGCTTACGAACAGCGTTACGATACGCCTGCCAAGGTGCTTTCGGCCCTGCGTGCCAAGGTGAACTACGCTCCTAACAATCGTCTGTGGGACGCTACCGGTGACGAATACAAGAAGGTCACTGACGCCGACCTGAAACGGCTTTCTCGCGGGGTGTTCCAGTCTAGCCGAATCATCTTTGCCCTGTCCGGTGATGTGGACCGGGATTCCAGCGTGCAGATGCTTAAGGAATTTTTCGCCGACTGGAAAAAGGACACTTCCACCGTTTCTTCTAAGCCTGCGGATTCCGCCTTTGTGGCGCCGCAGCCTCTCGCTTACCTGCGTAAGCCCGGCACTTTCGTGGTGGACAAGGACATTACCCAGGCGAACATCGCCATCAACCAGCCTTTCGTGAAACGCCCCCATCCCGACTATTACCCGGCGGCAGTGGCGAGCTTTATCTTGGGCGGCGGGAGCTTTACTAGCCGTCTCATGAACCGCGTGCGTAGCGACGAGGGCCTGGCCTACAGCATCTACAGCACCGTAGGCAACGACTATCGGGATACCGCCATGACCACCATCGCCTTGCAGACCAAGGTGGAGTCCGTGGATTTTGCCCTGAAGCTGATTTTTGAAGAAGTGGAAAAGCTGGCCAAAGAAGGCCCGACGGCAGAAGAACTGGAACAGGCGAAAAAAGCGCTGATAGAAAGTCTGCCCAGCTTGTTCGATTCCCCTGCTTCTACGGCCACCATCTTTGCCAAGGGAGAACTGCTGGGCAAGACCTTTGACCACTACCTGGACTACGTGAAAGAAATTTCTGCCGTCACTCCTGAACAGGTGAAGGCCATGATTGCAAAATATTTTGCCCGCGACAAGATGACCATTTCTATCGTGGGTCCTGTCTCTAAATTCGATGTGTTGAAACCCTTCACCGTAATTCCCCAGGATAGCCTGGATTTTAGGCAATAGCCAAAAGGATTCCTGTGGGTAGGCGAGTTCTTGTTTTCTTGATGCTGTTGGCCTTTGCCTGTGCAGAGGCGTTTGCCGCAGATTCGCCCGAAAGCAAGCGCGAAGCCCTGATGAAAGAAATCGGCCGCAAGCGCATGATCGAAAAGTCCGGCGGCGAAGAGGGATTCCGCTCCCTCTGTTCCGGTGTCAAGAAATGCCTGAACATCGATTACGGTTTTTGTACAGAAGAAGATCAGAAACCCTGGCCCAAGGTCAAGTATAACGAAGAGTTCTGCGCCCCCTTTGTAGAAATTACCAAGCGGGGATTGCCTGCAGACCCGAAAATCACGGGAGCGACGGAAATCTATTCCAGATTAGGCCGGCAGTACCGTGCCATTTACGAGAACAAGGGTACGCTTCCTCTGGGGCAAAATGTCATCAGCTACTTGTTCGACAACATGCCTTTTACGGCAGAACTCATCAACGCCTATCTGGGTACGAACTACCGGCTGGAATACACCAGCAAGGACAGGCGGTTCTTTAGCGGTAGCAACGGCCGGAGCCTTTCGGGTGAATTCTTCTGGGCCTTGCAGGATAGTGCCGGGCAGAAACTCGGCATGCGGAACGTGTTTTTCGGGTATGGACATGCCCAGGTCCTCAAGTGGTCGCTGCACGGAACGGCTGTGGCCTACCTGGATATGGATCCCGTCTCTGACAAGGAAATTCGGTACAAGTTAACGGCTATCGTATTCCCCGGAAATTCAGTGTTGAATTCCATTATGCAGATGCGGGTTTTCAAGAGCGTGGTAGGCGACAAGATTGACCATATCGTCAAGGACATCAAGAAGTCGTCGGGAGAATACTTCGGCGGAAACAAGGAGCCCATGCTCAAGAGCGCCTCTCTCAAGTCTATGGAGAACGTGCAGTACATTCTGGATTTCGAGAACGTGGTGAATGGCGCACCCTGGAAGTTGGGTGATTTTGAAAAGTTGCAGATTCAGCGTCGGCAGGCCAAGGAAGTCCCTGTGCCGCTGCAGGTGAAAGAATAGGTAATAGGGGTTAGGATTTAGGGGTTAGTAAAGCTGGTCTCAAGAGGTGTCATCCTCGCGAAAGCGAGGATCCGCTTGATGGTGAAGTGTTAGGATTGAAAAGAAATTAAAAAGGAAAATTTATGAGCGAAAAAGAAAGTTTGGAAAGTTTGCTTGCGCGGGTCACGGACCGCCGTCGGGAACTCCTGACAGGAGTGGTGAACCGCCGTACCCGCCATTTCTGCATGGTGCTGGAAGACCTGTTCGACCCCCACAATATTTCCGCCGTTATCCGCACCGCAGAGGTTTTCGGCCTGCAGGACGTCCACGTCATCGAAGAGGACAACGCCTACAGCGTGAACAAGTCCATCTTGAAGGGCTCCTACAAGTGGATGTCCATCTACCTGTACAAAAAACGCATGCTCTGTATGGAAAAGCTCCGTGCCAAGGGCTACAAGATTGCAGTGGCCAGCACCAACACCACCAATTCGGTTTTGGATCTTGACCTGAGTCAGCCTACGGCCTTTTACCTGGGGAGCGAGTTCCACGGGAACCACCCCGACACCCTGGCACATGCAGACTACGAATTCAAACTGCCCCAGTACGGCATTACGGAATCCATGAACGTCTCCGTGGCGGGCGGTGTGCTTATGACCTACCTGGACATTTTCATGCAGCGGGAGGGCCGCGAAAAATTCCTGCTCCCCCAGGCCGAAAGGGATGCCCTGCTCTACGATTACCTGGACCGGCACGTGAACGGCATCGAAAACAACAGCCCCATTGTCCGGGTAGAGGGGTAATTCGGGGTTCGGAATTCGGATTTAAGAACCAAGAGAATGAATGAAAAGCCCTTGTTTAGAAGATTTCTTTGTGTAGATTATGGTAAAAATGCTATTTTAAGGCAGAAATGAAGAAGAATACCACACTTTACTTCTCTGTCGGTCTTGTCGTCCTGCTGGCTATCGTCATCTTGGTTTTCGGCATGTTCTTCTTGAACGAGAAGGACCCGCGAGAGACTTTCAACACTTTCCACCTGCGGTTTACCCAGGTCAGCACCCTGGTGCTGGACGACCCGGTCAAGGTCAATGGCGTCAAGCTGGGCAAGGTGGAAAGCATCGAGCTTGCAGGCCACCGCGTGGTGGTGACCATCCGCCTGCGTACCGACGTGATGATTCCCAAGGATTCCGAAATCCGAGTCCAGAACATCGGTATCATGGGCGAACGCCAGATTGGCATGATTCTCGGGGACTCCGAGGAGTATTTTGAGCCGGGTGACACCATTACGGGTCAGTTCGACGCCGGTATCGCCGAGGCCCTCGGTCTGGCGGGTGAAGTTTGCGACAGTACCAAGGTCTTGCTGGAATCGGTGAAGCGGGCCCTGAAGGGCACCATCGCTAGCGAGGATTTCCAGGACAGGTTCAACACCCTGCTGGTGAAGGCGGAAACTTTGGAAGACCGCCTGATGGAACTTGTGAACACCACGGACCCCGAACTCAAGAAGAGCCTGGCCGGCCTGAACGAGGTGACTCTCAAGGTGGGCAACCTGGTAGATGGCGTCAAGCCGCCTATCGACAACCTCTTTGCCAATACGGACGTGGTTATCGGGAATGCCAACAATTTGATTGCCGAACTGGAAGGTGTCACCAAGCACCTGGACGAACTCATTGCCAAGGTCCAGTCCAAGGAGAACACGGTGGGCGCCCTTCTTTCGGACCGCAAGCTGCACGACGACCTGGTCAAGACAGTCCATTCCGCCGACAGCCTGTTCAGGGTCATCTTGAACGATGGTCTTGACATCAACGTGGATATTTTCTGAGGGGCTATGATTGTAAAGACGCTTACGGTGACCAATAAACTTGGTGTTCATGCCCGCCCTGCGGGGATGATTGTTGATATTACGGGACCTGCCAAGAGTGACGTCTCCATAATTTTTGATGGTTCCAAGGCCAATGCCAAGAGCATTTTGAACGTGATGATGCTGGCCATTCCCCTGGGTTCCGAGGTGAAGTTCGAGGTGGACGGCGAAGACGAAGAACTGGTCGTGCAGAAGTTGGAGCAGTTATTCCATGACAACTTCAACGAAGAAGCAGGCTAAGGGGTCTTCTAGCTCCAAGACATCCAAGAAACCATTACGCATTGTATTGGTGGGCGTTCCTGCGTCGCCGGGCTTTGCCATGGGCAAGGTTTTCCCGATTACCAACAGGGAAATTTCCGTCGTCGAAGAAACCATCCCCGAAAGTCGGGTCACCACCGAAGAACAGCTGTTCTTGAAGGCCGTGAGCAAGACGGCAAAAGAAATTGGCCAGATCAAGGAAATTTCTGAAACCCGCACCGGCGTCCACGACAGCTTGATATTTGCAACCCACCTGATGATTTTGCAGGACCCGGGCCTGGTGAACGGCGTCCTGGAAATGGTCAAGAAAAAGCACAAGACGGCCCGCTGGTCGGTGCACGTGGTGCTGGGCAATTACATCGAGAAATTCGAGAAGATCAATTCCCCGGCCATGCGGGACAAGGCGGCAGACCTTCGGGACCTGTATAACCGCCTGATGACCGCCCTGGACGATTCCGGTCCGGTACTGGAGGACGTGGCTCTGGAACAGGGCGTGGTGTTGGCGGCTCACGAAATCATGCCCAGCATGCTCATTGCCATCAAGCCCGGTCAGGTCAGCGCCCTGGTGATGGATACGGGTGGCCGTACGAGCCACGTGGCAATTCTTGCCAGGTCGTTGCAGATTCCGGCGGTGTCGGGCCTTAGGAACGTAGCCGCCCAGGTGAACGCCGGTGACACCATCATTGTAGATGGTACCGGCGGCATGGTCATCGTCAATCCAGACGAAGAGGACATCCGCAAGTTCCACGAACGGCAAGAGGTCTTTGAACGCCAGCGTCGGGAACTGTTCACCATGCGCCGTCTGGAGCCCATGACCCGGGACGGCAAGTACATTACGCTTCACGCCAACATCGAACTTCCGTCGGAGGCGTCTAAGGTCACAGATTTCGGAGCCACAGGTATCGGTCTTTACCGTTCTGAATTCTTGTTCTTCCAGAAAGACGCCCCTACCGAAGACGAGCAGCAGGCGGCCTACGGAGAAATCCTGGAAACCATGTCGCCCTGTCCGGTGACGATCCGCACCCTGGATGCCGGTGGCGACAAGCTGGTGGCGGGCCTTACCGCCGTGAACGAGGCCAACCCCTTCATGGGCTGGCGCTCTATCCGCGTGTGCCTTAGTCGCGAAGACATTTTCTGCACGCAGTTGCGGGCCTTGCTCCGGGCAAACAAGAGCGGGAACCTCCGGATTTTGTTGCCCATGATTTCGGGACTCAACGAGCTCCGCAAGGCGAAGGCGTATATCAAGCGATGCGCCGACGAGCTGAAGGCCGAAGGAGCGCAGGTAGGCAATATCAAGATTGGAGCCATGATAGAAGTGCCTGCCGCCGTGATGCTTGTGGACCTGCTTGCCAAGGAAGTGGATTTCTTCAGCATCGGTACAAACGACCTTATCCAGTTTACCTTGGCGGTGGACCGGACCAACGAACTTATCACTGAAATGTTCCAACCTCACCATCCGGCCATTCTGCACATGATCAACCGTGTGGTGATGGCGGCGCACCGCGAAGGAATTCCTGTGGCGGTCTGCGGCGAAATGAGTGCGGACCCCATGAGTGTGCTTTTGCTCGTTGGGCTTGGCGTAGATGAACTTTCCATGACGCCCTGGAGCGTTATGGCCACCAAGAAGATTATCCGTTCCATCAACTACGAAGACGTTCGCGAGTCCGCCCTGACCGTTTTGCAGATGGACGATTCCGACAACGTGAACGAGTATATGCACAAGAAGTATGCCCAGACCATTACGGACTTGGGTATTTCCAGCTTTGTGGGCCAGGTGGATGGGAAATAATGTGGAATGTGAAATGTGTGGTGTGAGTGATGCCAGATGTCATCCTCGCGTAGGCGAGGATCTGCTAGAGATGTTTGAAATGACATCTAATTATCTCTATCAGTCCTAACGCCTAAAACCTAACACCTACAACCTACACATACGATGCACCGCATGACGTAAACCAGAATGAGTAAAATTTTAACAGTCCTTTTTTTTAGTGTCGCCTTCGCTCTTGCGGATACCGCTGCTGTATCTTCTGCAGTTGTCTCTTCTTCGGCCCCTGTCGCCCAATCGTCTGCTTCCGCCCCAACCATCGTGTCTTCCAGTGCAGCAGCAGTTGTTCCAAAGCCGACAACGGCAAAGAAAGATTCTCTCCCCGCTACATTTGTCGCCACCGACAGCCTGATTTCGACAGTCCCTCTGAACGACCCCTTTGCAGAACAAGAAAAGATTCTGCCCAAGGATTTCCAGAACCTGGTAGTTCGTGCAGAACGCTCCAAGCGGGCCTCTACGGATTTTGACGTCTCGAAAAACGTTCAGGATTTTGCGAAGGCGGCTTATTACTATTACAGGGAACTTTGGGATAGCGCCTACGCCGCCTACGATTCTTTGCGGAGCAGGGATTCCGTTCTAGAAAAGAGCGTTGTTTTGCGAATGGCCCGCACTTGCTTTATGCGGGGGGATTACGCCAAGATGCGCGCAACCCTTGCTCTCGGAAACAAGTACGCCAAGGATTCCGATTTTGACAAGTCCGCCTCCCGTATGCGTATCGAGGCCGCCATGGCGGACACCAGCCTTACCGACGCGGCCCATGCGGATTCCCTGAAGGTGTTCCTGGAAAAGTACCCCAAGGGCGAAGACGCTGCCGCTCTCAAGTATCGCTACGCCCTGTACTTGGAACAGTTCAAGCAGCCTGCCCAGGCCAAGAAACTTTATATCCAGCTGTTGGCCAGTTCTACGGCTTACAAGGATTCCGCCTTCAAGGCGATTCAGCGCCTGCGCAAGGTCCAGGGAACTCCGGAAAGCCTGCCCGAAAAGATTGCCTACGCCAGGATGGCCTGCGCCAAGGACGAGGCGTCCGCTTGCCTTGTTCTGCTGGATTCCATCGCCATTATGGATTCTATCGCCCTTGCGAAAAATCCGTCTGCTGCGGTGGCAGCGCCGGAAGATTCCCTGCAGAAGCTGTTGCCGCCCAGTACGCTTGATATGGATACCCGCATCGCCCTGTGGGAAAAACGGGCTGTGACACTCCGCAGCTTAAAGCGTGAAGACGAGTCCATTGCCCAGTTCCGCTTCTTGCTGGATTCCGTTGAGGCGAAACCCTTGTGGATGCAGTCGATCTTGAAGTTGTACCGCAACAACGCCAAGAAATACGCCAAGGAAATCAAGACCACCGATTCGCTTTTGCAGGATGCAAGCCAGTTCAGCAAGGAAAACGCCAACAACCTCTGGATAAAAGGCTTTGAATACGAGCAGAACGAAAAATACGATAGTGCCATCGTGTGTTTCAAGAAACTTTCCCATCGCAGGTTCAAGAATAATGTGAAGCGCCAGTGGGCAAAGTTCCGCATCGGTTTTGTCTATTACAAGCAAGAAAAATGGCAAGAGGCCGTCGATGCCTTTATCGATGCGGCCAAGGAGCCGTTCCTTTGGAGCGGAAGCGGGGCCCGCATGTTCTTGGGAGATGCCTATATGAAGCTGGGTAAGGACTCTCTCGCCCGAGAAGCCTATCTGGATTGCATCCGGGATTTTCCGTTGGCCTATTACGCCCACCGCAGCCGCCTGAAGCTTGCGGAATACAAGTTGATGGAAGAGAAGGACATTCCGTACGCTCACGGGGTCGCCATGTCTCCCGAAGAGACCTTGGCCTGGATTCGTGCCTCCCAGAAAATCGGCAAGCCGGACACCACCTACAACCCGGTCCGCTACAACCGCATTCGGGATCTGTTCCTTTACGGCTTCAGCGACGAGGCCTTTGCCCTCTACGACGAGGTGCGCCGCAAGAATTACAAACGACTGGATTTCTTGTACGAATACGGCAAGCTCTTCTACGAAATGGGTGAAGTGGCCGCCGGCTACAGGCTTGCACGGCAGTTCCAGAACAACATCGACCGTCGTCGCCTGATGGCACCGCCTATAGACGTGCTGCATTACCTTTATCCCATTCCCTTCAAGGATCAGGTGAAGTTCCATTCCGGAACGCGCATCGACCCCTTCTTCGTCTATAGCGTCATGCGTCAGGAATCCATCTTCAATTTCGAGATAGCCTCTCCGGTAGGCGCCCGCGGGCTCTTGCAGATTATGCCCGCCACAGGCAAGATGGTGGCCGCCAAAGAAGGGATTCCCGATTTTGACCCGCTGTTGCTTTTCAACCCTTACATGAACATTCGCCTGGGTGTCCGTTACCTGGTGGACTTGAAAGCCGAATACAGCGACGACTACATGTACGTGCTGGGCAACTATAACGCAGGCCCCAAGCCCACCAAGCGCTGGCAGGCGGCAGGTCAGGGCAAGCACTGGGACATCCGCGCCGAAGAAATCAGCTATTGGGAAACCCGCGACTACGTGAAGCGCGTCATGGGCAACTATTGGATTTACCAGGAAATCTATGATAGTTCTGATTTCTGATTTCAGATTTCGGATTTATTGAAGTTTGGAGAAAAAAATGGAAAGAAATTACCTGCAGAACAAAAGCATGGATTTTTCTATTAGAATGGTAGAGCTTTATCAAAAACTTTCTGATGAAAAACATGAGTACGTTATGTCCAAGCAGGTTCTTAGAAGTGGAACTAGTATTGGCGCTAATGTGCGGGAGGCTAAGAGAGCGCAGTCTACGCCTGACTTTTATTCAAAACTCACAATTTCATTGAAAGAGGCAGATGAAACACAATATTGGCTAGAATTGTTGTATAAAACAGGCTATGTTAATGAGGAAACATTTAAAAGTTACAATTCAGATTGTGAAGAATTAATTAGGTTGCTTGTATCAATTACAAAAACACTACATAACAAGATTATGAAGCAAAAATGCTTAAAGCAGTTTTCTAATTGTGAACTCCAAACTTCGAATTCCAAATTAAAAACAACTCCAAGCTCCGAACTCCGAATTCCGAATTAACAATGCTTTTCCTCCTTCTCACCATCGGCCCTGCCTTCCTCTTTGCCTGCGGAAATATTCTGGAAAAGTCCGGTGTTTCTTCTGTGGGCAAGCGTACCGGCGGAACCTCTAGACCCTGGGAATTTTTCAAGGGCGTCATTACAAACAAGTTCTGGTGGCTGGGCATCAGCTGCTCCGGGCTTGCCACGGTGGGCTACTACATCGCCATGGCGCAGTACGACCTGAGCCAGGTCCAGCCCATGATGGTCCTGAACCCGGTGCTTACCGCCCTGATGGGTTTCTGCATTTTGAAAGAGGCCTTGACCAAGCGTATCGTGGTGGCCATCTGCTTTGTGGTGGCGGGTCTATTGTATTCCGTGGAAAACCTGGGCGAATCTACGGCCCTGCAGAACATCCCCATGTTATGGGCCTATGCCGGTGGGCTTTGCGCCGTCACTCTGTTTGCCCACCTTTTTGTGAAAGATCGTGAAATGGTGGATTCCCTCATTATGGGTGTAGGTTTCGGACTTTCGGCGGCATTCTACAAGAGCCTTGCCATGGACTTTGATTTGGAACATATTGAACTTTCGTCGGTAGCGAACCTGTTGCTGGACTTTAGGACTCTCGGCTACATTGCGACCTACGGGATTGCCTTCCTTTATTCCCAGATTTCGTTCTCCCGCGGGCGGGCGCTGTTCATTATCCCCTTCAGTGCCGCTGTAGGAGCGGCCGTTCCCACGCTGGCGGGTGCACTGGTGTTCTCTGAAGCGTTCCCCATGGGCAAGGCCATTTCAGTGACCTTGGTGCTTATCGGTGCCTGCCTGTTTATTGTCCGCAGGCCCAGACGCAAAAAATCCGCAGGTTAGTGGATGTTTTTTGTGGGCGTCCGCTTTTCTTGTGCCACTTTGCTTTTTTTCGTGTATATTTAATCCTATGGAATGGAAAAACTATTCGGTCTTGCTCTTTGCCCTGTGGCTTGTTGCTTGTTCCTCGGATGATGGAACCGTTACCATCGTTGAATGCCTGGATTGCGAAAGTGAAAATCCGGACAACATTTTCCGGGGTCCAGTTGTCTTTTCTGAAGTGGACCCCGTCAACTTGGTTTATAAGGACCACGAAGGCGATGACGCCGGCTGGATAGAGCTTTTTAACCCGACAGACAGCGTCGTAGATTTGTCGGGAATGATTTTGACTGATTCCAAAAGTGAACCCCAAAAATGGACTTTCGGAAACGTGTCTTTAAATCCTGGCGAAACCATGTTAGTGTTCTTGTCGGGCAAGGACCTACCCGATTATGTTGCACCCCATGATTCCGTTGATTTGATTGGTAATGGCTGCTGGGTTTGGACTGATTCTCAAAATACCCCTGTCAAGGGTCAAAGTACTGTTCAATATTTGAATGGTTCTCACCCTTGTTTCGACGAAAATGGTGTTCGAAAGTTTGGTGGCAAAATGCGCTTTGGCGAAAATACGGAACTAGGCTGGCATTCTATCTCGTTCTTTGTGGGAGTCGGCGATAGGGGAAATGCTGAAGACGCAAGAGATATAAGCAAGGCCAATGAAATTCTACTTACTGGCTATATCGAAAAAGACAGGCAACTTCAACTGCGTCTTGCCCAAGCTGACTTGGATGACTGGAAGGGCTGGGCCAAGGCCCTTACGGGGACTGGAGATTCATCCTACACCTACCATGTAAATCTTCCCGCAGGTTCCACGCTTCCAGATTTGGCCCATATTTACGGCACTCGCTTTAGCCCAGATGATCAGGAAATGCGATCTTTGACTTTCAAGGTGGATTCCTATATCGCGCGGAATCGGGGTCACGAACCTCATGCAAATTTCAAGTTGGACAAATCGGGCGGCAGGCTATTCTTGATAAACAAGGATGGCAATGTGACAGATTCTGTTACCTATCCGGAGCTCCCTCTCGGCAAGAGCTGGAGCCGTAGCACAAACGGCTGGGGTTATGCGGAACCGTCGCCGTTTACCTATGGCCAAAAAACCGTTGTGGCAAAACGCGAACCCAGTCCCGAAAAAAAGGTTTCCTTCCCAGCATCTGGATTCTACAGTTCTGCTTTTACCATAAACCTTTCTAGCTTGCCGAACGTGCGCTGTGAAACGGGCGGCTATACGCCTACAGAAAAAAGTTCCCGTCAAGATAATATCACAATTAACAAGACTACCGTACTTCGTTGCGCGAGCTTTGCTGCGAATAGTGTCGCCAGCGATGTGGTGACCCGCACATACGTATTCGAAACGCAACCCCAAACGCCCGTGGTATTCTTGACAGCCAATCCCAAGTCCCTGTTCGACCCCGATACGGGCATCTACATGGAAGGGCCTAATGCCCAGGCGAAAGAACCGCATTTTGGAGCGAACTACTGGGAAGACAAAGAAATTCCTGTTTTTGTAGAATTTCTGGAAAAAGGCAGTAAGACACCCGCTTTCGCAAAAAATGCAGGTTTCCAGATTTTCGGAAATTACAGCCGTGCCAATGCTAAAAAGTCGGTGGCCATCGTGTTCCGCGAGAAATACGGTGACAAGCGGTTGGAATACCCGCTGTTCCCGGATTTTCCAAATCTCAAGAAGTTCAAGGTGTTCTTGTTGCGTAGCAATGGAAGTAATTTTGGGGGTGACTATATCCGCGATAGGCTATGCAGTTCTGTGACGGAGGGCTTGGATGTGGACTATCAGCGTGGGCGTGGTGTGGTGGTTTATTACAACGGGGAGTATTACGGCATACACAATATTCGAGAACGTTCGACGGAGTATTATTTCGAGACCCACTACGGGATGAATCCTGACGAAGTAGACTTGCTGAAGGCGGATAATTCAGCTACAGCAGGGTCACCTGCGGATTACGAAGCTTTAATGGATTGGCTTGCAACGAACCATCTAGATAATGACAAGAATTATGCTTATATGGCAGAACAGATTGATGTGGATAATTTTATCAATTATATCCATACGGAACTGTTCATGAACAACCGCGACTGGCCCGCCAACAACTTGAAAAAGTGGCGCGGAACGAACCCCAAGACCAGGTGGAAATGGTTCATTTACGATATGGATTTTGGGTTTGGCAACGAGTTTAGCGAATTCAAAAACAACATTTTTGAATTTGCAACAGCCGAAGATGGCCCCGATTGGCCCAATGGCCCTGCCTCAACTTTGCTGCTTCGTAGACTTCTGGAAAACGAGAATTTCAAAACCGCCTTTATCAACCGATTCCCTGTGCTTTTGGCCATGAACTTCGAAAAGTCAAGGCTCCTTGCTCGAATCAATGCTATGATGGGCGAAATCGAATCGGAAATTTCCAGGGATCAGCAGAGGTGGAATCTAAATGCCTCTTACATGAATGGTCAACTTAATAAAATAAAAACTTTCGCCGGAACCCGTCAAGACGTCATCTTGTCTGAAATGGCGGAATTTTTTGGATTAGGCGAAGTAACGAAAGTGACCTTTTCTGTCAGTGGTTCAGGAAAGATCCTAGTCCATAATTTGCCTTTGGATAGGTCCTCGATGACCATCTCCTTCTTCAGGGGAACGCCGGTCACCATTACGGCTCAAGAAAACGGCGGGACCTTTACCGGCTGGAGCGACGGGGTTACGGAAAAGACCCGCACTATCATGCCCGAAGAAGTGGACTCGCTGACAGCGAATTTTAAGTGATTCGGACGCCTCATTATAGCGGGTTCCGACCCTCTATTTCCCGCTTTCGTCATGGCGGGCCTCGACCCGCCATCTAGCTTTTTTCTACATTGTAATTACTATGAGTTTCAATACCAAGATTCTTTGTATTGGTGCGGGCTACGTCGGTGGCCCCACCATGACTGTTATCGCCGACAAGTGCCCCGATGTGAAGGTGACCGTGGTGGATATCAACCAGGCTCGTATCGATGCCTGGAATAGCGAAAACCTCCCGATTTTTGAACCCGGCCTGGACGACGTGGTAAAGCGTGCCCGTGGCCGCAATCTCTTCTTTAGCACCGACATTCCCGCCGCTATCAAGGAAGCGGACATTATATTCGTGTCTGTGAACACTCCCACAAAGACATTTGGTCATGGCGCCGGTAAGGCCTCGGACCTGCAGTACTGGGAAAAGACCGCCCGCAACATTCTGGAAATAGCCGACGAAGGCAAGATTATCGTGGAAAAGTCTACGCTGCCGGTTCGTACCGCTGCCGCTATGGAACGAATCTTGAACAGCAATGACAAGGGCTTGCACTTTGAGGTTCTGTCGAACCCCGAGTTCCTGGCCGAAGGAACTGCCATCAAGGACCTGTTTGAACCGGATCGCGTGCTTATCGGGTCCCACCAGACGGAGTCGGGACTTGCAGCCTGCCAGAAACTGGTGGACGTGTATGCCCACTGGGTTCCCCGTGACCGAATCCTCACCACGAACCTCTGGAGTTCCGAACTGACCAAGCTGACCGCCAACGCCTTCTTGGCTCAGCGTATCAGTTCCATCAACTCCATCAGTGCCCTTTGCGAAAAGACCGGTGCCGACGTAGACGAAGTGGCTTTTGTGATGGGCAAGGACACCCGCATAGGCCCCAAGTTCCTCAAGGCCTCCATCGGTTTTGGCGGCAGTTGCTTCAAGAAGGACATTTTGAACCTGGTGTACCTTTGCGGCTATTATGGTCTCCCTGAGGTGGCCGCCTACTGGGAATCCGTGGTTAAGATTAACGAATGGCAGACCCACCGCGTGGTGGACCGTATGCTGGAGACCATGTTCAATACCATCGCCGGTAAGAAAATTGCGGTGTTCGGTTTCGCCTTCAAGGCCAATACCGGTGACACCCGCGAAAGCCCGGCGAACCTGGTGGTTCGGGACCTGCTCAACGAACATGCGATGCCGGTGGTGACCGACCCGAAGGCCATTCCCGACGCCAAGCGCGACCTGAAGGATGTGCTTGACCAGGTGACATTCGAAGAAGACCCCTACAAGGCTGCCGAAGGCGCTCATGCGGTGGTGGTCTGCACCGAATGGAAATGTTTTGCCGAACTGGACTGGAAACGTATCTACAGCTCCATGGCCAAGCCCGCCTTCGTATTTGACGGTCGTAACATCTTGGACGCTGACGCCCTCCGTAAGATTGGTTTCGAGGTGTCCAGCATCGGCAAGGGAAAGGCGGAGTAGCCGAACTTGGAGAAGTTCTTACTTAACATTGTAAAACACTACTACTGGTTTCTGGTTGCCATTGCGGCAAGCCTTGTCTTTGGGGCTAAGGATGTCTCCTCGGCCCTCATAGTCGCCGTAGTCCTTGTTTTTGCAATGTGCTTTTCTTCGATAAAGTGGAAAAGGATAGATACAGTTGTCTTTATCTTTTTGATTTATAGTCTTATTACGTATTTCTTTGTGGATAACGCTTACCCCTTGCGGCTTTACTATTTGGGGGTGAGAGCTGAAATTGTACCGGTTCTTTTCTACTATATCGCCCGTTCCGAAAAGTTTAAGTCCGATGAATTTTTTGAAAACTTCAAGGCCCCGCTTTTTTTCGCCATGGTTTGCGGGGCGTATTTTTACTTTTTCCAACCTAGCTTTTATACAACGTATAAGGCATCGGTCATTTGGGATAATTTCAGTTCGGATGTTGGCTCCTTGTCGGGGCATCTTCTGTATGAATTAACCCGATTTTCGTCTTTTTGGCCCCATTCTTATTTTATGGGGTATTCGTCTTTGTTCCTGTTTATGTTTGCGTCAAAGAAAATAGTGGTGGATAACTGCTATAAGAAGTTTGATTTAGCCTGTTTTGCACTAAGTTTCTTCTGCCTGTTCTTTGCTCAGCAACGTGTCTCCATTGTATTCTGTTTGCTCTTTTTCTTTGCCTTGACTGTATATTCTACGATTAAGCGTTTGCCTTCGATGAAACTGCTCTATTTCTTGTGGTTTATTGCGATTGTTTTTGGCATAGGTATCGTTTTTATTGTGATGAACTACTTGAGTGTTGATTTTGTAGAATATGTTCTGAACAGGACCGTGAATTATAACGGAAATATTGTTAGCGACCGTTTCTCTCTTTTTGATAAGTTCATTGAGAAACTATCCTTTTTGGGTTCGGGACTTGGCTGCTATGGTCACGGAGCCGCAGAAATGGGGTATCCTTCAATTCCGGATAGTGATTATGTGCGTGTCCCTGCAGAGTTAGGCATTGTGGGGTTTGTTCCGCTGATGGGTATATGCCTTTATTCGTTGATTTGCGGGGCTAAAATTTTCAAATACGCTTTCTTTGAAGTCTGTACGTTGTGTTTTTGCCTTGTGGCCATGATTGGTGCCGCTGTCTGGGAATTGGGAACCCTTCAGCCGTTCCTCTATTGGTTCTGCATAGGGCATATTGTAAGCAAATACAGTCGTCGTGATAAACTCGAGATGGAGTATAATGCCTATTTCAAGACAGGCGACATCGAGGCGGATCTGGAAGAGTCGGAGGTGAATGATAAATGAGCCCGACGAATCCAGCAGTAGATGTTTCGGTCATTGTGGTTAGTTTCAACACGTGCAGTCTGTTGCGGGATTGCTTACGCTCTGTTTATGAAAAGACCGAAGGGGTGTCCTTTGAAGTGATCGTTTCTGATAATGGCTCCACCGACGGCTCTGTAGAAATGGTCCGTAAGGAATTTCCTCAGGTGAGGCTTGTGGAAAACAACGCAAATTTGGGATTTGGAACGGCGAACAATCGTGGACTGGATGTTGCTTGCGGAAAATTTATTTTTTACCTGAATAGCGATACGTTGCTGAACAACAACGCCATTAAGTTTTTTTGTGATTTTTGGAAAGCACACGAGTCGGAGAACCTTGGGGCGTTAGGCTGCAATCTTGTCGATGCAGAAGGAAAATGGACGGAGTCGCACAACAAGTTCCCCCGGGGGCAAGAGATTTTAAAGGCAGGGCTGCATCATATGGCGGCTTTCTACGTGAAAAACGTGATGAAACTCCTTCACTTGGATTTTTCAAAGCTTCGCCCAGTTCCTCGTTATGAAAGATTTGTTGGAAACGTTGATTATGTTGTTGGGGCAGATCTGTTTGTGAAGAATACGCCGGATGCACGTTTTGACGAAAAGTTCTTCTTGTATTACGAAGAGACGGACATGCAGTGGCGTATGGCGAAAAAAGGGCTGAAACGCACAATAATCGATGGTCCTAGCGTTGTGCACTTGATTCGAGGTGGCCGCGGCAAGCAGGATGATGTTGTCCGTTACGGTTCCTTTTCGATGATTCAGTCTGAAATTTCGAAGGTGTATTACGCCAAAAAGAATATTTCCCGTTTTATGCCGTTTTTTTTGAAGCCGATGATCTTTGCGCAATGGCTTTCTCCCTATATTTTTAAGTCTACCCGTAAACATTTCAAAAGTTTGTGGAGCGTATAGTGGCTATACCGAAAAAAATTCATTATCTCTGGCTGTCCGAGAAGAAAGATGAACGGGTGGAAAGGTGTATCCAGTCTTGGCGTGAATGCTTGGATGGTTACGAGATTGTTGAATGGAACAAGGATAATTTTCCCTATAATGATTTTTTATACGCTAGGGAAGCGTATTCCAAGCAGAAATGGGCTTTTGTCACGGATTATTTTCGCTTGTGGGTTCTCGAGAAGTATGGCGGAATCTATCTAGATGCCGATGTGACTGTCTATGGAAATTTTGACAAGTTCCTTGACCATAAGCTCTTTATTGGAACTGAATTTACGGACCAGGTCGCTGCCCATGCTATTGGAGCTGAACCGCATCATCCTTTTATTCAGAAGTGCCTTGAATACTACAAGGATCGGCATTTTATTTTGCCGGACGGCAGGTGCGACTTGAATGCGATGCCCTGTATTATTACGAAGGTGTTTATGGAGATGTACCGATACAGCGGCGACCTTGTCAAGTTTGATGGCAAACCACTGAGTTTTTCGGACATGTCTATATATCCCGATTCTTATTTTACCATTAACACCTTTGATGGAAACAATGTCTGTGTCCATAATGGTCTTGGAAGCTGGCGTGATGCCGATTCTGAAAATCCTGTCCTAGAAAATGTTGTTGGGGCGTATTTTTGGAAACGCTTCTGTCGCAAAGAAATCTTCTCGTATGGATTCATGAAAAAATGGATCTATTTGTTGATGCCCGTCTGGCTTTTAGTGCTGTATTCTAAGCATAGCGCTAAGATAAAGAACAATAAACGGGTGAAGAAAATCAATTGTAGGCACTAAAAGCGAGATGTTGAATAAAGCATTGGAATGGCGGAAGATTTCGTTGCCCCTTGTGGCACTTATTTTTCGCGTCTTGAAAGTTCTTTCTATTCGCAACAGAAAACTGTGGGTTTTCGGGTGTTGGAAGGGAATGAAGTATGACGACAATTCCAAATTTCTATTCGAATATGTCAACCACCATTATCCTAAAATTAGGTGTGTCTGGCTAACTCGCGAAAATTCCGTTGCACAGAAGGTTCGTGAATTAGGTTACGAAGCCTATGTAAGCACCTCGTTAAAAGGGGTGGCGGTGGCTTTACGTTGTGGCGTTGCCATCATGACGAACGGACTTGAGGATTTTGGCCTAGTCCCGTTGGTGGGTGGTGCCAAGATTGTATCCTTGTGGCACGGAGTCGGTGGATTCAAAAAAATCTACAATGAAAATTATCATGGTGCTAAGCTGAAATTGAAAAAAGCCTTGGATAGAATCTATAACTGGGTCTACCGTGACTTATCGTTGGCAACCTCGGAATATACGGCCGAAAGGTCCATGGAACAGTTTGGCGTTAAACGTGATTCGGTTGTGATAACGGGGCAACCCCGGAACGACTTGTTCCACGAAAAAATCGACCGTTCGAGTCTTGTTTCGGGAGTGAACCTGAGTGAATTTCGGAAGATTGTTCTTTATATGCCGACCTATCGCGTAAGCCCGAATACCCATAGGGATGTAGTAAAGGATATTCTTCAGGAGCTGAGTTCTTGTTCTGCCTTTTGGGATTTTTTGAAGCGTGAAAACATTCTTTTCCTTACGAAACTGCACCCGATGACGCAATTCCAGATGGAGTTCGAGGATAAGCATTTCTTGGTTCTTGGTGATAAAAATGTCAGGTCCGTTCAGCATATGCTGATGGTCGCTGATTGCCTAGTGACGGATTACTCTAGCTGTTGTGTGGATTACGCCCTGCTTAAAAGGCCTGTCGTGTTTTATGTTCCCGATGAAGCGGATTACTTGTCGTATTCGTCACTGAATGATGCGTATGGGCGGATTGTGACTGATAAGGCGGTGACGGTAGAAGACCTGATCGAAAAAATTGCTTCAGGGAAAATGGAATGTACCGACCGAATAAACGATCTGTTCGAAGACAAGTCGATTTCTGGCACTTGCTATAGTGAAAACATGTATCGGGCTATTTGCCGTGAGTACAATATCGACGCGTAACCCGCTGTCTACCAGGTAACGTATATTTTCTTTCGCAAATTCCTTTAAGGGGATAAAAAAATAGGATGTTCCAATTT